>BJFY01000005.1 GCA_014190155.1 Actinomycetes bacterium | reverse complement strand
AAGAAGAGTCGCCCTATAAGCCGGATTCTGTCGTTCTTGCGAACGGATCACCATCCATCTAGTTACGTAATTGCTTACGTAATCAAGCAACCTACCCGTTGGCTCATGTGGGCACATTCAAACGCCAACTATCTGGTCTTGCTCCGAGTGGGGTTTACATAGCTACACAAATTACTTTGTGCACTGGTGGTCTCTTACACCGCCGTTTCACCCTTACCAACTTTCGTTGGCGGTTTACTTTCTGTTGCACTAATCCCGCGGATTTCTCCGGGTGGGTATTACCCACCACTCTGCCCAATGGAGTCCGGACTTTCCTCGGTATTTATTGAAATTAATCAATCAATAACGCGGTGATCCGGGCGACTCTACTTAACGCGAAGGATACCAATACGATTACCACCATGGAAAGCCAAGCAAATACGCCTAATTTGGCGCATGATCCCAAATGGCAACGCGCAATTACTTTGTTTGATGGCGCAAGAACTAGCGCGGATATTGCTTTAGTTGGGGTTCCAGCCTTTGAGACTTGTTTATCAAAGAGCGCCGCAAATTTAACTCCTGGTGCAATTCGAGCAGCGCTCTCCCGATATTCAACTTATTCAAGTACTAATAAGATCGAATTAAATGGATTAAAGTTTTCTGACCTTGGAGATATTGAAAAGCCTGATCATGAAGATGGTGAAAAGCGAGTAGCCGCTTTTCTTAAAGATGTACGAGAGAATTACAAATTACTGATAGCTCTCGGTGGCGATAACTCAATTACATACTCGGTTACTGCTGGACTTTGGCCGGATTTATCTAAAATTGGCTTAATAACTCTCGATGCGCATCACGATCTTCGTGATGGCATATCTAATGGATCGCCAGTTTGGCGGCTAATTCAAGATGGTTTGTCTGGAAAAAATATTGTGCAAATTGGTATTAGTGATTTTGCGAATAGCAAAGCGTATGCAGATCGTGCTAACGAAAATGGCGTCCATGTTGTTTATCGAGATACGTTGCGTAAGCGGCCAATTTCAGATGTTATGGCTGAAGCTTTAGAAATAGCTGGTAATGGTGGTCAGGAAATTTACGTTGATTTAGATGTAGATGTCTGTGATCGCTCTGTTGCGCCAGCATGTCCGGCTTCAGTGCCCGGTGGAATTAGCGCCGATGAATTGCGACAAGTGGCTCATATAGCGGGAAGTGATAACCGAGTTCGCGCGATAGACATTACTGAAATTGATTCATCACTCGATACCGAAGATCAAAGAACGGTACGGCTTGCTGCGCTCTTAGTTTTAGAAGCTGCTGCTGGTGTTGCTAAACGAAAGAGTTAGCGCAGTTCTTTAACTACAGATTTTGCAGCTTCGATAACTTTTCCAGAGTGAACTAGCGTTACGGCATCTTCAAGTTCTGGTGATAAAAAGCGATCCGGTCCAATACCTGGAACTACCGTTCTTAGAGTTTTTAAGACGGCAGCGGTGGCCGGAGCTGGCTGTAAGCCACTTCGAAATTCGATTGCTCGGCCGGCAGTTACCAATTCGATTGCCAAAATCCGCGTTAAGTTTTCAATGACTTTGCGTAATTTGCGAGCTGCGTTCCAACCCATAGAAACGTGATCTTCTTGCATTGCAGAGCTAGGAATCGAATCAACGCTAGCTGGTGAAGCTAAACGTTTATTTTCGCTAACCAAACTGGCTTGTGTGTATTGCGCAATCATCAAACCAGAATCTACTCCAGGATCATTTGCCAGAAATGGTGGTAATCCATTTGAACGGTTCTTATCGAGTGCGCGATCGGTACGACGTTCTGCGATGGAACCCAAATCTGCTGCTGCAATTGCTAGAAAATCCAAAACGTATGCAACGGGTGCGCCGTGGAAATTTCCATTTGATTGGACTCGGCCATCTGGAAGTACTACTGGGTTATCAATCGCACTTTGCAACTCTCGACCAGCAATAGTAAGTGCGTGATCGATAGTGTCACGAACTGCACCGGCGACTTGTGGTGCGCACCGAAGTGAATAAGCATCTTGAACCATAGAAGTGTCATTCAAGTGCGATGCAACTATTCCGGAGTCCTTTAATAGCGCAAATAGATTGGCAGCGCTTATTTCTTGACCAAGTTGTGGCCGCAATGGCGCGTGAAGTTCTGGTGCGTAGACTCGATCTGTTCCAAGTAAGCCCTCGATACTCATCGCAGCGGTAATGTCGGCGACGGTGCAAAGATCTGATAAATCTGCGCAAGCCATAATTAACATGCCGAGCATGCCATCGGTGCCATTGATCAGTGCTAAACCCTCTTTAGCTTCAAGTTCGATCGGTGAAATTCCTGCTGCTTTCATTGCATCTATCGCTGATATTTCTTTACCTGAATTGTCATGAACGCTTCCTTCGCCCATCATTGCGAGTGCACAATGTGAAAGCGGCGCTAAATCGCCACTACATCCAAGCGAACCAAATTCGGGAACTATAGGTGTGATGCCGGCATTTAAATAATCTACATATGTTTGAGCTAGAGCGACGCGAACACCAGTACGGCCAGAAGTCATGGTTCTTAAGCGTAAAAACATTAAAGCTCGGACAACTTCACGTTCTACTGCTGGGCCAACCCCGGCAGCATGAGAGCGTATAAGTGATTTCTGTAATTGGATTCGATCTTTAACATCGATATGTAAATTAGCAAGGGCTCCGAATCCAGTTGAAACTCCATAGACCGGTACGCCGCCAGCAGCATAATCTTCGATGAATTTACGAGAAGTGTTCATGGCGGTGGTCGCTGATGGCGAAATCGAAACTTTTGCATCAAAGCGAGCTACCGCAATAACATCGGCAAAAGTTACACCGCTAACATCAAGTAAAACTTCTTTCTTCTTATTTATAAATTTAGATTCTGTTACCACGGCGCCATACCTCTTCTATTAGTTGAACTCCTGGACGATATGCAATATGTATATATGAAGGGGTTTTTAGAATTGAAAAATCTGCGCTGGCGCCAACTCCGAGGTGTCCGATATCGGTTCGACGGAGCGCTTTCGCGCCACCCATTGTTGCGGACCAGAGCGCTTGTTCGGGTGAAAAATAAAATTCTCGAACGGCAAGTGCCATGATAAATTGCATATTGGAAGTGTAAGAACTTCCTGGATTGCAATCACTTGCTAGGGCAATATTTAAATTTGCGTCAAATAGCGGTCTTGCGTCTAGATACTTAGAACGAGTAGAAAATTCAGCGCCAGGCAAAATTGTGGCAACAGTGTTGGATTTAGAAAGTAAGGAAATATCGTGCTCGGAGATATGGCTAACATGATCTACAGATGCCGCATCAAGTTCGACTCCAATTTTTATGCCCTCCCCTGCCTCTAACTGATTTGCATGCAACCTTGGCTTTAAACCTTTTGCAATTCCGGCTTTCAATATTTTCCGAGTTTGATCTGGAGTGAATGCCCCTTGATCGCAGAAAACATCGATCCATTTGGCGTGAGGTTTAACTGCATCCAGCATCTCCCCACAAACTAGATCAACATATCCTTCAAAATCATTTTGAAACTCAAGCGGAACCACATGGGCACCCAAAAAGGTAGTTTCCTCAGTTAAAGAACTAGCGATTTCAAGCGACCTGGCTTCATCTTTTATGGTTAAGCCATAACCAGATTTGATCTCTAAAGTCGTTGTCCCAGTAGAATTAGCTTCGGCAAGTATGCGATGCGCATTAGAAAGAAGCTCTTGATTTGTAGCAGCGCGAGTTAGTGCGACTGTTGAATTAATGCCACCTGCGGAATATTTCTCACCTTTCATCCGTGCTCGAAATTCACCGCTGCGATCACCGGCAAAAATGATGTGTGAATGGCTATCGACAAAGCCCGGTATCACACAATTTCCGCGCGCATCAATTGAGTTTTCAAAATCGCTTTTGGCTGCCTCACGATTAGAGCCAACCCAGGAAATTACACCATTATCAATTACTAGCGCTGCTTCTTTTATTAATCCAAGTGGCGTGCCATCTTGGGTTGAATCGTTGGTTACTAATAGCCCAATATTTGAAACTAAGGTGCGGGTCATTATTTATTCGGTATCTAACATTGGTAAGTGCACATGCTTTTCGCGGGCGGTGTTGAGGGCAATGTCGTAACCTGCGTCAGAGTGACGGATAACGCCCATGCCTGGATCGTTTGTGAGAACCCGCTCCAATTTTTGAGCCGCAAGTTTTGTGCCATCTGCAACCGAAACTTGACCGGCATGTATTGAGCGACCCATACCGACCCCGCCGCCATGGTGAATTGAAACCCAAGAAGCACCAGAGGAAATATTTACCATTGCATTTAATAGCGGCCAATCTGCAATTGCATCAGAGCCATCCAGCATCGATTCAGTCTCACGATATGGAGAGGCGACTGAACCACAATCTAAGTGATCCCGGCCAATAACAATTGGCGCTGAAACTTCACCGCGAGCGACTAAATCATTAAAAGCTAATCCGGCTTTATCTCGTTCGCCATATCCAAGCCAACAAATTCGCGCAGGTAACCCTTGGAAAGCAACTTTCTCTTGCGCCATTGTGATCCAACGATGCAGCCCTTCATTTTCTGGAAATAAATCTAAAACTGCTTTATCGGTACGGTAAATATCTTTTGGATCTCCCGAGAGCGCTACCCATCTAAATGGCCCTTTTCCTTCGCAAAATAACGGTCGGATGTAAGCCGGCACAAAACCGGGGAATGCGAAAGCGCGCTTAAACCCACCTTGTCGAGCTTCATCACGGATTGAATTTCCATAATCAAATACTTCGGCACCAATATCCATAAAGCCGACCATCGCTTCAACATGTTTAGCCATGGCGTTCTGAGAACGTTTTGTGTAATCAACTGGATCTTCTTTTGCAATTCGCGCAGCATCATTAATGTCAACTCCAATTGGTACATATGAAAGTGGATCGTGCGCCGAAGTTTGGTCGGTCACAATATCGATTGCTACTCCCATTGAAAGTAGTAATGGGAAAAGTTCAGCAGTATTTCCAACTAACCCAACTGAAAGCGGCGTACCCGAATTCTTAGCCTTCAATACCCGTTCAACCGCATCGGTTAAGTTATCTGCAATCTCATCTAAGTAACGACTTTCAATGCGCTTCTCTAATCGAGATTTATCAATATCAATAATTAAACAGACGCCACCGTTCATAGTCACGGCGAGTGGTTGTGCCCCACCCATTCCGCCACAACCTCCAGTTAAAGTCAATGTGCCTTGGAGAGAACCATTAAATTTTTTATTTGCGATTGCGGCAAATGTTTCATAAGTTCCTTGCAAAATTCCTTGGGTGCCAATATAAATCCAAGAACCGGCAGTCATTTGCCCGTACATAGTTAAACCAAGTTGTTCTAACCTACGAAACTCCGGCCAATTAGCCCAATCTCCTACTAAGTTTGAGTTTGCGATTAATACTCGAGGCGCCCATTCATGTGTTTGAAAAACTCCTACTGGCTTTCCGGATTGAACTAAAAGTGTTTCATCATCTTTCATTTTGGTAAGAGTTTTTACAATTGCATCAAAGGATGGCCAATCACGGGCAGCTTTTCCGGTTCCGCCATAGACGACGAGATTTTCCGGATGCTCTGCGACTGCGGGATCTAGATTGTTATGAAGCATTCGAATCGCGGCTTCTTGTCCCCAGCCTTTTGCCGTGAGGTTTGACCCAGTAGCAGCGTGCAATATTCGTGACCCAGATGAATTAGTAGCCATGACTAGAGAATAGCGCGGGTTTCAACCAGAATAACCCCATGTCCAAAACCGTAGATGCAGACTTTCTCGCACTTCCGCTCTTCGCAATAAGTGATGCGGCAATATCAACTGGCACCAGCGGCGGCGCTTCGCATGTTGATATCCGAATCGAACGAACCCGAACCGGCTACTTACAACTTCGCGATGCGAAACCTGAAACCCAAGCCGATGATACAACTGCAGGAATTGGCGTTCGAGTTATCGTTAATGGCGCGTGGGGATTCGCTTCATCACCAGAAATATCAATTGATGTCGCAAAGAAGTTGGCAATAACTGCGGTAGCGATGGCTAAAACAAGTAAGCCGCTTTCTACCGATGAAATATCGCTAGTTGCTGAACCAGTTTATGCAAATAAAACTTGGGTTTCTAAATATGAAATTGATCCATTCTCAGTTTCCGATAGTGAAAAGAAAGATCGCCTTGCTGCGCTAAGTTCAAAATTATTAGCTGCGAAAGGCGTAAACCACGCAAGTGCGCACACAATGTGTGTAAAAGAGCAGAAACATTATGCAGATTCGCACGGCACCAGCACAACCCAACAACGAGTTCGAATGCAGACTCAAATTGATGCAATCTCGGTTGGTTCACATGGTTTTGAATCGATGCGTACCCTGGCGCAACCAGCTGGTTTTGGCTGGGAGTGGATGCGTAACGATGTTTACGATTGGGATTCTGAAATTGAAAAATTACCGGCGTTACTTGCAGAAAAGGTGGCAGCGCCTTCTGTGACACCCGGTCGATATGACTTACTCATCGATCCAACAAATCTCTGGCTAACTATTCATGAATCAATTGGCCATGCAACCGAACTTGACCGCGCAATTGGCTATGAAGCGAATTACGCTGGTACATCATTTGCAACCGTAGATAAATTAGGAACTTTAAAATATGGCTCCCCGCTAATGAATATCACTGGTGATCGATTTACTGACCATGGTTTAAGCACTGTTGGATATGACGATGAAGGCGTTGCTGGCCAAGAATGGGATATCGTCAAAGACGGAATTCTGGTCGGATACCAACTTGATCGCCGAATCGCAGCACATGTAAATCGTGATCGCAGCAATGGTTGTGCTTTTGCCGACTCGCCAGCGCATGTACCTATTCAAAGAATGCCAAATGTATCTTTGAAACCAAACCCTGCTGGTCCAGATTTACCGGCAATGATTGAATCTATCGAGGATGGCATCTATATATTGGGCGACAAATCTTGGTCGATTGATATGCAACGTTATAACTTCCAATTTACCGGTCAACAATTCCATCGCATTAAGAATGGAAAATTATCGGGTCAATTAAAAGATGTTGCTTACCAGGCGACCACAACCGATTTCTGGGGATCAATGAAGGTTGTCGGTGGACCTTCTACTTATGTTCTAGGCGGCGCATTTAACTGCGGAAAAGGACAACCTGGACAAATTGCGGCGGTGAGTCATGGTTGCCCAGCGGCAATCTTCGACAAAGTAAATGTTCTCAATACTGTTGCGGAGGCCGGCAAATGATTACTCCACAAGATTTAATTGAACGCATTACATCTGCAGCGACTACTGATGATTGTGTAGTTGTAATTTCGGAAAAAACTCAAGCAAACCTCCGTTGGGCAAATAGCACGCTAACCACTAACGGCGTGATCGCAGAACGCTCGATAACAGTCATTGCATTTATTGCAGTGGATGGTGGAATGGCAGCTGGATCTGTCACTAGAACTGATATAAATATTGGTGATATTCCGACAGTTCTTGCGGAAGCAAGTGCTGCTGCAAAAGCATCAGGGGCTGCCGAAGATTTTGTACCGCTAGCTAAAAGCGTTGTAAGCGGAACCTGGCAGGATGCACATAATCCAACCGGGCCGGAAGTTTTCGCAAAGATCGCGCCTGATTTGGGCGATATGTTCGCTCGTTCTGTCGCAGATAAAATTGAATTATTTGGTTATGCCGAACATACAAACGCCACCACCTTCGTCGGCTCAAAGGGTGGCTTAAGGCTTCGCTACGACTTGCCTGTTGGTCGGGTCGAGATGACCGGTAAATCTCATCAACGTACTAGATCTACATGGGATGGCGTTGCCACTCGCGATTTTTCAAATGTAAAGATTGCAAATATCGATGCAAATATCCGGGAACGGCTAAATTGGCAAGCCAAGAAAATAGATCTCCCTGCTGGTCGCTATGACACCATCATGCCTTCTGGAACTGTAACTGATTTATTTACTTACATGATGTGGACCAGCGCGGCACGAGCTGCACATGAAGGGCGTTCAGTCTTCAGCAAACCTGGTGGCGGAACTCGAATTGGCGAAAAACTTTCTAATGTATCAATGCAATTATTTAGTGATCCTTCCTATAACGAGATTGCTGGCTTGGAATGCGCACCATTTGTAGCAAATGCATCGAGCGGACCGTTTAGTTCAGTATTTGATAATGGCCAGAGCGTTAAGCGCACTAATTGGTTGAAAAATGGCGAGTTAACTTCGTTAATTCAAACTAGATCTTCCGCAACTGCAACCAAGCTTCCTTACACGCCAATTTCTGATAACTTGATTATGGAAGTCGATAATGGAACTGGTTCGTTAAGTGATTTAGTTAAGAAAGTTAACCATGGACTATTACTTACAACGATGTGGTACATCCGCATGGTTGATGCAAATACTTTGCTATTGACTGGCCTTACTCGTGACGGTGTTTATTACGTTAAAGATGGTGAAGTGCAAGGTGCTACCAATAACTTCCGTTGGAATGATTCGCCAGTTTCAGTGCTCTCCCGAGTTATTCACGCTGGTGCCACGGAATGGACGCAAGCTCGAGAATGGGCTGGCGATATCGATCGCGCTGCATTCCCGCCGCTGGTAATTAAAGATTTTAATATGTCCACCGTAAGCCCGGGAAGTTAATCTTTTAAAAAGGTTTTCCGAACTTATCCAGCAATCGAATCAAGGTAGTTTCATTCCGTTCTTGGTTTCCAGTACGCCATAAGCCTTGCTCTTGAGTATCTGGAATGAAATTAAGGGGGCGAACACCTGGAACTCTCCGTACGTTCACGCCAATTCTTCGCGCTTGGAAATACCACCAAAGATCATCAGTATGGAATGAGAGTTCAGCATAAAGATCTTCATCAAGGGCTTCTGGGTGTAAAAGCTCTTTTGTAAATAGCGTTCCAGCACCCGAAGTTGCAAACATTTCAACCTCTGGACCATTTGATTGGCTCCATTGTTTCTCCCATTGCGCAAAAGTTTTGATATTTCCATTCTTCTCAATAGTCACATGATGTGCCCGACTGGCAATTATGGAATTTGGATAAAGGTTATGTTGAATCATGATTTTCAAAGTTAAATCTGGATCGATTATTAAGTCATCGTCAATCACAATGACTGGAAGGTCCGTGCGGTTAAGAGTTGGAATTAGTTTCTTCCCGGGTCCGATATCCGAAACTTCAAATATCTTAATTCCAGCAACTTCTAAGTGATTTCGGAGAGATTTTGGAAGTTGACTAATCTCAGATTTAGCAATGTTTAAATGAATCTCTTTTGGTGGCAAAGTTTGATTTGTTATTGACGGAATTAGCTCAAGCAAAGATGCAAAGCGCGCAGGAAAACTTGTGAACGAGAGTACGTACTTCCAATTCTTGTTCTCTCCTAAGTCTGGAAGTGCCAATAGATTAAGCAATTGGAGCGAATCTTCAGTTTGCTGTAGTTGCACCGAAATCGCTTTTAAATTACGCCGGTTTTCAGTCAATTTCGAACCGATTGCTCGATTGCCGCGGATTAAGTAAATGGTGGCGGCAAAAACTAGTAATAGTAGCGCTAACTTTAAGTAAGCCATGGAATAAACCTTATCCTCGAAGGTGGCCGCGCTCGTTGCAACCACGCAGCGCCATCAAATTGTCAGATGGCCAAACCGAAATTGTGGTGATACTGCATGGCGAAATATCGATATGGAAAATGCTCTCTGGGCGGGCGCCAATAATTGCAGCTACCGCAGTTTTGATAATTCCATTATGAGTTATTACAATAATTTTCTTTCCAGGATTTTCGGTAGCAACTTGATCAATTCCTTCCAAAGCTCGAGCAGTGACTTCATCATAGGACTCACCCTCGGGAGGGATATAAGAAGTAGCAGCCAGCCAATGCTTATATTCAGCTGGGTATTCTGCTGACACTTCAGCAACCGACATGCCATCCCATTTTCCAAAAGATTGTTCAATCCAAATATCTTGAGTAATTATTTCCAATTTTGTACTCGCAGAAATTCTGGCTGCAGTTTCTTGGGTACGACGAAGCGGTGAAGAAAATAATAAATCTGGTTTCAATTTAACGATTTCGTTAGCAACTGCTTCAGCCTGAGAAATACCAATATCGGTTAGCTCGGGATTTAACGGACCACTACCAGAAAATTTTCGTGCTGGCGTTAAAATAGTCTCACCATGTCGGATTAAATAAATTGTGGTTGGCTCTTCGCCACTTATTAAACGCTCCATTAAGAAATTTTGTTGAATCGGTTCTCTTGCAGAGCTTGGCGCTCCATCTAAAACATCATTAAGGATGCGGTCAGCATGTGAATTTTCTTCGCGAGGAATCCAAGTGAAAGTGATCAACTCACGTGGATGAATATCGCGCGCTTGAAAAGCTAACTTCTTCATATCTGGATGCTTGATCTTCCATCTTCCGGACATTTGCTCAACCACGAGCTTGCTATCCATCCGAACTTCAATCTCAGCTGTTGCATCTATTTCATGTGCTGCCGTTAGTCCAGCTATTAAACCGCGATATTCAGCAACATTATTAGAAGCTACTCCAATAGTTTCGGCTACTTCCGTTAGCGTATTTCCATTCTCATAAACCACGGCACCGAAAGCTGCTGGGCCAGGATTGCCACGGGATCCACCATCAGCGGTAATTGTTAATTTTCTAGCCATTTAAAACCCTTTTGGTCGCACCAAAATTCGGCGACATTCTTCACATCGAACAATTTCATCTGCAGCCATTTCTTTAATTTTGCTCAACTCAACCGCATTTATCGATAGGTGGCAGCCGTCGCATTTGCCTTCAATTAATCTAGCTGCACCAATTCCATCGCCGGTTTTCTTGATTTTTTCGTAGAGTTCAACTACCTCAGCTGAAATTTTTGCGGCAATATCAGCTCGTTGGCCATTAGCACTTGATACTGCTTCTGCAATATCAGTTAACTCTTTGGTTTTTTGAGCATCTAACTCGGCCATCTTCAACTTAAATTGATCGCGCTCTACACTTAGAGATTTAATTCGATCATCAATTCCATCTACTCGCACCATAACTTCAAGTTCGATCTCTTCAAGTTCGCTTCTTCGTTTATTAAGTGACGCAAGTTCATGTTGCATCTGTTCTAACTCTTTTGGCGAAGCAGTACCGGAAGCCATTCGCTTCTCATCTTTTTCAATTCTAGTTACAACTTGTTCTACATCAATCTCGGATTTGCTTAATTCGTGCTTGATATCCGCTTTTTCAGTTTCGGCAGCAATTATTAAATCGCGGGTTGAGTTATGAGAAATAGTGAGAATTTCTAAGGCTTGAATAACTGAAAGTGTTTTTTCTTTATGCGCTAATTGGGTAAGCGAAGTATCTAAAGTTTGCAACGTCATTACGCGTTCTTGTTCTTCGGGTGAGGATTTCATAACTTGGCACTCCCCTCGAAGGGCTAAATAATTTGGAGTTGTATTTCAGTTCTTGTGGGCGCTGAGGGGATCGAACCCCCGACATCCTCGGTGTAAACGAGGCGCTCTACCGCTGAGCTAAGCACCCGGGCTACCGATTTTCTGGCAGCTTGGTTGACGAAGTCTACAGGGTCGCCAAAGCGGTTTTGTACTCGTTGATATCACGAGCGGCGCTGATCGCGTTAATAACTTGCCACTTAATTACGCCAGATTTATCAATAATGAAAGTGCCACGCAGTGCGCATCCCCGCGCATCATCGAAAATGCCATATTTCTTCGCTACATCACCATGCGGCCAGAAATCGCTAAGAACTGAGAATTGATAACTCTCGCGCTCGGCAAAAACTTTTTGAGTGAATGGTGAATCGCAAGAAATTGCAAGGAGTTCAACACCATCATTTTGGAAAGCGCTAAGGTCATCGCGAAGCGCGCAAAGTTCGCCAGTACAAGTTCCAGTAAATGAAAATGGATAAAAAGTAATTACTACATTCTTTTTTCCGCGAAATTTGGAAAGTGAAACAACTTCGCCATGTTGATTCTTCAATTCGAAGTCGGGAGCGAGCGCACCTATTGTTAATGTCATTTTATTCCTAACTATTTTTTAGTGGATTTTCTAGCAACAAGTTTGGTCGCGGTCCAATCGGATGAAATCTGAAAAGATGACGTAACGCTTAAGCCAGCAATTGGCGCAGCATCTTGAATATCACTTGGTTCGACATGGCCATCACGACCAGCTTTTGGTGTAACTAGCCAAAATGATCCACTCTCCGAAAGGTAAGTTAATCCATCTACAAGTTCATCTATCAGATCGCCATCATCTTCTCGCCACCAGAGGATCACAGCATCGACTACTTCGTTAATTTCACCAGAGAGAACTTCATTACCTGAAATTTTAATTATTGAGTTGCGAACACTTTCATCGCAATCACTGCCGTAGCCAGATTCTAAAATTAGATGGCCACTTACAATTCCCATTCGGGTGGCCACTAAATCGGGCCCCACAGGGGTGCTCACTCAGACCTGCCTCTCCGTACGCATCTAGTGGTAAGTGAAATCGTTCGAACAGGGAGAAGTCCACCCAAACTCGAGCGTTTGCGCAAGTCCCCCGCCTGTGACCAATATTTCAGCGCTGCGATGTGACTCTTGAGCCCACAACGGGAAAGATAGCCTTGTGCGCGATTTGAATGAGTTACCGAACAACGCAATTGATGCCCTAATCGACACCAACCCCGAAGAGACAGCTGAATGGCATCAATCTTTTGATGCGCTGGTAAAACATGCCGGTCCAACTAGGGCCCGCTATTTAATGCTCTCACTATTGCAACATGCACATCAACAAGAATTGCATCTACCTGCACTTAGATTAACCGATTACATAAACACAATTCCGCCAGAGCGCGAGCCAACATTTCCGGGCGATGAAGCTATTGAACGGAGAATTCGCGCGTATATCCGTTGGAATGCTGCGCTATTAGTTCATCGTGCCCAACGCCCTGGTATCGGTGTTGGTGGACATATCTCATCTTTTGCATCTTCAGCTGCGTTGTATGAAGTTGGTTTCAACCATTTCTTCCGCGGTAAAGATCATCCTGGTGGCGGCGATCAAATTTATTATCAAGGTCATGCCAGCCCTGGTATGTATTCACGCGCATTCTTAGAGGGCAGATTTACCGAAAATCAACTAGATGGCTTCCGCCAAGAACTTTCACATCCAGGTGGCGGCCTCTCTTCTTATCCGCATCCACGTTTAATGCCAGATTTTTGGGAGTTTCCAACTGTTTCGATGGGGCTTGGTCCGATCAATGCGGTTTATCAGGCGCGCTTCAATC
The DNA here is from genome assembly GCA_014190155.1 of Actinomycetes bacterium. Classification (GTDB taxonomy): domain Bacteria; phylum Actinomycetota; class Actinomycetes; order Nanopelagicales; family Nanopelagicaceae; genus UBA7398. The sequence goes on along the minus strand of BJFY01000005.1, from coordinate 115,492 downwards.
GTTACTTGCATGGTCGCGGAATTAAAGACACAAGCGACCAACACGTATGGGCATTTTTAGGTGATGGTGAAACTGATGAACCGGAGAGTGTTGCAGCGCTAACTTTAGCTGCGCGCGAAAAATTAGATAATTTAACATTTGTAATTAATTGCAACTTACAACGTCTCGATGGACCAGTTCGCGGAAATGGCAAAATTATTCAAGAGCTGGAAGCTTTATATATTGGCGCTGGTTGGAATGTAATTAAAGTTATTTGGGGTCGCGAATGGGACCCACTATTTGCATCCGACCGCGAAGGCGCGTTGGTCGATTTAATGAACGTAACTCCAGATGGCGATTTCCAAACTTTTAAAGCTGAAGGTGGTGCTTACGTAAAAGAAAATTTCTTTGGCAGAGATCCACGTACCGCAGCAATGGTTGCTAATTGGACGCCCGAACAAGTCTGGAACTTAAAGCGTGGCGGCCATGATTATCGAAAGCTTTATGCTGCATATAAGGCCGCTACTGAACATAAAGATCGGCCAACTGTAATTCTCGCAAAAACTATTAAAGGCTGGACTCTTGGTTCTAACTTTGAAGGACGTAACTCAACCCATCAAATGAAGAAAATGACCATGGAAAATATTATTGAATTCCGCGATCGCCTTGAAATTCCAATTGCAGATGACAAGCTCGATAAATATTTGCCACCATATTTCCATCCAGGCGTAGATTCGCCAGAATATAAATACATGATGGAACGTCGAAATGCACTCGGCGGTTCGATGCCTAAACGCAGATCAATTTCTAAACCTTTAACACAACCCGCGGATTCAGCTTATGAAGTCGCAAAGCGTGGCTCTGGCCATCAAGAAATCGCTACCACGATGGCATTCGTTCGATTACTCAAAGATTTAATTAAAGATGAGGGACTTGGTTCGCGATTTGTGCCAATTATTCCTGACGAAGCTCGCACTTTCGGAATGGATTCACTTTTTCCTTCACTGAAAATTTACTCACCTCATGGTCAGATGTACACATCGGTGGACCGAGAATTAATGCTTTCTTATAAAGAAGCAACTAGTGGCGTAATTTTGCACGAAGGAATTAATGAAGCTGGATCCGTTGCATCTTTCACTGCAGTGGGAACTTCATACGCAACTCATGATGAACCAATGATTCCGATTTACATTTTCTACTCAATGTTTGGTTTCCAGAGAACTGGTGATGCATTTTGGGCAGCTGCAGATCAGATGACACGTGGCTTTGTAATAGGCGCAACTGCTGGCAGAACTACACTTAATGGTGAAGGTCTCCAACATGAAGATGGCCACTCGCACTTACTAGCTTCCACAAATCCTGCTGTAGTTTCTTATGATCCAGCATTTGCTTTTGAAATTGGCCAAATAATTAAAGATGGGCTTCGTCGTATGTATGGCCCAAATAGTGAGAACATTTTTTACTATTTAACAATGTATAACGAACCTTATCTACAACCTGCCGAACCCGAAAGCCTCGATGTTAACGGCCTGTTAAAAGGTATGTATTTATATTCAGAATCCCGTGGTCGAAAGAAGCGACAAGCCAACATTTTGGCTTCTGGCGTCGCAGTTAATTCCGCGATGAAAGCCCAAAAGTTATTAAAAGATGATTGGGGTGTTAACGCAAATGTATGGTCGGTAACTTCTTGGAATGAACTGCGCCGTGATGGTTTAGAAGTTGATCGTCATAATCTATTGCACCCAAATAATTTGCGAACTGCGTTTATTACCGACCGGATGAACTCAATCAACGGCCCAGTCCTTGCAGTCAGTGATTTCATGCGCGCAGTTCAAGATCAAATTTTGCCATGGGTGCCACAACGATTTGATTCACTTGGCACAGATGGCTTTGGCCTCTCCGATACTCGTGGCGCGCTACGTCGACACTTTAAAGTTGATGCCGAATCAATCACGGTTGCGGTACTTTCGCAATTAGTTAAAGAAAAGAAAATTAATAAGAAAGTTATTCAAGCATCTATTAATAAATACAAGCTTGACGATATTTCTGCAGCAGATCCTGGGAACACTGAAGGGTCTGGCTGAGTTAAGCCTTGCCGGCAGCAGCGAAGAAAGTTACTGCCGCCAACATTAGGGCTGGAATCACTAACATCATTGGTAAGCCGATTAGGTGAATAGTCCATGCAAGTACAACTCGAACCGAGAAATTTAGAATTTGATTTAACGCGCCAATTTCGGCAACTATAACGCCACTTGGTCGATCACTTCTACGGCCAGCAATTGCTAGGAAGAGCGGCCCTAAGAATGAAATCCCGACACCGCCAACTAGAAAAGCAAAAACTACGATTGCAAAACCCAATAATTGATGGTTTTTGGATACCAAATAACCGGTGTACATGAAAATCGAAAAAGTTAAACCCCCAACAAGTGGAAAAATTCGAATTAACCGCTGCTCTGACCAACGTTTAGAGAGAGGCCCAAATGAAATTCTTCCAAAAATCATGCCGCCCATAAAAAATATATATGGCAGCACCGCTAGCGATGCGTTTACGCCAATTTCTTCACGAGCAAAAATTGAACCCCAGTCGCCGAGCATGGTTTCTAAAGTTTGTGAACAAAGCACTGCAATGCTGATGAACCAATCAATTTTGAAGGATTTCGCCATATCTTTCAGCGTCACTATTTCATCTCTGTCAGTAATTTCATTACCTTTTAGTAATACTCCACGGAGCAAATAGATCACACACATGGTCACAAAAAAGTCAATGATAACTAAAGTATCAACGTGCCAAGTGATTGGAATTGTCTGCGCAACGAGCGATGCGACAATTGCGCTACCGAGCGCACCCGCAGTCCAGAATCCATGCATAAATGGGATAATGGTTTGGCCACTATCTTTTTGACGATGAAAAGCTTGGGCATTAACGGCGATGTGATAGCTGGACCAAGATGCACCACACATCAAATTCAAGATTAAATAAATAACAGGATTATGTAGATGCACCATGATTGCGAGAGTTCCATACATGGTGAAAGTTGAAAGAAGTAATACTGGCTTTACGCCGATTCGATGCACGATATGCCCCATAGTTAAGAGACTTAATAGCGCTCCGATTGAGCCCGAACTTAATAGCGCTCCGAAAGTACCGTTGCTAACCCCTAAATTATATTTAATATCTGGCATGCGCGGGCCAAGTGTCATAACGCCAAAACCAAATAAACCAAACATTGCTGCTAAGGCCCGCTTTTCGGCACGGCCCATATCTTTAGTTTGTTTTATCAAAATAACGCACTTGCTAGCGCACTACGCGCTTTAATTAAAATAGGATCCATTGGGTCTACCAGTGAAAACAATGCAAGTAAATGTTCTTTGGCACGCTTCTTATCGTCACTATCTGAAATTTTAATTGCCTTGATTAAACGATTGAAGCCACTTTCATAATTTCCGCTAGCAACTTCAACATCGGCAGCCTGAATTTGTACTTCTAGATTGGTTGGATCTGCAGCAGCACTTGCCAAGATGGTTGCGCTATCCAAATTAGAAATTCGAACCATCAATTCGCATTGAGCTAGCCCAATTTGAGCTAACTTCTCAATCGGTTTCCGAGAAAGCCATTTCTTGTAAGAAAGCGCAGCTAGCGCGTAATCGCCTTTTTCTAGAGCCGCCATTGCTTCTAGCTCTTCTGGCTCCATCACTGGTTCGGCCGGTTCGCTGGTTGCCGAAGCACCTTTAATCTTTAGCCCTTTTTGAGCGGCTAGCTCCAATAATTTGTTAATCACAGCTCGAATTTGTGGTTCTGGATGCGGCGCATCGAAGAGTGGAACGCCTTGCTCTTGAATCAGCGCAATTCCAAATGGCAACGCCTGAACTTGTAACGCGTTAGCCATCTCGGGATATTTATCGAGATTTACACTACCCAATCGCCAACTACCATCATCATCGGCAGCCAATTTATTAAGTATTTCTAAAACTTGAACCGACTCCGGCATCCGCTCTGACCAGGCTAAAAGAACTACTGGGGTTGAGTTTGAAACGGTTACAAAATCTCTTACTAAATTTTCTGGGGTAGCTTCAAGCGCTACGCCTGGTTGAGTTGGAGTTGAATTTGCAGCTGGTTTTTTTAGCGAACTTAGATCGAAAGCTCTACCAAAATTTTGTGGCAAATTAGGGGTACTCACCCGCTAATCCTATTTCAATTTTTTGAACGACGATAATTTAAATGGCTCTGTATTGCATCTAAAACGGCACTTGCGCCAGATTCGTTCTCCATGGACCCAATCAATACGGGTGGTTTCCAATTAGGGTCCTTTGCTGACAACGCGAGTGAACGTTCCACTTCACGAGCAACCTCTTCGGCCCCACCACGATCTTCTTTATTGATTAAGTAAAGATCACCTATTTCCATAACACCTGCTTTTGCAGCTTGGATGCCATCGCCCATTCCGGGGGCTAGAACCACCATCACAGTATCGGCATGACGCATCACTTCAATTTCGCTCTGCCCAACACCTACTGTTTCGATAATTACATTGTCAAAGCCAGCAACTGCCAAAATATAAACGACAGAATCAGTTGCGTTCGATAATCCACCAAGTGCGCCACGTGTTGCTAACGATCTTATAAAAACTTTTTTATCTGAAAAATGATGTGATAATCTAATTCGATCACCGAGTAGAGCACCACCGGTAATTGCAGATGATGGATCGATTGCGACTATTGCAACCGATTCTCCGCTCTTACGGATTAAATTAATTAGCGCATTCGTGGTTGTAGATTTTCCAACGCCAGGACTGCCAGTTATTCCGATAATTGGCGGTGACTTTGCTGGTTCTCCCAATAATGGTTTAAGTTCTGAAACCATCAATTCAAAATCTTCCACAAGCGATGCAGCTTTAGCGATAATTCGTTGATCGCCATTCCCAATATCGGTAGCAAAATTTGCGATAGATTTGAGCGCACTTTCTCGTGTCGCTGGTTTGTCTGGGCTCGCCATACCTGACACGATACGACATGTGAACCAATCAAGCGCGCATCTGGATGGCATCCCCGGGCTTGTCGGTATCGATCATGTTGGAATTGCGGTCGAAAATCTGGATTCAGCAATTGAGTTCTATGCCACACATTTTGGCGCAGTACTTACGCATCGCGAAACCAATAGCAAACAACTAGTCGAAGAGGCCATGATTCAAATTGGCAATTCGACCATTCAACTTTTAGCTGCAACTGACCCTGAATCTACAATCGCTAAATTCATCGCAAAAAGTGGCGTTGGAATCCAACAACTCGCCTATCGGGTTACCGATATTTCAGCTGCAGTTGCAGCGGCTCGAGCCCTTGGAATAAGAGTTTTATACGAAGAGGAACAAATTGGAACTGCTGGAGCGAAAATAAATTTTTTGCATCCAAAAGATTGTGGCGGCGTGCTAGTTGAATTAGTTGAACCAGTTAAGAAGTAATCAACTTTTTATGCTTACGCCAGAATCCATTCGGTACGGCAAAATCAAATTCATATAATCTGCAGTTGCAAAATCTAATCCAACATCTTTCCCAGCTTTCTCACCCAAATACCATCGGTGTTCCAAAACTTCATGAAAAATTTGCGCATTTTCAACTCGGCCTTTTAAGTTCTCTGGAACTTGGCTAATAACTTTTTCAAAAACTTCAGTTAACCATCGCTTGATGGTCTCTTCTCGTGGCGGCCTTGGTTTATCTTCGCGCGATCTAAATCGATCGTAGGATGCTAGTAATCGCTTTGCTTGCAATTCTTCAGTTTCTAAACCAATTAATTCTCGCAACCGTTGTTTGTGATAACCCGGCGCTACTAACTTTGGTTGAAAATTTAAAGCTTGCTTTTCACCATCGAGGGAAATTTCAACTTCTTCCACAGCGAACCCTAAATCTTGGAGCGAGCGCATCGCTCGCTCTACTGCGTGGCGATCACTTGGATCTAATACTTGCGGCTCCTTTAGCACTTTCCAGAGCCGGTGATAGCGGCGGATTACCCCTTCGCTCGCCCGAATTGGGTCCATACCTGCATGAAGCACACCAGCAATCGCTAAATCTTCTAACTCGGCAGCAACATTAAATCGCGCAATCTCTAAATCATGTTCGCGTTGGCCATTGCTTAAAGATTTTTGGAATTCACCTGTTTCAGCATCTACCAAATATGCAGCATAACCGTCAGCATCGCGGCGAAATAACGTATTGGAGAGCGAGCAATCTCCCCACCAAAAACCTAATAGGTGGAGCCGAACTAGTAAGAGAGCCAAAGCGTTAGCCATATTTATAATTTCGGAGTCGGATAAGTTGGTACTAAGAATTACCCGATACGGAAGTGAATATGGTAAAAATCTTGTAACTAAAGTGCAGGGAAGTTCCTCGCCACTTTTATCCAATCTACCTTCAACCACCGCAATAGGTCCCACAGATGGCGCATTTCGTTTTATCAACTCGCGCAAAATTGAATATTCACGATTTGCAAACTCTTCTACAGTTTCCTTAACTGCATAAATTTCACTATCGGGATCATTGCTAGATCTAACAAGGCGAACGATATGGCGGGATATACCTCTTTGATTTGTTAGCGTTGGATCCTCGGGCCACTCTTCTAGCGGCGTCGACCAAGGCAGTGATGCGAGGGCGCCAATCTCATCGCCCAACCCTGTGATTCGCAATCCCGATTTAGCCGCTGCCATAGCCGTATTCTCTCTGATAATTGTGAACGGCGCGTTACATTAAAGGGTAGTTACGGTGTTAACTGAAAATCCACCATTTAGAATAGCGCTATGGCGCTTTTAAGAAAAAAGTCAGCGAAAACTATTCTGACTCCAGATTTTGGTATTAGCGGTGAGCCAATAAATAGGAATCATCCCTTCTATTTTGGATTTGTGGCAGCCGCTGGCGCAATTACAGCTTTAACTATGATGCGAGCGCTCGCTTCGGCTAGCCAAGTTTTTGTACTAATCATAATTTCACTTTTTTTTGCGATGGGATTAAACCCTGCGGTGGCCACGATTCAAAGTAAAGGTCTTTCTAGAAAACAAGCTGTGGTCGCAATAATTTTTGGCTTACTCTTATTCATTGCAATTTTTATCGTTATTGTAATTCCACCTTTAATAAAACAAGTTAACTCATTTATAAGCGGTGCCCCACAAGTAGTTGATTCGCTCCGCCAAAATGCTGGCATCGCAAAATTTAATGACCAATTTGGATTGATCGATACGCTCGATAGTAAATTGCAAGAGTGGATTAAGAATGGAAAATTAGCTACATCTGCATTCGGTGGTGTTCTTGGAGTCGGCAAGACCGTGATTTCGGGAACGCTCTCCGCGCTAACCATTATCGTTTTGACGCTTTATTTTATTGCTTCGTTGCCAAGCGTAACGGAAATGGCTTATCGGCTAGTGCCAGCATCTCGTCGTGAACGAGTTGCAAGATTAAGTGATGCAATCATCGGAAGAGTTGGTGCATTCGTGGGCAGCCAAGTGATCGTTGCAATTCTTGCCGGAATATTTGTTTTGGTATTGGCGCTAATTCTTGGTCTGCCATATTCAGCTGCACTCGCCATGATTGTGCTTTTCTGTGGATTAATTCCGCTAATTGGCCATTTTCTAGGGATTTCAATAGTCACAATTGTTGCGTTATCGCAATCTCCTAAAACCGCAATAATCACTTTTCTTGGTTATGTAATTTATATCCAAATTGAGAACTACCTAATCACCCCAAGAATCATGAAGAAATCGCTCGCAATTCCTGGGCTTGTCACAATCGTAGCTGCGCTATTAGGAACTTCGCTTCTAGGATTAGTCGGTGGAATTTTAGCGGTGCCAATTGCTGCGGCAATTTTATTAATTCTTGATGAAGTTGTTTATCCAAACGCTGCTAAATCTTAAATTTCTAGCGGTAGCGGTAACGCTGTTGGGTTGATAATTTTTAATATCTCAGTTAGTGCGATGTAAACAAACGGTTCCCCAACCCAGAGATGTTTAGCACCATCAATTCCAAGAACTTTCGCTTGTGGAATTACCGAGAATTTACTCCTAGCTTCATCGGGTTTTAAAAATTCATCAAACTCTGGCACCAGTGCAATAACTGGCCGGCCATCTTTTGCCCAAAAAATTAATTCGATTTCACTAGTTCGTCGAAGTGGTGGGCTGAGCAAAATTAATCCTTTGATTCTTGGATCTTTTGCATATGTCAAAGCTAATTCAGTTCCAAAGGACCAACCAATCACCCACAAATTTTCTAAATTTAATTTCGTAAATGCATATTCAACCGCGGCTTCAACATCGTATTTTTCACTATCGCCGTTTCCAAATTCACCATCACTTCTACCAGCTTCACTTTCCGTACCTCTAGTATTAAATCGAAGTACTGCGATATCTGCCAACGCCGGTAGCCGATTTGCAGCTTTCTTAAAAATATGGCTATCCATCATGCCGCCATGGGTTGGCAGCGGGTGTAAACAAAGGAGCGTAGCTACTGCCGGCTTTAACGGAGTTGCCACTTCTCCAATTAAATTCAATCCATCAACGGTATTAATCTTGATTTTTTGCCGATTTGCCGGCAAAACAGTACTCGGACGGATTAACTCAGACACCAAATCAGTTTACTCTGTCGCCATGGCAAAGATAGAAACCTTCGCAAGCCTTGATCCAGCTACTGGAATTGAATTGGGCCGATACCCAAATACCTCAAGTTCAGAAGTATTTAAAATCGTAACTAATGCAAAGAGTGCAGCTAAATCATGGGCAGCGCTTGGATTTGTAAAACGAAAAAAAATTCTCTTAAAGTGGGCAGCGTTATTAACAAATGAAATTGATGTTGGTGCTTCGTTAATAACTGCCGAAACTGGAAAACCAATTAGCGATGCTCGATTGGAATTTACGCTTGCTATTTCCCATATCGCTTGGGCAGCCAAAAGCGCTGGGCGAATTCTTGCTACACAATCACGCCCTGCCGGAATTCTTATGTTTAATATGTCGGCAAAAGTAGAGCGCCTACCTTTTGGCGTGGTTGGCGTTATTGGACCTTGGAACTACCCAGCATTTACACCGATGGGGTCGATTGCATATGCGTTAGCAGCTGGCAACGCTGTTGTCTTTAAACCAAGCGAATACACACCCGGAGTTGGTTCCTGGTTGAGCGAATCATTTAACCGGGTAGCACCATTTGATTCTATTTTCACCACGATAACTGGGTTACCTGAAACTGGAAAAGCACTTACTGAAAGCGCGATAGATAAAATTTCATTTACTGGATCTACTAAAACCGCAAAATTAGTTGGCCAAATTTGTGCAGCTCGAATGATCCCAGTTGTTCTTGAATGCGGCGGTAAAGATCCTGTAATTATTGACCGAGACGCAGATCTTGCATTAGCTGCTGAAAATACGCTCTGGTCTGCAATGTCGAACGCCGGCCAATCTTGTATCGGTGCTGAAAGAGTTTATGTACATAGCGAGGTCGCCGATAAATTTATTGAAATTATCGCCGCGATGGCTAAGAATCTAAAGCCAGGCGCCACTGCTGGCGATAACTATGGGCCTGCAACCATGCCTGCTCAACTAAAAGTTATCTCTGCACATATTAAAGATGCAGCAGACCAAGGAGCTAATTTCATTTTAGGTAGCCCGAACTCAGTCCATGAAAGATATGTGGACCCAGTAATCATGTGCGATGTGCCAGAAAATTCAACTGCAGTAACTGATGAGACTTTTGGTCCAACGTTAGTGATTAATCAAGTTGCAAACATGTCTGTGGCAATCCAATTAGCCAACGCCACTCGCTATGGCTTAGGTGCATCGGTTTGGTCAAAGCGAAACGGTGAGAAAATTGCGAGCCAATTGCACTGCGGTATGGTCTCAATCAATTCAGTTTTCTTGTTTGCTGCGATTGCATCGGTCCCATTTGGCGGTATTAAAGATAGCGGGATTGGTCGAATCCATGGCGCCGAAGGACTTCTTGAATTTGCTTACGCACGAACTATTGTGCGACCTATCTTTAAAATTCCAATTGCGTTCACTACGTTTAAGCGGAGTGACTTCACGGATAAATTCATTATTAAACTTGTAAAAGTTTTATACGGCCGAAAAAAGATTTAATTAATATCGCGGCGCATTCCTAGTACGTTCGGTTTTTGGTTTGCGATCATCGCGTTTGTTCCAACATGCAGTGTGCCAATGTCTACGGCTTTCGACATCATGCTCTACCCAGGCAACCGTGTGCGGGGTTGCCATTGGAATTATTTGATCACACCCCGGACATCGATATGGTTTAGTGGAACCCGAGCCAGTAATCCGACGCACCCGATAAATTCCTTCATCATGTTCTTCGATAGTTTCATGAGAAGCAGCCACTTCGCGTTCGGCAGGCTTTGGGCCGCGACGTTTAGGGTGATTTCGACGTGGGCTCATGAGCATTAGAATAGCGAAATGCTGCACCCGTTAGTAATTGATGTTTCGAATTTAACAAAAACTTATGGTGGTAAAACCGCAGTTAACGGGATCAATCTACAAGTCCACAAGGGCGAAGTATTCGCTCTGTTAGGCCCAAATGGTGCCGGTAAAACAACGACAGTCGAAATTTTAGAAGGTTATCGTGGGCGCGATAGCGGCAAAGTATCGGTTCTTGGTTTCGATCCTAATGCAAAAGTAAGTAAATTAGCAGAGCGTGCATGGCGCGATCAAATTGGCATTGTTTTACAAACCACAATGGATGCACTTGATTTAACGGTTCGCGAAACCCTAACTCACTTCGCAAAATATTATACAAATCCAAAAGATTCAAATGCTGTTATTGAATCAGTCGGTCTAACTGAAAAAGTAGATGAAAAAGTTCGAACTCTATCTGGTGGCCAACGTCGCAGGTTAGATGTTGCGCTTGGAATAATTGGCAGACCTGAGCTGCTTTTCTTAGATGAGCCAACAACTGGTTTCGATCCTGAAGCTCGACGTGCATTTTGGGAATTAATCCGAAACCTTCGCGATGAAGGTACTTCAATTTTATTAACTACCCACTATTTAGATGAGGCTGAAGCGCTAGCTGATCGGGTAGCCATTATTAATAATGGCGAAATTCTAGAAGTAGCAACTCCGAAAACGCTTGGTGGCCGACAAAATTCTAAAGTCGAGATTTCTTGGATTGAAAATGGCGAACCCCGATCTAGCTTGAGCGATACCCCGACTGCAACGGTTCAAGAATTGGCGGCGCGATTAGGCGGCGAAATAGCTGGATTAACGGTTGCTCGCCCAACTTTGGAAGATATTTATCTCAAAATGATTGGTGAAAATTCATGAAACAAATTTCAACTATTAAATTGGGGTTAGCTAGGGGTACTCTTGAAATAAAACAATTTAATCGACAACGTGAATCGGTAGTTTTTACAATCTTATTTCCGGTTATTTTGCTATTTATTTTTGGTTCGGTTTTTAACGACAGTATCGCTCCAGGTGTAACTTTCAGCCAATATTTTGTGGCAGGAATGATTGCTTCTGGCTTAGTAAATTCTGGATTCCAACAACTTGCAATTTCAATTCCAATTGAGCGAGATTTAGGAACGCTAAAGCGATTACGCGGCACGCCCATGCCAGCAACTGCATATTTCATCGGCAAAGGAATTCAGGTTCTTTACTCAATGTTCTTACAGTTAACGCTCTTATTATTTTTTGGAACTATCTTTTTCGGGCTTGATCTTCCAACTCAGCCAAGCAAATGGTTCACCTTCACCTGGTTGATAATTTTGGGCACTGCTTCATCAACGCTGCTTGGAATTGCATTCTCAGTTGTCCCTAAATCTGGCCGAGGCGCTTCCGCAGTAGTTTCACCAGTTGTAATCGTGCTCCAATTCTTTAGTGGAGTTTTCTTTATCTTCACTACCTTGCCATCATGGATGCAACATTTTGCAGCGATATTTCCACTTAAATGGTTAACCCAAGGAATGCGTTCCGTCTTCCTGCCCGATAGTTTCGCCACTCAAGAAGCTGCTAAATCTTGGGAAATAAATAAAATTGCCATTATTTTGATCGCTTGGTTAATTGCTGGAGTTTTCATCTCGCTCAAAACTTTTAAGTGGACGAAGGAATGAAAGAGCGCTTAACCCTGCTACTTTCGGTGGTGCTAATTCTTGGATTTGGCACGCCTTCGGCTAGCGACGCATCCTTAAAACCAGCTGCAAAAGCGAGTGCTAAACCAATCCCATCGCAAACTCCAAAATGGCCGCCAGTTGGATTTGTTGCTAAAGATGGTGTGTATGCAAAAATTCCAACTGGAAAAGAATTGATTGGCGTGCTTTCGGCTAAAACCACGCTAGCTTCTGAAGTTAAACTTTGTAAGAAATATGCTTGTGGTGCGGTAATAGTTGCCGCCGAAAAAGCTTGCCAATGGTGGGAAATTCATTCAGCTGTTTATGGACCTACATCTGATGTCGATACGACTACCGTCCGATATGGCTCGACCAAAACCATTGCAAAATCAACTTCTTCACAAGAGCAAAAAACTATTCTCATAATTAGTAAAGAACTGCTTGTTTCGGGGGTTTACATCAGCGGAATTAGAATTATGTGCCAACGCGGCGCATCCATAATTCCATATCCATCAAATAGTTACACACCAGATTCGGCGCGAATAAAGAATTAGCGATTAGCTCCAGGAACCCAGAGTTCATCGCCATGTTTTTTATTTTCATAGCGCGCTAATACGAATAATAAATCTGAAAGTCGGTTCAAATACTTTGCCGTTAATGGATTTACGCCCGTACCAAACCCATGGATAGCATGCCAAGTGCATCGTTCGGCTCTACGAGTAATAGTTCTAGCCACATGCAAATGTGAGGATGCGGGAGTTCCGGAGGGTAAAACAAAAGAACGGAGCGGTTCTAATTCAGCGTTATATTTATCAATCTGCTCTTCTAAATAAGAAATCTGTGTTTCTAAAACTCGGAGGGGTTCATGGGCTGGGGCATCAATAACTGGGGTACAAAGGTCAGCACCAACATCAAATAAATCGTTTTGGATACGTACCAATAACTTGCGCACATCACTATTTAAGGTTTCAACAGTTAGGACAACACCGATGTAAGAATTTGCTTCATCGACCGTTGCGTAAGCTTCTAGTCGAGGATCGTTTTTTGATGTGCGGCTCATATCGCCTAACGAAGTTGTGCCATCATCACCAGTTTTTGTATATATCCGCGTCAAATGAACCATAGTATGAGCCTAATAGAGCCATTACGATGTAGCCAATTAGAAGCGCCGATTGATTAATTTAGGGAGGCCCGCCATGCTCGATCGCTTCAAAGTTGTCGGCGGCGCTTCTCTAAAGGGCGAAGTTTCGGTGACTGGTGCAAAGAACTCAGTTTTAAAATTAATGGCGGCATCGCTGCTGGCCGTAGGCAAAACCACGATTAGAAATGTTCCAAAAATTGCTGATGTTGAAATTATGTCTGAGTTGTTGTCGCGATTAAATTGCAAAGTAGTACATGATGAAAAAAATAGTTTAATCACAATTGAAGTCCCAGAAAAACTAGGTCACCGTGCTGATTATGATTTAGTACGAAAAATGCGTGCGTCTATAAATGTTTTGGGACCACTGGTCGCGCGCCTTGGTGAAGCAGAAGTTGCGCTGCCTGGTGGCGATGCAATCGGATCGCGTGGCTTGGATTTTCATTTGAAGGGACTTGCTGAACTTGGTGCAACTGCGCATAACGAGCATGGCTACGTAATTGCAGAAGCTCCATTTGGGCTGATTGGCGCGGATATCACATTAGAGTTTCCTAGCGTAGGTGCAACTGAAAATATTATGACCGCTGCGGTATTAGCTAAAGGTAAAACTACTTTAGATAATGCTGCTCGCGAACCCGATATCGTCGATCTTGGAAATTTTTTAATTGCAATGGGCGCTGATATTTCTGGTCTTGGAACACCAAAAATTTTAATAAATGGAGTTGAAACCCTTTCACCAACTGATCACACAACTTTGCCAGATCGCGTTGTTACTGGAACTTGGGCATTTGCGGCCGCAATAACGCAAGGTGATATCACCATTCATAATTGTCGGCCTAGTGATTTAGAAGTGCCGCTAGATAAATTAGTTTTAGCTGGTGCCGTAATTACTACGACAAAAGATGGCATTCGGGTAAAAATGGATCATCGGCCAAAAGCAATTGATGTTGCAACTCTTCCCTACCCAGGTTTTCCGACTGATCTGCAACCCATGATTATCACGCTGAATTCAATCGCAGATGGCGATGCAATTGTGACTGAGAATGTATTTGAAGGGCGTTTTATGTTCGTAAATGAACTAACTCGATTAGGTGCAAAAATTCGAGTTGACGGCCATCACGCGGCCATCACTGGAATTCCACAATTATCTTCAGCACCGGTAGTTGCTACCGACATTCGCGCAGGCGCTGGCTTAGTTTTAGCTGGCTTAGTTTCTGACGGAATTACATTTGTTGAAGGCGGATTCCACATTGATCGTGGTTATCCAAATTTTGCTAAACAGTTGGAGCTACTTGGAGCAGATGTTACGAGAGTTGATTAATTTAATTAATCGGTTCTTTCACCAAGGATAGAAACTCGATTTTTAGCCACGGATAAAAATCCTCCGTGCACGTTAAATTCGGAAACTGTTCCATCAACACCTTTAATTGAAACTAATCCATCTACAAGTACACCGAGAAGCGGAGTGTGCCCAGGAAGAATGCCTAAATCTCCGTCGAGAGTTCGTGCAGAAATTTGGGTAGCTTCACCCGACCAGACTCGCTTCTCTGGTGATACTAATTCGACTTGTAGTTTGCCCATTTTTAGTTCTTAGCCAACTCTGCAGCTCGACGCTCAACGTCATCTAGGCCACCGCACATAAAGAACGCTTGTTCAGGCACATGGTCATAGTCACCATTAGCGAGCGCGTCAAATGCGGATATTGTTTCAGTAAGTGGCACGAATGAACCATCGAGGCCAGTAAATACCTTGGCAACGAAAGTGTTCTGCGAAAGGAAGCGTTGGATACGGCGAGCGCGGCCAACCAGGATTCGATCTTCTTCAGAAAGTTCGTCGATACCAAGAATTGCAATGATGTCTTGTAAATCCTTGTAACGCTGCAAAATTTGCTTGATCCGGTTTGCAACGCGGAAGTGATTATCACCAATGTAACGGGGATCGAGAATTCGAGAAGTTGAATCGAGTGGATCTACCGCTGGATAGATACCCAATTCTGAAATTGGACGAGATAAGACAGTAGTTGCATCTAAGTGCGTAAAAGTAGTGTGTGGCGCTGGATCTGTGATGTCATCGGCAGGTACATAAATCGCCTGCATCGAAGTAATCGAGTGTCCACGAGTAGATGTAATACGTTCTTGTAATACACCCATTTCATCAGCAAGTGTTGGTTGGTAACCCACAGCGGATGGCATACGTCCTAGAAGTGTTGATACTTCAGAACCAGCCTGTGTGAATCGGAAGATATTGTCGATAAAAAGCAAAACGTCTTGCTTCTGCACATCTCGGAAATATTCCGCCATTGTTAAAGCTGAAAGCGCAACCCGCAAACGAGTTCCAGGTGGCTCATCCATTTGACCGAAAACTAACGCGGTCTTATTGATAACACCGGTCTCGGTCATTTCTAAGAACAAGTCGTTACCTTCACGAGTACGTTCGCCTACACCAGCAAATACCGATACGCCACCGAAGTTTTCGGCTACTCGATAAATCATTTCTTGAATAAGCACGGTCTTACCTACGCCGGCGCCACCAAAAAGACCAATCTTTCCACCTTTTACATAAGGAGTAAGTAGGTCGATAACTTTAATTCCAGTTTCAAACATCTCAGTCTTTGATTCCAGTTGATCAAATGCTGGTGCAGTACGGTGGATTGGCCAACGTTCTTTAACATCGAGCGAAGATGTTGGAACATCTAGCGATTCACCTAATGCATTAAATACATGTCCTTTAGTTACATCGCCGACTGGAACTGAGATCGCACTTCCAGTGTCGCGTACTTCAACCCCACGAACCATGCCGTCTGTTGGTTGCATTGAGATCGCACGAACTAAGTTGTCACCGATATGTTGCGCAACTTCTAGCGTAAGTTTTCTAGTATTACCACTTAACGTGACATCGATTTCGAGCGCGTTGTAGATAGCTGGCATCGAATCTGCTGGAAATTCAATATCAACTACCGGTCCAATTACGCGCGCTACGCGTCCAGTGCCAGTTTTAGTATTTACGGACATCATTCGCTCCCTGAGTTACTTGAAGACAGCGCATCTGCGCCGCCCACGATTTCGCTGATCTCTTGTGTGATTTCGGCTTGACGGGCCGCGTTCGCAAGTCGAGTTAACGACTTGATTAAATCTTCAGCATTGTCAGTTGCTGATTTCATTGCGCGACGTCGAGCGGCATGCTCAGACGCTGCAGATTGAAGCATCGCGTTAAATACGCGAGATTCGATATAGCGCGGAAGAAGTGCGTTTAACACATCGCCAGCGTTTGGTTCGAATTCGTACATTGGCAGCAAGCCAGATGGTGGTGTTACATCGCTTTCAACTACCTCTAGCGGCAACATGCGTTTTGTGAGTGGATTTTGCGTAATCATCGATACAAATTCAGTGTAAATGATATGTAGTTCATCTACGCCGTTAATATCAGTTTGGGCATCTGCAATGAAGGCGCTAATTAACTCATCTGATACTTCTTTAGCATTAGCGTAAGTAGGGTTATCAGAAAAGCCAGACCATGAATTTTTAATTGGTCGATTGCGGAATTTGTAATAATTAATAGCTTTACGACCGACAAGGTAAGTATTAACTTCAAGGCCGCGCTCTTTTAGATATGCAATTAAGCCATCGCCTTCTTTAATTGCGCTACTAGAGTACGCACCGGCCATACCACGGTCGGCAGTAATAATTAGGACTGCCGCGCGCTTTGGATTTTCGGAAGCAGTGGTGAGTGGATGTTGAGTATTTGAAAACGTTGCAACCGCAGATACCGCACGCGTTAATTCGTTTGCGTACGGAGTAGATGCGCTAACTCGGTTTTGCGCTTTGACGATTCGCGACGCGGAGATTAACTCCATGGCGCGGGTAATCTTCTTAGTCGCTTTAACCGAGCGAATGCGTCGACGATAGATGCGGAGTTGAGCGCCCATTTGCTACTTCTTTACCGCCGGTTGTACATACTTCGTAACTTGTTCGTTTGCATCGTCACCTTCTGCTTTAACTGGCGCTTCGTTTAGCACTTTAGTAGCAGATGAAACAAAGCGATCTTTAAAAGTAGTAATTGCAGCAGTAAGCGCCGCAACGGTGTCGTCGCTTAACTCTTTAGTAGTTGCGATTACATCTAGAACACCTTTGTGATCTCGTGATAGATACTCTAAAAATTCAGCTTCAAAGCGTTTGATATCTGGTAGCGGCACTGAGTCGAGTTGACCAGTTGTGCCAGACCAAATTGAAGCGATCATCTTCTCAAGAATAAACGGGGTGTATTGGTTCTGTTTTAATAATTCAACAAGTCGACCACCGCGCTCTAGTTGAGCTTTTGATGCTGCATCAAGATCAGATCCAAATGCTGCGAACGCTTCGAGCTCGCGGAATTGCGCTAAATCTAAGCGTAATCGACCAGCAATCTTCTTCATCGCTTTAGTTTGTGCAGATCCACCTACGCGAGATACCGAAATACCTACGTTAATTGCGGGACGTACACCTGCGTTAAATAGATCCGTTTCTAAGAAACATTGCCCATCTGTAATTGAAATAACGTTTGTTGGAATAAAGGCAGAAACGTCATTACCTTTAGTCTCAATAATTGGTAATCCAGTCATTGAGCCACCACCGAGTTCATCGGAAAGTTTTGCACAACGTTCTAACAAGCGTGAGTGTAAATAAAAGACATCTCCTGGATATGCTTCACGACCTGGTGGACGTCGAAGCAACAACGATACGGAACGATACGCATCTGCTTGTTTTGAAAGATCATCAAAAACTATTAGTACATGGTCGCCGGCATACATCCAATGCTGACCAATGGCAGATCCAGTAAATGGTGCAAGATATTTGAAGCCAGCAGGATCAGATGCAGGTGCTGCAACGATGGTGGTGTACTCCATCGCGCCAGCTTCTTCTAGAGAGCCGCGTACTGCTGCAATAGTTGAACCTTTTTGACCAATCGCAACGTAAATACATTTAACCCGCTTTTTAGGATCGCCGCTCTTCCAATTTTCGCGTTGGTTAATGATGGTGTCGATCGCAACTGCAGTCTTTCCAGTTTGACGGTCACCAATAATTAATTGACGTTGTCCGCGACCAATTGCAGTCATGGAGTCGATCGCTTTGATTCCAGTTGCTAGCGGTTCTTTAACAGGTTGGCGCTCAACTACAGAGGGAGCCTGTAATTCAAGGGCACGGTTTGTTTCAGCTTTAATTTCACCTTTGCCATCGATTGGACGACCGAGAGCATCAACTACACGACCTAAAAATGCATCGCCTACCGGCACCGAGAGAATTTCACCAGTACGACGGACTGTGGTTCCTTCTTCAATTCCGGTGAACTCACCGAGGATAACCACACCAATTTCACGAACGTCGAGGTTAAGCGCGAGACCAAGGGTTCCGTTTTCAAATTTAAGCAATTCATTGGTCATAGTTGAAGGCAGACCTTCAATACGAGCAATGCCATCGCCGGCTTCGGTAACGGTTCCAATTTCATCTCGAGCAGCAACACCTGGGTCGTATGATTTAACGAAGTTCGCTAATGCATCGCGAATTTCTTCGGGCCGGATCGTAAGTTCCGCCATTTTATTTCTCCCTTTTCTTTTCTATCTTTAACTCTTACGCACTCTGTCCAGAGAGCGTACGTTCTGCACCAATAATGCGGGTTGCGATTGAACCGTCAATTAATTCATCACCAAAGCGAACTGAAAGCCCGCCAAGTATGTTTGGATCAATTTCGACATTTAATCGAACTGTCGCACCAATTTGTGCTGAAAGTGATTTGGTAATGCGGTCTATCTGTTCTTTTGAGAGCGCAATTGCACTCTTCACATGAACAATAGTGCGATTTTTTCTTGCTGCTACTGCTTCAGCAAGGTCACGCATTCCGGATTCAACGTTTCGGCCACGAGGTTGATCAACCATCGCGCCAATTAATCGAATCGTAGATTCAGTAACTTTACCGTTGAGCAGAGTTCGAATAAGTGCACTCTTCTTTGCAGTTGATTGCACCGTTCTATCAGCCAATACCGTGCGCAATTCGGAAGAGTTCTGAATAGTCTGTGTGAAAGCGAAAAGTTCAGTTTCGAGTCGATCCAACGCACCGTCTTTTTCGGCAGCCGCAGCTTCGGTTTCGACACCCAATCGTTCAATTGCTCGAACTAAATCAGATGCATATGACCAACGGAGTGCAATTAATTCTTTTACAAATGCAAAAGTAGTCTCGCTCACTCCTTTTTCAAATACCCGTTTTACCAGTTCAGATTTATCTTCAGTTTTGCGTGAAGGATCAGTTAAGGCTCGACTCAGTGCGATATTAGAATCAAAAACAGCCACCATGGAAAGTAGGTCAGTCGAAACCTTGGAAATGCTGGCGCTATCAAGGATAGAGATTCTCTTCTCCAACGCTGCGCGAGCAGCAGCAAGTGATTGCCGACTAGTTCCTTTCATGGCAAGTGTCATGGTTACTTCTTCGCCTCCGAATTTGACTCAAGATCGCTCAAGAATCGTTCAACAACTCTTGATTGACGGACTTGGTCATCGAGTGACTCACCAACAATTTTAGAAGCTAACGCAGTAGCAATTGATCCAACTTCGCTTACTAAAGAGTTGAGCGCTTGTTGGCGCTCTGCCTCAATAGCTGCGCGGGCTGCTGCAGTTATGCGCGCTGCTTCTTCTTGTGCGGTAGTGCGCATCTGTTCAATTATTTCGGCGCCTTCAACTCGAGCTTCTTCTCGAAGTTTCTGGGCTTCACCGCGAGCTTCTGCAAGTTGAGCGGTATAACTCCGTAACGCATTCTCGGCTTCTAGTTGTGCTTTTTCAGCACGTTCCATTCCACCTTGAATTGCGTCGGTACGAGCTTTATACGCTGCTTCAAACTTTGGCACAGCTTTGGCGCGAAGTAATAAAAACAAGATTGTGAAGGCAACTAAGCCAACGATGATTTCAGCAGGTTGCGGAACTACCGGGCTATGTGCGCTCTCCGCTGCAGCCAAAATACTAAAGCTCTTGTTCATCTCTTATCCTCTCTCAAAATTAATAACTATAAACTTTTTTATTAATATCGAATTAGAGAACGAATGCAAGTACGAGACCAAAAAGTGCCAATGCTTCTGCAAGTGCGAAACCAAGGAACGCAATTGGTTGCAGGATTGAACGTGCTTCTGGTTGGCGTGCGACGCCATTGATGTATGCTGCGAAAATTAAACCAGTTGCTGTACCTGGTCCAATTGTCGAGAGGCCGAAGCCCACGATTGCGAGTGTGCCGGTCATTTCTCTTCCCTTTCAGATATTTCATTTATTGACCAAACGGGTGTTTGGACAAATCTATTTTTAATGCTCGTCGGCGAGTGCTCCTGCGATATAAAGTGCGGAAAGCAAGGTAAAAATGTATGCCTGCAGGCATTGAATACCAAACTCAAAGAAAGTAAGTCCGATTGCAAAACCAAATGAAAATAAGCTCATAAACTTAAAAATTAAGCCACTATGCAACAAGTATTCGCCACCAAGTGTAAATATGAGGAGTAATAAGTGACCTGCGAACATATTCGCAAATAGCCGCATAGCAAGCGTTAATGGTCGAGTAATGAAATAAGTTGCGATCTCAACTGGGGTTAGAATCAAGTACACCGGCTTTGGAATACCTGGCATGAAGCAAATTTCTTTCAGGTATGAAAGTAACCCTTTGTGTTTTACTGAAACAAAGTGATAAACCAGATAAGTACAGATCGTTATTGAAATTGGAAAGCCAATTCGAGACATGGTTGGGAACTGTAAGAGTGGAAAAATTCCAAAGAGATTGTTTACTAGTACAAATGTAAAAATTGAAAACAAGAACGGCATAAAACGCATGAATTCTGGACCGATCACTTCTTCGCCAATTGTTTTTCGAACGAAGCCGTAGACGGATTCCCCCGCAAATTGCATTCGTGAGGGGAGAATTGCAGCCTTTCGCGCGGAGGTGATGAAGAAGACTGAAATTACTATTACTGAAAGAAAAACCATAAAAACTGGCTTAGTGAAATAGATGCTATTTCCAAAAATAGGTTGGAATTCAAAGTCGGCGGCGCTAGGTGGCGTGAAACCACTATCTGCTTTTGCTAGCAACAGCGACAAAATCAAGCTCCTTAAAAAATCTGGAATATGTAAATTCTCGATTATTCCGTGGCTTTGGCGAAGGGAAGTAACCTAATCCGCGCCCAAACTTAGAGGGAAAGAGGTCCTATCGCCAAACCGGGCTCTCTGAGTTATAGGTCACTTAGGCGGTGAAATGGGCCAAATGCCCTAGTTGGAAAGAGCTACTCCTTAACGAAGCGAATCCAAACCAAGAAGAGTGAGGCGACCATGCCCATGAGCATTCCAACTAAGAAGAGAATGCGTGTGCCTAGAAAATGGTCTGCGAGCAATCCGAGTCCACCCCAGATTAAAAACCCCGAAAGTAAGTACCCAATTATTGACCAAAACGCGCCTTCATCTTTGGTTGCCATGGGTCAAATCTATTGGAGAACCGACTGTAAGGCAATGTCAGTCACGCTTGGGAAGCGGCATTGTCAAACGCAATTTAAGAAAAGCACGAATCTCCCCAGCCAGCCATGCCATTGTGATCGCAATTGCAACGATGGCAAAACTCTGTCGGTCTAGAAAATCTCGATTGGTATTTTTCATCAGCACTAATAAAAAAACTCCCATAGTTAAAACTTTTGCAAAATATGAAGTCATTGCTAGAACCATCACCATCATTGGCTCCAAATTATTAGAAAATTTGGAAACCAATAAGTGAATCGCAAAAAATATTACAACAATAAATTGTGCGAATAGCGCCCCAATTAGCCCCGATTGGCCTCGAATTAGCGTTGCAATAAGTAACCCCAAAATTCCTACTGCTAAAGATGGAATCAGCGCGCCACGCCATAATTTCATTTCAACTGAAAGATTAGACATTAAGTAAATTTCCATTCCGGTCTCGGGTTCGCTTCCCAGCATAAAAAGCAGTAGCTGCCAAAAATATTGCAAGCAGACTGGCAATCCAAATTGGCGCGAATGCTGCAACTGTCACTGGTACCGCGAAGGTAGAAGTCCACAGATATAACACTATTGCTGCTCTATTTTGAGAATTACCCGATGCCAGCAACCTGTGGTGTAAATGCAATTTATCTGGGGCGAATGGTGATTTGCCAGAACTGGTCCGACGCAAAATTGCTAACCCTAAATCAAGCAACGGTATTGCTAGAACTGCAAATGGTAAGAAAAGTGGCAATAACGCTGGGCCAATGTTCTCCTCGGATATTGCGTTAGCATCAATTTGCCCAGTTAGAGTTATCGCAGAAGCTGCCAGAATTAGCCCTAATAACATCGATCCCGAATCCCCCATAAACATGCGCGCTGGATTTGAATTATGTGGCAAGAAACCGATGCATAACCCAATCAAAATCACGGTCATCAAAGATGGTGCGCCGGCCCGGGTAAAACCATTAGATACCGCTAATAAATAAGAGAAGGCAAAAAAGCACCCAGATGCAATTGCTACCACCCCAACGGCTAGTCCATCTAAACCATCAATAAAGTTAACGGCATTAATAGTGACCATCACAATTAAAACCGTTAAAAGTTGGCCGATATTTGAAGGAATAGTCAGAATTCCATTAATGGGCAACCATAAAATTTGAATTCCATGAATGAGTAAAATCCCCGCAGCTAGACCTTGCCCAGCTAATTTTGTAATTGCATCTAATTCATATCGGTCATCTAGAGCCCCAAGTAAAACTACAAAAGTTGCTGCTAGAAAAATTCCTTGCAATTCGCGACCATAAGCTTTACCTACTAAATGTAAATCGCGCACAATTAAAAGGGTTAGGCCGAGCGCAATCCACATCGCAACTCCGCCCCATCTTGGCGTAATTTCAGTATGGATATCTCGATCGCGAATTCCAGCAACCACCCGCCACCTAATCGCTAGCTTCTGGATAAATGGCGTAACTAAATAGCAGAGCGTTGCCGCAACCAGAAGCGTCAGCAAATATTCGCGCATATTATTCTCTGTTACAAATTATCTTTTATATACGGAAAATTCTGCAGTGAAATTGTGAACTTCGGATTGGATTTTTTTCGCTGCGCCTTCGTCGCCACCATCTTTTATAGCGCGTGCGATAAAGGAGGCAATAGCTGGCATTTCAGTAACGCCCATTCCCTGGGTTGTAGTTGCAGCGGTGCCAACTCGAATGCCGCTAGTAACTGATGGCGCTTCTGGATCAAAAGGAATTGAATTTTTATTGAGCGTTATTCCGGAAGCGCCACAGCGCTCATCGGCGATTTTTCCATTTATCCCAGTTTTTCTAATATCAATCAGCGCTAAATGGGTTTCAGTTCCACCCGAAACGGCTCGCATTCCCTCATTTTCTAAGGATTTAGCGAGCGCTTGGCAATTCTTAATTACGTTCTTTGCATAACTTTGATATTCCACAGTTGCACACTCTTTTAGCGCAACCGCTTTACCGGCTACTGCGCTCATGATTGGCCCACCTTGCATACCTGGAAAGACTGCTTTATCAATTGCTGGCGCATGCACAGCTTTGCTAAGAATCATGCCGCCTCGTGGACCACGTAAAACTTTATGAGTTGTAAATGAAACTACATCTGCATAAGGAACTGGAGAAGGAATAGCTTTACCAGCAACTAGTCCAATGAAATGTGCGGCGTCAACCCACATGATCGCGCCTACTTCATCACAGATCGCACGAACTTTTGCAAAATCAATAAGTGATGGGTATGCCGTTGCGCCAGAGCAGATCATTTTTGGTTTATTGGCAATCGCTAAATCGCGAAGCTCGTCATAATCAATTAACTCGTTATCTTGGCGTACGCCGTAAGAAACGATATTGAACCATTTTCCGGAAAAGTTGACTTTAGATCCGTGCGTTAAATGGCCACCATGCGGAAGTGACATTGCAAGTACGGTATCGCCAGGTTTTGTAAATGCTTGATAGACCGCAACGTTTGCACTTGCGCCAGAATGTGGTTGCAAGTTGGCATGTTCGGCACCAAATAGCGATTTGGCTCGTTCAATTCCAATCACTTCGACCTTATCAACTTCTTCACAACCGCCGTAATAACGTTTTCCTGGATAACCTTCTGCGTATTTATTTGAAAGAGTTGATCCCATCGCCGCAAGAACTGCTGAAGAAGTAAAATTCTCGCTCGCAATTAATTGCAGGTTTTGGCGTTGCCGTTCGAGCTCGGAAAGAATTACTGCCGCAATATCTGGATCCTCTGATTGCAGTTGGTTGAAATCTGGACCAAAAAATTCGGAGCTGAAGCTATGGCTGGTAGGCATAAGCGAAAGCCTAGAGCGTAACTACGATATTTTTGTTGACAGACTTCAATTCTTTAAGTGATATAGCACCAATTCGATCTACTTTTACTGCGCCATTGGCAATGGTAAGGACCGTTGTGGGAGCACCAATAGGCAGTTCGCCAAAATCAATTGTGGCGCCAATGTCGGAATCTAACGCAGGCACAAATAGCGTCTCCCGAGTAGGTGGCATTCCGATTCGGGCAGCGCTTCCGATTGCTAGTGGGCCATAACTTTTTGCTAGGTCAAGTGCAAACTTGTTACTCGGAACTCTAACTGAGACCATATCCAAGCTCCGATCATCACCAAGGTTCCAAGTTATGCCGCGTTGTACTGGAAGATTTAAAGTTAGTAACCCGGGCCAAAATTTCTCGGCAAACTTCTTAGCTTCCGCATCAAAATCAATTGTGATGCCAGCTGCAACTAATGAGCTACCAACTAATACTTGGCAGGCCACACCATCTTCATCGCCACGCAAAATATGAATTCGTTGCACTGCTGCGTGGTTAAAAGCATCACAGACAAATACATAGCCATTTTCAAGAGGCATAACTAAAACTTTGCCATCGCGCATTAATTCAACACATTTTGTGATCACTGGCGCGAGTTTTGCACGCGGACCCTGTTTGATTTCAAATTTTTGCGCCATGACCGAACTTTCCTACAACTTCCGCGCGCTGGTCCAGCGCGGTCGATTAGTTAAATCGATATGTGATTCTATTTCGTTAAATCCGTTACTTAAGAGTTGCGCTATTAAACTACCTTGAGTTTCAAAATGTTCAATTAACAACAGACCGCCAGACTTAAGAATTCTGCGCGCAGCAGCAATGAACTCTGTTGGGACTTCGATTCCAGTAACTCCGCCGATCAGAGCTGAATGCGGCTCAAAATTGATTACAGTTACTGGGAGTGGCGTATCGGCTGGGATATAAGGTGGATTTGCAATAACGAGATCGCATTTAACATCGATTAAAGCTGTTTCTACTGAACTTTCGATAACTCGAACTTCTACGTCGTGTTTTTGAATGTTCTTACGGAGCCACTCGCATGCTGCCATTTCTCGCTCTACTGCGACAACGGTTACCGGCAACTTGTGGCGATCGGCTTCGAAAGCAACTGAAATAGCAATTGCACCAGTTCCCGCACCTAAATCAACAACGCTAACTGCGCGTGCACTTTCGCTATGGACTCGTTTTATCTCAATTAGTGCAGCATCAACGAGTAATTCTGTTTCCGGACGTGGAATTAGTACGCCAAGTCCAACATCGAATAAAAGATAACGAAATGGTGCATAGCCCAATAGATATTGAGTTGGAGTACCACTTAAACGTGCCGTAACTAAATCATTAAAAGATTCTTCAAGTTGCAATAGCTGTGCGCCATCTAGATCAATTTCTTTGGCGTGCAATTGCATTCGGTCAGTGTCGAGCAAATGTGCCAATAAAATTTCAGCATCAACCTCGGAGATTTCACGCTCTTTAAATTGTGACTTTGCTTGGTCTAGGATTTCGCGAACTAACATCTTTAAGCCTTCTTATGCCTCAGCAGAAGAAAGTTTCTCTGCCTTATCTGCATCGAGTAACGCTTGAATCACTGCATCTAATTCGCCATTTAGTACGGCGTCTAAGTTATTTGCTTTGTAATTTACTCGATGATCACTTAAACGATTCTCTGGAAAGTTATAGGTGCGAATCCGTTCGCTACGATCAACAGTTCTAACTTGAGATTTCCGAGTTGCAGATGCAATTCGATCTGCTTCTTCCTGCGCCGCTGCGAGTATGCGAGCTCGTAAAATACGCATTGCTGACTCTTTATTTTGAAGTTGGCTCTTCTCGTTCTGACATGAAACTACAATCCCAGTTGGTTCATGAGTTAAGCGCACTGCCGAGTCGGTGGTGTTAACGCTCTGACCACCAGGGCCAGAAGAGCGATAAACATCAACGCGAATATCATTTAAATTTAATTGCACATCGATTTCTTCAGCTTCCGGAAGCACTAAAACTCCCGCAGCAGAAGTATGAATCCGGCCTTGCGATTCCGTTTCTGGAACACGTTGAACACGATGCACGCCGCCTTCAAATTTTAATTTCGCATATGGAGTTTTACCTGGCTCAGCAGTACCTCGGCTTTTAATCGCAACCGAGATGTCTTTATAGCCGCCTAAATCACTTTCAGTTACATCGATAATCTCTGTTTTCCAACCTTGCTTTTCGGCGTAACGCATATACATTCTCATTAAGTCGCCCGCAAATAGCGCAGATTCATCGCCGCCGGCTCCAGCTTTGATTTCCATAATGACATCACGATCATCATTTGGATCACGCGGCAGTAATAACTCTTCTAAAGTAGTTGCAGTTTCATCACATGTTAATTGCAGTGCGGGGATTTCTTTCGCAAAATCTGGATCAACATCCACTAATTCTTTAGCAGCAACTAAATCATCTTCGGCGCTTTTCCAGGCACGGTAGCCAGCAATTACTGGACCGAGTTGGGCGTAACGTTTTCCAAGTTGGCGCGCTTTACCTTGATCAGAGTGAATTGAAGGATCAGCCATTGCAGCTTCCAAAGTTTCATATTCTTTTAAAATTTCGGGCATGGATGCGAAGCGCACGTGCTCTTTATCTTTACTCATCTTCGCCTCCCATGTTAAATAGAAAAATTTATAAAATAAAAAGGCCGCGCCACCCCAAATTGGGTAGCAACGGCCTTTTTAAAAAAGCTACTTTTTATCTTGCTTTGGACCTTTGTTGAAACGCTCTTCGAATTTAGCAACGCGTCCACCAGTATCAAGAATTCTCTGCTTACCGGTATAGAACGGATGGCAGACGGAACAAACTTCAACGAATACCGAACCGCTAGCAACAGTAGAGCGAGTAGTAAATGTCTCGCCACAACCACAACTTACTTTGGTCTCTTCATATTTTGGGTGGATCTCGGGTTTCATCGCTTGCCTCTTACTTTCGGTTGTAGTGGCTGGGTCATAAGTCGCACTCTGCGATTTATGTGAACCAGGCCGGTTAAGCAGGTAGCTACTTTACTAGACCTCGGAAGTTGGTCCAACCGTGGTCTTTTGAATCTGCATTAAGAATTCCACGTTCGATTTGGTGCCCTTCATCTTCTCGAGGAGAAGTTCAAGCGCTTGTTGCGAATCAAGTGCATGGAGCACGCGGCGCAGCTTCCATACAATGTTTAGCTCTTCAGTTCCCATCAGAATTTCTTCTTTACGAGTACCAGATGCATCAACATCAACTGCCGGGAAAATTCGCTTATCGGCGAAACGGCGATCAAGTTTGAGTTCCATATTTCCAGTGCCTTTGAACTCTTCGAAAATAACTTCATCCATCTTTGAACCAGTTTCAACTAGAGCGGTAGCAAGAATAGTTAGCGATCCACCATCTTCAATGTTACGAGCCGCACCAAAGAATTTCTTAGGAGGATACAACGCAGCAGAATCAACACCGCCAGAAAGAATTCGACCTGATGCTGGTGCCGCAATGTTGTATGCACGACCTAACCGAGTGATCGAATCAAGCAGCACAACTACATCGTGACCAAGTTCAACTAAACGCTTCGCACGTTCAATTGCAAGTTCAGCAACAGTTGTGTGGTCATCAGCTGGACGATCGAAAGTTGAGGCAATTACTTCACCCTTAACAGATCGCTGCATATCGGTAACTTCTTCAGGGCGCTCATCAACTAACACGACCATCAAATGACATTCTGGGTTATTCGTTGTGATCGCATTTGCAATTGCTTGCAACACCATAGTTTTACCAGCCTTAGGTGGCGAAACAATCAGACCACGTTGGCCCTTACCGATTGGGCAGATTAAATCGATCACACGCGTAGTTAGCACACCAGGTTCAGTTTCAAGACGCAACCGCTCTTGTGGGTATAGCGGCACTAATTTAGAGAATTCCACACGATTTTTCGCGCTCTCTGGATCGTTGCCATTTACTGTTTCAATTTTTACTAACGCATTAAATTTCTCACGGCGTTCGCCTTCTTGCGGTTGGCGAACTGATCCTGTAATTACATCGCCTTTACGCAATCCGTAACGTCGAACTTGTTGCAACGAAACATAAACATCGTTTGGGCCAGGTAAATATCCACCAGTACGCAAGAATGCATAACTTTCCAAAATATCTAACAATCCGCCAACTGGAAGTAGGACATCATCATCGGTGAGCACAATTTCGCGCTCGCTTCGGCTACCGCGGCCCCGATCACGATCATGGCGATCTCGGCCACGACCTCGGTCGCGATTTCGGTTTTGCCAATCGCGCGCGCCATCACGTGAACCTGCAGAACGATTAGTCGCAAAAGTGCGTTCGTTTACATCGCCAGTTCGGTCATTTGGATTTTGATCATTTGAAGTATCTTCATCGGAGTTCATAGAGTTTTCATCCTGCCTATCCAAGTCATCATCTTGATCATCTTGATTGTTTGATTCACTATTATTTTGTTGTTGCTTATTTGAATTTCCTTTTTTCTTTTCGCGGTTTGCATTCCGACTAGCTCGGCGAGCTTCACGCTCTGCCTTAGCTGCATCGCGGTTTGCGGCTTGTAGATCGCCAATCGCTTGTACAAGTTCAGTTTTTGCCATTTTCGCAGCGCCATCGATTCCGAGGTTGCCGGCAACTTTCTTTAACTCTGGCAGTAACATCGCGGCTAATTCGCCGGACTCTCTGCGAGTTCGTGTGCTTGTTATTTCTGCCATTCTCATTTCATTTCTATTTGTAACCCGCTGATAGCCAGCAAGGAAATGTGGATTTCTTAAAAGTTTTAGATTCTGTGGCCTATTACGAGGTTACTAACCCTCGGTCACTAGATGGGTAAACCTTAGCACGGGGCCCCTTGTTCCCAAAAATCCAAAACTATGCGGTTTATGCGCTCGCTAACTCGGCTCCAGTGGCTGATATTTCTAAATCATGCGGCGTAAACCCAGAACCTGCTACCCGCACAATCTCATCGCGCTCCACCTTATTGCCAGTGTGCAGGATCAATAATGATGGGCCAGCACCAGAAATTGTTGCAGCAACGCCAGCTGCACGAAGTTTTGTTACTAGGTCAACTGACTTAGGCATTGCTTCCCTACGGAAACTTTGGTGAATGTGATCTTCGGTTGCTTGAAATAATAAATCCGGGCGAAGTGTTAACGCATGTACCAATAACGCAGCCCGTCCGGCATTGATTGTGGCATCTTTATGGCTAACTATTTCAGGTAAAAGCCGTCTAGCTTTTGCAGTTGCTAAATGCGCACTTGGAAGTAAAACTAAAGCTTTGATTGCAATGTTTACATCTAGTTTTATGGCGCAGCCAGTTGGGACGCAAGCGCGATCTTCCATCCAAGCAACAGTAGCTCCGCCTAAAAGAGCAGCCGCCACATTATCTGGATGTCCTTCTAAATCTGTTGCAAGTGCAATTAAATTGTCATCGCTCATTAATTGTTGTCCCGATAAAACTAAACCTCGCGCTAACGAGAGGCCACCAACAATTGCACCCGCCGAAGAGCCAAGTCCACGGCCGTGTGGAATTTCATTTAGCGCGCGCAGCGCAATACCGCGCGGCTTACCGCCCATAAATTCAAATCCACACACCATCGCTTTAATTACTAAATTCTTACCATCGCGAGGTACCTCTTCGGCACCTTCACCGGTCACATCAATATCAAAAATTTCTTCATCGAGAATTTGCGCAACGTATTGATCGCGAATATCAAGGGCTAACCCAAGTGAATCAAAACCTGGGCCTAGATTTGCAGAAGAAGCTGGCACGCTTACTTGTACTGGGGTTGCTTTATAAGTTAGCGGATCTCGAAATCCTCTGCGCGACATAGCTATGCCAACCCAATCTCTTGGGCGGCCCGATCAACATCTACTGGCACCACAATCGGCGCATCAGCACCATCGAGTATCCATTGAACTTCTTTCAAGCCGTTACCGGTCACTGTAATTACGATCTTCTTTCCAATTGGCAATTTTCCTTCATTCTTTTTCTTAATTAAGCCGGCAATACCAGCCGCCGATGAAGGTTCTACAAAAATTCCTTCTTTGCTTGCGACTAAACGGTATGCACTCAATATTTCAGCATCGGTTACAGAATCGATTAAGCCACCAGATCCATCACGGGCCGCAACTGCTTCTTTCCAAGATGCTGGGTTGCCAATTCTAATTGCAGTTGCGATTGTCTCTGGCTTTGTAACCACTTCGTTTAGCACAATTGGCGCTGCTCCAGCCGCTTGGAATCCCCACATCTGCGGTAATTGTTTTGCAATGCCGTCATTGAAATATTCTTGATAGCCCTTCCAATATGCGGTGATATTTCCAGCATTACCAACTGGGAGAACATGCATATCTGGCGCAAACCCAAGTGCATCGACGATTTCAAATGATGCAGTTTTCTGGCCTTCAATTCTAAATGGATTTACTGAGTTGACTAACGAAACTGGATATTTATCGGAAAGTTTTCGTGCCAGCATTAAACAATCATCGAAGTTGCCATCTACTTGTAATAATTTAGCGCCGTGTGCAATTGCTTGGGCAAGCTTTCCTACCGCAATTTTTCCTTGTGGTACTAAAACGACTGGTTTCATTCCTGCTTTAGTTGCGTAAGCCGCGGCCGATGCGCTGGTGTTGCCAGTTGAAGCGCAGATAACTGCTTTTGCACCAACTTCAGCAGCTTTTGAAATCGCCATGGTCATACCGCGGTCTTTGAAAGATCCAGTTGGGTTTGCGCCTTCGTACTTTAGCCAGACATCATTGTTTAACATTTTAGAAATTGTTTCCGCGAAAACTAACGGAGTCCCACCTTCACACAAAGAAGTTATTGGGGTTGCGCTCGTAACCGGCAATCGATCACGATATTCCGCGATTACACCGCGCCATTGGTGCGCACTCATGATGTTGCGCCTTCAACTCTAATTACACTTTCAACGCTCTTAACCACATCATGTCTAGCTAATTCTTTTACCGTCGCAGATAAGGCGGCATCGCTTGCGCCATGGGTCATCACAATTAATTCAGCATCTTCACCGCGGCCAGATTGCCGAACCGTTTGGATAGAAACGTTATGCGAAGCGAAAATTTGTGCCACAGTTGCAAGTACGCCAGGACGATCTGCCACATTCAATCGAATTAAATAACGAGTTTTTACGCTGCTAATAGCAGCGATTTCCAAATCTGCATATGCGCTTTCGCCCGCTCCTAGCGAACCCCCAGATTTATGGCGCGCTACTGCGATTAAATCGCCAAGAATTGCGGAAGCGGTTGGTTCGCCACCTGCGCCGCGACCGTAGAACATTAATTCACCAGCAGATTCAGCTTCCACGAAGATTGCATTAAATGCATTTCGAACGGATGCGAGCGGATGTGCGCGTGGAATTAGAGTTGGGTGAACTCGAACTGAAATTTTATTATCGAAAGTCAATTCTGCAATTGCTAATAACTTAATTACATGGTCGATTGCTTTTGCAACAGTGACATCGGTGGCAGTAATTTCGGAGATACCTTCGCGGAAAACATCATCAACGCTGACTCGGGAATGAAATGCCAGACCGGCCAGAATTGCAGCTTTCGCAGCAGCATCATGGCCTTCGATATCAGCAGTTGGATCTGCTTCGGCATACCCAAGTGCTTGTGCTTCTTTTAGTACATCAACAAATGCCGAGCCGTCTTCATCCATTTTTGTAAGAATGTAATTTGTGGTTCCATTTACAATTCCCATTATTCGAGTTACATGATCGCCGACAATTGAATCCCGCAACGGTCGTAATATTGGAATGGCACCACCGACCGATGCTTCATAATAAAGATCGACGCCATTAGCGCTAGCTGCGTCATAAAGTTCAGCTCCATGTTTAGCTAATAGAGCTTTATTTGCAGTAATTACAGATTTTCCATTCTTCATTGCAGTAAGCAATAATTTACGAGCGGGCTCAATTCCACCCATAACTTCGATAATGATTTCGATATCGGCATCGTTAACTATGGAATCTGCATCGCTAGTCAATAATTTTTTAGCAATTCCAGGGCGAGCCTTTTCCATGTCCTTTACTGCAATTTTAACAAGTTCCAATTCAGCGCCAGCGCGCGCTTTAAAATCTCCAGAATCAGAAGTTAATAGCCGTGCAACTTCGACTCCAACATTTCCGCAACCGAGCATGCCGATTTGTAGTATTTTCATTACTTATCGCGCCTCTCGTTCTGGGTTACGCCTGGAATCGTACGTGGACTTTCTTTAATATCTAAGGCTAGAAGGTCAGCTGCACTTTCACGACGAAGGATGGTGCGCGCCGTACCGTTGATAACCGAAATCACAGCGGGTCGCGCCATATGGTTGTAATTGCTCGCCATGCTTCGACCATATGCGCCGGTTGCTGGAATTGCTAATAAGTCTCCAGGTTCGATATCGCTAGCCAACTTAACTTCACGAATCAAAATATCGCCAGTCTCACAATGTTTTCCAACGACACGAGAATTTCTAAGCGAAGCGTCGGAATTTCGATTAGCTAAATAAGCGCTGTACTCCGCGCCGTATAGAGCGGGACGAATATTGTCACTCATGCCGCCATCAACTGAGATGTACCAACGAACTTCGCCATTTTCCAACCGAACTTCTTTTGTTGTGCCAACTTCGTAAATAGTTGTAGTGGTTGGTCCAACAATTGCCCGGCCAGGTTCGATTGAGATTTGCGGCACTTTCAAATTATTAGCAGCACAAGATTTTTTAACTACATTTGCTAAATGGGTCATAGTCTCGATTGGGTCGAGCGTAATTTCGTTTTCTAGATATGCAATTCCATAACCACCGCCAAGATCTAACTCTGGCAATTCTTCTTTAAATTCATCTTGGTATTTTGCCAATAGCGAAATTAATCGATCTGCTGCAAGTTCAAAGCCTTCACTCTTAAAAATCTGGGAACCGATATGACAATGAAACCCTTTTAGCTTTAAATTCATGGCGCTTCGAGCCGCAACAACTGCGTTCCAAGCTGCACCGCTCGCAATTGAAAATCCAAATTTCACATCTTCATGTGCAGTTGATATTGCTTCGTGAGTATGTGCTTCAACTCCCGGCGTTAAGCGGAGCATTATGGATTGCACTTTATTCATAGCGCTAGCTAATTTAGATACTCGGGCTAACTCTTGGAGTGAATCAACCACAATCGTTGCGACCCCTACTTCAATAGCTTTAGCGATTTCTGCCACAGATTTATTATTTCCATGTAGTTCAATTTTTGAAGTTGGGAATCCAGCAGCAAGCGCTACCTCAAGTTCACCACCGGTACATACATCAAGCCCAATACCAATTTCATTAATCCATTTTGCAATTTCAACTGAGATAAATGCTTTTGCTGCGTAATAGACAGTGCCAGCGTTTGCACCAAAACCACTATTAAGTGCGCTTTGCCATGCTTTTGCGCGGGCGTAGAAATCCGCTTCGTCAATCACAAATAGTGGGGTGCCAAATTCTTTGGCAAGCTCGGATACGGCGCAACCCGATATTTCCAACTTACCGTTAACAAATTTTGCATTATTAGACCAGACGCTCATAACTACATCCGATCTGGCGCGCTTACGCCAAGTAGTTGGAGCCCATTAAAAAATACTTGCATAGTTGCGGCCGAAAGTGTTGCACGCGCAAAGTGCAACTCGGACGGTTTCTCATCACCCATTGGTATTACTCGACAATCAGTATAAAAACCGTGATACATCCCAGCTAAATCTTCTAAATACCGGGCAATCCGATGTGGTTCGCGAAGTTGCGCAGCACCCGCAACAATTCTTGGAAACTCAGCTAAACCACCCAACAATTCACGTTCCCGCTCATGTTCAAGCAACTCTGGTCTGTAATATTCCAAACCATATTTAACTCCGAGATCGGTCGCGTTTCGCAAAACCGCAACGATTCGCGCATGTGCATACTGCACATAGAAAACTGGGTTTTCATTGGTTCGTTTTTTAAGTAAATCAACATCAAGCACCATTGGAGTTTCGACTGGATAGCGAATTAGCGTGTAACGAGCCGCATCTACTCCAACTTTCTCCACCAATTCTTCCAAAGTAATAATGGTGCCAGCACGCTTCGAAAGTTTTACCTCTGCGCCACCTTCTATGATTTTTACAAGCTGACCAATCAAAATTTCAATGTTGTATTCTGGATTATCGCCAGCACAAGCGGAAGTGGCTTTTAATCGACCTACATAGCCATGGTGGTCTGCCCCGAGCATATAAATGCAGATATCAAAACCACGGTTTCGTTTATCAATGTAATACGCAGTATCAGATGCAAAATAAGTTAGTTCGCCATCTGATTTACGGAGAACTCGATCTTTATCATCGCCAAAATCTGTGGTGCGCAACCAAGTAGCACCTTCATCATCAAAAATATGCCCTTGCTCTTTTAGTCGAGCCATCGCTTTTGTAAGCCCGTCACCCGCATGAAGTGATCGTTCTGAAAACCAAACTTGGAAGTTAGTTCCAAATTTTGCTAATACATCTTTCTGTTCTTGTAGTTGTAATTTGTATCCCGCTTCACGAAATGCAACTAGTGATTCAGGTTCTGACAATTTCAAAAGATCTGGTTGTGCCAACACGATTTTCTTGGCTAAGTCATCAATGTATCCACCTTGGTATCCGGCTTCAGGTTTTGCAATCCCTAGCGCGGAAGCGCGCAAAGATTCGCCAAATAAATCCATCTGGACGCCGCGATCATTTATATAAAATTCTCGAGAAACCTCAGCGCCAGCGGCTGATAAAACCCGCGCAAGTGCGTCACCAACAGCTGCCCATCGGGTATGACCAAGATGTAGCGGGCCAGTGGGGTTTGCGCTAATAAACTCTAAATTTACTTTTACGCTGGCAAGTTCATTCCCAATTCCAAATTTCACATTATTTTCTAAAATGTTAATAACGATTGCGCCTTGCGTGGCTTTTGCCAAAGTGATGTTGATAAATCCTGGTCCAGCAATATCAACACGATCGATAATTTCTAGCGAGCGCAACCCGGTTGCAATTAGCTCGGCTATTTCGCGCGGTGGTTTGCCA
This sequence comes from Actinomycetes bacterium, assembly GCA_014190155.1. Lineage (GTDB taxonomy): Bacteria > Actinomycetota > Actinomycetes > Nanopelagicales > Nanopelagicaceae > UBA7398. The sequence continues at coordinate 79,917 of BJFY01000005.1, read as the reverse complement.
GCACTTTTTGCGAGCGCAAGCGCAATCGAAGTTGCATAATCACCATGTTCACGATTCTTTGGCCGTTCTAGCGGCACCGACTCCGGCGCATCAGCAATCAGCGCGCCAGCCTTGCGGGCATCGTTTATTACCCGTTCGATGGCTTCTGAAAGTTGGTGATGAGTTGACACCTAGGCAAGGCTACCGTTTAGCGCGCTCACTTCGCTTCTACCTTTAATGTAGAACGCGTTATCGGATTGGGCGATAACGCTTTTTCACCGTAATCTTCTCCTCTAGCCACTGCATTTGTACATGGTTTACGCGGGAGTGGTGAAATGGCAGACACGCAGGTCTTAGGAACCTGTGTCTTCGGACGTGAGGGTTCAAGTCCCTTCTCCCGCACCATATTTACATCTATTTAATTAACAAATTTCTAAAGTTAATTAATTTCCGTCCCAATTAGCCATCTCAGCTTCAAAGGGATCTAGGCCCATTGGCCCCATTGCTAGCGCATATGAATGGTATTTCTTTAAATCAAAGTTCGCGCCAAGTCGAGCTTTGGCATCCTCGCGAGTTTTCATCCAAACCCGTTCGCCAACTTTGTATGAAATAGCTTGACCCGGCCAACCTAAGTAGCGATCAATTTCGCTAGTTGAGTGAGCATCATCTAATAAAGCTTGATTGCTTAATAAAGCTTTACCCGATTGCGCATTCCAAACATTGCCATCGAAATCCTGATAGCCAAGGTGCATTCCGATATCAACAACAATTCGAGCTGCACGTAACGCTTGCGCAGATAGATAACCCATCTCAATTCCAGGTTCATCAAATGCACCAAGTTCATTCATAAATCTTTCGGCGTACAACGCCCAACCTTCACCGTAACCACTGCACCATGCTTCGGTGCGTTGGAAGCGGCTTAAGCGAGCTTGCTCAAGCGCAACCGTTGCACATTGCAAATGGTGACCGGGAACTGCTTCGTGATACCAAGTAGATGCTAAATGCCACCAATTGAATTCATCTTTACCTAGCGCAGGCAACCAAGTAGTTCCTGGTCGTGATAAATCCTCACTTGGTGATTGGTAATAAGGCGCCGATGCGCTGCCTTCTGGCGCAATTCGCGCATCACAGAATTTGATCCGATCGTCGATAGTAAAGTGCGTGCCGTTCATTTGTTTTACCGCAGCTTCGGTGAAATCTTTTAACTTCTTTATAATCGCATCTTTACCTTTAATTATGTACTTTGGATCATGGTCTAAATGATCTGCTACTTCACGAAGCGTTTTTGCGCCAGGTTTAATTAGCGGCGCGATCTCCCACATACGTTTATTTATCTCAGCTAAATTAGCTACGCCCCAATCATAAGTAGCTTTTAAATCTAATTTTGCGCCAGTGAAATAACGAGCCCACTTTGCATAACGATCTGCACCAAAAGCATCGTTTGGATTTGCAATTGGCAAATACTCACTCTCCAAATACTTTGCGGTCGCCGCGGCAGATGCTTCCGCATTTTTCGCTGCTACATGTAGATCTGGGTATTTACTCTCCGGGTCAACCGATTTTGCAAAATTCGAATATCCACCATTTGCGTATCCGTTGAGTTGTGCAATTACACCGCGAACTTGCCGTTGCGGCGTGGTCTTTCCTATTTCTTGCTTTGCCATTTCAGAGATAGTTGAGATCCAAGATTTATGAGAAGCTTCGACAGCGTTAAGTCGGGCTGCGATGTTCTTGAAATCTGCATCGCTCTTATGTGCCATCATTTCGAAAATTTGGCGAATGTTTGATGGTGGTGATGTTAGAACGTTCCAAAGAATGTGTGACTCTTGGGAATCGTGAAGCTCCAAACCAGATTCCAATCGCTCGATCATTACCGCTTTTGAAATCCGATCAATCTCATCAATTGGAGTTAACGCTTTTAACTTGACCAGAGTTGCACGAACTAAGTCAGCGTTCTTCGCAGCGCCCGCAATCGAGAAGTCATCTAATAAATGGTCTTGCCCAGGGATCCCAAGATAGGTGCTACCCATCGGACTCAAAGCCGCAGATTGCGTTATATAGGTATCGGATAATTCAAAAATCGGAGAACGGTGATTTGTCATGCGCTATGTCTACCAGCCCGATTAGAAGTTCGAAAGCCGCTCAGTTCTGCCGTATCCGGGGGTATTTAGGGGCTATTTTCAGGAGCACTCACTTCGTGGGAAGATTCCCACCCGCGCCACCGATCTGGAGCGGAGCGCAAGTTGATTTGAAAAGAGGCAGCAGCATATGAGCGAGAAAAAATTTCTATCTTGGGTTGGGTTTAAAGATGAAGCGAAAACTTCAAACGTAACTAACCCGACTAACTCTGGCGCGCCTACAACTAACGCGATCGAACGAATTCGCGAATTAGAATCACAACTCAATGACCTTCGATCACGTCGCGATATCACCGCGCTTTCCAAAGAAGAATTTGAAATCCTTGCTACCGAAACTGCAATGTCAATCATTAAGACTGCGCAACAGCGCGAAGCTAAAGCTGCCGCGACCGCTGAAAAAGTTCTCTCCGAAAGCCAACGGAGCGCACGTGGCGCGTTAGAAGTTGCTGAAGCAAAAGCAAAATCTACGCTCTCGCAAGCAGAATCACGGGGGCGCAAATATATTGAAGCAGCCGAATCTGATGCTGCCGACTTACTATCCAATGCTGAATCCGAAGCTGAAGAATTGATTTCAAATAAAAAGCGTGAGGGCTCTACTATTACATCTACAGCAAAGCGCGATGCCGAGCGTTTGATTTTAGATGCCACAACTGAAGTAGCTGAATATCGCCAATGGCTAAGCGGTGTAATTTCAGAAGCAGAACGGTTATACCGAATTCAAACTCAATCTTTAGATGCTGCAGAAAGTGCAATCTCACAATCTCGAAACCGTTTAGAAAGTGCATTCACGCGCCTAGCTGAGCTGCAAAAAACGGTGCAAGCTGCAATTAATCCAGATGGCACGCCCCAAGGTGATGCAAAAGTGCAGAACCGAATCGCGATTGTTAAAAGTGAGGCAACCCAAGGTAGCAAACCCGCAATTAAGAAAGTGACGAAACGAGTAGCTGCAAGTAAAACTCGTAAGAAAGTCATCAAGAAAAAACGCTAACCAGTAATTCGAAATTCAGAAACTTTAAATGAGTAATGTAAATTCAGAGTTTAAGATGCGCAATGCGGCTTTATATATTGCGCCAATTGATGGTCTACGTGCGATAGCGGTCATTGCAGTTCTGCTCTATCACTTGGGGATCTCTTGGATTCCGGGTGGTTTCTTAGGCGTTGACTTATTCTTTGTAATTTCTGGTTACGTTATTACTCGACTAATTTTGGATTCGATTGATCGCTCTAGCGCGCTAGATCTACGCGCTTTCTATTTCAACAGATTACGTCGCTTAGTGCCAGCGTTAGTATTTATGGTGACGCTAACTGCAATGTTTATCGGAGTTTGGGCGCCAGAAACAGTCCGCAGATTTCTTAAAGATTTACCTTATGTTTTTTCAGGATCGATGAACTGGTCTTTAGTTTCGAGGCAGCAAGATTACTTTGAAAGCATTGGTAGGCCACCGCTTTTGCAACATACCTGGTCGCTTGGCGTAGAAGCCCAATTCTATTTAATTTGGCCGCTAGTTCTCTTATTCATTTTAAAATACTTCGGCAAGAAAAACATTCCAATTGTTTCTTTGATTGCGGCTGGCGCATCTGGGATAGCGCTATTTCTGTATTCTTTAAAACTTGATAGCGAATCACAAGGCAGTGTTAGCCATATTTATTTTGGAACAGACACCCATAGCCTCGGGTTATTCTTAGGATCAGCTCTGGCAGTAAGTTGGATTCCGCAAAATTTAAGCAAAATAATTTCTAAACGCGCGCAAGATTTTGTTGATGGCGTTGGCGTTGTCGGATTTCTAGGCTTACTCACGACTTTTCTCTTTATAAACGAAACCGACCCAACTCTTTATAAATTAGCTTTCCCGCTTGCTGGGATCTTTGGCTGTGCAACTCTGATGTCGGTAGTTCATCCGGCTTCACGGTTTGCGCCAATTTTAAGTTATAAACCATTTTTATGGATTGGTGAGCGCTCTTATGGAATATATCTTTGGCACTGGGTTATTTTTCAAGTAACTCGACCTTCTATCGATATTGCTGGTAAACCATGGGCGTTATACACGCTCCGAATTCTGATTGTTTTTGCACTCGCTGATATTTCACTTCGTTGGATTGAAATACCGGTTCGGCGGGGCAACGTTGAACTTTGGTTCCGCGGCATGAAATATCGCACACCAAATGTGCGATTGCGCCAACGGCTTACCGTTCTGCTCACTGCGATCTCGATTATTGCCGCCGCAACTGCAATCTCAGTAAATGCACTTTCCGTTGCAGATACTCGAGCTGTGCAAGAAGCAAAGCGCGCTCAAGAACTCTCAAAAATTAACCAAGCCCCTACTGCACCAACCGCCGAGCCCGGATTATGGGTTACGGGAGATTCAGTAATTCTGGGTATTAGAAGTGCGTTAGAGAAATATCGTCATATTGAATTGATAAACGCACGAGTTGGTCGGCAACTTCCGGAGTTGATCCAGGTTGCCGGAAATGATCGAATCCATGCCGCAAATTCAACGGTTATTTTTGATGTTGGCAACAATAATCAAATAACTGAATCAACTTTTGTGCAGTTAATGGAAATCGTAAAGAACCAACCACAAATAATCGTAATAAATACTGCGGTACCTAGACCCTGGCGATCAATCAATAATGAAATCGTCCGCAACGTTATAACTAGGTATCCAAATACAACATTGATTGATTGGGAAGTTATCTCGCAAAACCATCCAGAATTTTTCGCATCTGATGGCGTGCATCTAAACCCACCGGGGGCTAATGCGTATGTCTCCGCGATTTTGGAGAAATTGAAGTAACTAAAAAAGCCCCCCTATAAATTAGGAGGGCCTTTTAAATTAGCGCTTATGCGTACTTGCCTTTAAGTGAGAACTTCTTACCGTCAACTGTTTGGCCATCAGAATAAACAGTTTGGATTAAGAATTGGGTTCCACCTTCATCGCCAGCTTTGGCAATATCAAGATTTAATTGATTTGCTGGAACAGTCGAAACTAAGGTGAAATCTTTAGCATTGTAGGAAACTGAGATGTTATATCCAGTGATTCCTTCAGCAGCGGCTGGTGTTTTCCAACGAAGCGTTACGCCACCTGATTTATTATTTATTGCAACAAAACTAAGCGGGGCTTCATGGGCAGCGAGCGCATCTGCAGTTGGAGAAGCTTCTGGAGTTGGAGATTCAGAAACTGTTGCAGATTCGGTTGGAGTTGGGGCAGCATCATCTGCAGAATTGTTTCGGTTAGAAACAATTAAGCCGAGAATTAAAATTCCAAGCAATACCAAAAGCGTTACGCGGCTAGAACTTTTCTTAGCTGGCGCTGCTGCTGCAGTTTTAGGTGTGGTAGATGTTGTTACTTTTGGTGTTGTAGAGACAATTGTTTTTGCAGCTGCACGGGTTGGGACTGGCGGAATAACGATTTTGACCGAAGCAGATCCGCGCTTTGCCGATTTCTTTACCGCTTTCTTTCTGGTTTTCTTGACAGCTTTCTTTGCAGTTTTCTTAACAGCTTTTTTAGCCGGACGCTTTGCAGCTTTTTTAGCTGAAGATTTCCTTGCAGGCGATTTTTTCGCCGGACGCTTTGCAGCTTTTTTAGCTGGAGCTTTCTTTGCTGCCTTTTTCTTTACGGCCACTTTTTACTCCCTGATTTGGTTTCGAGTAATCAACGCGGGTAGACGTTGATTTATGGCTTAAGGATACCCCAGGGCATTACTAATGCCACCGAATTCAAGCCAATAACCGGGCTACTTCAGAGGCGATTGCTCGCAACGCTTTCCCTCGATGGCTAATTTCATCCTTGGCTTCTGCCGATAATTCCGCCATTGTTATTGAAAATCCACTCGGTTGAAAGATTGGATCATAGCCAAATCCGCCGTAACCAGTTGGCCTCCTTCGAATTTCACCACGAATTTCACCTTCCCGAGTGGCTTCTTGACCACTTGGTAGAACTAATGCGACTACACACTTAAAGGCCGCTCCCCGGTTTTCATTTGAAACTTCTTGTAATTGCACCAATACTTTTTCCAAATTTGCTCGATCATCACCGTGTACCCCAGACCAACGCGCAGAATAAATTCCGGGCGCACCATTTAACGCATCGACGCACAAACCGCTGTCATCTGCGATGGCGGGCAAGCCAGTTTCGCGAGCAATTGTTCGGGCTTTTAATAATGCATTTGCTGCAAAAGTCTCACCAGTCTCTTCGACATCTGATAAATCTGGGAATTGATCGCTGCCAACTAGTTCAACATTTGGCGCAACAATTGCGAGAATTCGTGCAAGTTCTTCGATCTTGCCTTTATTGCGCGATGCAATAACTAATTTCAATTACTTCAGCGCATCTATCTGCATTTGCGTTAGTGTGCCGCAACCTGCCACTGCCAGATCTAACAACTTATCAAGTTGTGCGCGATCAAATGGCGCGCCTTCGGCGGTTCCTTGGACTTCAATAAAAGTTCCATCGCCCATACAGACAACGTTCATATCGGTCTCTGCTGTTACATCTTCGTCGTAACAAAGATCTAACATCGGAGTTCCATTAATTATGCCAACGCTGACTGCTGCTACCGAACCTTTTAGTGGTTGTGAATTTAGCGGAACATAACCTTTTCCTTTTGCCCAAGAGATTGCATCTGCTAACGCAACATATGCGCCAGTAATTGCCGCAGTGCGCGTTCCACCATCTGCTTGCAGCACGTCGCAATCCAAAACTAAAGTGTTTTCGCCAAGCGCTTGCATGTCTACAACTGCGCGAAGTGAACGTCCAATTAATCGCGAAATTTCTTGAGTACGACCGCCTAATTTTCCCTTTACGCTCTCTCGATCTGATCGGGAATGGGTCGCGCGTGGCAACATTGAATATTCTGAAGTAACCCAGCCTTTTCCTTTGCCAACTAACCATCTTGGTACCCCAGGGGTAAAGGAGGCGGCGCATAAAACTCGGGTGTTTCCGAACTCAACCAATACTGAACCTTCGGCGTGATCCAGCCAACCACGAGTGAATTTTATTTTTCGCAATTGATCTGGTTTGCGGCCGTCTAGGCGTTCGATTCCGATTCGTGAAATATTTGAATTCAAGTTCTTCTCCCCTAGTTATTAAATCTTGCTTCTTACATTTACAACTTCTGGCCCAAGGAAACGACGAGCTAGCGTTGCAAAATTTTCGGCATTACCAGTTGCAATGAATTGATATTCCGGCTTACTTACGGAGACACGCATTAAATTCTTTTCTGCTAAAACTCGATATAAATCCTTGGCAGTCTCTTCTGCGCTTGAAACTAAAGTTACGTTATTGCCCATGACATATGAGATAACGCCAGTCAATAATGGGTAATGAGTGCAACCCAAAACTAAAGTATCTACATCTGCACTAATAAGTGATGCTAAATAATCGGTAGCAACTTTTGTGATTGCCGCGCCAGATGTTTCGCCGCGCTCTACAAATTCGACAAATAGTGGGCAAGGAATCGAAGTAATAGAAAGTTGAGGTGCAGCTGCGAATGCATCAGCATAAGCTTTCGAATCGATGGTGGTTTGAGTGCCAATCACACCAACTTTGCCACTTCTAGATGCGGAAACCGCGCGCCGTACTGCAGGTTGAATTACTTCAATAACTGGAACTGAATATCGTTCCCGCGCATCCCGTAGCATTGCAGCGCTTGCGGTATTACATGCAATCACAATTGCTTTTACACCCGATTCAACGAGTTGATCCATAATTTCTAATGCGAACGATCTAACTTCAGCTAGCGGCCTTGGGCCGTATGGCGTTCGCGCGGTATCGCCAACATAAAGTATTGATTCGTTGGGCAATTGATCGATTACTGCTCGAGCAACCGTTAAGCCGCCAACCCCAGAATCAAAGATCCCAATCGGAGCATCTGGATTAGCCATATCGGTAGCCTACCTTTCACGCATCATCGGCTATTTTGTTACCAAAATGTGATAAATCATGGGTAAATCTTCTGAGGAAATAACGCGATTCCTCTAGACGCTAAGGAAGAAATATTGGAAACTTCTCTTACTTATCTCGTGTACTTCATATGAGCACACGAAAAATGAGTCCTAATCTCGCCCGAGTTGGGAAAATAAACGCCTTATGGAGGCTCAATAAATATGCAACTAACATCAACGCAATGGAGCACGTTATACAACATGTTCTCCTTTGGTTTAATTGCAATGCTTGCTTGTACTGTGTACACGCTCGTGTCACAGGCTCGAGTACTTCCTAAATATCGCAATGCACTCGTACTCTCATCGATGGTTACTTTTATCGCTGGCTACCACTACTGGCGTATTTTCAATTCATTCAACGAATCCAGTTCGGCTGGTATGGTCAAAACAGGTAGTTCACAAGGATCATTTAACGAGGCTTATCGCTACGTTGACTGGATTCTAACTGTGCCACTACTACTAGTTGAAGTAATTGCAGTGCTTGTCCTAACCAAGGAAATTTCACGCTCTTTAATCTCGCGTCTTGTCCCAGCCTCTGCTGCGATGATTGCGCTTGGTTACCCAGGTGAAATTTCAAATGTCCGAAACGAACAGATTCTTTTCGGTGTCCTATCTACCATCCCATTCCTATACATTCTCTATATTCTATTCGTAGAGCTAGGGAAGTCATTAGAACGTCAACCAGAAGGCGTTGCTGCAACCGTTGGCCGACTACGTTTACTTCTTATTGCTACATGGGGTGTATATCCAGTTTCATACATCCTAGGCATGGGTGGGAATGCAGGTGCAAGCCAATGGGTTAACGTACAAATGGGTTACACAATTGCTGACGTATTAGCTAAGTGCGTATTCGGTCTAACAATTTTCAAGATCGCACGCATGAAATCAGCTGCCGAAGGCATGAAAGACGATCACTAATTAACTAATTACGTTAAAAAAGCCGGACCAGAAATGGTTCGGCTTTTTTATTTGAAACTTACATTTAAAGTAACTTCAAAAGGCTTTCTTGGAGCCAGCCAATCCATGCGTAAACCGCGTAAACCGCTTTCATCGGATCGCTCTCAACCATCAATTCATACTTTTCGTGTTGTGGCTTAGTATCTTTCTCCACACCAATATCTAATCGAACTGCCAGCGCTAGTCGAATGTCATTCATGCCGGCCAACCAAGAGAGTTCATCTCCAGCTTCAATTACGGTCGTAATGTGGGCAACATCCAACGGTGAATCATTATCCCAATCTTCATCTTGCGGTATGAGCGCTTCGCGAATTGTCATTGCATTGGCGCGCTTTTTTTCACGCAAACCATGTTCGGTATAACGACGAAATTCTGCAGACTGTTCAGCATTTTTATAGGCACTCGGTAATAGTCGAAGTAAGACTGGATCGATTGGCGGCGCATCGTTGGTAGAAATTCCAACCATCCGCATTAAATCATCAACGGTATGACCATCCGATAAATGCGAACCACCATCTTCTTCACCCAGTAATTCAATTATTTGTTCAGTTAAATTGATTAATACATGGGCTTCTTGGGATGAGAGCGTTATTCCGATTTTTTCGTCACCACTTCTTAAGAATCCTGACATTATTTAGATTTCATCGTCGCGTTGCAGGGTAGCCCAGAGTCCATATTCATGGAGCCGTTGGACATCTAGCTCCATCTCTTCACGAGTGCCCGAATTAACTATTGCTTTACCTTCTACATGAACTTTCATCATCAACTCCGTGGCTTTTTCTTTTGAGAAACCAAAGAGCAGAATGAATACGTGGGTTACATAACTCATTAAATTAACGGGGTCATCCCAAACTACGCAGACCCAAGGACGATCTGCGCGCAGATCGCTTTTAACTTTGGTCTCAGTTAGCGTTTCCATTCTCTAATTATCGCGCTACCTAATCGAAATTATGAAGTTCTCGCTCACGCCGAGCGCACTGAGCGGAGTTGCAGCGCTCTTTATCCGAAATTTTGCAAAACCATCATTTGATTCAATAAAGGAGAGCGTGAATCGCCCATCTAAATCAGTGATTACTCGGTTTTTTGAAGTTACTTCTTTATAGCTATTTCCAACTAATCTTTCTAAAGTTATTTTTACGCCATCTTCTTTTGGTTGGAGTAACCCAGAAATAATAATTTCTTTGCCGCGCGCTGCCGAAGCAGGCGTTACTAATGAAATCTTTCTTTTATATTCAATGTTTAAATCTTTAGATAAACCTGCTACCCGTTCCCAAGAGCTTTCAGAAGTTGCACGCAGAATGGAATTCCCACCTAGCAGCGCTGAAATAACTAACGTGCCATCAGTTGTGGTATTACCAACATAAATTTTTCGCCATGTACCATCGCTATTTTTTGCTTCAATATTTAATGGTAAGTTTGGAATTGGTTGTTTATCTGGCAGCGTAAATTGCAATTGCACTTTAATTAGATCTCCGTAAGTGGCGCTGTTTTTATCGGAGAGTAAAGTGGCTACTACTTGATCTGGCGCAATTGATTGCGCGAAAGTTCGAACACTTGGCATGGTTGCAGCATCTTCCATACCTAATGTCCAAGCCATGATTCCACCTAACCGATACTTAGCAACCAAATTTGCGCGTGCAACATAAGAACGAGCATCTTGATACCAAGCAGTCCGAGTCGCAGTGCAAGTAGTCGGAGTACCATCTGCTAGAAATCCAGGAAAAGTTTTACTGTATGTGAAAGTGACTTCGCCTTCATTTTCCATGTATTGCGGAGTTGCGCCGTAGCCAGTAGCGAGTGAGACCGCATCCTTCATTACAAATGTAGCTGCTTTAATTTTGGTGTTAATAACTTTGGCATCATTAGGTGCACAGATTCCAACAACCTTGACCACCCAATCACGGCCATAACCTGGAACTCCAAGGAATATTTTCGAAGCAGGGATTACCGAAGTTGCATATTTAACGGCATCTTCAACCCAATTCAACGGACCAATTGGTCCAACTGTTGAAGTTGAATAGTCATAAGTCATAATCCGCAATCGGTCTATATATGGTGCGATGTTTTTCCAGTCATAAACGGTGTAACCCTTACGTTTTGTTGCTGGATCGAAATCAACGGGGGCTGTAATAGAAAGTATTTTCATATCCGCGTGTAGCGAAGCAGAGAGTTCCTTAACAAAAGTCACCCACCAAGGTCTAGTTGCATTCCAAGTTGTATTCCCATCCACAAATGCAAAGTTCTCAAAATCTAAATCGATACCATCAAAGTTATTTACCTTGACTAAGTTAGTAATCGTGGCAACAATATTAGCTCGCGATTGCTGATTTGCCAGAAGATTACTTAACACCAATTTGTCAGTGCCATCGGTAATCGTTGGAATAATTCCAATATTTAGGTCTCTTAAAGTTGTGATCGAAATCGACATCGGATCGGTCAATTTAGCGGCTGCATATAAATCTAGAATATTTTTCTCACCTTTTAGCGTGTACCAAAATGGTGAAACTTCCCGAATTAAATCTTGGTTTACAACGACTGAAGCAATGGAATTCTTTACCGAGTAATAAGGAACCCAGCCGCTTAATATTTTTCGCGCTGGCAAATCTGCGGCGCTAATTGGTTGTGGCGAAATAACTAATTGGGATAAGAGAGTAATTATTAATGCGCCGATAAGTTGCTTTGCTACTGATTTCATTAAGGCTTTGGCGTATCTGGTTCTTTTCGAAGACCGGCATGAATCTCTTTACATGTTGGGCAGATTGGAAATCGTTCTGGATCACGGTTTGGAATCCATTTCTTGCCGCAGAGCGCGGTCACTGTTTTCCCGGAGACCGCCGACTCCACAATTTTCGCTTTCTTCACATAATGCGAAAACCGTTCGTGATCACCTTCGTCGAGCCGTTCTTCGACGGGAGCGACAATCGTGTCGGTATCAGTATCTCGCCCGCGTGTAAATAAACCCATGAGCGAATCATAATCTCTGTGATTAAACTAAGCAGATGAAAGACCTACTGCGTACCGAACATTTATCGCGCGCCGATATCGATTTGATATTGGATACCGCGGCGCAGTTTGCTGAGAATCCACTTCGCTCTAATACGGCGCTAGCCAATAAGACGGTTGCTATTTATATGACTAAACCCTCTACTAGAACGCGACTTGCATCTGAAACTGCAGTTGCACACTTGGGTGGTTCTCCCATCTTTGTTCGCGGAGATGATCTGCAATTAGGTCGCGGTGAAACTATCGCAGATACTGCAAAGATCATTAGCGGTTTTTGCAGCGCTATGATAATTAGAACTTTTGCCCAAGCCGATGTAGATGAACTTGGCGCGCATTCCACTATTCCAATTATTAATGCACTAACTGATGATGATCACCCAACCCAGTTACTTGCCGATTGGCTAACTATCCGCGAAAACTTTGGCGCTGATATTTCTGGAAGAAAATTTGTTTATCTAGGCGATGGAAATAATATGGCAAACTCATGGTTGATCATGGGCGCGATTATGGGAGCACATGTTGTTGCTGCTACTCCATCCGGCAAGTGGGCGCCAAGTGCACGTGCAATTGAAGTTGCCACTCAAATTGCTAAGCACTCTGGTGGAAAAGTTGAAGTTATAAACGATCCAGAAGCTGCTGCTAAAGATGCATCAGTTTTATATACCGATGTATGGATGTCGATGGGCGACCCAGAATCAGAACGTAAAGAAAAGATTACAGTGCTAGCCCCTTTTGCAGTAACTGAATCACTAATGTCATTGACCGCTAAAGATTCAATATTTATGCATTGTCTTCCCGCACATCGCGGTGAAGAAGTTGCAGCAAATGTGATTGACGGATCAAAGTCTGTTATCTGGCGTGAGGCTTTTCATCGCCGTACTACCATTCAGTCACTTCTTTTTCACCTAATCAATGGTGAAATTATTGGCTTGAAGCAGTAATCTGATACCCATGCGTGTATTGGTTCCTAAAGAAATAAAATCTGGCGAAAAACGAGTTGCGCTAGTTCCAGACATAATCTCGAAGTTAACTCGCGCTGGCTTAACAGTTGCAATCGAATCTGGCGCCGGTACCGATTCTCAAGCCACAGATAGCGAATTTCAAGCTGCTGGTGCTGAGATTATTGCTACTGCAAATATGCAAAATGAATTAGGTAAAGCTGATGTTGTTGCATCGGTTCAACCACTAACTCCGAATCAATTTAAATCACTGAAAAAAGGTGCAGTCACAATTTCATTCTTATCACCAACAACTGCGACTGATTCAATTGATGCTGCTGCGAGCGCCGGTGTTACTGCATTTTCGCTGGAGATGGTTCCGCGAATTTCACGCGCGCAATCTATGGATGCACTGACTTCACAAGCACTTTGCGCGGGTTATCGTGCAGCACTCGTTGGAGCGGAAATGTCGCCAAGATTCTTCCCACTATTAATGACTGCTGCTGGAACCGTAACGCCGGCACAAGTTTTGGTATTAGGCGCAGGCGTTGCTGGACTGCAAGCAATCGCAACTTCGCGTCGTCTTGGTGCCGTTGTATCTGCTTATGACGTTCGACCATCTTCTGCGGATGAAGTTCGTTCAATGGGAGCGGCTTTTGTTGATTTGGGACTTGAAGCGCTGGAAGGTGCTGGCGGATATGCCCGCGAAATGACAGAAGAGCGCGCTGCTAAACAACGCGAACTTCTCACTCCGTTTATTACTAAATCAAATGTGCTTATTACTACGGCAGCTGTTCCTGGTCGACCAGCTCCGCAACTTGTAACCGCAGAAATGTTTAGCAGGATGGCACCTGGTTCAATCATCGTTGATTTAGCTGCGGAAACTGGTGGCAACGTTGAAGGATCAAAACCAGGCGAAATCGTAGTCACCGCAAATGGCGTGAAGATTTGGGGCGGAAAAGATGTTCCGTCACAACTTCCGTTCCACGCATCATCACTCTACTCGCGAAACGTAGTGAATTTATTGCTCTTAATGACGAAGACGGAGAGCGCCGATGGCAAAACCACCGGAACTATTGCGCCAGATTTTGCCGATGAAATTATTGATTCGGCTGCGTTGACCCACGAAGGTGCAAAACGTACGCCGCAATTAAATGGAGGTAAGAAGTAATGGAACCAATGGCAATTGTCGCTATCTTCGTACTAGCAGTTTTCGTTGGTTTTGAAGTGGTTTCTAAAGTTTCTTCTACTCTCCATACCCCGTTAATGAGCGGTGCCAATGCGATTCACGGCGTTATTTTGGTTGGTGCAATCATCGTGGCCGATCACAGCAATACAAATTTAGAACTCGGGTTATCGGTTGCTGCAATCGTCTTAGCCACCATAAATATGGTGGGCGGGTTTGTGGTTACAGATCGAATGTTAGAAATGTTTAAAGGAAAAGGTAAAGAGAGAGCGAAGGATTCAAAGTGAGCCGCGCTATCTACGATTTAATCGGGTTATCTGCTGGCGTATGTTTCATTCTCGCGCTGAAAGGCCTTTCACATCCTCGTACTGCGCGTCGTGGTAATTTAATTGGCGCGCTCGGCGCAACAATTGCAACGGTTGTAGTTTTCTTCTATGCCAGCGAAAGTTCTTCGCTTCCGCTAAATAATCTTGGCTGGATTCTTGGCGCTATGGTTGTCGGTTTATTAATTGGCGTACCGGCCGCACGTAAAGTGCAGATGACTCAAATGCCACAACTTGTTGCGCTATTTAACGGTGTTGGTGGCGGTGCTGCAGCTCTAGTTGCAATCGTTGAATATTTGAAGTTAGGTGATGGCGCGGCGGTTGCCAAAGTTGTCGCGACTGTATTTACCGTAATTGTCGGTTGCGTTTCATTCTCTGGCTCGATCATTACCTTTATGAAGTTACAAGAGTTAATGACTACTCGCCCCGTTGTATTCCCGGGCGGACGTTTTGTAATTGCAGGAACGTTAATTGCGGTACTAGCTTCGGGTGGTTGGGTAATTAGCGCACTTGGCACTACGCCACTTCTAGTTCTTGCTGGTTTATCGCTGCTTTTTGGTGTGCTCTTTGTATTGCCAGTTGGTGGCGCAGATGTGCCGATAGTTATCTCGCTCTTAAACGCATTTACTGGTTTAACAGTTGCAGCAAGTGGTTATGTACTTGATTCCACACTTTTAATCATTGCGGGAACACTTGTTGGTGCATCCGGAACAATCTTGACTCGTTTAATGGCAGAAGCAATGGGTCGCTCCCTCTTTGGCACGCTCTTTGGCGCATTTACCGCAAAGCCACAAGATGTTGCAACTGGCGGCGAAACTCGGCCGGTTCGTTCTGGCTCGCCAGATGATGTTGCGATTTTGCTTAACTATGCTCGCCGCGTTGTAATCGTTCCTGGCTTTGGATTAGCGGTTGCACAAGCACAACATACTGTTCGTGAATTAGCTGATTTATTATCTGCTAAAGGAATTGATGTGGCTTATGGAATTCACCCAGTTGCAGGTCGTATGCCTGGACATATGAACGTCTTGTTGGCGGAAGCAAATGTTCCTTACGAACAACTTGCAGAGATGGATGAAGTAAATCCGACTTTCCCACAAACTGATGTTGCGTTAATTATTGGTGCGAACGATGTAGTTAATCCCGCCGCTAAGAACACTCCTGGTTGCCCAATTTATGGAATGCCAATTTTGGATGTATCACTTGCCGGAAACGTAATTTTCTTGAAGCGTTCTATGCGGCCAGGATTTGCCGGTATCGAAAACGAATTACTCTTCGATCCAAAAACTACTTTGTTATTCGGTGACGCTAAAGCTTCACTAACAAAAGTAGTTGGTGCGCTTAAAACTTTGTAATTCGCAACTACAAACGTTCAACCTTCTTGCATCTCCCTAGGCGCGCCATGCACGCCTAAAATATCGCCACTTAGCTTTGATCCTTCGCCGGAGCGATTAAGCGCCGCGCCGCGTTGCCGGACAAATTCTTTATGATCTGCGGGCACAATTCCAAGTACACCTTTTTGGAAATCTTCAAATGCTTGCAGGACTTCGCGCTTGGTGTTCATAACAAATGGACCCATCCATGCAACGGGTTCGCGAATTGGTTCGCCGCCGAGAATGATTACATCCATTTCTGGTGCACGAGATTCCTGCGCTTTATCTGCAGTTACAACTAATACATCGCCATCAACATATGCGCTATCAAATACGGCAAGTTGCCCCATCTGCACTGGACGATGTTCATCGCCAACAGTGCCGCGTCCACTCATCGTGTAAACCAGTGCGTTATAGGCAGAGTTCCATGGCAATCGAAGTTGCGCACCAGGTTGCAACGTTGCGTGCACAATTGTGATTGGCGTTTGCGTTGTGCCGGGACCTTGATGTCCAGCTAATTCACCAGCGATAATTCGAATTAAAGTTCCACCATCACTTGAAGATAAAAGTTCAACGTTCTTTGCCCGAATATCTTGGTAAGCCGGTGTTGACCATTTCTTACTTGCCGGAAGATTTACCCAGAGTTGGAAACCATGAAATAAACCACCGCTCATAACTAAATGTTCTGGCGGAGTTTCGATATGCAAAATTCCAGCGCCAGCAGTCATCCATTGGGTGTCGCCATTTGAAATCGTGCCGCCACCGCCGTGATTATCAAAGTGATCGAAGATGCCATCAATAATGTATGTAACAGTTTCAAACCCGCGATGTGGATGCCATGGTGTGCCTTTTGGTTCGCCGGGTGAATATTCAACTTCACCCATTTGATCCATCATGATGAATGGATCGACATCGCCAAGGTCTACGCCATTAAATGCTCGACGAACTGGGAAACCCTCGCCTTCGTAACCTTGTGGCGCGGAGGTAACGCTTTTTACAGTCCGTGCATGTGCAGCGGGCGAAGCGATTACGCGCGGTAGAACAGTTATATCTTTTACGGTTACGGCAGGCATGATTGAAGTTTCAACTACATTGGGTGGGATTGCAAGTTGAAAACAAAGTAACGGGTGTGCATAACTTTCCCAACTTGTCAGACCCGTTTTAGATGCTTCTCACATGGAGATCGCAACCGAGCTAACCGAAGAAAATATTCTTCGTTTACTTAATACACGCGCTGGAATTGAAATTCTGACGGAGCTCGTTGCGATTGATCCATTCTCGTTATCGCCATCAGGGCGAGTTGATTATTTGTCTGCGTTAGAAAAACAATCTGGCTGGTTGCAGGCTTTGATGCAGAGCGCAATCGTCGCGGTCGCCGGAAATGAACCTTCTAAAGCGGAATCAATGTGGAGCGGTGTTGATGACTCCGAACGTGAGGAGATTGCGGCGGCACTTCGATTATCTAGCGGTACCGCGCAAAATCGAATAGATGTAGCGCGCACTCTTGTAAATTACTTACCTAATACCTGTGCTGCCTTAGCAAATGGCGAAATTTCGGCGGCACATGCTTCGGTAATTGCCCGGGAAAGTGCTGCGGTAATTGGTAAAGGTTTATCGGCTGCTGCGATCGAAGAGATTGAGTTAAAGGCAATTTCCCATGCTGAATTTCATACGCCAGTTCAAGTTGCTAATAAAGTGCGCGGCACAATAGCAAGGCTTTCACCAGAAATTTTTGAAGCTGCATCAGAGCATGCGCGAGATTGTCGTAAAGTCACTATGTATTCTGAACCTGATGGAATGGCAACGATTGTGGCCCTCCTGCCGGCAGCGGATGCTCAAACTGTAATGCTTGCGATAGATGCGCTAGCTAGACATGAATCCGAAATAAATGGTGGTGACGTGAGTATTTCACCTTTAGATAACGAGCGAACTTTAGATATGAAGCGCGCAGATGCGCTTACATCTTTAGCCGCAACTTTCCTCGCAAACAATGTGGATTCCTATAAGCCACATCGACGACCAGTTACCGTAAACTTAACTATTGATCTACCAACTCTTTTAGGGCTATCGGAGAATCCAGGAATTCTTGCAGGTTACGGCGCAATCCCCGCAACCGTTGCCCGTGAATTAGCCGCTGATGGAAAATGGAAGCGATTTATTACCGATCCAGTATCTGGTGAATTACTCAACTTAGGTCGAGAAACTTACGAACCACCGCAAGCGCTAATTGATTTCCTTACTGCGCGTGATCGAACTTGCCGATTCCCAGGTTGTAGGCAACCGGCGCGAGTTGGCGATATTGATCATGCAAAAAGTTGGGATGCCGGTGGTGAAACTTCAATTTCGAACTTAGGTGTTTTATGTAGGCGGCACCATCGAATGAAGACGCATGGTGGTTGGGAATTAAAAAGCAGGGGTGATGGATCTTGTACTTGGACTTCACCAACTGGAAAGATTTACCAAGTTCCCGCTCGCCCCATTAACGATGCAGCCTGAAGCGTCTTTGAATGCTCTATGGTTTAACAATGGAATCACTTGTGGTAATAGTGGCGCTAATGGCAGCCATAACTGTTGTGGGTGGGCCAATTGCGCTAGGGCTTACATTTATCGAGCCAGCTAAATCCTCGTTTAACAAGTTAAGAGTTGGAGCAGTAATTCTCTTCTCCCTCCCTGCAATATTTATTGGGGTAATTTTCATGACCGCAAATATTGGACTTGGTGGACGTCTCTATGGCTTATTTGGTTTCGGAGTTTCAACCTTTGCCCTTTATCGAACTATTAGACAGATGCGTGGAAATCGGAATCCCGATAAAGGACTTATCCAAGATTAATTCAGGATTGAGTCTGGCTATATCCAAAAGACATTAAACAAATACAATCTAAAAAGCATTGACTTGGGCTTGACTTGGGTTACATTTTGTAGATGAACCCACTAAATTATTTTCGACTAGCTGGTTACACCCTATTCGCGATTGGACTTATCAACTGGCGTTACCAAACTGGCACTTCTAGCGTTGCAATCCATAGTGCGATTATTATTTTAACTGGAATACTTATTTTGGTGCTCTCGTTTTTGCCGAGTACCTCTAAGTCATTATTGAAGAAACCATTAAATCAAATTATCTGGGTCCTCTTCATAGGGGTACTTATTTATGGAATTGTTAATTAAGTAAAGCAATTCATCTTTGGCGCTCGTGGCTGATACCGCTAGTTATTTTTGGAACGCACAAGTAAAACATGGTGGAGGTGCCGGGAATCGAACCCGGGTCCTCTGGTACTAAAACAGGGCTTCTACGGGCGTAGTGCGCTATTCGTTTTCTCAGCTCTGACTCTCACGCGCACATGTAGTCAACGAACTCATTTGCGGAAGATTTCCCGATTCATAATCGCAACCTTATGAATAAGTAAGCCCTCTGTCGGCGCTAGATTCCAAGGCGAGGGCGCACTTGGGCTAACGGATTACGAGGCTCGCTTATGCAGCGAGAGCGTAATCAGCGGCAGTTGTACTGGCGCTTGATTGTTTGCACGGGTTTTTGGTTTACGAGATCATCCCGGCTTCCTCGGCCCGCTTCCCCTGTCCCAACATCCAAAGTCGAGACCGTTCACCCCCATGGGAGTTAGAAAGCAGTCTTATTGTACGTTAATAAAGTAAAAGTAAATACCGAGATTAATCGTCATACTTATTGGATTTACGCGGATTGCTACGCCCAACATTCTTACCGCTCAAATTGCGCGACATCTCGCGCGCGATTTCTCGACCAGCTTCGCGTTCCATAAGTGAAGCCCGTTTATCGTGCGCTTTCTTACCCTTAGCCAAACCAAGTTCTATCTTGGCTTTGCCATCTTTAAAGTAGAGCGAAATCGGAATTAAAGTTAAACCACTCTCTTTCGTCTTCCCAATTAATTTAGTGATCTCTTTCTTATGTAAAAGTAATTTTCGATCTCTTCGGGGCGTGTGATTAGTCCACGTTCCTTCCGTATATTCCGGAATATGTACCCCACTAAGCCATAACTCGCCATCAATAACCATGGCGAAGCCGTCAATGAGCGATGCTCGACCAGCCCGAAGCGATTTCACTTCCGTACCGGTTAACACAAGACCACATTCATAGACATCTTCTATGAAGTAATCATGGCGCGCCTTTTTATTTTGCGCGATGAGTTTACGTCCGACTTCCTTAACCATGGCTTAAGGGTAACGGGTGCGAAATAGAATCGTTAATTAATTGGTGATTTCAATTATTAGGCGTAATCAATGAGGCTAAACCGCCAAGCACTTGTAGCGATTTGATTGCAATCACACTCTCTGGAACCACTAAATCTGGCATAACGCCTTTTCCTTCAATCAATCTTCCAGAAGGCGATCGGAAAAAGGCAACTGTTAATTCAAGTTTTGAGCCATCTTTCAACGTTTTAAACTCTTGCACTGTTCCCTTGCCATAACTCTTCTCACCAAGGATTACTGCTCTATTCCTATCTTGTAGCGCTGCCGCCAATATCTCAGCAGCACTTGCGGTTGATCGATTAATCAAAACAATTAGCGGAGCTTGATCTGCGCCAGTTTCGGTGGATTTAAATATAACCTTTTCGCCCGAAGCCTTCTGGTAAGAAACAATAATTCCACTGTTAATAAATTGACGGGCAACTCCAACGGCTTCTTCAACAATCCCGCCAGGGTTATTTCTTAAATCTATAATTATCCCCTTGCTATGAGGAGTGTTGGTTAGAAACCATTGCACATCGTTCGCAGTTAATGAAGAAAAAGATGAAATTGTTAATAGCGCTACATCTTTGGAGATGGTTGATATCTCGACATTTTTCGCAGTTATTTTGGCTCGTTTCAGCGAAACCAAAATATTCTTTCCGTTTCTAAGTATGAGCAAATCAACTTTCTTGCCGCTGTTTCCACGAAGCATTGCAATCGCAGATGGTAGTGATGCACCTTGCACATCAGTACCATCAATTTCAATTAATTGATCGCTTACCTTTATCCCCGCAGCGGCGGCCGGAGAGGTTACTTCAACACTTGCAATCTCTAGAACTCCCAAGGTGGACCGTCTTAAAATAATTCCAATGCCAGTGTACTGATTATTTAATTGGTCTTGAAATATATCAAGCGCACTAGTAGGGAAATAATTTGACCACTGATCTCCCGATGCCTTAATCGCACCCTCGATTGCTGCCCATTGCAATATTTGCTTTGTAACTTTGGACTGTCCCGCAGATGTTATTTCTTGAATAGCTTCGTCAACGGGACCGTCAGAATTCCTACTTCCAGTCGAGTATCCGATTGAGAAAACAAGGGTCATTACAATGAAAATGATGCCGCTTGCTCGAAATGAATTCCCGCTAAGCGGTTTTAGAATTTTTGCTTTTATCTTGGTAATGATTGAAGGGCGCAAAAAGTCTGGTTCGCGCACCATTTCAACACACTCCCGGGAAGTTCTCCCCCGTGCTTTACGAAGGACTTATTGGAGGTTAAAAGTACTAGACCTTTAGATATTTGCGAAGTGTGAGTGTAGAAGCAACGGCAGATACGCTTAAACCTGTTATGAGTAAGTAACTCGAAGTAACCCAAACATCGCGCCAGCCAAAGAAGTTTGTGAAGGTTAATAGTGGCGCAACTCGTTGATCTATCACTAATTTAAATGTTGCAAGTAACCCAGTAGAAAATAGCCAACCAATTATCGCTGCAAACACGCCTTCAAGTAAGAAAGGCAATTGAATTGAAAATGAACTGGCACCAACTAATTTCATTACATTAGTTTCGCGACGTCGGTTAAATGCGGCGAGGCGAAGCGTGTTGCTTATAAGTAGCGCAGCCGTAAGTACGCTAGCTAATCCGATTGCGAGCGCGCCATCGCGAAGCACATTTAAGAGTTTAAAGAACTTCTCTAGAATAGAGCGTTGGTCTTGTACAACATCTACACCAGGACGTCCCGAGAAGGCGCTCTCGACAACTGCAAATTGAGTTGGATCTTTTAATTTAACCCGAAAAGATTCGGGTAGTTGATCTTGAGTTACGTTTTGCGCAATTGCTGATCCCTTAAATCTTTCTTGGAAACGAGTAAATGCTTCTGCTTGGGACTCGTAGTAAACACTTTGTACTGCAGGCAAATCTTGTAAATCTTTTTGAATCTCAACGCGTTGGCCATCGGTAATTACGCCACCAGAACATGAAGCCGATTCGGAGAGTGATCCGCAAAGGTAGACCGAGACTTCGATTTTGTCGTACCAATAATCTTTCATGA
This sequence comes from Actinomycetes bacterium, assembly GCA_014190155.1. GTDB lineage: Bacteria > Actinomycetota > Actinomycetes > Nanopelagicales > Nanopelagicaceae > UBA7398. The sequence continues at coordinate 57,828 of BJFY01000005.1, read as the reverse complement.
CCCGCACTTGGGCATTTGAAAGGAAACCAATTCCAAGAAGTGAGAGTGAGATCGCGACGGTAATAATTACCGCAAATGTCATGGTTAAGTTACGGCGAAGCCCAATTCCAACTTCGCTCAAAAGAAATCCAGCGCGCATATCTCTCCTCTTTCCCTACCTTTTACTAACCCAGGCTTTTGCTTACCCAGGCTTTTGCTTAGTTAATTCACTTTATCTGAAATCATCCGGTATATCCGTAGACACCTCGAGCTTGGTCTCGGATTACATTGCCAGCGTCAAGTTCGATAACACGTTTTCGCATTTGATCCACAATGCCAGCATCGTGTGTTGCCATGACAACAGTTGTGCCATCACGGTTAATCCGGTCAAGTAATTTCATAATTCCAACCGAAGTTGCTGGATCTAAGTTTCCAGTTGGTTCATCCGCAATAAGAATTACTGGTCGACTCACATAAGCGCGCGCAATAGCCACTCGCTGCTGTTCTCCTCCTGAAAGTTCGCCAGGTTTACGATCTAATTTTTCTTCTAGCCCAACCAGCTCTAATACTTCTGGAACTTCACGCGCAATTTCCTTCTTTGAATAGCCAAGAACATGCAAAGTAAAAGCCACATTTTCAAAAACTGTTTTGTTATTTAGCAATCGAAAATCTTGAAAGACGGTGCCGACTTGGCGACGAAGTTCGGGAACTTTGTAATTAGAAAGCGTGGCGAGGTCTTTACCAGCAACGTGAATAGTTCCTGAAGTTGGCTTCTCTTCACGAAGCACTAGCCGCAAGAAAGTGGATTTACCAGAACCAGAAAGTCCAACTAAAAAAACGAATTCGCCTTTTTCAACATTTAGATCAACTTGATTTAGCGCGGGCTGATCGGTTTTTGGATAGGACTTGGTGACCTTCTCGAAGCGAATCATGTAGTTATTTTATGGACATGATGGCAATACGGGGTGATTTAACTCGGCTATTTTCCTGAGGATATTGCTTAATTACGCGGAAATTGCGGGAGATATCTCACATTTTTAATTAAAAGTAAATTAATGCTGCGAACGGCGCCATCTAATGCCCGCTTCAATAAATCCATCTAGTTCTCCATTTAAGACCGCTTGGGTATTCCCAGTTTCGAAATCAGTGCGGTGGTCTTTAACCATTTGATACGGGTGCAATACATAAGAACGAATTTGGTTTCCCCAAGATCCAGCATTGTCGCCGCGGAGTGCATCCATCTTCGCCCGATCTTCTTGATGGCGACGTTCTAATAATTTAGATTGCAATACTGCCATTGCGGTTGCACGATTTTGGATTTGAGATCTTTCGTTCTGACATGAAACCACTATGCCGCTTGGAATATGCGTTATGCGAACTGCAGAATCTGTTGTGTTAACACCTTGGCCACCTGGGCCGGATGAACGATAAACATCGATGCGAATATCTTTTTCATCTATTTCAATATGATCGCTTTGATCTACAACTGGAACAACTTCAACGCCAGCAAAAGATGTATGACGACGATTTTGGCTATCAAAAGGTGAAATACGAACTAAGCGATGTGTCCCTTGTTCAACCGAAAGCGTTCCATATGCATAAGGAGCAGCAACTTTAAAAGTAGTTGATTTTATTCCAGCTTCTTCTGCAAAAGAAGTTTCCAGCACTTGGGTCTGATAATTATGGATTTCGCAATAACGAAGAAACATTCGCGAAACCATTTCTGCCCAATCTGCAGCATCAACCCCGCCAGCTTCGGAGCGAATTGTTACGAGCGCATCACGATGGTCATACTCACCGCTTAATAGAGTTTGAACTTCTAATTCACTTATTGCTTTTGTGACGGAATCTAATTCCTTGCCAGCATCATCTAGCGCGCTCAGATCTTCTTCGCCTCTCGCTAATTCAAGGAGTACCGGCAGATCATCAAGTCTTTGACGGAGTGATGAGAGGCGATTAATTTCGCTCTGTACCCGAGAGAGTTTGCTTGTAACTTTTTGAGCAGCTTCGGGATCGTCCCAAAGATTTGGAACGCCGGCAGCTTCTTCTAACTCTTTGGCTTCAATCCGTAATTTCGGAAGATCGATCACTTTTTCAATCGATCTGAGGGTGCCGCTCAGCGCAGCAATCTCTAACTCAAATTCACGGGCAGCCATGGAGGAATCGTATTACCTGTTGTATTGATTAGTTGCACTCCCATTAGCTCTAACCGTAAATGCACTGAGGCCAAGCGTTGCCGCTTGTAGCGGCAAAACGTAAGTGGCTGCAATTTCTCCATTCACCTTGTTACCATCACATGCAAAACTAACTATTTCTATAACTCCTAGTTTCTTATCAATTACGAACATGAGTAGTATTTGAAAATGGATTCAAACTCTGCGCTATCAAATATTGCACGAAAATACGCACGTGGCCTCGCTATCCTCGAAGCCATCATCCTTTTCGCAATCGCAGGCTCGCTGGCAATCGCAAGTTTTATCAGAGATCCAACCGAAGTTGTGGCACTGGTCGCGGAGATTGTCTTTGCAACACTTGGAGGAATTGGGTTATTGGTCGCCGCTCATGGATTTAAGTTGAAAAAGAATTACGGCCGCGCTCCAACCGTGCTCGCTAATGGAATTGCGCTTGGCGTTTCGTATTACATGTTTGATGGCGGTCGCCCGCAATTAGGCGTACCACTCGCAATACTTGGGTTATTAACATTGTTGGCAGCGCTGCTTGCCGTACCTGCCGAAGAGAATTGAGTATCCTTAAATCATGGCTAAAGCGAGCGCGTCGAAGAAAGCAGCATCAAAAAGAACGGTGACTAAGAACGTTGAAATAAATAATGTCAGAATCGGCATTGATTGGCGAAGTGTTTATCTATACGCCGTATCTCTTATAACTTTAATGGTCTGTCTATTTTCCTTAGTCAGCGCGGTGCGTAATGGAATTTTAATTGGTTATCCAGAAAATGGTTACGTCGATGTAAACGCAACAGCCGCTGCAAAGCTCAGCCAAATTGATTTGAACCGTCGAAACTCAATAATGAATTTAGTAAATGATTTAACAACGCTAGTGATTGCTGGACCGATTTATCGATATCACTGGCGTAGGACCCAAAAAGCGTAAATGTGGGCAATATCGCTTACCCAACTACCGCTAACCGCCCGTCCGATTCGGAGCCATCGCCTCACCCCGATAGGCTTACTATCTGAGAGCCAGATTTACACGGTAGATCAGGAGTAAATAGATGTCTTCGGAATCCATGACGCCAGAGAATCACTTTGGTGGATCATTCGGTTCAAACGAATGGTTAGTTGATGAGATGTACGAAAATTATTTACGAGATCCCAATTCAATTGAGCCATCTTGGCGCGAATTCTTTAGCAATCACAAACCTGGCGCTCCACTTCCAGGTAATACCCAGGTCTCAACTTCGCTATCGATGCCGCCCGCACCAAAAAGAGGTGTGCCACCAGAACCAAAATCAGCGACAAGAGTTGCTCCTGCCGTAGCGAGCGTTACACCGCCCGTGCTAGTTGCCCCTGCCACAACTGCAACCGCAACTGCAACCCAAGAAGTAGCCGCCACATTTACGCCACAAGAAACTGTTAGACCTGCAATTCAAAATACGAACCTCACGCCAGCAGATCCAATCGCTAAACCAGCTCCTGTTATAAATAACGGTGATGCTCGGGTTGAACCGATCCGCGGTGTAAGCGCACGTGTTGTCCAGAGCATGGAAGCTTCACTTACAGTTCCGACTGCAACTAGTGTCCGCGCGGTTCCAGCAAAACTATTAATTGATAACCGGATCGTAATTAACAACCACATGAAACGCGCTCGTGGTGGAAAAATTTCCTTTACCCACTTAATCGGTTTCGCAATGATTAAAGCGCTACGTGCGATGCCAGAGATGAATAACTTTTACACCCAACTAGAGGGTAAACCCGCGTTCGCTCACCCAACCCATGTAAACCTTGGCATCGCAATTGATTTAGCAAAACCAGATGGCTCGCGCCAATTACTCGTACCTTCCATAAAAGGTTGCGAATCGATGGATTTTCGGCAATTTTGGTTGGCTTACGAAGAAGTTGTTAAAAAAGCGCGCGGTGGCACGCTAACTGTTGAAGATTTTGCTGGAACAACGGTTTCTCTAACTAACCCAGGCACAATCGGAACGGTTCACTCCGTCCCACGATTGGTTGCAGGCCAAGGAATGATTCTTGGAGTTGGCGCATTGGATTACCCCGCTGAATTTCAAGGTGCAAGTGAAGCGACACTTGCAAAGATAGCGATAAGCAAAGTTGTAACGCTTACAAGTACTTACGACCATCGCATCATCCAAGGCGCGCAATCTGGTGATTTCTTGCGGCGTATCCATGAGATTTTGCTTGGCGCCGAGAATTTCTATGATGAAGTTTTCGCTGCGCTGCGAATTCCTTATATTCCAATCCGTTGGATCGTAGATATTCCAGAAAATAACGAAGAGGGCTTAAATAAAGCTGCGCGAATTCAAGAATTAATTCATGCTTATAGAACTAGCGGACATATGTTGGCTGATACCGATCCGTTGGAATACCAACAGCGTTACCACCCTGATTTGGATGTAGTAACTCACGGCTTAACGCTCTGGGATTTAGATCGCAGTTTTGCAACTGGCGGTTTTGGCGGCGAGCCATACGCGCTGCTACGTCGAGTTCTTGGAAGACTTCGCGATTCATATTGTCGTTCCATCGGAATCGAATATATGTACATCGATAGCCCAGATGAGCGAGCTTGGATCCAAGAACGGGTCGAAGTTGGTGCACCACGAATTGATCGCGAAGAACAGTTACGAATTTTACGAAAGATCAATAGCGCTGAAGCTTTTGAAGCTTTCTTGCACACTAAATTTGTGGGACAGAAACGATTCTCACTTGAAGGTGGCGAATCAGTAATTCCAATTCTCGATGCCATCCTTACTGGAGCCGCTGAAGCTGGCTTAGATGAAGCTTGTATCGGAATGTCGCACCGTGGTCGATTAAATGTACTTGCAAATATTGCGGGCAAAGCATTTGGTCAAATCTTCCAAGAATTCGAAGGAAATTTCATTGAGAATTCAGTTCAAGGTTCGGGCGATGTTAAGTATCACCTAGGTGTTAAATCAGTTTTCAAAGCAGAGTCTGGCGCGACTACAAATGTTTATCTCGCCGCCAACCCATCTCACTTAGAAGCGGTTAACCCAGTTCTGGAAGGAATTGTGCGGGCCAAGCAAGATGTATTAAATAAGAAAGAACTTTTTTCAGTACTTCCCATTTTGGTACATGGCGACGCTGCCTTTGCTGGCCAAGGGGTTGTTGCAGAAACGCTAAACCTCTCCCAACTTCGCGGATATCGAACCGGCGGAACCATTCACGTTGTAATCAATAACCAAGTTGGTTTCACTACTTCGCCACAAGCTGCGCGCTCATCTCGTTATGCCACCGATATTGCAAAAATGATTCAAGCTCCGGTATTTCATGTAAATGGTGATGATCCAGAATCATGCGTGCGAGTTGCTCGATTATCTTTTGAATACCGACAAAAATTTAATAAAGATGTTGTAATCGATATGGTTTGTTACCGTCGTCGCGGGCATAACGAAGGTGACGAACCAAGTTTTACCCAACCACTTATGTACAAGTTAATTGATGCCAAACTATCCGTACGAAAAATATATGCGGAAGCGCTGGTAGGTCGCGGTGACATTACTCCCGAAGAAGCCGATGAGATTGCAAAAGATTTCCATGCCCAGCTTGAGGCAATCTTCAACGCCGTGCATAACAACGCACCTGAAGAAAATCCAAACTTTAAAGTTCCGGTCCTGCTGGCTCCAGAATCTGTAAAGACTGCGCTACCTGAGGAGATTGTTCGAAAAATCGCAGCCACCCAAGTTGCAATCCCAGATGGCTTCACTGTTCATCCAAAATTGTTGCCGCAATTAGAACGTCGTGTATCAATGTTGCAAGATGGCACAATCGATTGGTCCGGCGGTGAAATGATTGCATTCGGTGCAATTTTGTTAGATGGACACCCAATCAGAGTTGCGGGCCAAGATGCGCGCCGTGGCACATTCAGCAACCGGCACGCAGTAATTATCGATAGAGAAAATGGCAGCGAATGGACCCCGCTTCGAGGTTTAATCTCGGATGAAAACCAATTCTTTGTAATCGATTCCAACTTAACTGAATATGCCGCGATGGGCTTTGAATATGGGTATTCGGTAGAGCGTGAAAATGCGTTAGTTATATGGGAGGGCCAATTCGGCGATTTCGCAAACGGCGCCCAAACTATTGTCGATGAATTTATCTCTTCTGCACTTCAAAAGTGGGGCGAGCGTTCTTCATTAGTTTTGCTACTTCCGCATGGTTACGAAGGCCAAGGTCCCGATCACTCATCCGGCAGAATTGAACGTTACTTAGCACTTTGCGCTGAAGAAAATATGACGGTTGCACAACCATCTAACCCAGCTTCGTATTTCCATTTACTTCGTTGGCATATGAAAAATCCGGCTCGCCGTCCGCTCATTGTTTTTACGCCTAAATCAATGCTTCGATTAAAAGTTGCTTCATCGGCAATCTCTGATTTCACAAGCGGAACTTTCCGACCAGTAATTCCTGATCCAATCGTTGAAAAAGCTACTCGAGTTATTTTCTGTTCTGGCAAGATTTATCACGATTTAGTTGCGGAACGCGAAAAATCTGGCGAACGCGCCACCGCAATTGTTAGAGTCGAACAACTTTATCCATTCCCAACTGAAGCTATCGCGGCTGAGGTTGTAAAATATCCAGGCGCAACTTTGCTTTGGGTGCAAGATGAACCAGCAAACCAAGGTCCTTGGCCATTCATTGCGCTACAACTTCACGAAACCCAAAATGAAATATTACAGGGTGCAAATTTCCGGAGAATTTCGCGACGTGCTACTGCTAGCCCAGCTACAGGTAGCCATTATGTTCATGAAGAAGAACAGAAAGCGTTATTAATCGAAGCGTTTTCGCGCTAACCGAAAAATAACTTTTCCGCGAATCTCCTGCGGTGGAATCCAGCCCCAACTTCTTGAATCAGTACTCTCAGCCGAATCACCTTCAACCCAATATGAACTGCCATGTGCTTTTTGTAACCGCTTAATCAAGTAAATACCGGGACGTTCATCACGTTCAATAACTACAACTGCGCCGAGTTTTATTGAGGTTGGCAGAACTTCGGATTGTGCATGCCACCGAACTACTAACCAATCACCATCTTGATATATGGGAAGCATGGAGTTCCCAGCAACCTTGACCGTGCCAAATCCGAACATGCGCGGTATTCTTTCACAGACAGCAAGGCCAAATTTTTCTTAACTGGAGAGGTTTCTATGTTCACTCAACTTTTTAAGCCAAAGACCACGGTTTATGCACACTGCGATCTTCCATGTGGCGTATATGACCCAGCACAAGCCAAAATCGAAGCGTTATCAGTAAAAGCTTGTATGGAAAAATATGCAGCATCTGGCGATACCGATTTCAAATCACGTGCCGTTGCAATCAAAGAAGAACGCTCGAACCAAGTCAAAGAGCACCTATGGATTCTTTGGACTGATTACTTTAAGCCGCCTCACTTTGAGAGCTACCCACAATTACATTCATTATTTAACGAAGCCACAAAACTTGCTGGCGCAGCCGGTACAAAAGGTACAAATGATGTCGCAGTAGCAACTAAATTAATCGAAAAGATTGATGAAATTGCAGAAATCTTCTGGGCAACTAAAAAATAATTAATTTATTTGGGATTGTTGCGAAATAATTGAAAGTGCAGCGGTCCGCGCTAGGAACGAAACTCGTTCCACCATTGTCCGTCGCATTATTGCGGCCGCAACTAAGCGCGGGCCGTCATGTATTTCGCAATCAAAAGTTAGTGTGTGATCTTTTAATTCAATACATCTTGTGGCGCTCTGGATTTCAACGCCGATTGGAACCGCGCCATGAACTTTCAATTCAATCTCAGCTAAAATCGTAGTTTCGCCATTTTCTAAAAATTCAACAATCGAAGTTATCGCCGCGCTCTCCATCAAAGTTACTAAAAATGATGATGAGAGAGTTGGGACATCACCGCTGCCGTGAGCAAGTGCGGTATCGCCTGGACGCACTTCCATCGATGAAATTCCGATTGCGCCAACGATTAATTCGCTCTGCATAATTATTCCGAGCTAAACTTTCGCTTCAAGTCTAATTAGTAAGTCGCCCTCTTGAATAACATCGCCAGGCGAAACTGCAATTTCAACCACAGTTCCGGAAATTTCGCTAAGTACTGGAATTTCCATTTTCATAGATTCCAGTAGGAGTAAAATATCGCCGTTTGCGATTACTTCGCCGACCGAGACTGAAATAGATAAGACATTAGCCACCATCTCAGCGCGAATCTGGGTTGGGTGCGAATTCATGTTCGCTAACTTAGCCTAAAAATCCCGCCAAATTTCGTGAGATGTTTCAATTTCTATCTGTGTTTCGCCATCTATTGTGATTTCAGTGCGGCTGTATTTCGTAATTATTTCAGTCTGACCCATAAGCCCATTTGCTTCGGCTTGCGCAAGTTCAGCCGCCAACGCGTTGACTTGGTCATGGATTCTAACCAACAGTTCTTCCGGCGCAGTTTCGCAACAAGAACGGGTGAGCAATGTTTGCACCATCTGTAACTGTCTTCGCTCTAACTCCATTGCGCCTCGACAGAGATTACATTCTTGGAGGTGGAATGCAATTGCATTAAATTGCGCTGAGTCATCTATTTCATTATCAATAAAAAGCACAATTGAATTTAAAACTTGGTTACATTGCGCGGCAAATCCATTATTAGGGGTCATGACTTATCCCCGGTTCCAGTTCCATATCCGAGTTCTTTTGCGTACTCCGTTAATTTCTCCCGAAGTTGTTTACGACCACGATGTAAACGCGACATGACAGTTCCAGCTGGTGAACCAATAATCTCGGCCGCTTCTTTATAGGAGAAACCTTCAACATCTACTAAATAAACAGCAATTCTAAATTCTTCTGGTATCTCTTGGAGCGCGCGCTTGATATCGCTATCTGGCAAATTCTCTAACGCTTCTACTTCTGCAGATTTACCTTGATCGCTGGTGTGAGAAGCTGAAGCAAATAAATCTTGATCCGTTAATTCGCCATCGGAAATTTTGGGTTGTCGTTGATTCTTTCGGTATTTATTGATGAAAGTTGTGGTGAGAATTCGATACATCCAAGCACGCAAATTTGTGCCAGGTTCAAATTGATGAAATGAAGTAAATGCTTTTGCATAAGTATCCTGAACTAAATCTTGCGCATCATCTGGATTCTTTGTGTATCGGAGCGCAGCTGCATAAAGTTGGCTCGTATATTGCATGGCATCGCGTTCGAATCGAGCGGTCCGTTGTGCCACGCTTTCTTTCTCGCGGTCGAATTGAACCAATTCCCCCGTGGCCCTTGATCCGCCAGTGGCTTCGAGTTCGCGCGAGGTATCCATTGAGATAAAGGTTATCGCCAAAGTCTGAGGACCTCATTTCGAACGGGAGGTGTTGATTTATTGCGCGAAAGTTAAGCGGTATAACACCAAAGTTGCGGATGTTATTCCCTTAAAAAAGAGTTTCTGGCTCTCCAAGCTCAATCTCATTAATCAATTCCACGCCATTATTTCTAATTGAATTCACTGCATCCGATACCGGCCAGAATCGTAACCCCGCGGCAGGTTCAGCAACCTCCATCAGTGAGCGTACTTTTGTAATCTCATTGTTTTTCTTATCAAGCCAACTATCCCAACGATCTCTTGGTAAGAAAACTGGCATCCGATGATGAACTTTTGCTAATCCAGCCACGGCTTCGCGCGTAATTATCGCGGCACTTTCTTTAATTTCACCATTTGGTGAAATCCACTTCTCATAAATGCCAGCAAAAGCCAACGGCTTTCCAGATTCATTCGAAATAAATACTGGCTGCTTCGTTTTATATTTGCCAAGTTCGGTAGCCCATTCGTAATAACCGGTTGCCGGAATTAAACATCGTTGCGATTTAAATCCGTTTCTAAAAGTTGGCTTCTCATGAATCGATTCCGAACGAGCGTTGATTGCTTGCGATTGACTCCGTAACGCTTCGACATCATTTTTACTCCATGGCGCGATGATTCCCCAAGAAGTAGTAGTGAGTACTCGGTTATCTTCACTGTTACGAATAATATAAATTTTTTCAGTTGGTTTAACATTCCAATTAGCTGGTAGCGGGTCAGCCTTTGGCAAAATTTCAGTAATGCCAAATTCCTCGATTAGCTCGGATTCGTTTTGCGTCAACGCGTATCTGCCACACATACCCTTGAGAATACCTGCGAAAATGAAAACCGCCGCTTTGAATACAACGGGTAGGCTTCGCATATGCAGGCAAACTCCGAATCGAACGCGCTATGGCGCGCACCTTTTCGTGGAGTTAAACCGATTGATGCACGAGTAGAAATTCCAGGATCTAAATCAGTAACAAACCGTGCGCTGATCCTCGCCGCTTTAGCTGCAACTCCATCCACACTTCGTAAACCCTTACATTCGCGCGACTCCGAATTAATGGTTGCTGGTGTACGCGCGCTCGGTGTTGAAATTAATGGCGAATCTGATTTAAAGATATCGCCGCGAAAATTAATGGGGCCGGCATCGATTGATGTTGGTAATGCCGGAACTGTGATGCGCTTTTTGCCACCAGTTGCAGCGCTTGCCCAAGGGTTAGTTTTTTTTGACGGTGACCAAAGATCGCACGAACGTCCGCTTGCTCCAGTAATAAAAGCCTTAGAAAGTTTGGGTGTAACAATTGAACACAGTAATCGTTATAGCTTGCCGCTCACAATTAATGGTAGCGGTTCACTCCGAGGCGGCGTAGTCGAAATTGATGCAAGTGCATCTAGTCAATTTGTTTCAGCTCTCCTACTAATTGCACCATCAACAGAAGTGGGTATCACTTTAAAACATATTGGACCGTCGCTGCCCTCAGCGCCGCATATCGAAATGACTATCCAAATGCTCCGTGATTTTGGCGCAACCGTTCAAGTAGGTAAAAAGGAATGGCGAGTTGAGCCTGGTTTACTGCACGGTGTTGATTTAACAATCGAACCTGATTTATCTAATGCAGCGCCGTTCTTATCAATCGCAATGGTCTGTGGTGGCTCAATCACAATTGCGGATTGGCCAAAAAATACTACACAACCTGGTAATCAACTGCGTGAGATTTTAAGTGCAATGGGAGCAAAAATTGAATTTGTAGCAAATGGTGCTAGTCAAGATTTAAAATTAACTGGAACTGGCACAATTAACGGAATTGATATTGATCTACATGACGTTGGCGAACTTACTCCCGCGATTGCTGCGCTGGCTGCGTTGGCGAATTCACCATCCTCGTTACACGGGATTGGCCACTTGCGATTACATGAAACTGATCGATTAGCGGCGTTAAGTAATGAGATTAATCGGCTCGGCGGGAAAGTTACTGAAGCGGCTGATGCGTTACATATAACGCCGGCCCCACTTCATGGTGGGACTTTCCATACTTACGATGATCACCGATTAGCTACATCTGGTGCGGTAATTGGATTAGTTACTAAAGATGTCTCCGTTGAAAATATTGCAACAACTAGAAAAACGCTCCCAGATTTTCCTGGCCTTTGGAATGGTTTGGTTGGCTAATGGCACGCAAATACGATGAATCCGATGCGAAAGTAAGGCCAGCCCGATCCACTCGTCCGCGCAGCAAAGATCGCCCATTGCATGAAGATGCAATCCGTGGGTTTGTAATTCAAGTAGATCGCGGCCGCACAAGTTGCGTTACTGAAACTGGCATATTGGTAAGCGCAATGAAAGCGCGCGAGCTCGGTAAAAACTCAGTTGTAGTTGGCGATCAGGTAGCGCTAGTGGGTGATACTTCTGGAAGCGATGGTTCGTTATCTAGAATTGTTTCGGTATACGAGCGAAAAAATTCATTAACTAGAACCGTGGATGATGCTGGTGCATTAGAGCGAATGATTGTTGCAAATGTAGATCAGATGGTAATTGTTATTGCAGCCGCTAATCCAGAACCTCGAAGTGGTTTAGTTGATCGTTGTCTGGTTGTGGCTTTTGACCAAGGAATTGAACCAATAATTCTCATCACAAAAGGCGACTTAGCCGACGCTAATAATTTCTTGAAGCCATATCTAAATCTAGGTGTAAAAACGCTACAAACAAGTCGTGGCGGTGACTTAATTCCAATTAAAGAATTACTTCGCAATAAAACATCAGTTCTAATCGGCCACTCTGGCGTTGGAAAATCCACCTTAGTAAATGCGCTACTAGATACAGATGTGCGCGCGGTTGGGGATGTTAACGATGTAACTGGTCGCGGCCGACATACTTCATCAAGTGCAGTTGCATTGAAATTACCTGACCTCAAAAACCAAGTTAATTCAGGATGGATTATTGATACTCCTGGGGTCCGTTCTTTCGGGCTAAGACACGTTAATCGCGACCGCGTAATTGGATCGTTTTCGGATTTTGCTGATGTGATAAACAAATGCGCCAAAAACTGCTCGCATGGTGAAGCGGGCTGCGAACTCGACCTTTGGGCTGGCGATGATACGGCTCGCAAAGAGCGCGTAAAAAGTCTACGCGGCCTGCTTAACTCCGACGAGTAAAGTAAGCGCCACAATGGTTAATCAAATTAATTCTTATGCAGCTGATCTTGCGCTTGCCCACAAGTTAGCCGATGCTGCTGATTTAATTACTTTAGATAGATTCAATGCACTCGATTTAGTTATTACTACTAAACCAGATAACACCCCAGTAACTGATGCGGACAAAACTACTGAAGAAGAAATCAGAAATTTAATTAAATTAGCGTACCCAAATGATCACGTAATTGGTGAAGAATTTGGCGGCAGCGATGCAAAACCAGATCGTTACTGGGTAATTGATCCAATTGATGGAACTAAGAATTTCATGCGCGGCATTCCTACTTGGGCGACTTTAATTGGTTTAGTTGAAGCGGGTGAAGTTGTGGTGGGCGTAGTTAGCGCCCCCGCGCTTTTCCGAAGATGGCATGGTTCGAAAAATGGTGGCGCATTTTTATCAGTTAATAACGGCACCCCTACTAAAATTGGGGTTTCTAAAGTTGCAAAGCTAGATGATGCATCGATCTCCTTTTCGGATTTAACTGGCTGGAGCCAACATCGCGAAAAGTTTCTTGCGCTACTAGATAAAATTTGGCGAATGCGGGCGTATGGAGATTTTTGGTCTCATATGTTAGTTGCGGAAGGCGCAGTAGATATTGCAGTCGAGCCTAAATTAGCGCTCTGGGATATGGCAGCCCTTGAAGTAATTGTCCGTGAAGCCGGCGGCGCATTCACTTCATTCGACGGCGTTCCTGGTGTATTCGGAACGAATGCCATCTCTTCAAATGGTTTATTACACCAACAATTTTTAGGTTCAATTAAATGAGCACTTCACAAATTGTTAGCACCAGCGAACAGATTGATTTGAAAGTTGAAGGCATGACTTGCTCGGCATGTGTTGCCGCGATTGAGCGATCGTTAAATGGATTGGAAGGAATTTCCGCAACCGTTAATTTCGCAACTGAATCCGCCCATATTTTGGCTCCCAAGGGTTACAAAGCCAGCGCGCTTATCGATGTAGTGAAAAAGACTGGATATGGCGCAACGTTATTAGCCGATGAAACCGAAAGTTTTTCCCGTTCCCGTCGAATGGGATGGCGGGTTTTCTTCGCTGCAATTTTGGCAATTCCAGTAATTGTGATTTCAATGTCGATGTCAGTACATCATTACCTAGAGCCAAGAATTATTGATGCGCTAGATTATTTCGGGATCGTGCATCCGCTTTACTCCGCAACTGGATGGCTTTCGATCGCAATTACAACTCCAATAATTTTCATTATTGCTTACCCAATTCATAGAACCGCGCTCCGAAATATTGCGCATCCAACTATGGATACTTTAATTTCACTTGGTTCACTCTCTGCTTTTTCGTGGTCGATTTATGCTAATGCGACCGGTGCTGGCGATATTTATACAGAAGTTGCCGCGGCTGTTATTTTATTTATTGTTTTAGGAAGATATTTAGAGAGCAAAGCAAAACGACGAGCAGGATCGGCTCTTGCTAATTTATTAGCAATCAATACCAAGGAAGTAACAATCTTGCGCGGTAATGAAGAAGTTGTAGCACCAATTCAATCTTTGGAAGTTGGCGATCATTGCATTGTTAAACCAGGCGACCGGATTCCAACTGATGGCATAATTATTTCTGGTGAGAGCAGCGTTGATAATTCGCTAATCTCTGGTGAATCACTATCAATCGATGTAAAGCCTGGTTCGCTTGTGGTTGGTGGTGCGATTAATTTAAATGGAAGATTGGTAATTCAAGCCCAACGAGTTGGTCGAGATACCGAACTCTCTCGAATTACTACGATGGTACTTACGGCACAGACCGAGAAGGCTCCAATTCAAAAAACTGTTGACCGAATTAGCGCAATCTTTGTCCCAATAGTTTTACTAATTGCGATTGGAACTTTTTCGGCTTGGTATTTCACTGACCATTCTTTACAGATTTCAATAGCTGCCGCAGTGGCGGTATTAGTTATCGCTTGTCCGTGTGCGCTTGGATTAGCTACGCCGGTTGCGCTTTTAGTGGCAACTGGGCGGGGCGCTCAAAATGGCATTGTGCTCCGTAAAACAAGCTCACTTGAAGTTGCTCGAACTATCAACACAGTTGTCTTTGATAAAACTGGCACATTAACTCTTGGAGAAATGCAAGTAATCGACTTAACTTTTGCGGCTAATCCAGCGCTAAAGATCTCGTTAGCTGACCTGCTCATCGCAACCCATACTGTCGAAGCAGATAACACCCATCCGGTGGCGCGCGCCATCAAACAATATTTAATTGGCCAAGGTGTTGCAAAAAGTTCTCTAACTGATTATTCGCAAACTTCAGGTCAAGGTGTAGCTGCACGAGTAAATATTTCGGGGTCAGAGTTGCCAGTCTTGATTGGCACGCCAGCTTCTATTCTAAAAGCAACATTCTCGTTTCCTAAACCGTTACAAGAAGCGATTTCTAGGGCCGAAGTAAATGGCCACTCTATTTCGGTTGTTGCCATAGATGGTGTTGCATTAGCAGCGATTGAAGTTGGCGACACTATAAAGCCAGATGCTTCGCGATCTATAGCCGTGCTAAATGATGCATCAATGGAGTTATGGCTAATTACTGGAGATCATCGAAGTGCTGCCCTTGATATTGCAAATCAAGTTGGGATTTTATCTGATCATGTAATTTCAGAAGCATCTCCAGCAGATAAAGTGTTATTAATTAAGAAGTTGCGTGGCGAGGGCAAGAAAGTATTGATGCTTGGCGATGGCATTAATGATGCAGCTGCACTTGTAGAATCTGATTTAAGTATGGCAATGGGTACTGGAACTGATACTGCAATTTCGAGCGCCGATATCACGCTGCTCCGCCCAACACTATTTGCTGCACTTGATGCAATTAAACTTGCGCAGCGAACTTTAGGAACTATTCGAGGAAATTTACTTTGGGCATTTGCATATAACGTAGTTGGAATTCCAATTGCGGCTCTAGGTTTACTTGATCCGATGTATGCCGGCGCTGCTATGGCTGGCTCGAGTTTATTTGTGGTGCTTAATTCGCTTCGAATTAAGGTTCGGCAAACGCAGTAAAAGCCAGTAAATAAAGCCATTAAAAATTGGTAGCGGGGGCAGGATTTGAACCTACGACCTCTGGGTTATGAGCCCAGCGAGCTACCGAGCTGCTCCACCCCGCGTCGGTTCGCCAATCTTATTGGGCTGATGAGCTATTGGGAAATTCGCTCACTTTGTCAGCAAAATTAACCGCGTTGTGCAGAAATCGCTGCTGCAATCGCTGCTTTCAAACGATCTTGTGCTTTTCCGTAAGCAGCAAAGTCACCGTTCTTAAGCGCTATTTGCGAATCTGCGAGAGCAGCTTGCGCACTTGCTAGCGCAGATGCGAGTGCTTTATTTGATGAAGATGAATTCGATGATGTGCTCGAACCATTAGCAGTAGGTACGCTGCCAATTTTTGTCCCAGAGTTACCAGCGAATACTTGATCGAGCGCTCCTTGTAACGAACTATCAAATCCGATTTGATCTCCAAAAGAAACTAATATCTTTTGTAGCAACGGATATGCAGAAGAGTTTGCAGTTGCGCGAACATAGACTGGTTGCACATATAGCAAACCGCTACCGACTGGCAACGTTAACAAATTACCAAGTACTACATCCGAGCCGCCTTGGCGTAACAAGGAAAGTGCAGTTGCAACTTCAGTGTTTGCTTCAAAGTTAGATGCAACTTGTGAAGGTCCAGCGATATTTGTGGAACGTGGTAATTGTAGAACCGTAATTTTTCCATAATCTGGGCCTGGATCTGAATTCACAACTGCGAATGCAGATAAGTTTTCACGACCACCTCGCGGTACAAATGGCGTAGTTAATGAAAATGCCGGCTTTTTAGCACCTGGCATTTCAAGGGTGTAGTAATAAGGTGGTTGGGCACCTGCATTAGATCCAAAAGTTGATGGGTCGCGCGGTACCCGCCAGAAATCTTGACCGCCATAAAAAGCATTTGCAGTTTGTACATGGTACGAACTCAAAATGTCGCGTTGGACTCGGAAAATATCTTCTGGGTAACGGATGTGGCTCATCAAGCCTTCCGATATTGCACTCTTTGGCTTTATAACGCCAGGAAATGTTTTACTCCAAGTAGATAGGACCGGGTCTCTTTCATCCCATTGATAAAGCGAGACTGTGCCATCGTAAGCGTCAACCGTTGCTTTTACCGAGTTACGAATGTAATTAACTGAAGTATTTAGTTGTGCCGTAATCGAAGTTGAATTCGCAGTTAACGCATCCGCAGTAGCGCCAGACAGTGATGTTTTCTTGGCATACGGATAGCCCGCACTAGTTGTGTAACCATCGATAATCCAAATAACTTTTCCATCAATTACTGCAGGATATGGATCGCCATCGAGAGTTAACCATGGTGCAACTTTTGCAACGCGGTCGCGCGGGTTTCGCTCAAAGAGAATCTTCGAGCTTGAATTAATCAAACTAGAGAGAACAATTCGCTGTTCTTGATATTTAATCGCAAATAACAACCGAGAGAAGAGTGACCCCATCGGCACGCCACCTTTACCGGTATATGTGTAGTTAGTTTGGCCGTTTGCAGATTTATCATCTGGATAGTCAAATTCAACTTTTGTACCACCGGTAGCGCCTCCGATGATTGAGTAATCTGGAACATTTTCACCAAAATAAATTCTTGGTTCAAAATTACCTAACGCTTTTGTAGGTGGGATATCGCCAATTATAAAATTAGGTTTTCCATCAGCATCAACTGAGTTTCCGTAGGCGCCAACAAAACCAAATCCATGGGTATAAACTAAGTGATCGTTAATCCAGTTTCGTTGCGGATTGCCCGCGATGTTTAATTCACGAACTGCGACCACCACATCGCGAGTTACGCCATTAATTTTGTACCGGTCAATATCGAGTGATTCACCGAATGTGTAATAAGGCTTTATCTGTTGTAGTTGGCGGAATGTGGCGGAAAGTACGTTTGGATCCATCAAACGAATATTTGAAATAGTGGCTGCGTCATTTGCGAGCTGGCCAGCAGTAGTTGAGATTGTTGCTTGATAATCTTGCATATCAATATCAGTTAAACCATAGGCAGTTCTAGTCGCATCAATATTGCGTTGTATATATGGCTCTTCTTTTGAAGATTCACTTGGCTTTACTTGAAATTGTTGGATGATGCCTGGATAGATTCCGCTAATAAGAAGCGAAGAAATACCCAGCAGCGCTACGCCAGCGGCTGGCAGTACCCAAGAGCGACGAATGATGTTGGCAAAGAAGAGCAATGAGCAGATAATTGCAATTCCAGTCAAGATCGCTTTAGCAGGTAACACTGCATTCACGTCGGTATAAGTAAGTCCAGTAATTAATTTTCCATCTTTAAGCGCAAGTGCATATCGATCAAACCAATATGCGACAGCTTTTACTAAAACTAATACACCGAGCAATACTGAGAGTTGGACTCTGGCGGCAACTGTAGTTCGGTCTTCGCGAACTTGCGGGCGAATTCCACTATATAAATAATGAACAATCGTTGTGGCAATTAACGATAAGACTAAAGTGGAGGTCGCCCAACCAATTATCGCTTGCCAAAATGGTAGTTTGAAAGCAAAGAATGAAATATCCAGATTAAATTGCGGATCTTTTACTCCAAATAAAGTTGAATTTTTAAAGAGCATCCAGATTTCCCAGAGCCGAGTGCCTGCTGATCCAGCAAAATAAAATAGCGCTACTGCAATTCCGACAATGCTCAACTTACGGATTGGTTCAATCTGAGCGCGATAGCGTTCTAAATTATCGGCTTCGACTGTAAGTGGCACATAAATTGGGCGTTTTTTATATGCAATAAAAATATTGCTAGTTATAACTAGTGATGTTGCTATTCCAAAAACAATAAAGAGCTCAATCTTGGTTACTAGAATCGTGCTCCAGACATTTGTGAAATTTACCGAGCGGAACCAAAGTAGGTCAGCATAAAAACCACTCAGGCTAACAAGAACAACAGCTGCCACGGCAAGCACGATGAGCGTGATGGTCAGCGGGCCAACTTTGCGATTTTTTGGACGTAAGTTACGAAACGGATTATTTGCGAATTCACCAAAGGTCATAACGCTACTTTAGCCATTTCTTGTAACTACTTGCACCCTGGGAATGTGGCTGGTTTCTCACTTTGAAGCACGGCAACCGCGGCTTTTAGGGTCTTTACCGGGATCACGATCAGGCCTTTAGGGATGTGAGTTAAATCAATGCAATTTGCTTCTGGGGCTAGAAATATCGTAGCTCCCGACTTAGCTGCACCAATTAATTTTTCATTTATTCCGCCAATGGGTCCAACATTTCCAGCGGCATCAATTGTGCCGGTGCCGGCAACTTTACGACCGCGGAGCAAATCTTCCGGTGCTAACTTTTCGATAATTCCCAGCGAAAAAATCAGTCCCCCACTTGGCCCGCCAGTTCCTTCTAAATTGAATTTGACCGAGATTGGAAAATCATAGGAATTACTCACGAAGATTCCAACTACTGGTGCGCCTTCGTTGTTAGCCATCAACTTTACCAAGAAAGTTAAGTTCTCCCGAGCAATTGTAATTGCGACTAAATCCCCGACTTTCTTGGCTTTTAAAGCATCTCGAATATCGGAAGCTTTGGTAATTCGAGTTCCAGCAACTGAAACTATGCGATCTGATTTTAGTAACTTCTTAAACGCATCCGATTCGGTTTTAACATCAGTAATTTCAACTGCACTTTTTAAATTGTAGCCGAGGTAACTCAACGATGCAGCGGTAGCCTCAGACTGGGAATTTTTCATATCAGCGATATTTTCCACAGTAACTTGGGCTTCACTCTTATCTGGTGGGTAAATTGAGCCATGCGGCAAAACTGCGGAATCCCCGCTAATCCAATTTAAAAGTATCTCGCCACCGCTAATATAAGAATTTGGATTTGTCACCAATACTGAAGTTATAAAAAGTCGGCTTTTAATGGTTTTATCTTTAGCGCGATCTTGAAAAGTTGGTACGCCATCGATCGAAATCAATTTACCTAAAACATCATCGGGAGTGCTGGGCGCGATTAATACATATGGGAGTGGGGCTAGCAAAGCAGCCGCAAAAAGCCCTAAAAGTATTACTTTTGAAGGGGTGTGGATTTTATTAACTAGCGGTGTTACCGGCACTTTTATCCTCATTTGGAGTAATGGTCGGCTTTGGCGCTTGTTGCAGCGCTAATGAATCTTGAAACTTGCGAAAATTATTGACGGAGCGATTGGTTTCATTCTCAAATTTCGATTGAAACTTAGAGAGCCAAAGTACGTAACCCAAAGCCCCGATTAGCCCGAAGAGTGGAATTAACCACCAGATAAGTGCAGATACTGGCGCGCTAGATGTTGCGGCTGCGGCGGCTGCGAAGCTTTCAAGGTTCATGGCCGTAGCCTAGAACAGTTGGGAAGAAAGCGAGTACTTTTACGGTTACAGCGGTAACTGAAACGGGGCAGCGATTAAATGAGTGGAAATTTTGGATTTTTACCGCCGAGCGATAGTGGTTCAAATAATTCCGGAAATGAAGATGGTAATCCGGAAGATAATTCGAACTTTGCTGAAATATTTAAGCAGTTTTCTGGAATGAGCTTAGATATAAAGTCCTTAATCGCCTCATTATCTGGCTCTGGAACCGCTGCAAATCTAGCTCGTGATGTCATTCGAGATATCTCGCGAAAAACATTAACGGCTCATGGCGAATTGCCCGTCGGTTTAACTGATTTAAATCAAATTCGTGAAGCCTTTACGATTGCAGATTTATGGGTTGATGGCGCAACTACATTTCCTTCCCTCGGGATCCCAGAAAATTGTGCCATGGGAAGAGGTGAATGGATCGATGCTTCCTTAACTGGCTGGCATGAATTAGCAAAACCACTAATAGATGGCTTAAGCGAGGGCATGGCTAACGCGATTACAACTGAAACCAACGCAGCCGAAATACCGATTCCAGGTATTGGAAATATTGCGGGTGTGATGTCAACCTTTATGAGTTCAATGATCGCAACCCAACTTGGTCAGACCATCGGACACCTCGCAACTACGTTGACTGGCGCTAACGATGTAGCGCTGCCGCTCCTAAAACCAGCGCGGACATTTTTAATTCCACAAAATGTTGCAAAGTGGAGTGACGGACTTGAAATTCCGGAAGCTGAAGTTCGAATTTTTCTAGCGCTCCGTGAAATTTCCGCGGCTCGATTATTTGCGCATACCCCTTGGTTAACCCAATATTTAGAAAGCACAATCACCGCTTATGGCAAAGGAATTCGGATTGATTTCTCGGCAATCCAAGAACAAGCGCAAGAAGCGCTCGCTTCGGGTGAATTAGATCCAGCAAATCCAGAATCTATTTCGCACGCGCTAACTAGCGGAATGTTTACGCCAGCAGAAACCCAAGAACAAAGTAGCGCGCTAGCTAAACTTGAAATGGTGCTTGCGCTAATTGAAGGCTGGATTGATCAAGTAGTAGTTGATGCAGCTGGCGATCGATTACCATCGTTATTAAAACTTCGTGAAACCCAAACTCGGCGACGCGCTACCCAATCTCCAACCCAACAATTATTTGCTTCACTAGTTGGTTTAGAAGTTTCACCGAGAACTGCCCGTGAATGCGCAGTTTTTTGGCGTGAAATTGGTGAGCTGAAAGCTGAAAATCGTGATCGGCTTTGGGAAGATGCGGTATTACTGCCAGAACAAAACGATTTAGCTGATCCGCTTAAATTTTTAAAGAGCACAATTGTGCCCGATGATCTTTCTGGCTTGATTTAACTTGCAAATTAAAAAGCGAAGCCCCCGGGCGCACGATTCGTTATCTGCCTTCCCCTTGCAGATAAAGAACGGTTATCCGAGGACTTCGTAACCGCAAAGTACGACACTCACAGGTAATTATCAACCTACATCAAGTGTTTATTATCAATTAAATTTTATTTTGTTAAACGCTGCGCTCCAAAAAAGTAAAAATTTTTTCAACCGCTTTATGACAATTAAATACGCTAAAACTCTCAAGGAAGCCTTAAGATTTCAAATAAAAAAGTGGCTGTTGATAAGGTGTTGATAACTCGAACTTTTAAGTGGATAACTCATACTTAGTGGTAGCGCGAGCCTGGTCGTTAAAGCGGACTCAAGTTAGGAGTGAGAACGGTGGATAAGAAAGCACCTACCTTTTCTCTGGATAACTTCATTCAGGATGCGATATTTCCAGCTAACTTCGCCGATATGCCAATCACCCAATTAGATAAGAAGCAGCAAGCGCCAAAACGGTTACGGAGCGGGAAATCTGCCATTCCAATCGCCCCAGAAGTCCGAATCCCAGCTTCACCATCGACTGGTGGCGCTGAGATTCGAGTAATTCGTAATACCCGCCGGAGTCGATCAATCAGTGCCTATCGAGAACAAGGCGCAATCGTGATTCAAATTCCAGCGCGATTACCTCGGGGCCAAGTTGCAGATTTAATCCCGGAGATGGTGCAACGAGTTTTAACTCGAGAAGCTCGGGAGCGAATTAGCGATCGCGATTTAATCGAGCGGGCGATTGAATTGATGGCGATCTACCTTCCGGAATTTAGCGAGCGCCCGGCGAGCGTTACCTGGCGCTCCATGAACGAGCGTTGGGGATCTTGCACGACTGTTGATCGGACTGTTCGGATTTCAGAACGGTTAAACGGCGCCCCAAGCTATGTCATCGACTATGTCTTAGTTCATGAGTTGATTCACCTTAGGATTCCCGACCATAGCAAGGGCTTTACCGACCTATTAGAGCGCTTTGGCGAGGGCGAAAAGGCGAGCGCCTTCCTTGAAGGGTACGAATCCGGGGCGCGAGCGTAAATAATCCGCCCCACGCCTGCGTAATCGAGGATTTAAGCGTGGCACGGGGGTATCGTGAGCGCATTCGCATGGCGATAGCGGGAGGCTCTCGCATCGGCCTGCGGCGATAGGAGAAAAAAATGGCAGAGACATATAAAGGCGAGGCTTACTGCGTTAAGTGCAAAGCAAAGCGCGAGTTCGAAGGAAACGTAAAAGTCTCCGAGTCAGGTCGTCGCATGGCACAGGGTATTTGCCCAACATGTGGCACCAAGGTGAACCGCATTCTCGGCAAGGCGCAATAAAGCTTTTCCAAAAGATTTAAAGGTCGAGGGCGTCCTGTTTAGGGCGTCCTCGATTTTTTTATGACCGCAGTTACTACGGAACGGAACTGCCAAAGAACGCTTTGGATCTTTAACCGAGCTACTCCACAAAATTAGGCTGGTGAGACCAAAGTGACCATCTAAAGCCGCCAAGGTTGGGCGATGAGCCATCAAATTACTGAAAAATCACAGCCTCGCTTAAAAGTAGGAATTAACGCTACATCTTTAACGGCTAAAGCATTCAAAACATCTAGAGCAAAGAACTTAGCTGGTGTGGCTGGGTTGGAAATCTATGTTGGCGATAAATCTCGTGGGGTAATTCTCGAAAGCACCTACTCGCCGACATTTTTATTAAAAATACTTACATACTTAAATGGAAAGATCTCACTCACTGAAATTTCTGAAAGATCTGGCGCACCAATTTCATTATTGAAATCCATTTCCCAACAATTATTAAAATCTGGGCTGCTCGATCTCATACCACCCCGGCTAATTTTAAGCCATCGTTTTGAGGATAAGCGCGAAATCGCTGCGCTCGATGGTTCCGTGATTGCGATAACGGAACGATTATTGCCAGAACTTGAAATTGCAACTTGGCGAACCGGTGCACTTGATAGCGGTATTTCCGTAATGCAGAAACGAACTGAGTTTCCAATTTTAATTTTTGGAAAATCCAGAATTGGAATAAATTTAGGGGCAGCCTTAATGGCTAGCGGTTTTCAATCAATTTATTTCTCAGATCACGAAAAGAAAAATGATGGCGAAAGTAAATGTTGTGCGGTCGATCTTTCCGGAAATTATCTCCGAAATAGCGATATCGGTCTCGAAAAATCAGTTGCGATCAAGGAAATGGCAACCCATTGTGCGCTTTTTCCAAAATCAAACACCGCGACCGCCAGCAAGCGTCGGGGACGAATTTTCACGCCAAAACTCATTATTTCAATAGGTTTTCCGAAAGCTGATTACTTGCAGAGATGGATGTCTGAGTCAGTGCCGTTTCTAATTATCGATGAACTATCTTGCGGAAAATTTTCGATCGGCCCAATGATCCATTCTGGTAAAACCCCATGCTTAAGATGTATCGAATTAACTATTAGAGATCGGGACCAAAAAAGTTACGAAGTTTTACAATCTCGCAAACTGCTACCACAACGTGAAGTTCCGGCAGCAATTGCCACTTTCATTGCTGGCTTGGTTGCCCTCGATGTAGCGCAGTTCGCAGATTGCGGCACCTCAGATTTTCTTGGGACGATTGTGCAATTCCAAGTTAAGCGAATTTCACAACCAACCCATTCGCGCTGGGGGTTCCATAACGAATGTGGCTGTCATTGGTTTTAGCAATAACTAATTTTAATTAGCTCGCCACCGACTCCATCAACTCTGCAAAATCAACTTCCGCCGAAGCTAGCTCAACCGACTCTAAATCAACAGTGTTTCGTGGTCGCCCAGGCGCTCGCTTTGCCGCGATGACTTTGCCATCTTCTAATAGTTCGCCGCCCCATACCCCAACCGGTTCTTGACGGGAGAGCGCGCCTTGCAAACATGCACGTTGCACTGGGCAATCGCCGCAGAGCGCTTTCGCATATGAAATCTCGGCTGGCTTATCTGAGAAGAAAGTTTCTGGGTCAGTGTTATGGCACGGCAATGTAGTTGCACCGCTCTCGCCAAATGTGGATCCGTAGTTGCCGGTAACTGCGTCTAAACCAATCTTTGCGTTTTCGCCTTCGGCCCAACCTGGGATTAATAGTTCACTGAAGAGAACTGTCATGTCCTCACCTTGCCTCTCGATAAGTACTGCTGGTTTATTTCTCTCGGTTATTTCTGATGGAATGAAAAAAGGGCCCGAATCCTTTTTGGATTCGTGGCCCTGGGGTTCTTTTCGGTTTTTAATTAACCGATAGCGCTCCAGGTGCCTTGGTAGGCCTTAGCCGAATAGTTCTTGGTTGCGAAATAGCTCGTAAAACTATTTGCGACAAGAACGCGAGAATGTGAATGGTTATCTCGGCGGAGAGCAGGCGCGCGCCAGCCCGCAACAGCGGTGCCTTTGCTTGCGATAAGCGTTGCGCTCATCTTCTGCCTCCAGATATTCGTGTTTTACGCTGGGTAAAACGCTGAGCCGTAAGAGTAAACCATGGGTAGAGAGTGACGCAAATCAATTAATTACGGGCTAACTAAACCAGCCTCAGCCAGGAATCGGCTCGGCGTTTGGTGGTAGGTGAGCGTTAATGAGCGCTTCGCCCGCGTCAGCCCAACATAGAAAAGCCGGCGCTCTTCTTCGATTGGTTCGCTCCAAGGCAGCACCCCTTCGCTTACGCCCACTAAATAAACCCGCTCCCATTCCAAACCTTTTGCAGCATGCAAAGTGGTTAGCGCAACACCCGGCAGAGTTGGTGGGTTGTTCTGCTCCGCCCGATCTTCTAATTCGCGCAAATATCCGCGAAGTGAATTCACGCCTTCTTGGGAAAGTTCTCGACCTAATTGCAAAAAGGCTCGGACATATTCGCCATCACCGAATGGCTTAATTGCTGAAATTAAATCATTTAACCAATCGCCATTTACTTCCGACAATACTGAGGCGTTGCGAATTACTTTCATTAGATCTCGAACTTCGGTGCGATTAAAGAATCGTTCCGAATTTTTAACTTGATGTTCAATTCCGGCAGCGATAAAAGCTTTTTCTAAGAGATCTAATTGCGAATTAGTCCGGGCAAGAATTGCAATATCTTGGGCAATCACGCCATTTTCTAAATCATTTTTGATAGCTGTTATAACAGCGGCCGCTTCCTCTTTATCGCTGGCAAACTTATGGACTGTTGGGCGATCACCGTGATCATTGTGCGCAGAGAGTTCATGGCCAAGTAACGAATTTCGCAATATTGCATTTGCGGTATTAATAATTTCTGGTGAAGAACGATATCCGCGACTTAATCGGATTACTTCCGCATCTGGATATCGACTAGTAAAATTTAATAAAAATGCCGGAGTTGCACCAGCAAAAGAATAAATAGTTTGAGCAGGATCGCCAACCACACATAAATCTCGTCGAGTACCAACCCAGAGATCTAATAGCCGTTGTTGTAACGGAGAAACGTCTTGATATTCATCGACCGTGAAATAACGGTATTGATTGCGAACTCGCTCTCGAACATCCCGATCTTCTTCCAGCATTCCAACCGTAAGTAAAAGCACATCTTCAAAATCAACTGCGCGCTCCTGTTGCTTCAACGATTCATATGCTTGATAAATCTTCGCAATATCCTCGGAATAAAAGCGATTTCCGCTGACTTTTACTGAGCGCGAGTAATTATTTGCTGCCTCTGGATATTCCGCTGGTGCAAAGCCAAGAACTTTTGCCCACTCAATCTCGCTAGCAATATCGCGCATAAGTGCGTTGTTTTTCGGTGCATTTACTTCGGCCCGATTTATCGCTTCGGTAATGAAGCCAGTCTTGGAAGTTAAGAGTGAAGGAAAGCGACCACCTAAAACATGGGGCCAGAAATACATTAATTGTTTTAACGCGGCGGAGTGAAAAGTTCGGGCCGCAACATTTGGGATTCCAAGAGTTCGAAGTCGGGCCCGCATTTCACCGGCTGCACGTGCCGTAAAAGTTAACGCCAAAATTTTATTAGGATCAACAATTCCGATATCAACTGCATAGGCCAATCGATGTGTGATTGCCCGAGTTTTTCCAGTTCCCGCACCAGCGATTACACAGACTGGTCCGTGCACCGCTAGCGCAACTGCACGTTGCTCTTCATCTAGCGCAGCCAATATCGTTTCTGCTAATTGCGCCAAGCTTCACCACCGATTAAATCTTTTGCAGCATCAGGGCCATACCAATGGTTAATCATGGCGCGAGCAACGCTAATTGTGGGTGGCAAAATAATTTGTGCAGCAGCAACTGCGGCTTTCATGCTTGCTCGACTAAACCAGCGCACTTCTTCAATTTCAACGCCATCACCTTTTGCAGCTTCCGGATTATCAATTAACGCGTCAAAAGCAATCATTATTGAGGCTGGAAATGGCCATGGTTGTGAGCCTAAATAGCTCATCGAAATTACATTTACGCCAGCCTCTTCAAAAACTTCACGACGAACACATCGTTCAAAAGATTCACCTGGTTCCACAAAACCTGCAAGCGTTGAAAATCGATTTGTCGGCCATATTTTCTGATGGCCAAGCAAAACTCGATCTTGGGAATCCTTTACCAAAACAATGATTGCCGGATCAGTTCTTGGATGATGCTGTTTCCGATCCACGACACACTCTCTTACCGAACCACCTTGCACCGATTCGGTCTTAGCGCCACATTTTGCACACATCGGATGCGCGTCATGCCACTGCGAAAGCGCTAACCCGTGCGCTGCGATCCCAATCTCTAAATCATTCAAGAAGGCACCAATATCTCGGAGCCCTTTAAATGTTCCGAAAGTTGGTTTGGCGCTTTCATTAAATGGTGTGTGCCAGAGAAAATATGGTTTACCGCTTGCCGCGATTCCTAGAAAATATCGCTCGCCATTCTCTTCCTTGATTTGAGTTGCGTTTAAGAACTCTAATGAAATCTTTCGGCCATCTTCATCAGTCAATATTCGAAAACGATCTCCCGAAATTTGCGCAATCTCGGCACGTAGCCACATCTCATCTAACGCGTTTTTATCTAAACGTAGATCAGCTGCGCGATCTAATTTAGTTCGAGAGAGCGCGAGGTCGAGCTCTTTGAAGCCAGAATCTGCGGACATAGAGCCGACCCTACTAGCCTGCCCTTATGAAGGTCACCTCGTGGAATCTGCTCCACGGCGCTCGAATCCCGCCTAAAGATGACGAGCCAAATCCAAAGCAATTATTACTAGATGGCTTTGACCATTTTTCGAAAGATTTCAACCCAGATGTTATGGGTTTACAAGAGTTGGATTGCAATCAAGCCCGATCTGGAAATCTTAACCAAGTTGCAGTAATTGCCGATTTACTCGGCGCAAAATATTGGGCATTTGCACCATCACTGATAGGCACTCCAGGTGGGCAGTGGCGAAAATTGGAGTCAGGCGAGCCAAATCTCTACACCAGCTTTGATTCAAAAAATAGCGATCTGCCAACAAGTTATGGGATTGCAATGCTCTCAAAAATCCCGGTAATTAAATGGCATGTACTGGCGCTAAGGCGCGTGGTCCGTGGAAAATGGATTTTGATTCCAGCAAAACGAGGTCTCAAGTTTATGTACTTAAAAGATGAACCACGAGCAGCTATTGCTGCTGAATTAGAAAACGGTTACACCATCGCAAATACCCATTTATCTTTTGCCCCAGGTGGAAATATTTACCAACTACTTAAAACTAAATCTTGGTTAAAAAGTTTGCCTGGTAAACATATTTTAATGGGCGATTTAAATTTACCTTGGGGCCTTGGCGCTAAATTAACTCGATGGAATTCACTTTCAATTGCAAAGACCTACCCTTCCTGGAAGGTTGCGCTACAAATTGATTATTTACTATCTGATTCTCTAACAAAAAAAGCGGTCCGAGATATCGCGCCAACTTCGCAAATAATTAGTGACCACTTGCCGCTTTCTATTGAAATACTTTAACGTTTTCAACCAGCGCGATTAGGTCAGCCTCATCCATCAAATCTGCTGGGCGAAGCGTTTGGTTCTCTGCAACATAATGGAATGCTGCGCTAATTAAGTTAATTGGGAGACCGGTTAATCTAGAAAAAGCTAGTCGATAAGCTGCAAGTTGAATGGTGGCGTTTGCTAAGTCCTCGCCATCTTTAACTTTTCCGGTCTTCCAATCCACGACTTCATATCTAAAGTCATTGCCTGGCAGTCGATCTTTTTCCGGGTTTTGGAAGCGATAAATAGCATCCATTCGACCGCGGATTAAGACCCCGCCTAGAACTGTTTCAAATGGCGTCTCTACTTCATATGGTGTTAATTTCGCCCAATCACTTTCAAGCCAACGCTGCTTTAAAATCTCAAGTTCGAGATCGCTACCGCCGCTTTCAAGTGCAATTTCATCATCGCTAAAAAGGGTTGGTAACTTGAAATGTTTTTCAATCCACGAGTGGAAAATTGTGCCACGCTGGGCATAGATATCTGTATGTGATGGCATCGGGCGTCGAATTCGAAGCGCTAATTCACTTGGATCGGATTGCAGCGTTAAGAGCGTTGATACCGATAATCGCTGCGGTAGAAATATTACTTGCGGATTTCGAGATCGGGCAATTTCATCAAGTAGCGCGATTGCATCTTTTACCCACGAAGCTGGTTCGGAAGGTAATTTAGAGATCTCGCCAACAAGTTGGGCCCGCTCAAAACTTTTTGCGCTAACCACTTGAGATACAGATTCATTAAAAATAGTTCTCATATCGCCAAGTGGGTCTTTCGGCCAGATTTCAGATCTTGGCTCGGCAAAATTTGGATTGTTTTCATCAAGTGGCTGCTCGCCGATATCAGTAAGAAATTTTATAGCTTTAGGATTTGCATTGGCTATTATTAGAACCTGCTCAAATAGCGCACTTGGTGGAACCGGTTTTTCACCATCACGCCACCATGAAGTGGTGCAGAGTAGATGAGTTTTAGCGCGGGTAAATGCGACATAACCTAATCGAAATTCTTCGTCGAGATGTTTATCTTTACACTCTTCATCAAATCTAATCCGCTCTGCTTTCGCGCCTTTCATATCCATAACGTTCTCAATTCGGAATTTAGGTAGCTGAGCGGCATCGCCCC
This sequence comes from Actinomycetes bacterium, assembly GCA_014190155.1. GTDB lineage: Bacteria > Actinomycetota > Actinomycetes > Nanopelagicales > Nanopelagicaceae > UBA7398. The sequence goes on along the minus strand of BJFY01000005.1, from coordinate 28,321 downwards.
GAAGTGAGAATGGAATTTGACCTTCATCTTTCAACCAGTTATCAACTCGCTTTCCTTCAACTGGGAATTGACCCTTGGCTAGCCCAGGTACTGCAACCACATCCCACTCCGCGCCTTTTGCACCGTGAATAGTGAGGATTTGAACCACATCGCTACGGACATCCACTGATCCGGATTTCAATCCGCCCTCCTCCGAGGATGCAGCTTCCAACCAATTTAAAAATTGCGATAACGAACCGCCAGTCCGTTGATATTTTGCAGCCTCATCTAAGAAGCGATCTAAGTGGCGACGACCATGCGCCACCCCATCTCGTACTAAAACTTCAACATCTAGATGTTGTGCTCTTTCAATATCGATAATGAGATCTGTAATTGAAGTACCGACTCGAGATCGAAGCGTTCTAAATTCTCGCGCCGCTTTTACTAATCTTGCATAACCTACAGGTGAAAAATCTGCTGGTAATGCACTTTCAATTTCATCGAGCGCATCCACAATACTTCCCATAAAAATGTCATCGTTCTCTGCGCTACTTGGATTGCCAGCCTCGATTAACTTGACTAAGGCGCGGCTATCACGTTTTTCGGAAGCTGCACGCTTTCTAGAGAACTCACCTAGCGCTGCAATATCTTTAGCGCCGATTGCAAATCTTGGTCCAGTTAACAATCGCATCAACGCGCTGCCTTTATCAGGGAATGCCAAAACTTTTAGAGTTGCGATTACATCGGCAACTTCAGGCACATGAACTAAACCGCCTACGCCAACTATTTCAACTGGAATTCGTAGCGTGCGGAGGGCTGCTTCAATATCTGGAATCTGTTTTCGGTTTCGGACTAATACCGCAAATGAAGAACGATCTTTCTCTAACTTTGCGGCTCGCTTAGGGTCAAACCAAAGTTTTTCAAAATACTCCGCAATTCCTTGGGCTTCCAAACTTTTAGTTTCGAATAGTCCGCAAGCAAGTTGGCCAAGGCCAGCGTTCGCTCTAGCTTTTAACTCTGCAACTTCAACTCGTTTTTGATCCCGCAATCTGGTTCTATCGTTGATATAACTAATCACGTTGTTGGCTAAATCGAGAATTACATGATCATTCCGCCAACTTGATGAGAGCGAATAACGCGGTGAAACCCCGGGGAAATAAGCGGGAAACGAGTCCAAAGTATCGGCACTCGCACCGCGCCAACCATAGATGGATTGGAACGGATCGCCTACTGCAGTTACCGGGTGACCGGTGGCAATTGCTGCGCCGGTGGTCTTATCAAAACCAAACAAATTAGAGAGCAAAGTCAATTGGCTCTGTGAAGTATCTTGATACTCATCTAAAAGTACCACTTTATATTTCGCACGTTCGGAAACTCCAATATCTGGAAATAGTTGCGAAAGTTCAGCAGCCAAACTCATCTGGTCATCAAAAGTTAGTAAACCTCGAGATTTACGGTGTTCATCAATTCGTTCGACAATTGGCAATATTGCAGCTCGTTCTTTAAAAGCCTGGTAAATATCTCTAATCTCTTTAGTATCTTTTCCAGGTAAGGCAATTAGCGCCGAAATAATCCGTTCCATTTCATTGCTGACATCTGCAACGCTACATCCATGTTCAGCAATTAGTTTTGAAAGCAACATCACATCATCAATCACGGTCGAAGGTGCGCTAATTAATGGGGCGGCGAGCGATTCGAAATTATTTACCAAATCAGATGCAATCTGCCATGCTGCTGCTTCACCAATAGGTGTGGTATCTGCATCGATTCCGATTCGGATTGCGTGTTCACTTAATACGCGCGCCGCATAAGAATGATAAGTAAGTACGGTCACATCTAAATTATTCTCAATTTCCTTTGCTAATTCTTTCGATACTAAATCGCTTTTCATTAATTGACGTAGTCGAATTCGAATTCGAATTGCTAATTCGCCGGCAGCTTTTCTAGTAAAAGTTAAACCTAATATTTGATCTGGTTTAACATAACCGTTAATAACTAACCAGAGCACGCGCGCGCTCATAGTTTCAGTCTTGCCAGAACCTGCACCAGCCACAACGACTGCAGGCTCAAGCGGCGATGAAATAACTAAAACTTGTTCATCCGTTGGGGCATTAACGTCGTTATCGATCTTTCTTAAGGCAGTGGCTATTTGGGCGGGACTGATTTTCATTGCTCCACCACTGTTCTACCGTGGCTTTGAATCGGACAACTCTTTCTTACTGGACATCGATCACATTGATCGTTAATCGTTGCCCTAAATTGGGAACCGCTCATACCTATGGCAACTTCGGCAACTTCCACTTTAAAAACTTCGCCATCTATTGGCTCTTGTGATCGTACTGATGCGCTTTTTGCATTATTGCCAACGAATAGTAGTTCTGCACCACCCGACGTCGTGTTTGGATTCAATTCGGTAAATGCACCTTCAATTACGGCGAGCTGGTAAGCCTGTAATTGTTTGTGGTCAACGGTATCTTTTGCGCTAGTTGCAGTTTTTCCAGTCTTTAAATCAACAATCACAATTTCACCGTTATCAGTTATTTCAATTCGATCAACACTTCCTTTGATAATCGCATTCCCGACCGTTACGCTAAATTCTTTCTCCACAGCTAATAATTTTCGGTCAGATGCAAAATGCCAAGTAAAAAATTTTTCTAACATATCGGTCGCGCGAGCTAATTCGCGATCCTTAACCCAACCTTTATTCATATCTATAAGTGACCAGGAATTGTTTAGTCGCGTTTTTAATTCATCCGGGGTCAACTCGGGATTGGTATGCAGCAGCGCCGCAAATGCATGGAGCGCTGAACCGAGAATTTGCGCAGTGCTATCGCCATCCCGGCTGCCATTTCGCTCCAAAAACCACTTTAAACCGCATTCAGTAAAGTTTTGAATGCTACTTGGCGACACATAAATCAGATTGCCTAGTTCAATTAGCGGTTTATCAATTGACGGCGCTAAATACCCCAACCAATTTTCTGGGTTTGCGCTACTAATATTTTCTTTTGCAAGAGTGGCAAGTAGCGCCGCAGCCAACTCCCGATCTACCACGCTACTAAATTCAGAAGTCAGAGTTCGACGTAAAGTTGCAACTAGCGCGCTAGAGGTTAGCGGCCGCGGAATTTGCGTTACAAGTGGTTCGCCATCAATTTCGCCATTCACAAAGTCAGAGAGCTCCTCAAAAAATCTCGAAGGCTCATCATCTTCGCGAGTGATTGCGGTGATAAGTAGCGACTTTTTTGCCCTAGAGACCGCAACGTGTAGCAGGCGGCGTTCATCTTCCAAAAGAGCTTGGCTTGCAGATTCATCTAGCTCCGCCCGTGAAATCGATTGTGATCGAAGCGCTTCTACTAACCGATCACTACCGAGTAATGAACCGCGTGCTTTTAAATTTGGCCAGATTCCATCTTGCATTCCAGCAAGTGCAACTATCTCCCACTCTCTGCCTTTGGCCGAATGCACCGTAAGAATTGCCACCAATTCAGCTTTCTGTCCTTGCAAAGTAATGGTGTCGCCGAGAATATCCTCGCCACGAATTTGATTTATATATTCAGTTGGTTTTGAATTTGGAAAGCGTTCAACGTAGCGCCGAGCTGATTCAAAGAGTTCTAGCATCGTATCTAAATCGCGATCTGCTTGACCACCGCGGGAACCACCACGCAGCGCCAAAGTACGCCATACGCTAGATATTTTCTCACCTTCAATATTTTCGGCATTACTCCAAATTTCCCAGAGTAAATCTGAAATACTTAGTTTTGGATGCTTTCTAAGTAGAGTTTTAGCGCGCCGAAGTAAATCATTGATCCGCTTAATCGGAATTGCGTTCTCCCAAGGAATCGAAATTATTGGATCTGTAATCGCATCAAGAGTTAGTTCTGTTGCAGAACGTAAATCACTTTCATCTCGAGTTCTGCTCAACTCTTGACGAATTCGCCGGAGCGAGATTGGATCAGCGCCGCCGATTTCAGAGAAAAGTAGCTCCTCCATGATTGGATAATTTTCGGCGTTAATCTCAATAGCCCCTAAGGCAAATTCAGCAAGGGTTAGAAATGGTTTTACAACTGGATTATCTGCCAGTGAAAATACATCAGTATCAACTCGAGTAGGGACTCCACTTAAGGAAAGCGCTCTCCGAATCGCAGCGACCGCAGGTCCGGGTGATCTAACAATTACCGCCATCTCTGACCAAGGCACACCGTTATGTAAATGGGCGCTCCTAAATGCGTGCGCTATATATGAGGCCTCATCAGATTGGGATTGGAGGCGTAAAACGCTGACTTCCGGACTCTCATCTTTTCTTAGAGCCGTTACATCTCTAACTGAATTTCGACCACGGAATTTCATCGCGACTGATTTAGTGAGTTCAACAATTGCTGCACTACTCCGATAATTTTCAATAAGGAGAACCTCATCAGCTCCTTTTTCTTTTAAGGTGTTGAAGTAACTCTTAAGCCCTTCCGGATCAGCGCCGCGAAATCTTCCTATTGTTGAATCTGGATCGGCAAAAATTGTGAAATCTCCACTACTTAAGTATGAAAGCAATAACCGATGTGAAATATCGCTCTCTTGAAATTCATCAACCATAATCACTGAATATTTAGCCCGTAAATCAGATAACAAATTAGGATTATCTTGTAACCGTAACATTGCAGCAATAATTAATCCGCTGGGATCAATCCGCTCTTTTGCGTCAGCCGCACCTTCTTCGCGCATTGCTAAAGATTTGATATACCTATCCCAGAATTTCGCGATTTGAGACCAATAATTTTCAGCGTAAGTTTTTGCATATTCGCTAAGTTTTTCTGGATATAGACCGCGTTCAGTTGCGCGCAATAGAACATCACGTAACTCTTTTGCAAAACCTCGGGTGGGTAGCGCGGCTTTGAGTTCTGCTGGCCAACCACTTAAATTATCGGCAGAATCAGTAAGTAGCATCTGCTTAATATATGAATCTTGCTCTGAGCCGGAAAATAGAATTGGATCGGGTTTATCTTCCGAAGTTGCCATTCTTACAATTGAAAACGCCAAAGCATGAAATGTTCGCGCCAATGGTTCATTTGCAGTTTTAGGCGAACGGAGCGAAATCTCATCGCGGAGATAATCTGCGCGATCGCGACCAAAAGTTAAAATTAATATCGAATTTGGGTCAATCCCCGCATCTATCTTTGCCAGAGCTTGCGCAATTAAAGTTTGAGTCTTTCCGGTTCCTGGTCCGCCTAAGACAATTAGCGGATTCTTGCCAGAGTGTGAGATGACTTCACTCTGTTTTTCGGAATAGGAAAAGTTAAGTTCAGGCAGCGGTTTTCGAAGCAATTCCAGTTTCGGTGCTTCACTTCTGCGGTTTGTCATCAGGTCTTTATCCAACCCCATGACGCCGACAAACCCGTGGGTTTAGCTAGTTAGGTTGGCTTTCTTCGCGCGCGCAGTAGCACGAGCCCGCTCTTGGCCATCGAGGACAACCTTACGGATGCGAACTACGGCTGGCGTAACTTCAACGCATTCATCTTCGCGGCAAAATTCCAAAGCCCCTTCCATGTTGAGCTTCTTGGGCGGAATCAAACGCTCTGATTCATCGGTACCGGAAGCACGCATGTTAGTAAGTTTCTTTTCGCGCACGCAGTTAACGTCCATATCATCGTTACGTGAATTCTCGCCAATAACCATACCTTCGTAAACTTCATCGCCTGGTTCAACGAAGATGCTGCCGCGATCTTGCGTGCCATAAAGTGCATAAGAAGTTACAACACCTAACCGATCAGAAACTAACGAACCAGTTCCGCGAGTACGGATATCGCCATGCCAAGCTTCGTAACCATCAAAGACGTGGTGGAGTAAACCAGTTCCGCGAGTTTCAGTTAAGAACTCGGTACGGAAACCAATCAGGCCGCGAGATGGAACTCGGTAATCTAACCGGATCCAACCGGTGCCATGATTAACCATCTGTTCCATACGACCTTTACGGAGCGCCATCAATTGGGTAATCACACCTAAGTAATCTTCTGGAGCATCAATTGTTAAATGTTCCATTGGTTCGTGAATTTTGCCATCCACTTTCTTAATAACTACTTGTGGCTTACCAACAGTTAATTCGAACCCTTCGCGCTTCATGATTTCAACAAGCACTGCAAGTTGTAATTCACCGCGGCCTTGAACTTCCCAAGTATCTGGGCGCTCGGTATTTAAAACTCGAAGTGAAACGTTACCTACTAGCTCGGCATCAAGGCGACTCTTAACTTGGCGAGCAGTAAGTAATTTTCCGCTCTTGCCAGCAAGTGGTGAGGTATTGATACCAATAGTCATTGAAATTGATGGTTCATCAACGGTAATTAGTGGTAGCGCATGTGCATTTTCTGGATCAGCAAGAGTTTCACCCAAAGTAATGGTCTCAATTCCAGCAACCGCAATAATGTCGCCTGGATGCGCTTCTAGCGCAGGAACGCGATCTAGCGCTTCGGTAATTAGAAGTTCAGAAACTTTAACTTTCTCGGTTGTGCCATCGGTCTTAATCCAAGTAACCATCTGGCCCTTACGAATTACACCTTCGCGAACTCGGCATAGTGCAAGTCGACCAAGGTATGGCGATGAATCCAAGTTTGTTACATGTGCTTGGAGCGGTGCGCCTTCGTGATAAACCGGAGCTGGAATTGTTTTAAAGATCGTGTCGAAGAGCACATCTAAGTTCGCTTCATCAGGCATACCACCATCTGCGGGACGGTTAAGTGATGCCCGACCTGCTTTTGCAGATGTATAAACAATTGGGAAATCAATTTGTTCTTCATTTGCATCGAGATCTAAAAATAGTTCATAAGTTTCGTCAACTACGGCAGCGATACGCGCATCGGGACGGTCAACTTTGTTGATAATTAAAATAACTGGCAGATTTTTCTCAAGAGCTTTGCGCAAAACAAAACGGGTTTGGGGCAACGGACCTTCAGAAGCATCGACTAAAAGTGCTACGCCATCTACCATCTCTAAACCGCGTTCTACTTCGCCACCGAAATCTGCGTGGCCAGGTGTATCAATAATGTTAACGATTGAATCGCCGCGTTTTACTGCAGTGTTCTTTGCAAGAATTGTGATTCCTTTTTCGCGCTCTAAATCCATGGAATCCATGACGCGCTCTTTTCCTTCAGACTGTTCCTTGTAAGCAGCGAATGCGCCGGATTGCCACAACATGGCATCAACGAGCGTGGTCTTGCCATGGTCAACGTGGGCGATAATCGCCAAGCTCCGTAAGTTTTCGCGGTGCTTAATTGGTAGACCTTCTAAATGCGCTTGCTTCTTTGTTTTAGACATTGAATCGGAACTCCACTACATCGCCATCGGACATTACGTAATCCTTACCTTCCATACGAACTTTTCCTTTTCCTTTTGCTTCAACCATTGAACCTGCGGCTACTAGGTCTTCAAATGAAACAACTTCGGCTTTGATAAAGCCTTTTTGGAAATCCGTATGAATCACACCAGCCGCAACTGGAGCGGTATCACCTTTGTGAATTGTCCACGCACGAGCTTCTTTAGGGCCCGCAGTGAGATATGTCTGCAACCCAAGAGTTACGAAACCAACACGCGCAAGAGTACTCAAGCCAGGTTCATCGAGTCCAATTGACTGCAAAAGTTCGAGCGCTTCAGCGTCATCTAACTCACTCAATTCCATTTCAGTCTTCGCGTCTAGAAAAATTGCCTCTGCTGGCGCAACTAAAGCGGACATTTTCTTCCGTAACTCATTATCAACTAATTCAGCAGCATCAACATTAAATACATATAAGAATGGCTTCGCAGTTAAAAGTCCTAACTCTGAAATCAGCGATAAATCAATGCCGGAGCCGTGGAGAACTTTTCCTTCGCCGAGAATTTTTTCAGCAGCTTTAGTTGCTTCCAAAACTGCTACGCGATCTTTTTGAACGCGCGCTTCTTTTTCAAGTCTTGGAATTGCTTTTTCAATAGTCTGCATATCGGCAAGCGCTAATTCAGTATTTATAGTTTCGATATCACTTGCTGGATCGACTTTGCCATCAACGTGAACCACATCGCCATCGCTAAAAACGCGGATTACTTGGCAAATGGCATCGGTCTCGCGGATGTTGGCGAGAAATTTATTACCAAGGCCAGCACCTTCCGATGCGCCTTTCACAATCCCAGCGATATCAACAAATGAAACGGCAGCTGGCAATATTTTTTCAGAGCTGAAAATGCTCGCTAAAACTGCAAGCCGTGGATCTGGTACGCCAACTACGCCAACGTTTGGCTCAATCGTGGCAAAGGGATAGTTCGCAGCCAGCACATTGTTCTTGGTGAGCGCATTGAACAGGGTCGACTTACCGACGTTCGGCAGCCCGACAATTCCGATTGAAAGACTCACTTGAATTACTCCTATTAATACTTGCGGCTCAGAGCGGTTTTAATATGAACCTAGGGGTGGCTAGGGGTAGCTAGGGGTAGAGCCTACGCGTGATTGTCGGTGCTTCCTGCCACGATAGGCGCATGAACAGTGCGATATTCCTTGCCATCGGCTTACTCATCGGGTTAGCCATTGGCGCTACTGGTGCCTTTGCGATTTCACGAGCGAATTCCCGTGGCGCAACTAAAGCGTTGCAAGATCAAATTGCGACGATGCAAAGTAATCAGAGCGATTCCACTCGCTTAACTACTGAACTTGATGCGATGAAAAAGAGCGTTGAAACTTTAGCTAGCCAAGCAATAGATGCGGATCGTCGCCGATCAACTGCGGAATCCGACTTAAAGAGCCAAATTAAAAATATGGGTGATGCCAATAAGTTATTACTTGATGAAACTACAAAAATTGCAGGGGCGCTCTCCAATACGCAAACGCGTGGAAAATTTGGCGAAGCGCAATTAGAACTTCTTTTAGAGATGGCGGGCTTGCGCGAAGGAATTGAATTCGAACGTCAGAAAGCGGTAGTTGGAAGTGACTCTGCAGGTATTCCAGATGTAACTATCAAGATGCCTGGTGGCAGCGTGCTCTTTATCGATTCAAAGTTTCCATTCGATCGCTTCTTAGATGCATTTAATACTGAAGATATGGCAGAGCGCGAAACGTTATTACAACAACATACTGATGATTTATTAAAGCACGTCACTGCGCTCGCAAAACGCGATTACCATAAACATGAAGCTTCGCCAGATTTCGTGGTTCTCTTTGCGCCATTTGAAACCATCTTAAGTGAAGCGCTCCGAATCGATAAACGATTGCTAGATAAAGCTTTTGAAAAGGGGGTAACCATCGCGACCCCAACCACAATGATGGCGTTATTGCGCACGGTTGGCTTTGTTTTCAGTAAGAATAAAATCGCAACTAATGCCAATGAAATTCAAGAGTTAGCTGGAAAGTTCTTGAAGAATGTTTCAGCGCTCCACTCTAAACTTGTAACGGTAGGCGAACGATTAAAGAGCACCGTTAAGGCTTATAACGATATGGTTCCAACCGCTGAAACTACCGTGGTTAATCCAGCCAAACAGATAATGAAAATTAGCGGTGGCGACCCGAAATCTTTAAAAGCGATTCCAGAGATTACCGATAGCGTTAGAGATCTAAAGAGCGGTGGCCAAACTTCGCTCGATGACTTTATTGATGTAGAGGAAATTGAAGAGGGAGAACCCGATGACAACTAACTTGCCGAAGCTAGAACTGAAAAATCCAATCCAAGGTGCGGGTCTTACTGCGCCCGGTGTTGTAATCCTGCAATTCGTTTTTATTGGATTTTGGGCGATGGTGGAAATTTTCTTCCGCTCCAATGTTGGAGCACTTACCGGAATTGCTATCTGGCTTTCCTACTTCGGTGGCATCAAGCTTGGTCGCCCAGGCACGCTCTATCCCGCAATTGTTAATCCCCCAATTGCGTTCGCGGTAGCGATCTTCTTTTTAATGCCAACTGTCGGTGGCTCTTCACTTCGAATTTCTAGAATCGGCGTGGATCTAGTTACCGGTTTAGCCAGCGTGGCGCCGTTTCTAATTACGGGCGCGTTAGTTGGTTGGGGATTTTACATTACAAAGAAGCGGCAAAGCTCACTTACCAGCGGTGCGTAAGTCTTTTCTAAGCTCAGGTGGAATCGCAAAAAGTAAGTGCTCTTCCATTGCGGTTACCGTCTCAACGTCGCCATAACCGCGGGCCTTCAAGTCAATTAATAAGTCGGTAACTAAGATTTCTGGGACGGATGCGCCGCTACTTACTCCGATGGTTTCTACGCCAACAAACCATTCATCTTTTACTTCAGCTGCATAATCAATTAAGTACGAAGCTTTAGCGCCATATTCAAGGGCAACTTCAACTAGGCGGACCGAATTAGAAGAATTAGTAGATCCAACTACAAGCACCAAATCCGCCCCTGCAGCAATCTGCTTGATTGCAACTTGACGATTTTGGGTTGCATAACAGATGTCATCACTTGGCGGATCCATCAAATTCGGAAAGCGGTTTTTCAAAATTGCGACCGTTTCTAAAGTCTCATCAACGCTTAAGGTAGTTTGGGAAAGCCAAGCTACTTTTTTATTTGGATCAATCGCAACGGTGCGAGCACCTTCTAAACCATCAACAATTTGCATATGGTCTGGAGCTTCACCAGCCGTACCTTCTACCTCTTCATGCCCAGCATGGCCGATTAGAAGAATTTGTAAATCTTCTGCAGCAAAGCGCCTTGCTTCGTGGTGAACTTTGGTAACTAGCGGACAAGTTGCATCGATAGTTTTTAGGTTACGAGTTGCGGCCTCTTCATGAACTTTAGGCGAAACCCCATGTGCCGAGAAGACCACAATTGCGCCTTCTGGAACTTCATTAGTTTCATCGACAAATATTGCGCCGCGTTTTTCTAGAGTTTCCACCACATGCTTGTTATGGACAATTTGTTTTCGGACATAAACCGGAGCGCCATATAAATCGAGCGCTTTCTCAACGGTAATTACGGCCCGATCAACGCCTGCGCAATATCCACGCGGCGCTGCTAATAGGACCCGTTTTGCCATGTGTGCATCCTAATAGAATCACGCCATGTCTGACGCTCCGGAAATCAAGCCAGTATCGGTTCGTTACGTGACTGAGCGGATTGGGCAGATTATCGATGATCTCCCCGAGCTCTGGATTGAAGGTGAATTATCTGAAATTAATGTGCGGCCGGGTTCGCCCACTATTTTTATGCGATTACGTGATACCAGTGCAGATATGAGCATTTCAATTAAATGTTTTAAAAATGTTTTTGATTTGGTTGCACCGCTAGAACAGAATGCCCGAATTGTGATTCGCTCTAAACCGCAATGGTGGAGTAAAAATGGTTCGCTCGCATTCCAAGTGAATGAACTTCGTAAGGTTGGCGAAGGTGAGTTGCTTGCTCGACTTGAAGCGTTGAAAAATAAGCTGGCTCTTGAAGGTTTATTTGATGAATCACGAAAACTTCCACTCCCGTTTCTGCCAAATAAAGTTGGTCTGATCTGCGGCCGAAATAGCGATGCTGGAAAAGATGTGGTCGAAAATGCAAAACGTCGATGGCCGTCAGTCCAATTTGAAATTCGCGAAGTCGCGGTAGCAAGCGCTGCAGCCGTTAGCGAAGTTTCGGAAGCGCTCTTGGAATTAGATGCCGATCCAAACGTGGATGTAATCATCATTACCCGGGGCGGCGGAAATTTTGAAGATTTACTGCCATTTTCAGATGAATCCTTACTTCGCTTAGTTGCTAATGCAAAAACTCCAATCGTGAGCGCGATCGGTCATGAGAAAGATTCACCGCTCCTAGATTTAGTAGCTGATTGGCGTGCTTCAACTCCGACCGATGCCGGTAAAAAAGTTGTGCCGGATATGAATGAGGAGCTCACCAAAATTTCAAACTTGCGCGATCGCGCAGATCGTCGAATAAATGATTTAGTAGTGCTGGAAATGACGAAAATTGCTGGCTTAATGCAACGCCCGGTAATGCGGGAACCGATGATTATGGTGACTTATAGGGAAGAGATTATTAAAGGAATTAGGGTTCGTGGTTGGCGAAGTATGGATAACGCTATTTCGCATGGTAAATCTGAGATCACCCAATTTGCGGCTCGAGTTCGAACGCTCTCTCCCCAAGCAACTTTGGATCGTGGTTACGCAGTTGTGCAAAAACCTGATGGTTCAATCATTCGGGCTGCAAAAGATTTAGTAAAAGGTGATGGGCTAGAACTAAGGCTCGCTGATGGTGTGGCGTTGGCGACAGCTACAGGCGAGAGCAAGAATTAGTTATTAACCGCGCAAGATTAAAGGAGTAGATTACGAACATGGCCGCTGCGAAACTATCTTATGAAGAAGCTCGGGACGAGCTATCAAAAGTAGTAGCAACATTGGAGGCTGGCGGAGTCGGTTTAGAAGACTCACTAAAGCTCTGGGAACGTGGCGAAGAGTTGGCTTTGATCTGTCAGGAATGGCTAGATGGCGCCCGGAAGAAATTGGAAGCGGCGAAACCAGCGGAAGATAAGTAAATGCCAAAATTTAGTTACGAGGATTTGCTACCAGTGGGCCCAGACACGACAAAGTATCGGCTGATTTCAAAAGAAGGTATCGCAACTTTTAACGGAGATGGTCGAGAATTTTTAAAAGTTTCTGCGGATGCAATTTCGAAATTAACTGAAATAGCCATTCACGATATTTCCCATTACTTACGCGGTGAGCATCTACAGCAGCTCGCCGATATCTTGAGCGATCCAGAGAGTTCGCCAAACGATCGATTTGTCGCGTTAGATCTATTGAAAAACGCCAATATTGCAGCCGGTGGAATATTGCCGATGTGCCAAGACACTGGGACTGCAATCGTGATGGGTAAGAAAGGGCAGCATGTTTTGACCGAAAGCCGTGATGAAGCGAGTATCTCGCGCGGGGTCTATGACGCTTTCACCAAATTAAATCTTCGTTATTCCCAGTTAGCCCCGGTCACAACCTGGGAAGAGAAGAACACTGGTAATAATTTGCCAGCCCAAATCGAGATTTACTCCGATAGTGAACATCCAGATGAATACAACTTCCTCTTTATTGCTAAAGGTGGCGGCAGTGCAAATAAATCTTTCCTATATCAAGAGACCAAAGCAGTTTTAAATCCAACTTCATTTATGAACTGGCTCGATGAGAAACTACGATCGATCGGAACGGCAGCTTGCCCGCCTTACCACCTAGCAATTGTGATCGGTGGAACTAGCGCCGAGTTCACGGTGAAAACGGCAAAGTTAGCGAGCACTAAATATTTGGATTCACTGCCAACTTCGGGGGATGCTAAAACTGGTCGAGCATTTCGAGATCTTGAACTTGAAGCGCAAGTTCACAAATTGACCCAGAATTTAGGAATCGGTGCTCAATTCGGCGGTAAATATTTCTGCCACGATGTGCGCGTAATTCGATTACCTCGCCATGGTGCATCGCTCCCTATAGCGATAGCGGTTTCCTGTTCTGCAGACCGCCAAGCAAAAGCGAAGATAACTAAGGATGGAATTTTTCTAGAACAACTCGAGCAAGACCCAGCCCACTTCTTGCCAGAAATTACCGATGAGCACCTCGATGAGAACGTTGTGGCAATTGATTTAAATAAGCCGATGGCCGAGATTTTGCAGACCTTAGCTAAAAGCCCAATAAAGACGCGACTTTCGCTCACTGGCACATTGGTTGTGGCTCGGGATTTAGCTCATGCAAAAATTAAAGAGTTAATTGATTCGGGAAAACCGTTGCCAGAGTATTTAAAAAAGTACGCGGTTTATTACGCGGGCCCCGCAAAAACCCCAGCTGGATATGCATCCGGTTCCTTTGGTCCAACCACTGCTGGTCGAATGGATTCCTATGTTGAGCAATTCCAAGCTCTCGGTGGCTCCATGGTGATGTTGGCAAAAGGAAACCGATCGAAAGCAGTTACCGATGCGTGTAAGAAAAATGGCGGCTTCTACCTTGGATCCGTTGGTGGACCAGCTGCTCGACTTGCGCAAGATTGCATCAAGAAAGTTGAAGTTTTAGATTTCGAGGAGCTCGACATGGAAGCGGTCTGGAAAATTGAAGTTGAAAACTTCCCAGCATTTATCGTGGTTGATGACAAAGGTAATGACTTCTTTGCTGAAACTAGTAAGCCAATCTCGATCGGCAAGCGCTCTTAAAGAAATCAACGCTCTTAAGAAAATCTGGGTTTAGTAGTAACGAGACCTTTGGAATTTTGCATAGGCTTTGCATGGGGTTTCGTATCTCGCTTCGATATAGCGGAGCCCCCATTGAATCTGGGTTAGCGGATTGGTCCGCCAGTCGGTCGCGATAATCTCCATCTTGGTTGCGGGTAAAGCTTGCGCAATTCCATGCGCTCCGCTCCTCGGGTTTCGAGCTTTATAGTTCCAATGGCTCTCTCTCGTCCAAAGTTTGTTTAGACAGGTGTACTGCTTATCGCCCCAGTTGTAATTAGCAAGCGCGTAAGACTTTGCGTATGTCTTGGCACCTAGCGGATTACGAGCGGCCTCGAGCTGGCCAGAAAGTTTGGAAACTAGGGCTATTTCAAAGGCGTTAACCATCACGCTTGGATCAAATTCAATTAGCGCGGTCGATCCGGTCCCGACTTGAAGGTCGGTGGTATGGGCCGGGGCAGCGCTCTTGAGGTCTGTGGCGAGTTCAATAATTACCGACATCGGACCTTGGGAATAGGTTGGCTCCATGATCGCCAGCGAAAGGGTCGCAAAGGCCGCAACGGTGACTGCCCGTCGGTGCGTTCTTGAAATTCGCATCGCTATCGCTTCCTCTCTACTGCTCGTTTCCGCCAACACCGTAAACCTCAATTAAGAGGTTTTAGCTAACGGGGATTGCGCTAGGGTGGCAAATGGGGTGAGTCGCGGCAAATCTAAAGGAGCGCGTGGCGCAATTTTTATCGAAAAGCTAAATCTGTGGATATATATAACTGCAGGTCAGGTTGGGGAAAGTCCGTTATGCCCGTTTTGCGAATGAGAGATATACCACCGGTCGAAATGTCCGATTTGTTACTTTTTAAACGATCGGCTCTTCCAACATTTCAGTAACTAAAGCTGCGATTTGAGAACGCTCGCTTCGGGTCAGGGTGATGTGCGCAAAGAGCGGATGGCCTTTTAGCGATTCCACAACCGCGACTACGCCATCATGGCGACCGACCCGAAGGTTGTCGCGTTGGGCGACATCGTGGGTCAGGATTACTCGGGAACCTTGGCCGATTCGAGAGAGCACGGTTAGCAAGACTCCCCGTTCTAGCGATTGGGCTTCATCCACGATTACAAAAGAGTCATGAAGTGATCGGCCACGAATATGGGTCAACGGTAAAACCTCGATTAAGCCGCGGGCCAGAATCTCTTCAATAACTTGGGCGCTAACTAAGGCTCCCAAGGTGTCAAAAACCGCTTGCGCCCAAGGCGACATTTTTTCGCCTTCCGAACCTGGCAAGTAACCCAACTCTTGGCCGCCGACTGGGTAGAGCGGTCGGAAAACAATTACCTTCTTATGGAGCCGCTTCTCCATTACAGCTTCAAGTCCAGCGCAGAGAGCGAGCGCCGATTTACCAGTTCCAGCGCGACCGCCGAGTGAGACGATCCCAATATCGTTATCGAGAAGTAGATCAAGGGCAACCCGCTGTTCCGCGCTCCGTCCATGAAGCCCAAAAGCGCTCCGGTCGCCACGAACTAATTGCAATTTCTTATCTGGCGTTACTCGGACCAGCGCACTTCCTTTTTCGGAGTGCAAGACAATTCCGGTATGGCATGGATAATCTTTTGCCAGCGGGTCAGAAATCTTTTCATTTTCATAGAGTGCATCAATCGTGATACCTCCGACGGTTGCTTCTTCCATTCCGGTCCAACCGGTATTGGGAACTAATTCGGCGCGATATTCCTCGGCCGAAATACCCATTGAAGAAGCTTTGACTCGGAGCGGTAAATCTTTTGTAACTAAAACTACTTCCTTACCATCGGCTGCTAAATTTCTGGCAACCGCCAGAATTCGAGTGTCATTACTACCGTCTCGATAGAAGCCAGCTGGAAGTGAAGCGGTATCGGTATGGTTTAACTCAACTGAAAGCGTGCCACCTTCATCGGTAATTTCGAGTGGTTGATCTAACCGGCCATGGGAAATTCTCAAATCATCGAGTGCGCGAAGTGCTGATCTGGCAAAGTAGCCAAGTTCTGGATGGTCCCGTTTCTGTTCAAGTTCACCGATTACCGCGATTGGAATAATTACTTCATGTTCCGCAAAACGGAAGAGCGCCGATGGATCGGCAAGTAAAACGCTAGTGTCAATTACATATGTTTTAAGCCCAGTTTTAGCTGATTTTGCGGGCATGGCTTTAGCGGTTTTTGATCGATTATTACCGATCGTTTTTTCAGTTGTAATCGTTGGATCCATTTCTACGCAAAGAACGTTGAAAACGGCTGATGGGGTAAAAGGTAAATCCTGGGACCTTTCGGACATTGGCGACACGCGCCAACAGAAGGTAAATTCTAAACAATAAGTTGAGGGTTTGCTAAGCGCCTAACCGACGTTCCCGGAGCGAGTAGGAGCGAAGCGCTCGGAGGAAATCAACTTTACGGAAATCTGGCCAATAAGCTTCACAGAAATAAAACTCGGAATGAGCGCTCTGCCAAAGTAGAAATCCACCGAGGCGTTGCTCTCCCGAAGTTCTAATCACCAATTCTGGGTCGGGCTGTCCTGCGGTATATAAATATTGACCGACCTCTGCCACCGAAATTTCGCTCGCAATTTCGGCTGGGCTCTTTCCAGCTTTGCCAGCTTTTGTGATCAATGATTTAACGGCATCGACAATTTCGCTACGGCCGCCATAACCAATTGCCACATTTACGACAACACCTTTGATGCCGCGGCTCTTGGTGGCAACTGCCGCCAACCGATCTTGGAGTTCTTCCGGCAGAAGTTCGAGTGAGCCAACCGGGCGAATCTCCCAACGACCGCGCTGACCTAACTCATCAACTGTCGATCCGATGATTTCGATTAAAGCTTTTAACTCTTCGGCAGATCGCTTTAAATTGTCATTGGAAAGCAGCCATAAAGTTAAAACTTTTACATTGCTCTCTTCACACCAATCCAGAAGTTCAATAATTTTATCGGCGCCAGCTTTATGGCCACGGCGCGAGGAGGTATCGCCATCGATTGATGGATTCGCTTTTGCCCACCTTCGATTGCCATCTAAAATTACGCCGACATGGTGCGGGGTCTTTGAAAAATCTAAGGAGCGCGCCAACCGACGTTCATATAATGGGTAGAGCAACGATTTGATGCTGGATTTAATAGCATTAGACATAGGTTAGCTCTGGCGGCTCTCCCGAAGCGCTCGACGTTCTGCAATAAAAGATGCGACCGGCAAAGTGCCAGCCAAAATAAAGAAAATCATTTTCTTAATATCGTAGCGAGCTCGGACTGAATAATGGATCGCAGTAAAAACATAGAAGGGATAGACATAACCATGCATGATTGGTATCCACTTTACCTTGCTCTCCCAATTTTCATTATTCAATATGTAAACGATTGGGAGCTCAACAAACCATAAAAGTAGCGACATCACGCCTGCAAAAATCGCCATAAACCTAAATCGTTTTAGCACACCACTCAATTTCTGCTCCTTAGATCGGTTTCGCTATCTTCATTCTGCTTGAATTTTTGGTAGAACGGAAGAAAAACTACTACCCCAGCCATCAACCACCATATGACGACATACGAAATATGTTGCCAGTAATAGCCCGGCACCGTGGATCTAGCAGGTTCAGATGAAATCAAATTTAAACTGCTCTCAATCCCAGAAATCGCCTCTCTTTGCACAATCACAAAACCATCGAAGATTGGGAGCTTGGTCTTATCCGCAATTAACGCGCTATCAAGCCTGGCCAGAATATTTATCTTGTTGATGAATCTGGCTCGATCTTCATTTTGATGTGGCATCAACCGTCCCACGATTGCAACTGGCTCGCTCGGTAGCGGATTCCTTGGCCCCGATGTAGCCGAAATTTCTCGAGCTACTAAAATCGCCCCGGTGTTTGGAAGTTCAAAAATCCCTACTTCCCAACTTTCTCGAGTATTTTCCCGCCCTAATTGATTTGGTGCGATCAAACTTGCAACATAACTTCCGGAGAATTTAACAATTCGGTTTGGGGCAGAGTCAGGTAACGCAACACCTGGCTTTGCGATTGCCAATAATGAAATTGCTGGTTTATCAATGACTGGTTTTTGTAGTTCTTGTAAATCTGCCGCGCGTTGCAATTGCCAAATTCCTAAACCGATAAAAATTGAAATTAATAGAGTAGCTACCGATAGCGTTGAAACTGATTTCCGAAACTTACTTCGATTCACTCTCGAAACCATTCGATTTATCTTCTGGGTTCATGCGGCTCTGCATTTTTTGATAACGGCGATAGAAACTCCAAAGTAGCAACGAGACCGCAACCATCAATACAAAAACCGTTATCGATCCGGCGGTGCCTGGGTTTACGGTTGCTTCATCCATGAAAGAATCATCCCATGTCAGGCAATAGTTCAACACCTATGGAAACGGCTGGGCGATGGCGCGAACGCTTTCCCAATCGCAATTTTTCCGACGCTGAAATTGTGCATTTAAATCAGAGATATGGAAACGCGCGCCAATTAAATTGGAAGGTTCCCGCAATCATTGCGTTAGCGCTTGGCCTTCCGTGGTTAATTTGGTCGGCTACCCACCATTCACTGCCAGAAATTCGTTATACGTTAATTTCTTTTGAAAGTGATCCAACTTCCACAACCCCATCAATCGACATTACCTATGAAGTTAAGCGACGAAATCCAATGGTTCCAATTACTTGCACGCTAGTGGCTCGCGATATTGATAAGAACATCGTCGGTGAATTTGCCGATCAAATCCCAGCTACAACCACTTCGGTAAGTACCCGCAAAACTCGGGTTCTGGCACGCTCAATTCCAGTTAATGCGGCTGTCATCAGATGTGCAACTACGTGATTAATTAAGTACCGTACTCCCTTATGGCTACGACACCGGAGACCAATACTTGGTTGACCCAAGAAGCAGCGGATCGGTTATCCGCTGAATTGGCGTACCTGGAAAATGAAGGCCGCTCCGAAATCATTAAAAAGATAGAAGCAGCGCGCCAAGAAGGCGATTTGAAAGAGAACGGTGGCTATCACGCCGCGAAAGATGAACAAGGAAAAATCGAAGCCCGAATTCGCCAACTTAAACATATGTTGGAACATGCGCACATCGGGGAGCCGCCTGCTGGTGAATCGGGCGTGGTTGGTTTCGGTATGAAAGTCACGGTAGATATCGGCGGCGATCAGATGCAATTTCTCTTAGGTTCCCGCGAAATTAGTTCTGGCGATCTCGATGTTTATAGCGAAAAATCACCACTTGGGTCGGCAGTTATGGGCGTGAAAGTTGGCCAAACCGTCACCTACACCGCACCAAACGGCAAAGCAATTACGGTTGCGATTTTAGAAGCTGAGTCCTACGCCTAATTATTTAGTAACTTTATTTGTATATTTCCGAACGCTTAGCGGTACAAAAATAACCAAGATAATTGCCATATAAATCAAGGACATGGTCAGCGGATTCTCGCTTGGGAATGAACCAGCGGTAGCGCCAAATTTATTCTCAAGTCCAAACAATTGGCGGCAAGCGGCAACCATGGTTGAAACTGGATTCCACTCGGCCACATATTGCAACGGTTTTGGCATCCCGGTGGTCGGAGCAAAGGCATTTGATAAGAAAGTCATCGGAAAGGTAACTAAGAAGCTCACATTCTGCACCACTCGCGCATCACGTGCTGCTAAGCCAGCAAAAATTCCAACCCACGAAAGTGCATATCCAAATGCAAGTAGGAATAAGAAAGCTAGCGAAATTTTCAAGATCCCAGATGTTGGTCGCCAGCCAACAAGATAACCAGCTAACCCCATTACGGCTAATACTAAAATGTTTAATAATCCATCACCCAGAGTTCGGCCAAAAACTAAAGCAGAGCGCGCAATCGGAAGGGAACGGAACCGATCAATCAAACCTTTTTGCATATCTTCAGCTAGTCCAGAAGCGGTAGCCGCAAGCGTAAATGCAGTGGTCTGAACGAAAATTCCAGGCATTAAGAGTTGGACATAACCGCCGGGTTGACCGGTCTCTATCGAACCACCGAATACATATCTAAATAGTAAAACAAACATCACGGGTTGAATCGTTGAGAAAATTAATACTTCGGGCACTCGAGCAAGTTGCAACAATTGGCGCTTGGTAATTACGAGTGCATCAGTTAGAGCATGCATTAACGATTTCCACCCTTTCGCTTCTTCTTGCCACCAGTCGGTACTTCTTCGACTTCAGCTACGTGGCCGGTCAGTGCCATAAACACATCATCTAACGATGGCCGCTTAAGGGCCACATCTAGTGGATGAATTCCTGCGCCATCTAGCGCCCGCAGAACTTCAATTAATGCTCCCGCCCCCGTGGTAACTGGAGCTGAAATTTTGCGTAACCCTTCATCAAAGGATGCTTTTGTACCGCTGACTTTTGCAACGATAGCCATAGTTGGCGCAACATGTGCTTGCTCGACCACAACTTCTAATCGTTCGCCACCAACTTCACGCTTTAATTGATCGGAAGAGCCGCGCGCAATAACTTTGCCATGGTCGATAACAGCGATGTCATCGGCTAATTGATCGGCTTCATCTAAATATTGAGTGGTAAGCAATAGCGTTACACCATCTTTTACTAACTCTTCAATAACGCCCCACATCTCCAAGCGACCGCGCGGATCTAATCCAGTTGTTGGTTCATCTAAAAATAAAACTTTTGGTTTCACAATTAATGACGCTGCTAAATCTAATCTCCGCCGCATGCCACCTGAATAAGTTTTAATTGGACGGCGTGCGCTTTCAGTTAAGGAAAATCTCTCTAACAATTCTTCAGCACGTTTTATCGAGGCCGCTTTACCTAAATGATAAAGCCGACCGAACATTACTAAGTTGTCCCAACCAGTTAATGTTTCATCGACAGCTGCATATTGGCCAGACAGTCCAATAATTTCGCGGACCTTGTCGGGGTGTTTAATTACATCAATGCCAGCAACATTGGCGCTGCCAGAATCAGGGGTGAGCAAGGTCGCAAGTATTCGAACTGTTGTGGTTTTACCCGCACCGTTTGGCCCTAAAACACCAAGTACGGTGCCTTCTTCCACATCAAGACTTAAGCGATCAAGCGCGCGTATAGCTCCTTTGTTATAAGTCTTAAGCAAATCCTGCGCAACAATGCTCTTCATTCACATCACTTTCGTTGTAATCAATCACTTCATGCAAAATTATAGTCGCTCGCATAGTAGGCTAGTAGTTGAAAGTTCAAAGATTATTGCAAAGCCCATTTTGCCCGTAGTGAAAGGTATCTATGTCTAAAGCGCCTGGTCCACTTACTCATAAAGAAATCATGGTTGTCCTTAGCGGACTTATGACTGGCATGTTACTTGCCGCTCTTGATCAGACCATCGTATCTACCGCTCTCAAGCGAATCGTTGAAGATTTCAGTGGGCTAAATCATTACTCCTGGGTTGTAACTGCTTACCTATTAACCTCAACCGCATCAACACCACTTTACGGAAAAATTTCCGATCTTTACGGTCGGCGTCCAGTTTATCAATTTGCAATCGTTACATTCCTGATTGGGTCACTCCTCGCCGGAATGTCACAGAACATGACTCAACTAATTGCCACTCGCGCACTGCAAGGTTTAGGTGCCGGCGGATTAATGGGTCTTACCTTCGTAATTATTGGTGACATAGTTTCACCACGTGAACGCGGAAAGTATCAAGGTTACTTTGGCGCAGTTTGGGGTCTTGCATCAGTCGCCGGTCCATTGCTTGGTGGTTTCTTTTCGGATCACGGAACAATTCTAGGCGTTACTGGCTGGCGATGGATTTTCTACATAAACATTCCATTTGGAATTCTTGCAATGGTGGTTACATCCATTGTTTTGCATATCCCTAAAGTTAAGCGTGATCACAATATCGATTATCTGGGCGCACTTTTGATGGTTATTAGTGTGGTCGCCATCCTGCTTGGAGTTTCTGTTTATGGTCCAGAAAATGGTTGGACTGATCCGAAAACTTTAATTTTCCTTCTAGGTGGCCTTTTATTTGCCGTGGTTTTCTTGTTCTGGGAAAGCAAAGCCGTAGAACCAATTTTGCCGCTATATCTCTTTAAGAATCACACGTTCTCGTTAACTTCTGTACTTGGATTTATCGTCGGTGCTGGAATGTTTGGTGCGATCGTTATGTTGCCGCTCTACCTACAAGTTATTCAGAAAAATAGCGCAACATCCTCGGGTCTTAAACTAATCCCATTAATGCTCGGTATCGTCTCAATGACTATTACTAGCGGTAAATTGATTTCTTCCACTGGAAAATATAAGAAATTCCCAGTATTGGGAACGCTGTTGATGACTATTGGATTATTGCTGATGAGCCGTTTGGATATTGATACTCCTTATTGGGAAGTATCAATCTATGCAATCATCGTTGGTGGT
Organism: Actinomycetes bacterium; assembly: GCA_014190155.1. Lineage (GTDB taxonomy): Bacteria > Actinomycetota > Actinomycetes > Nanopelagicales > Nanopelagicaceae > UBA7398. Next base: position 5,834 of record BJFY01000005.1, on the reverse strand, counting down.
GGCCTCGGTCTTTCAATGCAGACTTTGGTAATCGCATTGCAGAACGCCGTAGATTTCAAAGATTTAGGTATCGCTACTAGTTCAAATACTTTCTTTAGAAGTCTTGGTGGCGCATTCGGAACTGCGATATTTGGCACAATATTAAATAACCGGGTTTCTCATAACCTCGCAACTGGCTTCGCTGACTTAGCTACTACCAATCCAACTCTGATGGCTGGCGTAGATAAAACTCAGATTGCTGGACTAACAAGTAATACGGCTGGTTTAGTCAAACTTCCAATCGAGGTACAGAACGTGGTACTAACCGGATTTAGCAACGCTTTCCATGTGGTTTTCCTATCTGCTGCGCCAATCATGTTGGTTGGATTCCTCTTCTCGTTATTTCTGAGAGAAAAACCGCTACAAAGTGGTGCGGATCATGCAACTGCAAAACATGAAGCAGCCGGAGAGGCGCTCGGCTAATTAAACGTTTTAAATCACCGTTTGCCGACCTACCTAAAGAAGTAGCGGTCGTTACTGCCGTCTCGTTTTTTGTTGCACTTGGTTTTGGCTTAATAATTCCAGCCATTCCAATCTTTGCTAAATCTTTTGGCGTAAGCAACGCTGCTATTGGTTTAGTAGTTTCGATGTTTGCTATTACTCGATTAGCTTCTGGTTTAATTTCTGGAAAATTAGTAGATCGATTCGGTGAGCGTTTAACGCTTGGAAGTGGCTTATTTATGGTCGCTTTCTTTGTTTTTCTCTCTGGATTAGCACAGAGTTACGAGCAATTACTCTTCTTACGCGCGGCTGGCGGTTTAGGCTCATCAATGTTTTCAGTTGCATCGGGTTCACTTATTTTGCGAGTTGCTAGCGATAGCCAACGTGCTCGTGCCCAATCAGTATTCAATGGTGGTTTTTTAGTTGGCAGCATTGCTGGTCCAGCTTTCGGTGGCGCATTAATTGCTTTCTCACCACGCGCACCATTTTTTATCTATGCGGTAACACTCTCAATCGCTGGTTCAATCGGTTTATTTTATTTACATGAAGCACGTTTCGGCACTAAAACCGAAAACGATGATTCCCAGCCAACAACTAAAATATTTGAAGCGCTTAAAATTCGACCATTCCGATATGCCTTGATTATGACTTTCTTATCAACCTGGGTTTTATTTGGGGTTCGCTCGTCAATACTTCCACTATTTGTAACTGAGGAATTGCATGGCACAACAACAATCGTTGGATTTGGTTTTACGTTAAGCGCACTTGCGCAAGGTTTAATTTTAATTCGCGCTGGCCGATTCTCTGATAATTCAGGTAGACGAGCTGCGTTGCTTATCGGTTTCACAATGATCTCAATTGGCTTGGGCTTTTTAATCTTTGCCACTACAACTTGGATGTTCATGCTGGCCATGCTTTTCTTTGGCCTAGGTGGCGCATTTGGTGGTACCGGTGCAGCTTTAGTAGGAGATGTAATTAAAGGGCGTAGCGGAAAGGTTATTGCGGTATTTCAGATGGCTGGCGATGCGGGAATGATGGTCGGACCAATTTTGCTCGGGTATATCTCCGATATCTCTTCCTATCGCACCGCCTTTGCCACAACAGCTTTTGCTTTTTCAATTGCGATACTGCTTGCAGCCCGCTTACCTGAAACTAGAAATTTAGTCGCGACGCAAGATCGAGATCAAGCGTAAAACTTCTAAATATAGCCAGACAATTGTGACCATCAAGCCAAAGCCTGCGATCCAAGATTGTTCGACTGGTGCGCCAGCTTTGATTCCTTTTTCAATCTGATCGAAATCCAGCACTAAGAAGAAACTTGCGAGTGCAACGCCGGCAATTGCAAGTAGTGGTCCAACGGAACTAAGACCGTAAAGTCCCATGCCATTACCTAAGTTAAAGAATGCGCCACCAATTAAACTTGCAACACCGAGAATTAAATATCCGATTACAGCGCCTATAAGTGCGCGCTGGAATTTTGGGGTAGCCCGTACTCGGCCACTCTTATATGCAAATAGCACTCCGGTAAATGCGGCGAGCGTTGCCACAATTGCTTGCACCACAATTCCACTATAAATTTGATTGTAAATATTGCTAATTACGCCAAGTGCTAAACCTTCTAGAGCAGCATAAGCAATGATTAGTGGTGGGCGAACTGTTTTTCCAAATGAAATAACCATTGCAAGAATGAAGCCACCAAAGAAACCGAGCATTAACGCTCCGCCGCCAAGATTAGAAGTCCAAGCAACTGCGCCAACGGCGGCTAGTACTGCAAACAAAATTCCAGTACGAGTAATGACATCATCAATTGTCATCCGACCAGTGCGCATTGAAGATGCAGCTGGTGCATTAAATGTTTTCTCTAGTTGATCAGCAGAAACATCGTCAGCCGTAGTTGTACCCATTGCGGCATAGCCGCGTTGGTTAAAAGCCCGTCCTAAAACAGGGTTTGAACTTTGCATTGCTTCCCTTTCGGTTGGTGGAGCCCATATATTAAGGCTTTTTCCTGAGAGTGCCCTCGGTCGGGGTCGAACCGACACTTGGAGGATTTTAAGTCCTCTGCCTCTGCCATTGGGCTACGAGGGCGTACCTAACTGGGCAAATCTACCTGCTTTTTTTATCACCAAATCCAACTGCTTTTCCGTTAACTTTCCAGTAAATGTATTTTGTTGGCTCGGGTGGTAACTAGCTATTACTAAACGAGTGGCACCATCTTTTCCTTTGAATTTGAAGTTAGCGCCATGGCTGAATTTTGGTCTGGGTTTTGGCATCGTCTCACCTAGGGCGGTTAGAGCTGAAATGGTCGCACCCCAAGCAAAGTTACCCAGCACCAGGATTGATTTTAAGGTTGGAAAAAGTAATTCCATTTCGCGATGCAGCCAAGGCGCACAGATTGCTTTCTCTTCAGTGCTTGGTTTGTTATCGGGCGGCGCGCATCTCACTGCACATGCGATCCGTGAACTTGGAAGTTCTTGACCATCGTTACGGTCAACACTAATTGCAATTTTTGCTAAACCATTTCGATAGAGCGAACCAAATAACCAATCACCAGAACGATCTCCGGTAAAGATTCGGCCAGTTCGGTTTGCACCATGCGCTCCAGGAGCTAGTCCCACAATGAGAAGCGAAGCTTTATCAGAACCAAATCCGGGAATTGGTTTCCCCCAATATTTTTCGGTTTCATAAGATTTACGTTTGGTAATTGCTACCTCTTCGCGCCAATCCACGAGCCGTGGGCAGAGCTTGCAACTAGTGATTGCTTTATCAAGCTCTGTTAAAGATTTGATTTTTGTTGGATCTTTAGCCATTTTAACTAATCGACCACGCCATGCCATCGAGTATGTCGGATTCGGATGCCACGAATTCCTTTGCTCCAGTTGCGAGCATGGTTCGGGCGAGTACTAAGGAACCAGCTGCGATTACATCTACCCGACCAGAATGCATGTAGCCAAGGTTTTCAATTTCACTTCGCTCCATTCCTTGAAATCGTTTTGCAACTGTGAACGTTTTTTCTGCGCTAATTCGAGATAAGTGGATTGCATAACGATCGTAACTATCTAGATCTAAGGCTGCCGCAGCCACGGTGGTGGCAGTGCCAGCGACTGCGATTAAGGTCTTAGCATCAGCGATTGGTACTGCTTTTGCGGCTATAGCAATTGCTTCATCAATATCGCTGATGGCTTCAACAATTGAACCTGGGGTTGGCGGCGCTGATGTGAAATGTCGCTCGGACATTCGTACGCATCCGATATTTACACTTTTAGCAAACTCAACTTTTTCAGTTCCATACACAAATTCGGTTGATCCGCCACCGATATCTACAACTAGGAATGGGCCATGGGAAAGTGCAAGCTCTTTGGTGGCACCTAGAAATGAGAGCGCAGCTTCTTCTTCGCCCGGAATTACTTCTGGTTTGATTCCAAGAATTGATTCAACGCCATCAATAAATAAATCGCGGTTGGTGGCGTCGCGGGTTGCGCTGGTGGCACAGAAGCGAATTTTTTCGACACCTTTTGAGGTAATTTGTTTTGCGTATTTTTCTACTGCGGCAAGCGTGCGCGCAATCGCATCTGGATGGAAGGATTTTGTTTTATCAACGCCTTGTCCAAGTCGGACAATATCCATGGCGCGCACAACTTCGCGAAAGTTTCCATTATTAATATCAGCAATTAGTAGGCGGATTGAATTGGTGCCACAATCGATTGCAGCTACTCGACTCATTTTGTAGCAGCTTCAATACAAGTTCCGTCAAGCCACCATTTAGGTAACTTTGCTAACGCTTCATCACCAAGTGGATTAACGCCAAGTCCTGCAGCAAGTGAATGCGCAATTAACGAGTGCAAACATTTGACCCGTTCCGGCATCCCGCCCGCAGAAATATCTGCTAACTCTGGAACTTCTATTCCTAACGCTGCCCTAGCTGCTAAATAATCTAGATGTGCTGCCGCATATTCTCCAGATAGTTTGGGATCGCTCTCTAGCCGTGCGTTCATTTCTGCCATCAGACCGCTTGATTCCAATGTGGAAATTGCGCTGGTCAATTTTGGACAAGTCGCGTAAAAAAAAGTTGGAAATGGGGTGCCATCGCTTAGTCGAGGTGGAGTTTCTACAACATCTGGAGATCCGCAATCGCATCTATGTGCGATGCCATGCACATCTCTAGGGGTTCGCTGTAGTTGTATTTCTACGGCATCTAAATCACTTTGAGTCGGTTTAGCACTCACGGATTTGTAGCTCCTACCGAAGTTATCGAAGAGATAACGCGGGAATACCAAGGAACTCCGATAGGGAATTTTTCGCTTACCGGAGCTGCAGTATTTGCATCAGTTGATACTGATTGATTAGTACCAATCACTATGTATTGGCGTTCGCCCGGCATCACAAAATGTAATCGCTCGCGGGCTTGAGATTTAACGTAATTGGGATCGCGCCATAGTTGTAATTCCGCTAGCGCATCACTCAATTTCTTCTGGTTATCTGAAACATCTGCTTGCAACGCACTAATTTGGGCGCGCTGTGCAAAATAATGTTGGGTAGGTGGCGCTAGCGTTATTGCCATCACAAATACGACCAAGAAGAGAACAAGAAGACGCCCCGAAATTCCTTTTTCGGTCAGGAACGATCCGAGAACTAAATGCGGCCGTTTTAACCGTTGCTTCTTCATAACAAAAGGTTAATTCTTAATTAGAGAATCGCGGAAATGCGCCGCGCCCGTCGTAACGAGCACTTTCGCCAAGTTCTGCTTCGATGCGAAGTAATTGATTGTATTTAGCAACTCGCTCGCTACGAGCTGGTGCACCCGTTTTAATTTGACCACATTCTGCTGCGACCGCTAAATCTGCAATTGTGGTGTCTTCAGTTTCACCAGATCGATGGCTCATCATGGTGCGATACCCAGCACGATGCGCCATTGCGACTGCATCTAGCGTTTCAGTAAGAGTCCCGATTTGATTTACTTTCACTAAAAGCGCATTTGCGGTATCTGCGGCAATTCCACGCGCAAGTCGGAGTGGATTTGTCACAAATAAATCATCACCAACTATCTGTACTCGACTACCGAGTTCCCTCGTAATATCGGCCCATCCATCCCAATCATCTTCAGAAAGTGGGTCTTCGATAGACACTAGTGGATAAGAACCAACTAAGCCTTTGTAGTAAGTAATCATCTCTGCCGCCGATAATTTCTTACCTTCGAATGCGTATTTGCCATCGCTATGAAATTCGGTGGCGGCGACATCCATAGCTAGCGCAATATCTTTACCTGGCTTAAAGCCCGCTTTTTCAATAGCTTCTAAAATTAAATCTAGCGCCGCACGATTGCTATCTAGGTTTGGCGCGAAGCCACCTTCATCGCC
>BJFY01000004.1:136362-142664 GCA_014190155.1 Actinomycetes bacterium | reverse complement strand
AGAAAAATGCGAAAGGTATGCAAATGTCTATTGATTGGCGGCAACTCCCAACCGGCCCCGCTACTGAAGCACTTGTAGATTTTCCCTTAATCGATCATCACGTCCACGGAGTTGTAAGAGAAAATCCAAGCGTTGATTTTTTTGCAGGCATGATGACAGAGTCAGATCGACAACCAGCATCACTTGAGGATGCAATGTTTTCACAAGTTGGCTACGCAACTAGACGTTGGTGTGCTCCTGTGCTTGATTTAGAACCGCATGTAACGCCTAAAGATTATTTTGCTCGCCGAATTTCATTAGGTGCCGATGAAGTAAATAGTCGTTTTCTTAGGACAAGCGGGATTGGTCACTATTTTATTGAAACTGGATACCGCGGCGATGAGATTCACAACCCAGCTGGAATGGCAAAACTATCAGGAGCTAAAGTCGATGAAATAATTAGATTAGAAACAGTCGTAGAACAATTAGCGTTGGACGGTGTCGAACCAATAAATTTTATTAGCGCCTTTCAGAAGCGGTTAGCAGAAGTTTCTAAAGATGCTATTGGATTAAAATCTATTTTGGCTTACCGTACCGGCCTCGATGTTGAGCCTTCACGTCCTAGTGACATAGATGTAATTTCTGCCGCTACAAAGTGGCTCAAAGAGGTAGAGAAAAGTGGAAAGGCTAGAGTTGATGATCCAATTCTTTTACGTTTCCTTATTTGGGCAGGTGTTGATCAAAATTTACCAATTCAATTCCATATAGGCTACGGTGATCCAGATTTAAATCTCGATCGATGTGATCCGCTTTTAATGACAGGGTTGATACGAGAATTAGAAAAGAAGAAAATTAATGTACTTCTGCTTCACACTTATCCCTTTCAAAGGAACGCTGGTTATCTGGCGCAAATGTTCGATAATGTTTTCCTTGATGTGGGCTTAGCAATTAATTACTCTGGCGCACGCTCTCGGGAAATCATCGCGGAATCTCTTGAGTTGGCTCCCTTTAAAAAAATTCTTTTTTCTTCGGATGCCTGGGGGCTCTCAGAACTAACTTTTTTAGGAGCGCTTCTATTCCGCCGTGGGCTCGGCGAAGTTCTCGATACTTTTGTTTCACGCGGAGATTGGTCAGCAAGTGATGCGTTAGCAGTAGTAAAAGCGATCGGCAATCAGAATGCTCTTACTGCTTACCATTTAAACAAATGAGAAATCTGAAATTTGGCACAGGAGTTTTGAGTTAGAAAGTTGTAATTTCAGGTTTTTATGGCGTCCGCCTAAGAGGGATATCAATAGAATTGGCTCATGGCCGCATATACAATCGCAATTGTTGGCGCAGGACCTGCAGGTTATTTCGCCGCGCAAGCTCTCCAAAATGTGGAGACAGAAGATTTAAAGTTTTCAATTGACATGATTGAGCGCCTTCCAACACCATGGGGCTTGGTTCGTAGTGGTGTTGCACCTGATCATCCAAAAATTAAGACCGTTTCAAAGGTATTTGAAAAGATCGCGTCCCACAAAACCTTTAGATTATTTGCAAATGTTGAAATTGGAACTGATATTTCTGTTGCTCAACTACAAGAAAAGTATGACGCCGTCATTATTGCCACGGGTTCTTCGTTAGGTAAAACATTAGGCATACCAGGCGAAGATTTGCCAGGATCTATTTCAGCAGCAGACTTTGTGCCTTGGTATAACGCACATCCAGATTATGTAGAGGTAAATGTTCCATTGGATTGTGACACTGCGGTTGTAATTGGCGCAGGCAATGTTGCAATAGATGTTGCACGTATGTTGGCGCTCGAACCAAGTAAGTTAGATCCAACCGACACAGCAGATCATGCAATTGCAGTCTTTAAAACTAGCGCTGTGCGCGATGTTTATATCAGCGCTCGCCGTGGTCCAGAACATGCAGCTTTTACTTCCCCTGAACTAAGAGAACTGCCAAAGCTCGAACACACCAATGTTGCCATTAACAAAAGCGATATAGATGCTGCGATTGTGCGGGCAGGGGCAGAACCTGAAAAAGATGTGAAAAGCAACCTAGATGCAATGCTTTTGATCGCTGAATCTCAAAAGAGTGAACATGAGCGCACCATGCATTTTCTTTTCCAGCACACACCTAAGCAAATCCTGGGCACAGAGCGCGTTGAAGGCGTCCTCTATTCAACCCCTAAAGGTGATGTCACGATTAAATGTGGTCTAGTTATTATCGCTATCGGCTATCAAGCAGCCAGCATTAATGGCGTGCCATATGAGAATGGAAAAGTTGTTAATACCGGTGGTCGAGTGAAAGAGAATCTCTATGTAGTTGGTTGGGCAAAACGCGGCCCGTCAGGTGTTATTGGTACTAATAAATCAGATGCTGCAGCAGTTGTTGAGTTAATTATCAACGACATGAAATCACCAAAGAACGCTGGGGATATTTCAGATCTGTTGACCAACCAGGTAGTTGTTGATCAAAGGGCTTGGCAGAAAATAAATGAGGCCGAGGTGGCTGCCGGTGAGTCAAAGGGTAAACCTCGGGTTAAGAGTATTAGGCGCGATGAGCTTTTGAAGTTGGGATTGTCGTGACCTTTTTCACCCTACAGTAATCATCTCGTTACCTAAAAAACACTTCAACGAAATTAAGTAATGCTTAGATAGCGCCATGAATCAAACCCTTTTATCAAGAAAATTTACCGGCTTTGGCGCACTCGCCACAGCCATCACTCTATTAATCTCCCTACTAATTCCTGCAGCACAAGCTGCGACATATTCACTGCCAAATGCCCCAACCGATGTCACCTCTTATATAGGTGCACGTGGAGTTGTTGTTAAATGGAAGCGAGCGACTGATGTAACACCAGAAGTAACTGGTTATGTTGTTTCAGCTGGTGCGGGCTCATGCCCGATCTTCGTCCCTGCAAGCTATCACTCACTTGTAACAATGCCAGTTGTTGTTGGACAACCAGCGGGAACTCCATTTGTCCAAGCAGTTAATGCTTATGGTTTTTCAAAGCCAGGAATGTCGAAGCAGACTTTCACGGCAACCCAGTTAGCGACAGTTGCATCTCCAAGCAACCGCGTAGTGCAGTTATTGCAATTTAGCGATCTGCACGGAGCTATTGAAGTGGGAAGCTCTTTTGGAACAGCACTTCTAGCAAGTAATTTTGCTGCAGACCGCAAGACTGCTGCGGCAACAATCACAGTTTCATCTGGAGATAACATCGGAGCAGCACCTCCAATCTCAACAGAGTTTGAAGAGATGCCAACCATTGAATCAATGAATTTAATAAAGGTAGACGCTTCAACATTTGGAAATCACGAGCACGATAGAAGTTTGGCTCACGTTCAAAAAGTTATTGGCGCATCTGATTTTCAATGGGTTGTCGCTAACTACGGTGATGAGTCGCTAGCTGTACTCAAGTCCGGCGCTAAAGCAGCAAAAGCATTCACGATTATCGATCGTGGTGGAATTAAGGTTGGAATTGTTGGTGCTAACACACCAGAAACAATCGAACAGGTATTCCCAGGAAACCTCGACTACAAAGATGCAACAGGAGCCAAGAAGACGATCCAAATTGACCCAGGCGTAGTAGGAGTCAATAAGGCGATAGTTGCAGCAAAGGCTGCTGGAGCCGAGATTGTTGTCGTAGTAATTCACCAAGGGTGGTCGGAAAACTCTGATGGCGTTGCAAAGGGCTTGTATAACGACCTTGCTGCCAAAATTAAAGGCGCTTCAGTTATTTATGGTGGTCACAGCCACCAAACATTCTCAACTTTGATTCCAGGTGGACGTGCAAAAGCACCAGTTTTGCTTGGTGAAGTTCGAAACGCTGGCGTTGAGTACACACGATCACAAATCTGTATTAAAAATGGAATAGTTGTGGGCTCTTCATTGCAGCATGTGTTGAAGGCGGCAGCTCCAACAATTAACACAGGCGTTGTAAGCGCTGTTACTACACAAGATGCAGATGGTGCAGCACTTGTTAAGAAGTACAAAGATCAATTAACTGGAAAACTCGATGTAAAAATTGGCAAAGTTTCTGGGGTCTTCCCACGAGGTGGTTCGCCAGCAGTAGAACGCTCAGGTGAAAACCCAATGGGTATTTACATCGCAGATCTTCTACGTGCTAAATACAAGACGGACTTTGCAATTTCAAATGGTGGCGGTATCCGCGACACATTCCCTGCAAAGACATACATCCCAGCTAACACCGCACTTGTGCGGACAGGTACTGGTGCACTAGATGTAACTCTTGGTGATGCACTCACTGTTTATCCATTCGGTAACCAAGTAGCAACAACTTTTGTTACAGGTGCAAACCTTTGGAAAGCACTTGAAAATGGCGTGGGTGGAAACTACCCAGCAGATGGACGCTTCCCACAAGTATCTGGTTTGAAGTTCTCATTTGATTCTTCAAAGCCAGTCGGAAGTCGAATCGTTTCTGTAACAAAGAACGATGGAACTGCAATTGCTAAGGATGCAACTGAATACACACTCACAACTCTCGACTACATCATTTATGGTGGCGATGGTTATGTTGATGTGTTCTCACCTGCTAAAGCCAAGGTTTATGGCGCTCTACTTGATGTATTTGTAGATGCACTAAAGGCCGACATGGCAGCAGGAAAGGTCACCCAAGTTCCAGTCCTAGATGGACGTGTGAAGAAGGTTGGCTAATTAAGTAGTAATCAGAAAGGGCGTCGGTTAATCCTGGCGCCCTTTGTGTTTTATTTACGCACAGTTCACGCATTTTGGCACACAAAGAAAAGAAAGTAAGATGCGCAGGCTGCACAAAACTAAATATGCGCCTGTAGCTCAACGGATAGAGCATCTGACTACGGATCAGAAGGTTAGGGGTTCAAATCCCTTCAGGCGCACGTATATTTGATTAGGAGTCAAAGCCCAATCCGACACGATCTAAAATTCTTAACCAGATATTTCTATGTCCACCATTTTGATCTGCACGGTTAATCGACCATTGCGTGAGTCTAATAAATAAAAATCTAAATGGTTCTGGCGGGAATGGAATCGGTTTATGTTTCACCATCTGTAATTCAGTAGCCTCAGTTTCATTACCATCTAACAAATCCAACATCGTCGAAGCGCCAAATCGAGTGGAAGCAACACCAAGACCGGTATATCCAAGTACATATGCGACGTTGCCACTAAACGCAGTTCCCCAGAATGGCGAGAAACGACTGCAGGTATCAATTGCACCGCCCCACCCATGAGTAAATTTAATTCCAGTCAATTGCGGGAATGTCTTTAAGAAGCTTTCAGCTAACTTTGCATAAGTTTCAGGCTGAAATTCATACTCCTGTCGGACTTTTCCGTGGTAGTTATAAATTGCGTCATAACCGCCCCAAAGAATTTCATTCTCTTTAGTTAAGCGGTAATAGTGGAATTGGTAACCAGCATCAGAAACACCCTCACGACCAGCCCATCCGATGCTTGCTAATTGTTCCGGGGTTAAAGGTTCAGTTACTAATTGAAAGTCATAAACCGCAACTACATACTTACGTAAACTTTTGATGAGTGGTGTAAAAATATTAGTGGCAAGTGCAACTTTGTTTGCCCGAACTTTTCCGTAAGCAGTATGAACAATTATTTGCTCGCCATCTTCTTCAAGTTCTTCTACGCGTGAATTTTCATAAATTTTCACACCGAGTGAAAGACAAGCTTTCTCTAAGCCCCAAACTAAACGAGCTGGATCAACTAGCGCGGTTCCATCGGCATCAAAGAGGCCACCTTCGTACAATGGTGAATTAACGCGCTGGCGAATTTCTTCCTTAGTTAATACTTCAACATGGTCGCCAGTGTTATTGCGTTGTATCGCTTCTTCTTTCAGTCCTTCAAATTGCCATGGTGCAACCGCAACTCTTAATTCACCAGTCCGCTCAAAGTCACAATCGATGTTGTATCGCTGAATGGTTTCTTCAATGGCATCAAGGTTTTCTCGACCTAATTTTTCAATCGTTGCCATTTCATCTGGAAATCGGGTGTAGCCGTTAACAAATCCATGAGTAAGTGATGCGTTGCAAAAACCGCCGTTACGCCCAGAAGCGCCAGCGCCAGTTTCGCGTTGCTCGATAATTACAACTTCGCGATTAGGATTTTTTTCTTTTGCGAGGAGTGCGCTCCATAAACCGGTGTAACCCGCGCCAACAATGCAGAGGTCGGTGGTAATTTCACCAATAAGTGCTGAGTGCGAATCTGGTTCGAGCGGGTCAGCATCCAACCAATAAAGCGCTGGTTGCAGATCGGCTAAATGTTTAAGTATGAATGGGTCGATGGGGGCCATCGAAATATCCGGCCTTGACCGGATTCACCCCTTT
>BJFY01000004.1:0-135450 GCA_014190155.1 Actinomycetes bacterium | reverse complement strand
TTGACTGCGAACACTTCACCAAGTGGTGCGCATCAACAACCTTGGACTTTTGTCGCAACAAATGACCCAGAGATAAAACATAAAATTAGAGTCGCTGCTGAAATAGAGGAGCGCGAAAATTATGAAGGTGGACGATTACCACCAGCCTGGCGCCAAGCGTTGTCGCACATTGGGACTAATTCGGATAAAAGCTATTTAGATGTAGTGCCATGGATTGTGGTTGCGTTCGCGCAAAAATCCACACCACTACCTGATGGTTCATTACAGAAAAATTATTATGTTAGCGAATCAGTCGGAATTGCTTGCGGATTATTTATCGCAAGCCTGCATTCAATGGGACTATCTACACTGACACATACACCAAATCCGATGGGTTTCTTAAACGAAATATTCGAGCGCCCCGTTACAGAGCGCCCATATATTCTCTTCCCGGTTGGTTACCCAGCCGAAAATTGCGAAGTACCCGATTTGGTGCGCAAGCCACTTAATGAGATATTAATTCAGAAATAGGTTTGCGAAAACCTACCAAGCAGCGTAAACGAAATTGCAATTGCTTGCCCAACAAATAACATCACTAAAACTGTCCCGATCCCTATTTTTCCGCCAAGCAAATATCCACTCGTAAGCGCAAAGCACTCAATTACAAATCTTATTTTCCAGATTCGAATTCCAGTTCGCTCTAATAAACCAATCATCCAGCCATCTCTAGGGCCAGATCCAAGACCACATGATATGTAAAGCGCAGTACCAAAACCAACTAGTGAAATCCCACAAAGAACCATCAAGAGCGAAACTTTAAAATTATCTTGTGCTGGAATAATGGTTACACCTAATTGCAATGATGCAGCAAAGAAAACGGTATTTGCGATAGTGCCAAATCCGGGCGTTACTTTTAACGGAAACCAAATTAAGAGCACAAAACAACTAACAATAAAGAAGGCCCAACCAAGTGAGATTCCTGCTTGCTTAGAGATACCTTGCGCTAAGACTGTCCATGGTGGATTACCTAAATTAGATTGCACGGAGAGCGAACCGCCAATTCCCATCATGAAAAGCCCACTAATTAAAATTGAAAATGTTTTAGGTCGGATAGTCCAATAAGTTGGCGCACTCCAACTAGTTTTCGGCACCGCATGTGCTGGCGCGAAGAATTTAAGCGCTCTAGCTAATGATGCTGTGCTCATATATCCAATCCACTAAAAGAAATTTGTTGCGATATAGCGCAATGGCTTTATACTTCCACAATGTCAACAATAAACCGAGTAGATCTTAACTCGAAACAGATAGAAGAGTTGAAATCAATTTTTGGTGCGCGCTTCACCACGAATGAATCGGTCCTAGTTCAACACAGCAGAGATGAATCAGCATTCCCTCCGGTTTTACCTTCAGCAGTTATTTATCCGCATAACACTGAAGAAGTTTCAAAGATTCTTAGCTATTGCAATCAGAATTTAATTCCAGTTGTTGCATTTGGAGCAGGCTCATCTTTGGAAGGCCATGTTCTGCCGCTTAGAGGCGGAATAAGTATGAACATGACTGAGATGAATAAGATCATCGAAATTTCACCGGCGGATTTAGTAGTACGAGTTGAGGCTGGCTTAACCCGGGTTGCGCTCAATAATCGACTTGCTAGCGAAGGCTTATTTTTCTCAGTTGATCCAGGAGCGGATGCAACTATTGGTGGCATGGCTTCTACTGGAGCTGCTGGAACTACCACCGTTAAATACGGCTCAATGCGTGAAAATGTTTTAGCACTGACTGCTGTTTTAGCAGATGGCACAATTGTAAAAACCGGGAGACCAACTCGAAAACTTTCAGCAGGTTATGACTTAACCCGGTTATTGGTTGGCTCAGAAGGAACGTTGGCAGTCATAACTGAAATAACTTTAAGAGTATTCGGTATTCCGGAGAAGATGTCTGCAGCGATTGTGCGCTTTGAAACCCTTGCTGATGGCGTAGCTGCTGCTGCCGCGATTGTGCAGATGGGTACCAATATTGCTCGCTGCGAATTCTTAGATGCGGCTAGCGTTAGAAATGCCAATAAACATAGCGGATTAACCCTGCCTGAACAGCCAACACTTCTCTTTGAATTTCACGGCAGCCCAACAAATGTGGAATCTGATGCGCAAAGTGTCGCGGAGATTGTTGCTGAATTTGGCGGATCTAACTTTGAATGGACTAGCGATGAAAGTGCTCGCCGAAAACTTTGGCAAGCTCGACATGATGCCTATTGGTCAAACATACATATCTATCCTGGGAAGCGAATTGTAAGTACCGATATGGCAGTGCCACTTTCAGCGCTCGCCAAAGCGGTAGAGGCTTGTAATGAAATTTTAAGTACGCATGATTTCCCATTTAGTATTTTCGGACATGTTGCTGATGGCAATTTCCATTGCCTAATCATTACCGATCCTTCAAATCCAAATGAGCTAACTGATATTCGGGAAATAACACATTCACTTGCTTCAAAAATTATTGCGATGAACGGCACTTGTACTGGTGAACATGGAATTGGTATGGGAAAGATTGAATCTTTAGTTGAAGAGACGGGCGAGAACGCCGTAGCCCTAATGCGAAATATCAAAAATGCAATGGATCCAAACGGAATTTTAAATCCAGGTAAAGTTTTAGCGTAAAAATAACCGTTAGGAATCGAGAAAAATGGATCAGAAAGTTGCCAGCATATGGTCCACGCCCAAGCTTGCGCCGATGTATCCACCGTTTCCAATTCGGTATAAGAATGTAACTATTCTGACCACGGTTTATCGCACCGATCCTGCGGCAATCGAAAAACATATTGATTACCCAGTGGAAAGCAATGGCGATTTAGTGATGATTCATAACTATTACATGCCAATTGTTGAAGGCATGGGTGAAGTTGAAGAAACCAACGTGATGATTGGCGTAAAAGTTAAAGCTGGCGGGGTAGACCATTTCGGCGGTTTCAGCACTAATTTATTGATTAGCTCTGAAGTCGGGCTAACCCAGGGACGTGAAATTCACGGCCAACCTAAGAAAATGGGCAGCACTAAAATCAAAATCGTAAATAATGAAATTGTAGCTGAAGTTTTTCGCGGTAACGCCTTAATTTCTAGGGTTGTTATGCCGGTAAGTAGCCAAGCCGCGCAAGTAAGTGAACTTGAAAAATATTTCCCATTCCGTGAGAACATCAACCATAAAGTAATCCGAAATATAGATGGCACCCAGGGTATTAATCAGATAACTTCTAGAATTTTAGGAGATGTGGTTGTGAAGGAATGCTGGCGCGGTCCATCGAAACTAACAATCGAATTTAATGAGAGCGCACCATTTCATTTACTACCAGTGCTTGAAACCGTAGAATCATTTTATTGGAAAGCCGACTTTGCACTTGTACCAGGGACAATTTTGCATGACTATTTGAAGGCAGGGATATAAATGGAAACCACCGATATTAAAGGTCATCTTGTTTTAGTAACCGGCGCCGCCAGCGGAATCGGAAAAGAGATTGCAACTTCATTTAGCAAACGCGGTGCGATTGTGGCGGCTTGTGATAAAAATATGGTGGAGCTACATAAGATCAAGAGCGAGATTGCAAGCGAAAATTTCTATATTTTCGAAGTAGATTTTGTTAGCGAAGATTCAATAATTAATTGTGTTAGCAAAGTGGAATCAGATCTAGGTCCACTCAAAGCAGTTGTGAACTGTGTTGGAATCCTTGGCAAAAATGGCGAGAAAGTTGAATTAGTAGATATCGCTGACTTTGATTTGGTTTACGCAATTAATTTAAGAGGGGCTTTAATACTCACTAAAGCGGTAATCAAAGGAATGGCCGATCGTGGTTATGGTCGAATTTTGCACATGTCCAGCATCTCCGGCAAAGAAGGAAATCCGCTATTGGTGGCATATTCTGCAACAAAAGCTGGGTTAATCGCGTTAGTTAAGAGCGTTGGAAAAGAATATGCAACAACTGGAGTAACAGTTAATGCGATGGCACCGGCGCTAATTCAATCACCAATGAGTGATAGTTTTTCTGAAGCGCAGTTAACATCACTTAAATCGAGAATTCCAATGAACCGACTAGGAAAAACTAGCGAAGTTGCAGATATGGCAGCTTGGATAATTTCACCTGCTTGCAGTTTCACTACCGGTTTTGCTTTTGATTTAACTGGTGGCCGCGCTACTTATTAATTAGCGACGGGTTTTTTAGGAATATAAGTTCCAGTCTCAATACTGGTTTCAGGTAAGCCGTTCTCTAGTTCCGCAAATTCAGCAGCAGATAGATCAATTTCTGAACCTGATAGTGAATCTAAAATAGTTGCTGGTTGCGAAGATCCTGGAATCGGAATTGTTATCGGACTCTTTGCAAGATGCCAAGCAATAGTTAACGCAAAAACAGAAACGTTCTTTCGCTTTGCCATTTCATGGAGCGTGGAATAACTATCGGAAGTTACATTTTTAGGTTTGCCGATCCCGCCGAGCGGCGACCAGGGCAGAAATGCAATACCTAACTCGGTGCAGAGTTCTAACACATCGCTGTTCACTCTAAATCTAGGACTGAATTCATTCTGCACCGAAACCACGCCACCATTTTTTGGTCCACCAATAATATTTAGACCAACTTTTAATTGTGCAACGGTTACATTGCTTAACCCAATGTTTTCGACTATCCCATGTTCTTTTAAGGTATTTACATTTTCGTACTGCTCCTCAATTGTTAGTTTTGGATCAATGCGATGGTGTTGCCAAAGTTTAATTTTATCCACGCCGAGTCGAGCAGCAGAGCCTTCAACAGCTCGATATAAATAACTACGAGTTGAGTTAAAACCTAGCTCGCCATACCAAGTATCGTTTTTTTCGCGAGTGATGCCGGCTTTAGTAGCAACAATAATTTTTGCTTTCGCTTCGGTAGCGCCATTCCAACTTCGTATGGCCTCTGCAATCAATTTTTCATTATGACCATAAGGATTCCAGGTCGGCGAGTATGAGTCACCAGTATCTAGGAAGTTAATTCCGGCATCTAGCGCAGCATGAACTGTTTGAATCGCTTGGTCGCGGTTATCTAACATGAAACTTTTTTCAGGTGGGTAACCTGAAAGTGGCATGCAACCAAGCCCAATTGGTGAAACTTCTAATTTTCCAATAAAGCGGCGCTGATTATTTTTCATAGTAAGCCAAGTATAAGTTGAAATTTGGTTGATTGACGGACGAGAGAGGTCTATCCTCACGAAAATGCGAGCGATTGCGGTAGTTGGAAGTTCTAATATTGACATGGTCACCTACACATCTCAGATCCCAGATAGTGGTGAAACTGTTATCGGTAATTCTTTTTCGACAAATTTTGGTGGGAAAGGCGCGAATCAAGCGGCAATGGCAAGCCGTTTTAATTCCACGGTTTATATGGTGACCGGTGTTGGCTCAGATATTTTTGGCGATCAAATTATTGAGAATATGAAACTTGCAGGTATAAATACGGAGCATCTTCATAAGTTCTCTGAAAGTACCGGGGTAGCGCCAATTTGGGTAGATGAGACTGGTGCTAATCGGATAATTGTGGTTCCAGGTGCAAGTAATTTGCTTACGGCAAAAGATGCTGTGACGGCAATTCAGACGATTAAAGATTTGGGAGTTGTAGTTGGACAACTAGAAATATTAGAAGAAGTGACGTTGGCGGCGTTTAAAGCAGCTAAAAAATTAGGGTTGATAACGATTCTAAATCCGGCCCCCGCCAAAACACTTTCAAAAGATTTCTTAGAAAATACTGATTGGTTAATTCCGAACGCCATCGAATTCGAAGCGATTTCAAATAGTGAGCCAAACCAGGCTTCCATGAGTGATTTCGCTAAGAAACACGGGGTTGGACTCGTGGTCACTTTAGGAGAGAGTGGCGCAGCACTAATTGATCGGAGTGGTAAATATTTCAAAATTGAAAGTGAAAAAGTTTCAGTTGTAGATACGACTGGTGCTGGTGATTGTTTTGTAGGCACTTTCGCGGCTGGCTTAAATGAAGGCTTGCGCCCGGAAATTGCCGCAAAACTTGGAGTTGTATGCGCAACAACAAGTGTTACTCGAAAAGGCGCACAGAGTTCTTATCCAGATAAAGTTACAGTTACAAAATACTTAAATAGCTTGGCTTTCTAACTCTTTTACCGCGCTCGCTAAATTCTTCAGCTCGGCATCAGTAGATCTAAATGTTGGACACGGAAGTCGCATGTCGCCAAGCTTTGTTGGGATTATTTGTGGGGCTGCACTCTTTAGACAACCAATCGCATCAACAAAAGTAAACCCTGGCTTTAAAATTGAATCGAACACCCCAACTATTGATTTAACAAGGTCATCTGCTTCCGCAATCTTGCCCTGTATTGATAATTTATATACTTTCAACATTTGTTTAGGAAAGAAATTTCCAATTCCGCAAATTCCACCAGAGGCGCCAAGTGCGATTCCGTTAGCTAGCAAAATGTCGCTACCGAGTAGAACTTTTACGCCACTTTCTAAGTAATCTTTTGCGGAGTTGATATCACCGCTGGAATCTTTTATACCCCAGATTGGAATATTTTTAGCTACGTCTACATCAATTTTTAGCGAACAAGCGGGAATGTTGTAAGCCACAATTTTATGGCGAGTCCGATCTGCGACCGCTTTATAGAATTCAATTAGCGATCGGTTATCAATGGGCTTGAAATAACTAGGTGGAATTACCATGATCGCTTCAACTGGAATATCTTTAACAAAGTCTAGATATTCCCAGATATCGCCCAAGCTATTGGAAATAATTGTTGGGATTAATGCAGAGTTATGTGAAATATCAGCTAATTGCTCAGTTATTTTCATTCTTTCACGCAGGCTTGTCGATGCACCTTCGCCGAATGTTCCGAATGGCACAAGCCCGCTAACGCCATTTGCTAATAGCCATTTGGCATGTTCAATTGTTGCGGCGTAATCAACGTTATTGTTTTTATCAAAAGCGGTAAATTGCGGAACAAATAAACCTTGCATGAAAACTCTCCCTATATAACGAGGTTAAGATCGCGAGTTGTTAACTATTGACAATCCTAAGGTATCTGTAGCAGAGTTACCAGTTATTGGAGCCAGTATTTTTAAAGGAGAGTTATGTCGTATCAAGGCATTTTTGATTTAACTGGAAAGACTGCAGTTGTAACTGGAGCCCGAAAAGGAATTGGCTTTGCAATGGCTTCAATACTTGCAGAGTTTGGCGCAAATATAATTGCGGTTAGTTCAAAACAAGAGCCTGATGATGAACTCAAAAAAGTTGTTTCAAGCTTCGGTGTTGAGTTCACAGCTATCGCATGTGACCTTCGCGAAAGAAGTGAAACTAAGTCATTGATCTCGACTTTGAAAGATAGCAAAATTGATATTCTGGTTAACAACGCTGGCATTGCAAATAGAGGCGTGGTATTAGAACACACTGATGAACAGTGGGATCAAACTATTGAACTTGATTTAAATGCACCGTTTTTCCTTTCTAGAGAATTTGCTCGCGGTATGGCAGCTCGCGGTAGCGGCAAAATTATTTTCACAGCTTCCATGTGGACTTTCTTGGGTGGCAAAAATGTAATTAGCTATACCGCCGCTAAGACTGCGCTCGGCGGTTTAACTCGTGGACTTTCAAATGAACTCTCACCAATGGGGATTAATGTAAATGCGATCGCACCAGGGTTTATTGAAACTGATATCAACAGCGCAGTCCGACAAGATAAAGCTCGCTTTGAATTCTTAAGCAGTCGAATTCCGATGGGGCGTTGGGGGAAACCAAGCGATTTGGCCGGCGCTACCCTCTTCCTTGCTTCAACCGCCTCCAATTACGTGACTGGCGTAGTTCTCCCAGTTGATGGTGGCTACCTAGCGAACTAGGCGTAATAGTTATAAAACAGTAACCCCCTAAGCCCTTGACCTACTCGCCCGTAAGGTGGAGTATGCGAGAACTGTTAACTAAATACAGTTCACAAATCGTGGCTTATTTAGTTTGAGGTTCCACTGGAGGGAATACTTATGAGCAAGAAGCAAAATGAAACAGTAGATGCTCTCGAAATAACAAACGCGACTGTTGGTCGTCGTGGATTTATTAAGGGTGCAGGAGCTGTTGCAGGAGCTGTTGCAGTCGGATCAGTTGCAGGAGCAACTACCGCTAAAGCAGCAAAGACTCAGTTAAACATCACTACATGGATGGGTGTAGAACCAGGCCGTAAAGAAGCATGGGAATCTGTACTTGCCAAGTTCAACGCACAGAGCACAACTAGCGAAGTTAAATTAACTGGTTGGCCATTTGCGCAATATGTAAACCAAGTTCTAACTGGTTTAGAAGCTGGAACTCTTACTGACGACCTAATCATGTCAACACCTGACTTGGCAGTTCGTCTATTTAAGAGCGGCTACTTCTTGCCACTTACGGATGCAATCAAGGCTGCCGGCGTAACTCCAAATCCAAAGATCCATGCATATGTAACTAAAGATGGAGCTTGCTACGGTGTAAGTATCGTGACCGTTAACTTCGGATTACTTTACAACTCAGAACTATTTTCAAAAGCAAAAATTAAGCCACCAACAACTCCAGAAGAGTTATTGGCTGCGGCTAAGAAACTTACAAAGAAGCCAAACCAATACGGTTTCTGGCATCCAAACATTATGGCCGAACAAGGTGACTTCTGGTTCAACATGCAGAACTGGGTCAACATGTATGACGGCGTTTGGGCTGTAGGTAAGACTCCAAAAGCTAACTCGCCAGAAGTTGTTAAGGCTATGCAACTTTGGTTAGACCTTTACAACGCAGCTATTCCTAAGGGAATTAACAACGCTGCTGCAGTACAACTTGCAGCTAATGGTCGTATCGCACAAGGTTTCTGGGTATCAGCAGCAGTTAACGTGCTTAAGAGCACTAACGAAGCTGTATACGCAAAACTTCGCAGCGTTGCGTTGCCACATGCAAGCCGCAAAGCTGCATCTCGCGTTCACCCAATCTCACTAAACAAGTTGGGTAAAAACAAAGCTGCTGCAACTGAATTCCTAACATGGTTGTTCAAGCCAGCGAACATGGCTGATCTAACTATGCAATGTCTAGATTTCATCCCACCATTCCCAGAAATGGCGGATGTTCCAGCGTTCAAGGCATATCTAAAGACTTTGCCTTGGATTGATGGCTTCCTAACCCCACCAAGCGTGCCTATTACTCCAATGGACATGATGGGTGACTTCATCACCAAGAGTGATGAGTACGGAACTATCATCTTGACCAACTTGCAATCTGCCGTTAATAAAAAGAAGACAGTGAAGCAAGCAATGGATCAGGCGCAAAAAGAACTTCTGGTATTGGCCACGAAGCTCTAAGATTTAAAGAATGCTTTGGTAGACCGGGAGTAAAAACGAGGAGAGAAAACCGAGATGATGGCTCTATGAAAAATAGATCATCGTCTCAGTTTTCTCATATCAAATTACCGTATCTATTAACACTTCCAATTATTTTATTGGTAGCGCTGTTGGTGGTTTATCCGATTTCCCAAGCGATCTGGACCAGCCTCACCGATAAAACACTAGGCGCAGCTGTTGACGAGAAGATAAATTTTGTTGGACTCCGAAATTATAATTCGTTGCTACATAGTCCAACTTTTCTAGCAAGTTTACGAATTACCACAACCTACGCACTATTAAATGTCGTTTTTTCAGTTGGTGCCGGTTTATTAACGGCAATTTTAGTAAATAAGAAATTTAGAGGCAGAGGTGGAATTCGCGCACTTATGACTGCGCCATGGGCTTTCCCAGATATTGCCTCGGTAATTATTTTTATCTGGATTTTGAACTCCGCTTTTGGAGTTGTAGGAATTTTGAATCAGCACCTACCATTCGATACATCTGGTGGCTGGTTAACTTCTAGCCCTTATGCATTTGTTTCGATCATCGTGATGTCTATGTGGAAGACTTTTCCGTTTTACAGCATTGTATTTCTAGCAGCTTTACAAGGAGTTCCGGAAGATTTAACTGAAGCCGCAACCGTAGATGGCGCTGGTCCATTCCAAAGGTTCAAAACGGTAACGCTTCCTAGTATTCGACCGACTTTTGTTTTATTGGCGTTGTTGGCTTTTATCTTTGCCTTCCGACAATTCAGCATGATTTACCTAACTACAGGTGGCGGCCCAGAGCGCGATACTGAAACCTTAGTTCTAGCTGTTTATAACACTGCTTTCAAATATTACGACCTAGCTCTTTCCTCTGCAATTGGAGTTGTCGGTCTAATTTTTACTTTCCTAATCGCAGTTGCGTTCTTAGCGTTGCAATCGCGAGCTGAGAAGAGTAATTCATAATGGCTATCGTAAGAGGGACAAAACTAAGCAATCGCGTTCGCGCTGTATTTAGATATTTTACGATTTTCTTAGTTAGCTTATTAGTAATTTTTCCGCTTTATTGGATGTTAGTTACCGCGGTGCAAGCCCCTGAGGTAACGCTTCGATATCCACCAGTTCTATATCCAATCGATCCAAACCTTAAAGGTTTCCATGCAATATTTTTTGAAAAACAAATGGGAAAATGGCTGATAAATTCAGGATTTGTTGCCATATTAACCACCGCGATTACAACAGCACTTTCCATACTTGGCGCATATGCTCTTTCTTGGTTTAAATGGCGCGGCAAAATGGCTTTTGGGTTGATGTTGTTATTTACACAAATGTTGCCAGAAGCGCTGATTGTTATTCCAATTTTCAAGATTTATAGCAACTTTCATTGGACGGATTCACTAGCAACACTTTCGCTTATTCACGCAGCATTCGTTATCCCGGTAGGAGTTTGGATCCTCAAGCCGGCTTTTGAAGGAATCCCAAAAGAAGTTAATGAGGCGGCACAGATTGATGGTTGTACGCCTATGGGAATACTTAGAAAAATAATAATTCCGCTATGTTCGCCAGCGATTCTTGCAGTAGGCGTGGTTGCCTTCTTTGCAAGTTGGGGCGAATATTTAATTGCGGTCACAATGATTTCAACAGAGGGCAAATATCCAGCTTCAGTTGGTCTTGCATCAACAATGTCTCAGCTTGATACCCCAATTCAAACTTTGTTATCTGGGGCGATTGTTTATGGATTACCACCAGTAATTCTCTATATGTTTATTCAACGGTTCGTTATTTCTGGCTTAACTGCTGGCGCAATTAAAGGTTAATAACTCAACTAAGAAGGAGGCTGGAAATGGTTGATAATAAAGGTTCACTTTGGCCGACAATCCGAGATACTCCCGTCCCGCAAGGCGCAGTTCATATTTGGTGGTTACTACAAGCCGGATTTGTAATTAAAAGCCCAGGTGGTTTTACGGTTTGTATAGATGCTTACTTAACTGATTCCGTGAAAACTTCTTACGGTATCAGTAGAGGTTATCCAGCGCCGCTCTCACCAGAAGAGTCAGAGTTTGATGCGGTAATGGCCACTCATTCACATGATGACCACCAAGATCCAGAAGCAATAATTCCATTCTCTAAACATCCAAAGACTCGTTACATCGGACCTTTTAATGTAATAAAACTGGCTCGCGCTGGCGGATTTTATGGCGATCGATCTGTTCTAATTAACCGCGGTGAAGTTGTAGAAGTGGGCGACATTAAGATCGAAGCAGTTTACGCGCGCCATATGTTTGAACCAGAGCCAACTCCAGATGCTGCTGGATATTTAATTACTGTAGGTAAGTGGCGGATTTATCACTCTGGCGATACTGAATACGATGCTCGAATCGTTGATGATACTGAAAACCGAACCGATGTTTCACTTATCTGCATTAATGGAATTACTGGAAATATGGATACTAAGGAAGCTGCCTTTCTTGCTTGGCGTCAAGGTTGCAAAGTTGCAGTTCCAATGCACTTTGGGTTGTGGCGCGAAGATGAAGAATTTAATAAGACCGCAACTCTAGATTTAAATGAATTTACTGATACTTACAAACGCCTGGAACCAAATGGTCGAGTATGGATTCCAGAACTTGGAAAACCGTTGGAGATGAAGTAGTTAAACTGCCTGCAAACTAGGGATAACTTTCTTAATCTCGAAAGCAGGGATACTTCCTTCGCGAACCATTCTTGGCCGACTCTCAACACAAGAAACTATGCTCGTTTGTTGTGTGGACTTGATAACTCCAGAGTTGATGGCAATCGCAACAAGTTTTTTATTTGCTGGGGTTAGTCCTGCAAGCGACTTTAAAACTTTGCCGTTTTTATCTTGGAGCGCCGTATAAATAACGGGACCCATAAGCTCGGAGATCACATTCAAGAGGAGATTGCTTGGCTTTCGAGCCATAACAAAGGCTGGGGTGGAATCCGCGCCTAAATTACAAGGGAGAACATCGTTAGTTTTGAACTCAATGTTTAGTAAACCTGGCCAAAATGCGGAAGTTATCAACCGATCTCGATCTGAAATTTCTGGCAGGTATGAAAGTAAATCGTCAATTTCGTTAACAAAGACTGGAAACGAAATATCCGAATCCAAAACTTTTAGAGATCTAAAAGTGGCAACGCCATCACTGCTAGCAGGGTCGGCAACTGCTACATAAGCGCTTTCAATCGCAATTGCAACGACTCCACCTTCGCGCAGTTTTTCTACTAATTCAAAAGCCAGCTTTTGAATCTTGGTTTTCTCGCTCTTCTTTGGCGCTAATACCGTTTTCATTATTTATTATTTTAGAAATTTAATCATTGAAGCGTCAACTTCTGCAAAGGAATTTGCACCAAGGAGTTTCAATGTTCGCACCATCTGCGTTTGTAAAATGGTGAGGGTACGTTCAACACCGCTTTTGCCGCCCGCCATTAAACCGTATAAGTAAGCTCTACCAACCCAAGTGAAATCTGCGCCTAACGCTTTTGCCGCAACGATATCGGCGCCATGCATGATTCCAGTATCGATATGTAACTCCATGGTTGATTTAAGCTCTCTTCTTACTTCCGGAAGCAATTCAAATGGAACAGGTGCGCGATCTAATTGACGACCCCCGTGATTTGAAAGCACAACCGCATCTACGCCGTAATCGGCACATTTAAGCGCATCATCAAGGCGCTGTACGCCTTTTACAATTAACTTCTTCTTCCAGATAGATCTGATCCACTTTAAATCATCGTAGGTCATCGAAGGATCGAACATAGTGTCCATTAATTGCGCAACGGTACCGTTCCAAGATTCAAGTGCTGCAAAATTTAGCGGTTCTTTAGTTAGAAAATTCCACCACCAGCCAGGACGTGGAAGTGCATTTAGAAAAGTATTTAAAGTAAGTGTTGGTGGAACCGTTAAGCCATTTCTAATATCACGCAATCTTGCGCCAGCTACTTGGGCATCAACAGTTAATACCAGGCCTTCATAACCAGCGGTTTCCGCTCTTTTTATCAACTCGATACTTCGATCGCGATCTCGCCATAAATATAACTGGAACCAATTACTTCCATTAGGCGCAGCTTCTTTAACTTTTTCAATGGAGGTTGTACCCATAGTTGAGAGCGTGAACGGGATACCGAAAGCTGCCGCAGTAGATGCGCCAGCTTTTTCACCATCGGTATGCATCATACGAGTGAAACCAGTCGGCGCTATCCCAACCGGCATTTTATAATTAACACCGAGCATTTTTGTTTCTAAGGAAACGTTTGAAACATCGCGCAAAATGTGCGGCGAGAATTCAATATTTTCGAAAGACTTGCGTGCTCGGTTTAATGAAATTTCTTGTTCGGCTGCGCCATCGGTGTAATCAAAAGGTCCACGAGGTGTTGCTTTTTTTGCCGCTAAGCGAAGATCATAGATTGTGTTAGAGCGTTGGACTCGGCGTTTTTTTGGCGATAGAACAGGTTTACGAACGTTAAAAAGTTGTTTCAAATTATTTAACCGATTGCTCTGTTTCAAAACTCTACCCTCGTCCCTTTTTGTAGTCCGCAAGCCGCAAAGCTTCCGTTTGCGCTAGCAGAAATTCTTGAAATTTCTTCGCTGAATAATTTTTTTGAAGTACCGATGGTTCAGATTTTATCGAACTAAATCCTAATCGCTTAGTGGATTCGCTCAAATTCTTGGTAATTAAAGCATGCGCCAAAATTGCAGATCCACGCGTAGTGGTATCAATATCTTCATATCGGGAGATTTCTCGCCCTAGCGTTTTCAATCTTATTTTCTCCCACCGTAGATCGTTCCCAGCATGTCCGCCTAGTTTGATCAGGGGGTTTATCGAACCGTTTAAACTTTCAGATGTTTCAATAACTTGCTTTTCAGCAAAGGAGATACCTTCTAATACCGATGCGGCTAGATCTGATTTATTGGTTTCGCCACCGATCCCATAAAAGCCACCTTGCAAATCTGTGCGCCAAAGCGGGGCCCGTTCACCATATATATAAGGTAAAAAGATCGGTAAATCCGTACTTTGGGAGCGTTCCGCCAGGTCAATTGCCTCGTCTTGCGTGATTTCCAAAAGCGTGGAAATCCAAGAAACCGCGCTGCCGCTCGATTGAGTTGGTCCATATGTGATGGCAAGTGGAGCGCAGGTATTAGGAATTATGTAGAGCGAGCCACCATCTTTAGGCGGCGTTCTGGTTGAGGCGCCAACAATTGCTGAAGTTCCAGTAATAATAAATGAACTTGGCTCGCTCATAACGTTGAGAGCAACCATGCCGCACATAGCATCCGACCAACCAATACTTACCGGGATTTCGATCGGAAGTCCGAACTTATTTGCAGCTGCATCGCTAACGCCACCACGACTTTCGTAACCATCACCAAGTTCTGGAACTATTTTTGAATCCCAACCGATAAATTCCAATAAGTTGCTAATTGGTGCGCGCGTTAGCACATTACAGATTCCTTTTGAAGACCAAGGATCTGAAATAGCTTTACCAGTTAGATGCATTCCTACAAAATCTTTTGGTTGTAATACCCACCGCGTTTTTTTGACAATCTCGGGTTCGTGCCTTGCTAACCAAAATAGTTTTGCTGGGCAAGCGCTCGCTGCCCAAGGTAAAGATGTACCGATAATTTTAATTGGATTTCCATACTTGGCTAGTAAATCTTGGGCTTCTTTAGTTGCTCGATTATCTTGCCAAGTCATCACTGGACGTAGCGCATTGCCCGCGCTATCTACACAAACAACTGAAGGTGTGTGCCCAGAGAGTCCAATTGCAATTACTTTAGAAATTAGATCTGAATTATTTTTTGATATCTCAATAACTGCTTCTAAATAATCTTCAGCGTTTTGCTCTGCATGTGAAACAGAAGTTGAAACTGTGGATATTTTAATTTCTACGCGCTTCAAAATCTCGCCAGCATCGTCGATAAAAATAGCTTTAACTGACGAAGTGCCGAAATCTAATCCAAGGATTAGATTATTAGCCAAGGCGACTCCATCGAACAATCGCATCTGGCCGCTGATTTATACCTGGTTGCAGCGCGGTGCCAAGCCCTGGCGTAGATGGTGGCGTCAAGAATCCATTTTCATATTTAGGAAGCACTGTGACCATATCTTGGTACCAGCCATAATAAAAGGCGCGAACCATTTCTTGTAATTCAACGTTTGGATAAGTCACGCCGAGATGAGTCCCAACCGTTAGTACGACCGGGCCAGTGCAATCATGCGGCGCAACCGGAACGCCATAGGTAGAAGCTAGCGCTATAACTTTTGAAGCTTCAGTAATACCGCCGACCCATCCTGGATCTAACATCAAGTGGTCAACCGCTTTCGATGAAAGCAATCGGTGATGATCCCAACGAGTACCAGTTGTTTCACCAACCGTAATAGGTAAATTAATAGAATTTTTAAGACGGATTAACGCATCAGTACTCTCATTGCGAATTGGATCTTCAAACCAGAACGGTGAGTACTCCGCAACTGCATTTGCAATTATGGTTGCAGCTGGAGTTGACCAGAGCGAGTGCATCTCTAACATTATGTCGAAATCATCACCAGCGGCGACTCGTGCGCGTTTAAATAAATCTACCGCTTCCCATAAATCTTTCTTATGAATTGTTTGGCCGCCAGATCTAATTGCAGCTTCATCAAATGGCCAAATCTTCATCGCGGTCATGCCCATTGCCTTAAGGCTGGCCACTAAATCTTCTGGGTTATTTAAGAATGCAAAAAGATCTTCATATTCGTGATCGGTAACAGTACCGAGTTGAGCTTTACGATTCCTATCGATGTTGGAGGAACCTTTAGCGTAAGCAGAACCAGCACAAGTGTTGTAAGCGCGAATTTTATCGCGCACCTTTCCACCGAGCAATTGATAAATAGGCTGACCAGTTACTTGACCAAATAAGTCCCAGAGCGCGATATCTATTGACGATGTAGCTCGGACAGCGATCGAAGAGCCATTAAAACCAATGAAGTCTTGGTGTAAAACCTCGTGAATTTCATTGATATTTAGCGGGTTTTTCCCTAATAACCGCGGTGCAACACTTTCGTGTAGAAAAGTTTCTACACTCTCAACGCCAACACAATTTTCGCCAAGTCCGATTAACCCTTCATCGGTGTGTACTTGTAAAAATAAGATAGCCGGAAACTCTGCCAAGCGAATCGTTTCTAACCCGGTAACTTTCATCAAAAACTCTCCGTTCAGATGTTGATTTCTGGCGCCAACAGATATACCCTCAATTGTTAATTGTTAACGATAACGCGCAATCAGTCAAGGGGTAAACCGTGTCAGATCAAGTAAAAAACATTGGAGTATCACGAGCTGAAGTACTCGCAACCTCAGCGAAAATTTTGGAGAAATTCGGAACCCCTAAAAATTATGCTGATTCAGTTGCCGAGTCCTTGGTACAAGCACAAGAAGCTGGACATGCCTCCCACGGGATTATTCGATTAATTGAGTACACCAATTCAATTGAAAAGAAAGTAATTGATCCAAAAGCAGTACCAACAATTACTCGCGAAACTGGCGGCACTGTTGTAATTGATGGACACTGGGGCTGGGGACAGATTGCATGCAAATTTGCGTTAGAAGTTGCGGCAAAAAAAGCAAAAGAATTTGGCATCAGCGCAATTTCAATTAGTTCTTGTAACCACATTGGTCGTTTAGGCGAATATATTGAAACGCTTGCTAGCATGAATTTAATATCAATGATGTGGTGCAATGCAGATCCTGCAGTTGCTGCCTTCGGTGGTAAAGATCGATTATTTGGTACAAACCCGCTTGCAGTCGGAATTCCATCAAATGATCTTCCAGTTGTAATTGATTTCGCAACTGCAGCTAGCGCCGAAGGAAAGTTACGAGTTGCTCGCGCAAACGGCAGCAGAATTCCATTAGGAACCGTTATTGATAAAGATGGAAATCAATCCACAAACCCCGATGATTTTTATACTGGAGGAGCGATACTTCCTTTCGGTGGCCATAAAGGCTATTGCATGAGCTTAATGATTGAGCTTTTAGGTGGCGCGCTATCGGGAAATCACCCATCAATGAACGCCGGATATTCACATGGATTTGGCACCGTTTTAATTGCGATAGACCCAGATAAATTCTTTGGCACCGAATTTTTCAAAGATGAAATTTCTGAGGCAACAAAAGCAATTAGATCAGCTAGGCCAGCAAATCCAGAGCTTCCAGTACTAGTGCCTGGCGATGTTGAAAATAACGAACGAAAAAAGAATCAAGCTGCAATCCAAATATCAGAAACTATTTGGAGTTCAATAAAAGAACTTAGCGCTTAGCAACTTTCTTTTTTGGCTTTGGTTCTTCAATAAAGTGAGTTGCAACTCGAGCTAAACCGCGTTCAACATGGCCAAGTACGGTCTCTTTAGCTTTACTAATTTGTTTATTTCTAATCACTTCAATAAAGACTGCGTGGTCTGGCCCCCATTTAGGCAAGAAGACTTTATTTATTTTTCCATCTTGTGACCAGGTATAAACCAAGAATGCATGGATTTGTGAGCGCAGCACTTCCCAAGTTTTAAATAACCGTTCATGATGGGCTGCGGCAAATAGCGCAGTATGGAATTCTAAATCTAACCGGCTGACTTCACGAGGAGTCCGTTGTTTTTCACTTAATTTATTGTAAGTACTTAGAATTTCTTCCATCGCCTTTAAATCTGAAGAAGTAGCGTTCTTACATGCCCACTCAATTGCGAGAACTTCTAGCGCACTTCGCATTGAATATATCTCTTGGATGTCGGTATCGTTCCATGAAGCAACTCGTGCACCTTTATGTCGTTCTATCGTTACTAAACCTTCGCGATCTAACCGCATTAGTGCTTCGCGAATTGGTCCGCGTGATACCCCCATCTGGAGCGCTAATTCATCTTCAGCTATTCGACGACCTGGTTCTAAATCATGCGAAATAATTGCATCGCGTAAATCATCAGTTACGACATCGGAAAGTACCCGACGTGAAGCGAGACCAAGTCCTAGAGGTTTAAGTGCCATTTTATTACTCCCATTAAACTGTTGTTTGTAAACAACAATAGAGCAGTCGTGCCATTACCGCATGGCGAAATAGGTGAGATAGCACCGAAAAGAGCCAGTATTACAGTGACAAAACGGACTTTTAGTAATCTCCTAGGGTGCCACCAGCGTTATAAGCAAGGTTTCCGCCATCAACTGGAAGGATCGTTCCGGTCACCATTGCAGCCGCATCGCTAGCCAAGAAATGCACTGCATGCGCAATATCTTCCGGTTCTGCAACTCGACCCATTGGAATTCCGCGAACTAATAACTCCATTAACGGTTTCGCTTTTTCGCCTTCAGTTTCTACCCATTTGCGCCAGCCAGGAGTGTTTACAGAACAAGGCTGAATCGCATTAACGCGAATTTTTGACTTCGCCCATTCAATTGCAAGCTCGCGCGTCATTTGGTTAACGCCACCTTTAGCAACGCTGTAAGCGAAGTTACCGCGACCGATTGCAGAGCTACCAGCAATTGAACTTATATTTACAATGGCACCAGGCTTTTTCGCAGCAATAACCAATTTAGAAAACTCGCGCGCGTTTAAGAAATATCCAGTTAAAGAAGTTCCGATAACGGTATCCCAAATTTCAAGAGTTGTGTCTTGCGGTGGTGTGTGAGTTCCAGCAGCAGCGTTATTTATCAAGATGTCAGCCATGCCGAACTCTTTAGCAACAAACTTAAAGAGCGCAATCACATCAGCTTCAACGCTGGAATTTGCCTTGAATGTAACAGCGGAAACCCCACGAGCTTTAAGTTCTGCTTTGCCGGCAGCAAGACCGACTTCGTCGATATCAGCCATTATTAATTTGGCACCATCGCCACCAAGTTGTCGGCAAACTTCCATACCGATTCCGCCAGCAGCGCCGGTAATTACGATTACTTTGCCATCTAAACTAAAAGCGTTTTTACTCATTTTCTTTTCCTTTTTAGTAAGACATCACTTGTTTTACGGCTTTTGATATTTGATCCACTGAAGGAATTGCAGCCTCAGACATTGCTGGGTTTGCACTTAGCGGTGCCCGAACTGCGCCAACTCTAACAATTGGACCCTTTAACGATTTGAAATTGCGCTCAGAAGCAGTAGCCGCAATTTCTGCAGTAATAGAACCAAATAATGGCGCTTCATCAAGCACTACTACGCGACCAAATTTTATAACTGCCGCATCAATGGCGTCCTGATCAATTGGATAAAGAGTACGTAAATCAATGACTTCTACCGATATTCCTTCTGCCTCCAGAGCTTGCGCCGCTTTAGTTGCAGTTACAGCAGAATAACCGTAAGTGATGATTGCGGCATCTTTACCAGCCTTAATCGTTTTGGCTTTACCAAATGGCACAAAGTAATTCTCGTCGCCAATTTCGCCACGGATACCGGACAACTTTTTATGCATTAAGAATATGACTGGGTCTTCGTTACGAAGCGCAGTTTTAATTAGACCCTTCACATCCATAGGAGTTGAAGGAACTGCAAGAGAAAGCCCAGCGGTATGCGCGAAGAAAGATTCGAGCGAGTTGCAATGGTGAGCGCCACCAAGAGCGACCCCAGAAGTTGCTCTAATTACAAGCGGAACTGGCCGATCAAACATAAATCGAATTTTTGCCGCTTGGTTAATAATTTCATCCATCGCACCAAGTGAGAAATCGATGAAGTTCAAATCTACGATTGGATGGCAGCCATACATAGCTGCGCCCATACCCGCTGCAATCATCGCAGCTTCAGAGATGGGTGCATCTCGAACTTGTTTAAGACCGAATTCTTGTGCGATGCCTTTTACTTGCGCAAAGTGGCCGCCGCGTTCTACCAAGTCGGTGCCGATAATAAATATTTTCTTATTGCGATTCATCTCTTCGCGCACGCCAGATTGGAATGCTTCAGAATAGGTTGGGGTAACGGCTTTTACCTCAGTTGTCATAGTTGCACTCCTAACTTTCCTGAATCTACCCCTTGGGTGATCGATGCAATTTCTGGCTCTGGTGAAGATTCGGCGAAAGCAACGGCTTCTTCAATTTCCTTACGAACCGAAGCGCGCAGTTCTTCGACTTCAGCTTGAGTAGCAAATCCAGAAGAGATAACTACTTCAGTAAATTTATCGATTGGATCTTGGGTGGTTCGCCATTGGGCAATCTCTTCTTGGGTTCGGTATTGCCCTTTTTCACCTACGTTATGGCCGTAATACCTATATGTAAGCGCATTTATGAAGGTTGGACCCTCGCCGGCAAGCGCTCGCTCCCGGGCCTCGGAAACATACTTACGAACTTCAAGCACATCTTGACCATCGATGTTGTAGGCGGGTAATCCGAATCCAGATGCGCGCTTAGCTAAATCGCCGCCTCCAGTTACTCGGCCAACGAAAGTTTCCACCGCATATTGGTTGTTATCAACCAAAATAATTAACGGCAGCTTCCAAATCGAAGCCATATTTATTGACTCCCAAGTTCTACCGGTGTTCATACCACCGTCACCAACGAAACCAACCGCAATTTTCTTATCCCCGATATGTTGAATACCAAGTGCGGCACCCATTGCAATTCCAACACCAGCGCCAACAATTCCATTGCCGCCGAAATGACCTTCGGTAACTTCAGCTAAGTGCATTGATCCACCGCGTCCATGTGAAATTCCAGTTGATTTAGTAAACAACTCCGCCATAACAGATTTCGCAGAATAACCTTTTGCAAGAGTGTGGTGATGAGATCTATGCGTTGTGGCGATAACGTCATCTTTTGCAATCGCAGATAAAGTACCAACCGCGACCGCTTCTTGGCCGGATGAGTTATGCATTCCGCCCGGAACTTTTCCGCGCAAACATAATTTATCGGCAGTCTCTTCAAAATCTCGGATCACCATCATCTGACGCAATAGCGCTAACGCAGTGCTCTTATCTAACTTTGACATTAACTACTCCACTTCGCCAGGTGCAAGCACCACAGCAATCGTATTTCCGGCAGGCACTTCTGTATTTGCGGCGTATCTATGTTTTCCGAGCACCCCTGATGTTTCAGCAGGTAAATCTAAAGTTGTCTTATCAGTTTCAATTACGGCAACTACATCTCCGGCGTTTACAACATCGCCTGGCTGTTTCAACCATTCGAGCAACATCGCGTTATCCATCGCCATTCCAAGTGCTGGCACAAATATCTCTTCCATTTATATATCTCCTTTATACCTAGAAAGGGCCAGCTGCGAATTTGCCATTGCTAATCGTCTGTTTTGTAATGAAATTTACGGCGTCCATTAATCCCCATTCGACTAAGCGAGGGCCTGAACTCTTCGAATACCAAGCTATATGTGGCGAAAGCAATAAATTCTTGGTTTTACGAATCGGAGCATCTTCGGCTAGCGGTTCCTTCTCGAATACATCGAGACCGGCTCCATCTAAGTGGCCACTTTCAAGTGCTTCCATTAGAGCAGCTTCATCAATTAAGCCACCGCGCGAAACGTTAACTAAAATCGATCCTTTTTGCATAAGCGCTAATTCGCGCTTGCCGATCATGTGATGCGTTGATGGCATATAAGGAGCATGCATGCTTATCACTTTGCATTTTGTTAATAGCTCATCAAGATTTTTTGTCATGGTTACACCAGGAATGGCTTGCGTAACTGCAGGGTCAAATCCAATTACATCTTTAACAAATGGTTGCATTTTCTTAATAAATGTTTGACCGATTCGACCGCATCCAATTACACCTAGCGTTGAATCTTGCAAAGAGGTAATTTCGGCGATCTGAGTTGCTGGAATCCATTTACCATCCTGCGTAGTAGTGGTAGCTTGATAAATTCCTCGATGAAGTGCTAGCGCCATCGCAGCAGCATGGTTTGCAACTTCGTTATATGCATAAGTAGGTTGGAAAATTACCGGCAATTTATATTTTGCAGCAGCAACCAAATCAATGCTGTCCAAGCCAACACCTAGTCGGCTAATGCACTTTACCGATTCCGGCATTTGTGAAATTTTCTCTTCAGTCATTTTATGAAGTGCAACCACGACCACAGCACAATCTTTTGCAGTTGTTTGCAATTCGGCCAACGTATCTACCGGACCAAAAACGACCTCAAAATCAAATTTTTCTGCAACAGAAGTTGCCCAGGCTAGGTCTGCTAACGCCCCTTCGGCAATGGCAATTCTGACTTTTGGCATCAATTTCTCCTTGGATAGGCTCAGGGGTTTACTGTATACAATTTGCCATCTGGGGGGTAGTCTTTCGACATATCAATTTCGCCAAGCCCACTAGAGAGGAATAATCATGAATTTGCCACTTCCTATCCCTGGAAAAGTCATTGCAGTTGGCTTGAATTACAAAGATCATGCAAAAGAAGCTGGAGTGCCACTTCCGTTGGCGCCAGTTCTATTTACAAAATGGACCACCTCCCTTATTCCGAATGGCGCAAACATCACTTTACATAAAGGCGTAACTCAACTCGACTGGGAAGCTGAATTTGCAGTAGTAATTGGCAAGCGGGCATCGCATGTTGCAGAGAGCGATGCACTTAGCTATGTATCTGGCTATACCTGTATGAACGATGTGACCGACCGCGAAGCTCAAGGTAAAGATGGTCAATGGGTGCGCAGCAAGTCATACGACACCTACGGCCCAATCGGACCAGTAATTGTGCCAGCGAGTCAGATTCCAGATCCACATAATCTCAAAATTGAAGCACGGTTAAATGGCAAGACCATGCAAACTAGCAATACCAGCAACTTAATTTTTAACGTGCCTTATCTGATTTCATATATCAGCCAACGGGTAACTTTAGAAGCCGGTGATGTCATAACTACTGGCACACCGCATGGAGTTGGAACTTTCTATAAGCCACCTATCTTCATGCAAGATGGCGATGTAATTGAAATCGAGATTGAAAAAATCGGAATTCTAAAGAACCAAGTGGTAGCTGAGAAGTAATGAGCTACAAAGGTTCAAAACGTAAGCTCGCATTAATTACCGGTGGCGCTAATGGAATTGGATTAGCGACTGCTGATAATTTGGCGCAAAAAGGTTATGACCTTTTCTTAATTGATAAAGATTTGTCTAATCTTGAAATAGCTAAAACCAGCCTGCTTAAACACGGGACTACGGTAGAAGTCTTGAACCTCGATCTCTCCGACGGTGCAAATGTTTTAGAGGTGTTGAGTAAGAAATCCACTGAATTTGAGGTAGATGCGCTTGTGAACAACGCAGGGATCGGTTTTGCGCGAACCGTTGAACAGACCACACTTGATGAATGGGATTTAACTTTCGATGTAAATATCAAAGCGACCTTCATTATGTGCAAAGTAATTGTGCCGCAAATGGTTAAAAGAGGCGGTGGCGTAATAGTTAACGTCGCATCCGCTGGCGCTCTGGTTGGCTTAAAAAATCGCGTTGCATACTGTGCATCTAAAGCTGCAGTAGTTGGCCTAACAAGATGTATCGCCGCCGATCATGCTCTCGATGGAATTCGAGTAAATGCAATCGCCCCAGGAACAGTTGACTCAACTTGGATTGGCCGAATTCTTTCCGACGCACCTGATCCAGTTGCAACTAGAAAATTAATGGAAGCTCGCCAACTTGATGGTCGAATGGGAACACCTGAAGAAGTTGCACACGGAATCGCATTCTTGTTAAGTCCAGAAGCGCGCTTTGTGAATGGTTCAGTTTTTTCAATGGACGCTGGGCTAACTGCAGTATGACCAGAACGTTTAACTCTGGTGTAATCGCTGTAATAAGAACAGATAACCCTGATGATGCTTTATTAATAGCACGCGCGCTAAATGACACCGTTGTAGATTCAATCGAAGTAACGCTAACCGTTCCGAATGCAATTGAAGTTATTAAAACTTTAGTAGGCGAAGGCGTGGAGCGCGTCGGTGCTGGAACCGTTAGAACGGTTGCCCAAGTTAACGAAGTAGCGAAAGTTGGTGGTTGCTTTGTTGTATCGCCGCACTCGGATCGCGAAGTTATTGAAGCTGCAGTTAAACATGGATTGAAAGTAACGCCTGGGGCAGTAACCCCAACTGAAATGGTGCAAGCAATGAAATGGGGAGCTACTGCTGTAAAGATATTTCCAATTTGGGCAGTAGGCGGCATGGAGTATGTGCGAAGCGTTCTAGAACCGCTTCCCGATTTACCAATCGTTGTTTCAGGTGGTGCGACTCCAGAAGAAGTCAAAGAATATTTAAAATTAGGCGTAAAAGGAGTCTGTTTGGGCGGTGCCTTATGGAAGCAAGAGATTGTTTCTACCGGAAGTATCGCAGCCGCGTATGAATATGCAGCACAAGCACTTTCACGGATGTAACAAAAGTGGCGAAAGATTACGCTGATCTAGAGCAAATTCAGCGGAGAGTCCTGTGGCTAGCTACTCGAATGATTGATTATGCGAATAATGAAAGACCTAATGTTGACGGCATAAAAGTTGGTGGACATCAAGCATCTAGTGCATCGCTAGTTACAGTGATGACTGCGCTCTGGTTTAAATATTTGAAGGCTGAAGATCAAGTAAGCGTGAAACCGCACGCATCACCAATTTTGCACGCCATCAATTATTTATTAGGAAATTTAGATAAAGATTATTTAACGAAACTTCGTTCCTTTGGCGGGCTGCAGTCATACCCATCAAGAACTAAAGACCCTGGTCGAATAGATTTTTCAACTGGCTCAGTAGGGCTTGGTGCGGCAGCGCCACTTTTTAGTGGGGCAACTAGAAGGTATGTCGACTCTCACTTCGGAGAGCGTTCAAAATCAAAGTTCATCGCACTAATTGGCGATGCCGAACTAGATGAAGGAAATATTTGGGAAGCAGTTTCAGATCCTGCAACGACAAATTTAGGAAATGTACTTTGGATTGTTGATTTCAATCGGCAATCATTAGATCGTGTGATCCCAGGTGTTCGAATTCATCAATGGCGTCAACAATTTGAAGCGGCTGGTTGGAACGTTGCGGAAGTAAAATATGGTCAGAAATTAAAGAACGCTTTTAAAGAGCCAAATAGTGAAAGTTTCCAAAAATGGCTAGATCAAATTCCGAACGAGCAGTATCAATCAATATTTGGGTTGGATCCGGCAGCAGCTAGAAATCGCTTCCTGGAAGGCGCCCCGCAATCAGTTATTGATTACTTTGCTGTAAAAAGCGATAGCGAAGTTTTAGAAATAGTAACTGACTTGGGTGGTCATGATTTCGCGGCCCTGTTAGAAGAGCTAGTTAATTGCGAAAAAATTACAGATAAACCTAGTGTGATTTTTGCTTATACGGTAAAAGGTTGGGGTTTACCGTTAGCCGGAAATCCAAGAAACCACAGCGCATCACTAAATTCAACTCAGATTGATGAATTCCGAAAAGAACTCGAACTAGATTTAGATACAGAGTGGGATCGCTTCAATTCTAAATCTATATCAGGTCAGATATGCGAACTTCGTAAATCTGAGTTGCAATTAGATAATGAGGTTTCTAACATCGAGTGTCCGATTCCTGAGAAAACTGATCTCCAATTTAAAGCGAGTAACTCAACCCAAGAAGTTTTTGGGCGGATATTAACTACTCTGTCTAGAGACCCTGAACTTGTTAAATACATTGTTACTACTGCTCCTGATGTCGCCACTTCAACAAATCTTGGCGGATTTATAAATCGCGTTGGTGTTTATTCCCCAACCGAAAAACGTGCTTGGAATGTGGATCCAGTTTTAAAATGGGCGGAAGGACCTGCCGGCCAACATATTGAACTTGGCATAAGCGAGATGAATCTCTTTATGTTGCTAGGCGCACTCGGGTTATCTGATATTCATTCTCATCAAAAATTGATTCCGGTGGGTACTGTTTATGATCCATTTGTTTTACGAGGCTTAGATTCACTTGTGCATGGGGTTTACTCCGGATCTCGATTTATTGTTGCTGGGACACCCTCTGGAGTAACACTCGCCCCCGAAGGCGGCGCACATCAATCTTCCATAACTGCTTCCGTTGGAATAGAGCTGCCTGGCATGGTTTTAATTGAACCGGCATTCGCGACTGCCTTAGATTGGCTCTTATGCGATGCAATTTCTGGCGTCGCAAAGCCAACTACAAAGAACGAGAGAGAGTTAGTTTATTACTTCCGATTATCAACCCGATCGATCCTACAAGAAGTATTCGAGAGTGTACGAGCCAAAGTAGGCGATGCCGCCTTGCGTAACCAAGTTATAAGCGGCGCTTATCAATTAGTTGATGGTCGGCTTGCACTAGAAGTATTAGGGATATCTTCAGAATTCGCACCCGAGGTTAATCTAGTTTCGACCGGGGTTGTAGCGCCAGAAGTTTTAGCAGCTGCCGAGGCTTTAGCAAATGTTGGGATTATTGCAAATGTGTTTGATGTAGTAAGTCCAAGTCGGATCTATCACAATTGGCAGAGCTCGCTATCTAGCGCAATCAAAGAGATCAAATCAATAAAGAGTCGAAACTACTTGGAGACTCTGATATCCAATAACGCGCCAATTGTCTCTATTCATGATGCATCTTCGCATGCGATGGCGTGGCTCGGCTCCGCTCTTGGTGTACGTCAAATTTCCTTAGGGGTGAATGTCTTTGGGCAATCCGGCACAATTCCCGATCTTTATAAGGCAAACTTACTTGACACAGACTCAATCTTTAAAGCCGCAACGCACGCCATAGGAATTTCTAGAAATTAAGAGAGATAGGAAATAAATTAATGACTGAGAACATTTGGTGCCAATGGCCGGATTTAACTATTCCAAATGGATTTAAGTTAACCAGTAAACCACTTGCTACTTTGAGCGAGACCGAACTCTCTGAAATTACTTTCTATGTGCCGCAATATATGGCTGGCTCGGCGGCTCTTACTTGGATACCAAAAATGCCAAACTTGAAGATTGTTCAACTTCTTAATGCGGGGTACGACGATGCCATCGCTTATTTGCGACCTGGGCTAACGTTATTTAATGCCAAAGGAGTTCATGATCATTCAACTTCCGAACTGGCCTTAGCTTTAATGCTTGCAAAATTAAGGTTTATTCCAGATTATGTAAAAAATCAAATTGCCGGTAAATGGGAACATACAAGCACTGGATCCTTAGCTGATAAAACTGTGGCGATTGTTGGGTATGGCTCGATTGGAAAAACTTTTGAACATTTGATTTTGAACTTTCCAATTAAAATTTTAAGATTTGCGCAAACTGCACGAGATAATGTTCATCCAATCTCTGAGATCAACAAATATCTACCTGAAATCGATGTTGTAGTTTTGATTGTTCCCTTAACCGATTCAACTCGAAATCTTTTTAATAAAGAGAAATTTGACTTGATGAAGCCAGGTGCGTTGATAATTAACGTCGCTCGAGGGGCGGTAATTAATACTGATGATTTATTAGAAGCGTTGAGAGCGGATCGAATCCATGCAGCTTTAGATGTTACTGATCCGGAACCACTGCCAGCCGGCCATCCATTATGGTCCGAGAAGAATGTTCTAATTGTCCCGCATGTTGGTGGCGATTCCACCTCCTTTGATCCGAGAGCTAGAAAACTAGTAACAGAACAGTTACTGCGTATTTCTCAAAACAAAGCGATGATTAATCAGATTGGATGGGAGAAGTGAAATTTGCAGTAATGGTCGTTTTTAAAGTTTTGGAAGATAAAATTTCAGAATTTAGTGAGGCGCTAATCTGGCATAGTGAAAACACTTGGGGTGAAGCTGGTTCAATAAAATTCGTCATCTATGTTGATGAAGTAGATCCATCCATTTTTTATCTTTATGAATTATATGAAAATCGCGGTGAGTTTGAAAAGCACACTAAGACCGACTACATCTCGGTTTTCAGCGGCAAAGCTAAGCAACTACTTAGAGAACCATCCCAAATTTTCCGTGGCGTGCCACTTGTACCTAATCCAAAGTCAGAAAAGGGCAAAGTGTGAGCGCAAAATATATTCACCCATTCTCTTTCGGCGACCGAACCCAATCAGATTTACTCGGTGGCAAAGGGGCAAATCTTGCAGAGATGGTGAAAATTGGATTACCAGTTCCGCCAGGTTTCACGATTACAACTTTGGCATGTCGTGAATTCCTACGCACGGGTGAGATTCCAAGCTTATTACCAGGAGAACTTGAAGCAGCGCTAATAAATTTGGAGAGAGAATTAGGTAAAAAATTTGGCGATCCAAAGAATCCACTCTTAGTCTCAGTTCGTTCTGGTGCAAAATTTTCGATGCCGGGCATGATGGAGACAGTACTAAATGTTGGAATGACGCCAGAAGTTGCGGAAGCGTTAGCGCAACAGACCGGCAATCCAAAATTTGCCTGGGATTGTTACCGAAGATTTGTGGATATGTACGGCCGAATTGTTTGTGAAGTTCCACTTAGTGAATTCCACAAGATACAACAGCGAGTATTAAGCGCTTTTGCTGTAAATGCAATTTCGGATTTGGATGTAAATGGATTACAAGCTTTAACTGATGGATATATAAAAGAAACTGAAGCGCTAACGGGTGAAACTTTTCCAACCGACCCGAGAGAACATTTAACTAGATCAGTACAAGCCGTCTTTCATTCTTGGAATTCAGAGCGAGCCCAACTTTATCGCCAACGAGAACGAATTCCGTCAGATCTCGGTACTGCAGTAAATGTGCAGTCAATGATATTTGGCAATCTCAGCGATGATTCGGGAACTGGCGTTGCATTCACCAGAGACCCAGCAACTGGCGAAACTGGAAGTTATGGCGATTACTTAGTTAGAGCACAGGGCGAAGATGTTGTCGCCGGAATTCGAAACACTATGTCGTTAGATGATATGGCTAAAGAATTTCCTAAAGTTCACGGAGAGCTTGAAAAAGTAATGGCGAATTTAGAAACACACTACCGCGATCTCTGCGATATCGAATTTACAGTCGAAAAGGGCAAGTTGTGGATTCTGCAGACCCGCGTGGGAAAACGGACCGCCGAAGCGGCTTTTAGAATTGCGGTTCAATTGGTGGATGAAGGAAAAATAACAATCGATGAAGCGCTAACTAGGGTGGGTGGCGCACAATTAGCTCAACTAATGTTTCCACAATTTGATTTACGTGGCTCGGTGAAAGAACTAGCTCGAGGAATTCCGGCTTCACCAGGAGCGGCAGTCGGCGCGGTAGTTTTTGATTCAAAACGTGCGCTAGATGCTTCACGAGATGGCAAGAAAGTTATTTTAGTTCGCCGTGAAACTAGTCCTGATGATTTAGTTGGAATAGTGGCGGCGCAAGGAATTCTTACCAGCCGTGGTGGAAAAACTTCACATGCAGCGGTCGTCGCGCGAGGCATGGGAAAGACCGCAGTATGTGGAACTGAAAGCATTACAGTTGATGAGAGTGGTGGCTTTTTTACAGTTGGCGGTGAGAGTGTTTATGAAGGTGAAGTAATTTCAATTGATGGCTCAACTGGCGCGGTTTATATAGGCGAGCTGCCAGTTGTTGCATCGCCAGTGACTTCATATTTGGAAGGTTTACTATCTTCAGCAAGTGATGAAGCTTCACCAGTAGTTAAAGCGGTAGATCGAATTTTGACTCATGCAGATAAAATTCGACGGCTAGAAGTTCGGGCTAATGCCGACACTCCTGAAGATGCGATTAGGGCGCGAATTTTAGGCGCAGAAGGCGTTGGACTTTGCCGAACGGAACATATGTTTCTTGGACCAAGAAGGTCATACGTTGAACGGTTGGTACTTGCTGAAAATGAAGATGTACAACGTGGCGTAATTGGCGAGATGGAAGTCCTACAACGAGCTGACTTTGTCGGGATTATGATGGCAATGTCAGGCTTGCCGGTAACGGTTCGTTTGCTTGATCCACCGCTCCATGAATTCTTGCCACCACTCGCTGAATTAACTGCAAATATGTCTCGGGCCGAAGCGTTAAATAGCGAGATTTCAGCACGAGATAGCGCAGTTTTTGCGGCGGTTAAACGGATGCATGAATCAAACCCAATGCTCGGGCTTCGTGGCGTTCGCCTAGGAATTCTAATTCCAGAGTTATATAAAATGCAGGTGCGTGCGCTCGTACATGCGTTAATTGAAGTTCGCAAACTAGGGCACGATCCAAAACCTGAGGTAATGATTCCGTTAGTGGCGACACAGCGCGAACTACTTTATTTACGCGAATCACTCGAAGATGAAATCAGTAAAACCCTAAAAGGAACTGGGCAAAGTGCAACGATTCCAATTGGCACAATGATTGAAACGCCACGCGCTGCGATTACTGCAGAGCGGCTAGGTGTTTACGCAGACTTTTTCTCGTTTGGCACCAACGATTTAACGCAATTAACTTGGGCGTTTAGTCGTGACGATGTTGAATCCTCATTCTTGCCAAGGTATCTTGATTTAGAACTACTTCCATTCAATCCGTTTGAATCGCTAGACCAAGCCGGTGTTGGAATTCTAGTTAAGACTGCTACTGATCAAGCTCGCTCAATTCGTCCAGATTTCAAAATTGGAGTTTGTGGCGAACACGGGGGTGATCCATCGAGCATTCATTTCTTTGACAAGATCGGGCTTGATTACGTCTCTTGCTCGCCATATCGGGTGCCAGTGGCAAGACTTGAAAGCGGTAGGGCCGTACTGCAACTAGATGGCGCTAATTCAAATTTAACGCTTGGTTAATTATTTAGTTGAGCGTCCAGGTATTGAAGAGATCAATTTCTTGGTGTAATCCTCTTTTGGATTATTAAAAATTTCTTCAGACTTTCCTGATTCGACGAAGACTCCATCTTTCATTACATAAACGTAGTCAGAGAGATATCTAATTACCCCTAGGTCATGTGAAACCAACACAATCGATAAACCTTTTTTAATTAGATCATTAAAGAGACCTAATAGCTGGGCTTGCGCACTTTGATCGATTGCTGAGGTTGGTTCATCTGCAATCAGAACGCTAGGTTGGGCCGAAAGTGCCCGTGCCACACTAGCTCTTTGACGTTGGCCACCCGATAACTTACTTGGGAATTTCTGCGCATCAAGAGCGCTAATGCCCATGCTTTCAAGTAAATCTAGTGCTGCAACACGCGAAGCTTTCTTATCTAAGCCTTGATGTTGCCGAATTGCTTCAGCTATTGCTTTAACGATTCGCATCCGTGGATTCAAACTTCCATATGGATCTTGAAAAACCATCTGTACTTCTTTACGGAGGGCTCCTTCATAGGTGTTCTTACCGCTTTGAATTGGATTTCCCATAAATGTCACAGAACCAGATGTTGGTAATTGTAAACCCGAAAGAACTCGAGCAAAGGTAGATTTCCCACTGCCAGATTCACCAACAATGCCAATAGTTTGGCCTTTTGGCAATACAAAATTTACGTGATCAACCGCTTTAATTATGTCACCATAAGAATTAAAAGTTACTGACACATCTTTAGCTTCAATAATATTCAAGTTGCGCTACCTCGCAATTTCGTCATAGCGTAGACAAGAAGTCTGATGGTTCGATCCGATTTCAATTAGCGGTAAATCTTGTTTAACTCTGCACTTATCTTTAACAAAATCGCATCGCTCCGAGAATCGGCATCCCGCCGGCCAATTTCCAACCGATGGTGGTTGGCCATTAATTGTCTTTAACTGGCCTTTTGGCTCAACGAGATCGATCCGCGAATTGTAAAGCGCAATTGTGTACGGATGCTTTGAAGTTTTAATTAATTTTGAAGGTATTTTCTCAACGGTTGTGCCTGCATGCATCACCACAATGTCATCGCAAATTTCATTAATGAGTGGTAAATCGTGCGAAACTAAAATAATTGAGGTATTAAAATCTTTACGAATCTGCTTAAGGAGTTCCATGATTTCAGCTTGAACTGTTACATCAAGTCCAGTGGTTGGCTCATCCGCCACTATTAGCTCTGGCTGTTGTGCGATTGCGCATGCGATCATTACCCGTTGCTTCATACCGCCAGAAAGCTCATGCTGATATTGCTTCAAAACCGTCTCTGGGCGTCGAATTTGCACGATATTTAAAAGCTCTAGCGACCGTTTTTCAACGTCAGATTTTGGAAAGTTCTCGTCTTGCAAAATAGCTTCCGCAAGTTGGGCGCCGATTGTCATTACTGGGTTTGGACCGGCAAGTGCGCTCTGTGGCACGTAACCAATTCGTTTTCCGCGGATTTCATTCCAAACGCTCTGCTTTGCAGCAATCAAATCAATTCCATCGAAAATTAGTTGTCCAGCAGCGATATAGGCCCCACGTCGATCGAGCGTTCCAACCAAAGAACGACAAAGCATGGTCTTGCCAG
This sequence comes from Actinomycetes bacterium, assembly GCA_014190155.1. Lineage (GTDB taxonomy): Bacteria > Actinomycetota > Actinomycetes > Nanopelagicales > Nanopelagicaceae > UBA7398. The sequence goes on along the minus strand of BJFY01000004.1, from coordinate 102,875 downwards.
AGCCAGATTCACCAATTAAACCAATTATTTTACCGCTTTCAATTTCAAATGAAGCGCTATCTACAATCGAAAGTCTTTTAGCGCGAGTTACTCGTACCTCAATCTTTAAATCTTTAATTGAAACTAAGGGATTAATACTCATCTAAATACCGCGGTCTCTTCGAGATATTCCTTCAACAATAAAAGAGAGCGCGACCGCTGACCAACAGAGGGCTAGGCCAGGGAATAAAATCAAACCTGCAGACTCTGTTAAGAACGCTCGACCATCAGCAATCATCGAACCCCATTCTGCGGTTGGTGGTTGTGCACCTAGACCTAAGAAAGAAAGTCCCGAAATAATAATAATTACTAAAATAAAATCACTAAGCGCATAAGCAACAGTTTCTGAAGATACGTTTGGTGTCATATGTTTAAGTATGATGCGTTTTTTTGAGTAGCCCAATGTTTTAGCTGCCTCTATATAATTTTGTTTCGAAACGATAACCGCACGAGTTCTAGAAATTCGGGCGTATCTAGCCCAGTTTGTAATCGCAAGAATGATTACTATGCTTTTTAGCCCTGAGCCCAAGAATGTCAGCATTGCTACGGCAATAATTAGAAGTGGAAAGGCGTTTATTCCATCTATCAGCGATCCAACTAAACTCAAAACATATTTGTTTTTAGCTAGTCCCAACACAATCCCAATAACCGTTCCAATAACTAGCGGGAGGCTAACCCCTAGGAAAGCTACGCCAAGATCAACTCCGACGCTGGAAAACGTCCTAGTCATTAAATCTCTACCTAGTTGATCTAATCCAAATGGATGCTTAAGGCTTGGCCCGGCAAAAGGCTCACCAACAAAGTCATCAGAATTGTAAGGCCCAAAATTGGGAATTATTATTCCTAAAATAATTATTATTACCAACATGGTCAAACCTGAGAAAATTCCAAAGCCCCCTGGAAGAGCTATCCAATCCTTAAAGTTTGCCCATCGAGTCTTTAATTTCATATTTTCACTCGACGATCCAATAAGTAAGCGATTACATCACCCGTGAAGCTTAAGAAAACCGTGATGACACCAAAAATTAATAGAATACCTTGAACCATTGGGTAATCACTAGTCAGTACTGCATTTACCAATTCCCTACCAATTCCTGGCAAACTAAAAATAGTTTCTAGAATCACGGTTGCACCTAGCATTGTTCCCATCATGTATGAGAGAAGCACGACAGTGGGAGCCATAGAGGGTTTCAATATATAAAACCAGAAAAAACGGCGGCGCCCAACACCTCTAATAATTCCCGTTTCTACAAATTCTTCTTCCTTGGTCTCGGTAACTGAACTAAAAAGAACTCTCGAGATAACAGAGGTCATGATGAGCGTGTTCACTAAAATTGGCAACCAAAGATACTTTAAATTCTGTGGAAACTGAGGGTCATACCCAAACACTGGTGCCCAATTTACCCGGACTGTGAATATCAGGATTCCAATCATTGCAATAAAAAAGTTTGGCGTGGCAAGTATTACTGCAGTGACACTTCTAAAAACATAAACAATTGGAGCTTTAGCGTACCAAGCAATTGATGTACTAATTGGGATCGAGAGCAGAAGTGCAAAGAAGGTTGAAAAAATGATTAAATATAAAGTTAATGGGAGAGTTGACGAAACTATATCAATTACGGTCCGGCCAGTTTGCAGCGAGGTGCCAAGATCTCCTTGTAATAAACCCATAACGTAATTGGTAAATTGGCTGAAAATACTGCCATTTAAATTAAGGGTTTTTCTTAACTCTTCAATAGCCTCCATCTCAGCGCCTGCGCCAAGTCTCGCTGAGGCAGGGTCGCCCGGAATAATCCGCATGATTGCAAACGAGATGACCATGACCCAAAAACTAACTGAGAGAGCCCTACCTAATCGCCCTATAAGTATGCGAAGTGCTTGGCTCTTCATTAGGTAGGGCATTTCCTTTCCTTATCTATTGATTATATCTAGTGCAAAAAAGAGTCTTAGTAATTAGAAAAGTTAACAAGGTAATTTCGCTTTTACCTTGTTAACTCTCCATACAATCTAGCTAAAAGCTCTTGCTCCTAGCTAGCCCTCGGTATCAGAAAAATTTTCAGTGAGAAAATTAATCCAATGGCAATTCAGGATAAGTTGTAACAACAAATTGCAACTGACCTGGCATAAGTGCTTGTACTAGCCCTTGAGCGTAATTAGTACCAGACACATAAAAGCGAGTGCCAATCGGGATGAAAGCTGAAAGCTCCCAAGCGATTTTTTCAACTGCCGTTAGTTTTTCTTTAATTACAACTGCGCTAGTTGATGCACCTGCTTCATCGAGTAACTTCTTGGTATCAGCAAGAGTTGCATCCGCGATGTTTGCGTTGTTTGCCCATACACCACCTGGGTAGAACCAGTTACTTAGTTGCAGAATTGGGGTAGCGGCGTTATTGCCGAACCACATCGCGTCCCAACTTTTAGCCGTAATTATTGGGCTAATAGCTGTATCGGGCGTGACCATATCTATTGTTACATCGATACCAACAATAGCTAGGTTAGCTTTGATAATTGAAACTGCATCCTGCCAAAGCACACGGTTTGGCACATGGAGATAAAGTTTAAATCCATTTGCATAACCAGCTTCTTTTAGCAACTTACGTGCAGCAGCAGTATCTCTAGCTCCCTCTTTAGGGACAGAGCAGAGATAGTATGGATTATTTCTATTGAACTGCATTCCGCAGTTTGGTTTAGATAATCCACCAAACGCTACGCGCATAATCGCTGCTCGATCAATTGCAAGCGAGATTGCTTGGCGAACTCGAGCGTCCTTAAGGGCTGGGTTTTTCTGAGTAGCACCCATATTAAATGCGATCATGAATGTTCCGGAGTCAAACGCAGCGCCAACTTTAACCTTAGTCTTGTCCCACTTTGATTTAGCTGCAGATAATGGAAGTTCCATCACATAGTCGACTGTGCCAGCTTGGAAAGCTGCTAAGCGAGTGTTTGCATCAGGGATAGTTACAACACGAATTTCCTTAGTTACTGGCTTTGCCCAGTAATTTGGGTTTGCTACAGCTACGAATAAATCAGTACCTGGGGTAAATGTCTTGACCATCATTGGTCCAGCACTTACTGGGTTCTTGAAGTAAGCAGCAGCCTTAGCAACAGTGTCTGTTTTATCAGCTGGATGAATTCCTAAAAATTGTTGTGCCAACGCAAAATGAAAATCAACATATGGCGACTTAAGCGTCCATACCAAAGTGCGATCATCTTTTGCTACGACCTTTTCAACTTTTGCAATATATGAAGCAGATGACTTTGAATTTACCCAACGTGTGAACGAATTCACGACGTCACCAGCCACAAGTGGAGTGCCATCTGAATATTTAATTGTTCTAATGGTCTGGGTAATTGTTAGGAAATCACTAGAGATAGTTTCAGTGACGACGAGATCGCGTGCTGGGAATCCAGCAGCATTAAAGCGATAAAGCATTCCTTGTACGATGTAAGACATCTGACTTTCGGTGTACCCACCGACTGGAACAACCGCGTCTAAGGAGCCCACCCGGTGCAGCGCGCCGTAGGTGACCGAATCACACTGGGCATTTTTTGGTGTTGATTTTAAATTACAATTTACGCCTTTTGCAGCGTTTGCAGATTGGATTCCTACGAAGCCGGTAAGGGCAAGAGCGAGGGTTGCTCCAATCGCAATCATTTTATTTTTGCGATTTATTAACATTTACTGCCTTTCCTAGGGTAAGACCGCCCTGGTTAATGGTTAACGGTTTACAGAAGGCTAGGGCAAGCACTCGCCTAGAATCAAGAGACTTGCGGGGTTATTTTCTGGAAATTTTTCTCAAATTGAGCGGGTCTCAACTCCATACTTTTCGGCAATTTCGAGGATATTTTCGCGGACCCCAGAGCTAACCGAAATTCCAGCAACCTCCCTATCCAGCTTTGTTTTATATTCGAATTCGCCAGGCAAGAGCACCCGATCAGGCTCCCCGGCGTTATGCATGATGGCCTCAAATTTAGAAGCGACCGATCTAAAAAGTTCAGGAGTGGCATAACGCGATATATCTATCGCCATGAATATGGTGCCATTTCCAAAACCACTATCTGAAATAGCGGCAGGCATATTTCCCGAGAGAATTCCGGCCACTAAATCGATGAGGACTGAAAGCCCGGAACCCTTATGACCACCGAACGCTAAGAGCGATCCACCATCTGCCAAATCTGCTGCGTTAGTTGTTGGCTGACCATTCTTATCTATTAGCGATCCAGGCTCAATACTTTCACCGCTCATCCCGGCGAGAATAATTTTTCCAGCTGCAACAACCGCGGTTGAAAAATCTAAAACATAATTGTAATTATCAGCACCAGGTATCGACCATGCATATGGGTTGGTCCCGAGAACTCGTTTCACACCACCAAATGGTGCAACAATCGGCCCACCAGTATTACAAAACGCAATTCCCATCATTCCGGCTTGCGAAATTAAATCTACATATTCACCCAACCGGCCTACATGATTTGTTCTACTTAAGACAACCGTAGCGGTTCCATATTTTCGTGCCGACGCAATAACAGTTTCAGTTGCAAGGTAAGAAGCGCTCTGCCCCCAACCCCAACCACCATCAATTAGGGATGTGGCTTCTTTCCTCCATTCTACTTTTGGGTACGCGTTCGGAATTAAATTTCCGGATTCGACCCAACCGGAATACTCCATCAACCTAATGATTCCGTGCGAGTCGTGTCCAACTAGATTAGAGAGCACAAGTGATTTAGAAACTGCGTTCGCTAATTCAAGAGGGGCGCCCATTCCGCAAATAACTTTGGTACCAATTTCTACCAAAGTCGCTGCTGAATAAGTTGTTGTTGCGTTAGACAAACTTCGCCTCAACTAAGCCCAAATCACCAAAATCTACGCTTACTAAATCACCTGGCTGCACAAAGCAATGTCCAGTACATGTTCCGGTGCTCACATATTCACCAGCAAATACGCCTTTGCCACGTTCTCGAACCCAATTAATCATCCAAGTCAGGCTAGTTACCGGATGTCCCATAGCTTGAAATCCTTGACCAGATTTAATGTAAGAACCATTTACGTAGAGATCTATATTTGCTTTCGGTAAATCAATCTCTTGCCAATCTTTTACTTTATTACCAACTACAAAAGCGGCGCCGCCGGCATTGTCGTACATACCGCCAAAATATCCACTGACGCTATACCAATCTTCAAATACCGAATCACCTATTTCAATCACTGGCGCTAAGAACTCAATACCCGCTCGCAAATCAGCTTCGCTATATGGTTTCTCACGTACCGGAAAATCCTGACCAAGTTGAAATGCAAACTCACATTCGCATAAGCGGTAATTGACAAAAAACTCAGATGGCACCTCCGCAGGACTTTTCATAATTGATCTTGTAAATAATCGACCAGGAGATGGGCTAGGAATATTTTCAGCTTTACGAACATCTAAACTTGCGGCACCAACTTTCCAACCGGCGCCTTCCCATCCGAGCGCATACTCCAGCTTCAAAATAACTTCTTCCATAGATTTCCAAGATCGTGCCCGCAATCGCTCTGGCATAACTACCGGAGTTCTAGTTTTTCTGCCATTTGCAATCAATTCGACAACTTCTTCTACTTCTGCCGGCGTTAAATCACTTTCGCGTGGCGAAGGAACGGAACCACCAGGTGGGGTAGGGCCATGAATTAGCCGACCTCGATCGCTTAAATAATCTAACCGTTGCTTACCTTTGTTGGCTCTAATTAATTGAAGTCGTTCAATTTCATATGTACTCATAATTGTTTTATGTTAACAGGTGAAAAAATAAATGGATAGAGCTGGAATTACCTTAAAAAGAGCGCATTTAATCGCTTAGTTGTGAACCAGAGTCCAAGTGCAATCATCACAATAAAGTAGAGAACATGGCCCAAAATAGAGCTATCGATTTGGCCAAGTGTTAAACCTCTAATTAGTGAGATTCCATGCCACAACGGTAATATTTTAATAAACCATTGCACAATCTCCGGATAAACTGTAAGCGGGAAGAAAGATCCAGAGAAAAGAAACATTGGCAGCATAAACATATTTATATAGTTCATTTGCTGGAAAGATTTCATATAAGAAGTAGCCGCCATGCCAAATGAAGCAAAACCAAACGCAATTAATACTGCGGCTGGAATTGCAAGAAGTCCCCACCAATTTTCAATTAATCCAAGTGGCGTTACGACAATCATGAAACCAATTGCGTACATCAGGCCGCGAAGTAGCGCCCACGCGATTTCACCCAGCGCTACATCTAATGGCCCAAGTGAAGTTGCGAGCATTCCCTGATACAACTTGCTCTCGTTTATTTTCCAAAATACGTTCCAAGTTGAATCGTAGATTGCGCCGTTCATCGCACTGGTTGCTAGCAATCCTGGCGCAATGTAGGCCGCGTATGAAATCGTAGAACCATCCGCTGCAGTTATGCCGCCGATTAGTGCACCGACACCAAAACCAAAGGAGAAAAGATAAAGAACTGGTTCGACAAAACCTGAAAGCACAACCAACCAAGCCGAAGATTTGAACGCAATAAAACTTCGCTGTAGTGGTGCTCGAGTTCTACCCGCATAATATTTTTCTAATGGTTTTCCGATTCTCCCTTCAGCGATAGCGACGGCTCCTTTAGCGATCATTTACTTAACCGCTTTGTGAAATTACGGAATGCTAACTTCAAACCGAGCGCTAGCAATGAAGTAAGAAATATAAAATGCACTCCGATCATTAACCCGCTTATCGAATGGCCATAAGTTAAATAACGACCTAATTCGGTAGCGTGCCAGAGCGGTGAAATCCAGCCAATTGGCTGCAAAATAAGGGGCATCGAAGAAAGCGGGTAGAAAGTTCCAGAGAATAAGAAGAGCGGCATAATTATTAGTCGACCAATTGCGGTCAGAAAGAAATCTTCTTTTTCAACTTTTGAAGTCAAATAGAGCATGATCGATCCGAAAGCGCCACCAGCCAACATTGCAACAAACATTGCAAGCCATGCAGTTCCGGTAGGTAAAGCACCCGCAATTAAAAGTATCAACCAGTAAATTACAACTGTAAGAAAAGTTCTACCTAAGGCTGCGATGTAGACACCGAGCGCAATTTGGTTTCCGGTAATTGGAGTTGAATTCATAGCAAAGAAATTTTTGGCCCATTTAAAACCTTGGAGCGTCGGAAAAGTAACTTCATCGATAGCACCTTGGATCGCTGCGCTGGCTAGAAGTGCTGGCGCTAAGAAAGTTAAGTATTGAACGCCATCTACGCCGCCTGCACCTTGTTTTGCATCAACGAGCGAACCAATACCAACACCAACTGAGAGCAGATATAAAACTGGATTTAAGATAGCTGTGGTAATAATTGCCGAACGCCATTTAAACATATTTCTAAATCTAGCTTCTACGATATAAAGCGCACCAAATCTTGAAACCTCACGCTGTGCTTCTTTTACTTTCATTTTATTCAATCAAGCTTCGGCCAGTAAGTCTTAGGAATACATCTTCTAGTGAAGATCGTCGTACTAATGAAGTTATTGGATGTAGCCCAGAACCAACAATTTCCGTTAGTAGAGTTTCACCGTCATTTGTATAAAGCAGAATTCGATCTGGGAGTTGCTCGATCCGATCACATTTTTGCCGTAGCTGATCCACGAATTGTGAATTCTTATCGGAACCAAAGCGAAGTTCCAACACCTCTTTAGTTACATACTTTCGGATTAACTCAGCAGGGCTATCTTCAGCCATAATTTTGCCCTTATCCATCACGATTAATCGCTGGCAAAGCTGTTCAGCTTCATCCATGAAATGAGTAGTTAGTAAGAGCGTTACGCCCAACTCTTTTAGCCTAAATAATCGATCCCAAAGAATATGGCGCGCTTGTGGGTCTAGGCCGGTCGTCGGTTCATCGAGCATAAGAATTTCAGGCTCACTAACTAGCGCACGTGCAATTGTTAAACGTCGCTTCATGCCGCCGCTTAGCGCTTCAACTTTTACATCGCGCTTCTCTTCAAGTTGGGCAAACTCAAGCAACTCTTGAATTTTTGGAGTTAAGAATTTTTTAGAGAGCCCAAAATAACGGCCATAAATATATAAATTTTCTCGGACTGTAAGTTCGCTATCTAGATTATCTTGTTGCGGTACCACTCCAAGGTGTGCTCGAATTTGCGGTCCAAACTTTTCTGGATCCTTCCCAAGAACAGCAAGTTCGCCAGATGAACGTTGGAGGGTAGCGCCAATCATTCGCATGATGGTTGATTTACCTGCGCCATTAGGACCTAGTAATCCGAATGATTCTCCTTTTAAAACTTCAAAATTTATCTGGTCGACAGCAACAAAATCGCCATAAGTTTTTGTAAGAGAGCGCGCAGATATTAAAGAAGTCATTAGGTTAAATTCTATAACCCAAGTTCTGTGAGTGATTTGGAGAGAAGTTCGATTCCCAACTTCGCGTCGCTCTCTGAAATGTTGCACGGTGGCACCATGTGAATTCGATTGAAGTTATTAAATGGCATCAAACCATTCTTTTTACAAGTTGCAACAATCTCATTCATTTTTGGACTAGAGGCTCCATAAGGCGCAAGCGGTTCACGAGTATTGCGATCGGCAACCATGTCCATTCCCCAGAAAACTCCAGCGCCACGAATATCGCCAATGACTGCATGCTTCTTCGCTAGTTCATGTAAGCCTGGGCCAAGAATCTTTTCGCCAATAAATGCTGCGTTTTCCACCATTTTCTCGCTCTTCATCGCAGCAATAGTGGCTACCGCGGTGGCGCAAGCTAATGGGTGGCCAGAGTAAGTAAGGCCACCTGGGAAAACTCGCTCATTAAAAGTTTTTACTACTGGATCAGAAATTATCACGCCACCAAGCGGGAGGTAACCTGATGTAACACCTTTAGCAAAAACAATTAAATCTGGAATTGATTTTGAGTGTTCGAACCCAAACCATTTTCCAGTTCTGCCAAAACCTGACATAACTTCATCGGCAATCCAGAGAATTCCATATTTATCACAGAGCGCACGTAGCCCATCTAAATAACCAGCAGGTGGCATAAGAACTCCAGCAGTTCCTGGAACGCTCTCGATTAATATTGCGGCAATTGTGTTTGGACCTTCAAAAATAATAGTTTGCTCTAAATGTTCTAGAGCACGTTGAGATTCTTCCACTTCATTAGTTGCCCAGAATGCCGTCCGATATAGGTAAGGTCCCCAGAAGTGAACATGCCCGTAACCAAATTCATTTGGGAACCGACGTGGATCACCAGTTGCATTAATAGCCGATCCGGTATTGCCGTGATAAGACCGATAAGTTGAAAGTATTTTATGTTTATTTGTATGCAGTCTTGCCATTCGAATGGCATTTTCAATTCCATCAGCGCCAGCATTAGTGAAGAAAACTTTCTTAAACTTATCGCCGGCTAATTCTAAGATCTGCTTGGCAGCTTCATTACGAGCTTCGTTTGCATGCTGTGGCGCAATAGTTGCGAGAATGTCAGCTTGCTTTTTAATGGCAGCAATAACTTTTGGATGTTGGTGGCCAATGTTTGTAAAAACTAATTGACAGGAAAAGTCTAGATATTTCTTGCCTGTGAAATCCCAGAAGTAAGAACCAGCACCACTTGCAATTGCCATTGGATTGATTTGGGCTTGCGCTGACCAGGAATGGAAAACATATGCTCGGTCGTCAGCAAATACTTTCGCGGCTTTATCTGGATTATTTTCTGGGGTGTTCACGGTGCTCCCTTTGTTTTCTCTAAATTATGCGCCAATTTAAGCACTTTTGTGACCTATTTGGTAGATGAAGCGGTAATGGGTGGAGCCAAACCTCAAGTATTGTGGGCATATGAAAACTATTTCGCATTGGATTAATGGCGCAGTTACAAATGAAAAATCTGAGAGAAGCAGTGACGTATTTAATCCCGCGACTGGAAAAATTTCTGGCAGCGTAAATTTTGCAAGTACAGCGACGGTAGATATGGCTGTTGGTGTTGCCGCTAAAGCTTTTAATGAGTGGCGTCATAGTTCACTAACAAAACGCACCCAAGTGCTCTTTGCATTTCGCGAACTAGTAAATGCTAATAAAGAGAAGATTGCCGCGTTAATCACTGCCGAACATGGAAAAGTATTGAGCGATGCGCTTGGCGAAGTAACCCGAGGCTTAGAAGTTGTGGAATTTGCTTGTGGCATCCCACATTTACTCAAAGGCGGATTCTCTGAAGAAGTTTCTACTGGTGTGGATGTTTATTCAATTCGCCAACCGCTTGGTCCAGTCGCAATCATCTCGCCATTTAATTTTCCAGCAATGGTCCCAATGTGGTTCTTCCCAATCGCCATCGCGTGCGGAAACACTGTGATTGTTAAACCTTCCGAAAAAGATCCAAGTGCGATTATGTATGTGGCCGAGCTTTTGAAAGCAGCCGGATTACCAGATGGTGTATTTAACGTCGTTCATGGCGATAAAGAAGCTGTCGATGCGCTACTTACACACCCTGGCATCAAATCTGTTTCATTTGTTGGTTCAACACCGATTGCTAAATATGTTTATGAAACTGGAACTAAATCTGGTAAGCGCGTCCAAGCACTTGGCGGCGCAAAGAATCACATGGTAGTTCTCCCAGATGCTGATTTGAATCTGACAGCAGATGCCGCAATTAATGCTGGCTTCGGTTCAGCTGGCGAACGTTGCATGGCGATTTCTGTGGTCGTAGCGGTAGAACCAGTTGCCGATGCTTTAATCGAGAAAATCAAAGAAAGAATGGCGAAAATCAAGACTGGCGACGGTACACAAGGCGCCGATATGGGCCCACTTGTTACTAAAGTTCACCGCGACAAAGTTGCTTCATATGTAACAGCTGGTGAAAAAGAAGGCGCAACCTTGGTTGTTGATGGCCGAAATGTAAAGGTTGATGGCGAAGGTTTCTGGCTCGGACCAACTCTGTTCGACAACATCACCACCGAGATGTCTATCTATCAGGAAGAAATATTTGGACCGGTGTTAAGCATCATTCGAGTTAAGAGTTATGAACAAGCATTGAAGTTAGTTAACGATCATCAATACGGAAATGGCACTGCAATTTTTACTAATGATGGTGGCGCTGCTCGTAGATATCAAAACGAAGTTGAAGTTGGCATGGTCGGAATTAACGTTCCAATTCCAGTTCCAATGGCTTACTTCTCATTTGGCGGTTGGAAGAATTCTTTATTTGGAGATTCGCATGCGCACGGTACCGAAGGAGTTCACTTCTTTACTCGTGGAAAAGTAATTACAAGTCGTTGGTTAGATCCAAGCCATGGCGGTATTAACTTAGGTTTCCCACAAAATACCTAATTAGCCACGAATTGTTTTTGCAAATTCCTTAAAGTCATTAACCATAAAGTCAATTTCGGCTTGACCATGCGCCAAACTAATTAACCATTGCTCATCTAATCCTGGCGGCGTGATTACGCCATGATTGAGCGACCATAAGAACGATAGTTCTGCAATTTGGAAGTTTGTAGCTTTGTAATCACGGTAGTTGCGAACCGGTGTATCAGCCCAAGTTATGCAACCTTTGACCCCAAAACCAACGGTATGGGCTGGTAATTCGTATTCGTCGATAACTTCACGGATTCGAATCAACGCATCTTTATTTAGAGATTCAGCTTTATCAAGGGCTGCAACGGTACAAATTTTATCTACAGCGCGAACTGCGGCCATTGCAAGAGCGTGACCGTTAAATGTTCCTAAATGCGGCATTCGGCCATCACTAACCGGCAACATAAATTCTGCTTTGCCACCAAAGGCAGCTAACGGAATTCCGCCGCCGATAGATTTAGCAAGACAAATTAAATCTGGAATTACACCAAGTCGTTGCGCCGCACCTTGCGGTCCAGCAGTTAGTCCAGTTTTTACTTCATCAAATATCAACACCACTTTATATTTATCGCAAAGTACGCGTACTGCTTCTAGGTAGCCTTCATCTGGAAGCACGATCCCGATATTTTCCAAGACTGGTTCGACAATAAAGCAAGCAATAGTTTTAGAATGTTTTTCAAATAAATTTTCAAGAGCATCAGCATCATTAAACGGAACTACATAAACTTCGCCAGCAACACTTGCATTTGGGATTACCGGAGTTGGAGCATCGGCAGGTCCAGCTTTATCTAATGCAGGTTTATTTGAAAATAAGACTGAGTCGTGGCTACCGTGGTAACCACCTTCAACTTTAACCACACCTTCTTTACCCGAATATGCCCGTGCAGTTCTTACTGCGTACATAGTTGATTCAGTTCCTGAGTTAGTGAATCGAACTTGATCAATTCCGAAACGGCGACAGATTCGTTCAGCAGCATCTCGGGAGAGCGGCGAAGGTGTAGTGAAAAGCGTGCCAACATCTAGAGCATCTCGGAGCTCAGAAACTACATCGGGATTCAAATGCCCTGCAAGCATGGCGCCGAACCCCATTGATAGGTCAAGCATTTTGCGGCCGTCGACATCAGTCATCCAGGCGCCTTTAGCTGAAACTATTGAGACTGGATATGGCTCAAATGACTGAAAAGTTGAATGAGCGCCTAGCGGAATAGTCTGGGTAGCTAGTTGATGCTCCAGATCAGATCCAAGCGTTGAGTTCTTATATAAATCCAACTGCTCTTGCAAAATCTTTTGCAGGCGTGAAGTATCAAAAGGTTTTGAATGTGCCGGAACTGAACGGAAAGTTTGAGGATGATGCGATTGGGTTTTCATTGCAAATTTGTACAATCAAAGGGTTCATGAAGAACCGATGTTTGAAGTGCACGCTCCTAGCGAAAGTTTGTGTTGCATGCGTACTTTACCAGAGTTAATTTTTTAATCAACTCATAATTTATGCGTGATTTTCATAGACTTTTGATAAAAAAGTAATTAAATTCAAGGAATGAAGCAGCAATATAGCAAAATAGGCGTATTAGGAATTTATTTGGGAATTGTTTTAGCTTTTTTATCTTACGAGGTATTTAATAAAATCGATCCAACGTATCCACCGTTAGTGATGCGTGGGTGGTTAGATGAAAAAATTCCAATTGTTTCGATCTTTGTAATTCCTTATTTGTCATTTCACTTACTAGCAGCTTTTGTAGTTCCATATCTAAGTTTGAAGTTTGGAAGTTATAAAGCATTCCTTGTTAACGGCTTTGCAATAATTTTTGGACAGGCAATGTTAGATATCGCATATTGGTTATTTCAAACCGAAGTTCCACGCGCAAACGTCAGTGACCAAGGTTTCTTTAACTGGGTATTAGTTCACGTTATATATGGGAATGATCAACCTCTTAATGGTTTCCCTTCTAACCACGTAACTTGGTCGGTAATTTCAATGATTGCACTTTGGCGATTACGTTATAGAGCGACAAGAACTGTGTGGTATTTGATGGCGTGGTTTGCGCTGATCATTCCGGCGACAGTTTTTCTTGGTCAACATTTCGTCATAGATATATATGGTGGGATCTTTGTAGCCTTTGCTGTCTACTGGGCTTGCATGTTCGTAATCGAGAAACCTAGGCTAGATATCCACCGGTAACTACGCTTATGAGAGCGAATGCTCTCGGTGTATAGTTTTGCCACGTGCGGTTCTTAAATACTCCTACTTACGAACTTACCTATGACGATGTATTCATGGTTCCGAGTCGTTCAACCATCGCAAGCCGGATGGAAGTTGATTTAACAACATCAGATAACACCGGAACCACAATTCCAATTGTCGTTGCAAATATGACCGCTATTTCCGGTCGGAGAATGGCCGAAACTATTGCCCGACGCGGTGGCATCGCTGTTATCCCGCAAGATATTCCACTTCCAGTTGTTCACGATGTTATTCAATGGGTTAAGTCGCGTCATACTTTTTTTGATACCCCTATTACTTTGTCGCCAAACCAAACTGTTGCCGATGCGGTTAGCTTGTTAAATAAGCGCGCTCATGGGGCGATTGTGGTACTTGAGCATGAAAAGCCAGTTGGAATTGTTACAGAAGAAGATTGTGAAGGCGTAGACCGCTTCACCCAACTTCACCAGATAATGAGTAAAGACTTAATAAATTTATCTGATTCCTGTAGCCCTAAAGAAGCTTTTGAATTTCTACATAATCATCGCCGCAAATTAGCCCCAGTTGTAAGTAAGTCCGGAGCACTTGTTGGGATCCTGACTCGCGTAGGTGCGTTGCGAGCCACGCTTTATAGTCCAGCCCTTGATTCAAATGGAAAGCTAAGAATTGCAGCTGCGATTGGAATTAACGGTGATGTCGCCGCAAAAGCTAAATCTTTAATTGAATCTGGCGCCGATATATTAGTTATTGACACAGCGCACGGCCACCAAATAAAAATGATTGAAGCGATTAAGGTGATTAAAGCTCTTTCGCCGAACGTGCCATTAGTTGCAGGCAATGTGGTTACCGCCGAAGGTACTCGGGAATTAATTGAAGCCGGCGCTGACATTATTAAAATAGGTGTTGGCCCAGGTGCAATGTGCACGACCAGAATGCAGACTGGCGTTGGCCGCCCACAATTTTCTGCTGTTTTGGAATGCGCTGCGGAAGCTAAAAAGTTTGGCAAGCATGTTTGGGCAGATGGCGGCGTCCGACATCCCCGCGATATTGCACTTGCGCTCGCAGCAGGAGCTTCACAAGTAATGATCGGCTCTTGGTTTGCGGGAACTTATGAGTCGCCAAGTGATCTACATAAAGATTCAAATGGCCGCTTATATAAAGAGTCTTTCGGTATGGCCTCAGCGCGCGCAGTAGCCGCTCGTACCGCAAATGAAGATGCATTTGATCGCGCTCGTAAATCGGTATTTGAAGAAGGAATCTCAACATCAAGAATGTATTTAGACCCAGAGCGTCCTGGCGTTGAAGATTTATTAGATGAAATTGTGGCTGGGCTCCGATCGTCTTGTACTTACGCCGGCGCCGCGAGCATTTCAGAGTTTGCCGAGAAAGCAGTCGTTGGAATTCAATCGGCCGCCGGTTATGCGGAAGGTCGCCCGCTACATTCTTCTTGGGTTAAATAAATATAATCACCAAGGTAATGTTGGTTCTGTAGGTGAAAATGCGTTCGTAGCTCAACGGATAGAGCATCGGTCTTCGGAACCGAGGGTTGGGGGTTCGAGTCCCTTCGAGCGCACCAGGCAAAATGGTTATAGGTTTCATCCAACGGTTTTCTGGAGAGGAGCCCGCATTGAGTAACGATGATGATTCAAATATCGATGACATCGTTACGGAAGAAATGTTGTGGGAAAGAATTCCAGAAACTGAAGGCGAAGAGCGAGCAAATACTTATTACGAACTAAGCGCAAGAATTTATGCACGCGGCCAATACGACGAAGCGTTAGCGCTCGCCGAGACTGCCAGAGATATATATGCCGAACTTGGTGCGAACATTCCTAAAGAAGGACTGGCGCAGGCTTACTCTGCGATTGGTTATAACTTAAATCAATTACAGCGAATAGATGAAGCGGCTGGTGCGATGAGCAAAGCCGTTGAATTGTTGCGCGAAAATAAATCTACGGTCGCTCTCGAATTAGCTTGCACACTTGGTGAGTGGTGGTTTGCTTCAAAGGAATATCAAAAAGCGATCGAATGTATGAGTGAATGTGTACAAGAACATTTAGTAGATAGCAATGAACTTGGCGCAGCCAATGATTTCCATTTAATTGGATGTAGCTATCGAGAATTGAAAGAATTCGATAAAGCGCTAACTGCATTTAAAGAGGCGCGCATATTATTTAAGAACACAAAAGAGGTAATTCATGTGGCCCGATGCGATCAAAAAATCGCACATTGCTTAATTGAGTTAGATGATGCGTTAGGTGCGCTCGCTTCAGCTCAAAAAGCGATCGATGTCTTTGCCACAGCCCACGACCATCGTCGCGAAACTTTCGCTCTATTTGAATTTGGTAAAGCGCAGGTACTCAATGGTGAAACTGAAGAGGGCTTAGCATCATTAGAAAAAGTCCTTGACGTAGTGGCAGATTCAGAACCAAAAGATTTTGAATTTATAGTGCAAATTGAGCGGAGAATTTCGACGATTTTACGGACGTTAAAACGAGATGATGAGGCTCAAGAAATCGAACGACGACTTTCATCAGTCGAAGAAGTAATCGCTGAATAAAAAAATAGAAGAAGTAAAACTCCAATAATTGCGCCAGTCCCTGCTAAAACTAAAGGTAATTCAAAATCGTTCTTGCGCCAAAGTGCGCCACCCCAAATACCAGCTCCTAAAACTGCAAAGTTCATTGAAGCCTGATAAATACCTTGAGAACGGCCGCGAACAGTTTTAGAGGAAAGTTTTCCTATCCAAGATTTTCCAACACCATCCGTGAAGGCAGGAAATAATCCATATATTCCAAGTGCAATGATTGCGATTGTATGGTTAGTGGAAGTGCCAAGTAGTAAGTATGTGGCTGCAAAAGCAGATAACCCGATCGCATATGCATATTGCGGTTTGATTCGATCTGCGATTACACCAGCAGGTATCGAAGCTAGCGTTGCTACTAAATTATAAAAAATGTAGAGGAGCACAACGCTTCTAGTGGAGAAACCAATATCGCTTAACCGAAGCAAAATTAAAATATCTGGAATATTCATTAATTGAATGAAAACGAGTAGCGCAATTGTCCGTTTAAGTGGGGCGCTAAGTAAAACTTTAGAGGCCCTTAATTTTTTCACAACAGGTTCCCGTTTTGGAAAGTAGCTTTCTTTTACTAAGAACGCTAGAGCCGCTGAAAGTATCGCTGGGATAATGGCAAAAACTGCTACTTTTTTTACATCATCATTGAAAATAATTAATCCCCAAAGTGCAAAAAGTGGGCCAATTACTGCGCCTAAATTGTCGCCCATGCGATGAAACCCAAAAGCTTTACCAAGGTGCTCTTTTGCGACGCTATCTGTAATTAGCGCATCGCGCGGTGCCGAGCGAATTCCTTTGCCAATTCGATCTGTAATTCGGCCGAAAAGTACTTGCCCCCAAGTAGATGCGAAAACTACTAACGCTTTACCGACTCCTGCTAACGAATAACCAACCGCAACAAATGGTTTTCGACCGACTCGATCGCTGTATTTACCACTCCAGAGTTTGGCAAATCCAGCTGCTGCTTCCGCGGCACCTTCAATTAACCCAAGTGCAATTGGCGCAGCACCCAAGACTGTTGTTAATAAAATAGGTAATAGCGGGTATAACAATTCACTTGCAGCATCTTGGGTTAACGAAACGAGCGTAAGAAGAATTAAGTTTCTAGATAACCAAGATTTACGCATTAGGAAGTTCTCCAGTTGGCAGGTGTTGCCTTCCCCAGGCATACATCGCAATTGCACCAGCAGCCGAAGCGTTCATGGATCTAGTAGATCCATATTGTTGGATTGCTAATATTTCTGTACATACCGCGATTGCTTCATCGGACATACCAGCACCTTCTTGACCAAAAAATAAAATGCAATTTTTTGGTAGTTTTGCACTTTCGAGTTGTTTTGAAACTGAAACATTATCTATTCCAATTATTGGACAATTGTTTTCATCACTCCATTTTTTAAAATCCGCAATTGTTGGGTGATGAATGACGGTTAGATATTTATCAGTAACCATCGCACCACGACGATTCCAATCGCGCTTACCAACAATGTGAACACTTGAAACGTTAAAAGCATTAGCCGTTCTAACGACTGAACCAATATTCAAATCGTGCTGCCAATTCTCAATCGCAATTCGCAGCGGATTTCGTTTTTTATCCAAATCAGCTACGATTGACGCCACTTTCCAGTAACGATATTTATCTAGAACATTTCTTCGGTCGCCGTTTTCTAGAAGTTCGGGATCGAAGTGATTATCAGTAGGCCAAGGCAATTCATGCGGGCCAACACCAACAACCGGGTAGAACTCACCTGGTCCAATAACTGGGGGATTGCTCATAGTTCAATACTCTACTGATATTCATCACGGAGGCGAAAAATGAGTTGGCAGAAAAGTAAATCTTGGGCAGCTATCTACTTCACCTTCTTGATGCTAATCAGCACTTCCGCAACTGCTGTTGAAACCACGGTGCTATCAGAGAGTACAACGCTTCCATTGAAATTTATGTATTACGCAAAATCTACAAAGTTGGCCGGCCCCGGATTGATACTCATTGATCCGATCACAAATACGACTTTATATGACGAAGCCTCCACAATACCGCGCGCTCCAGCTTCTGTTTTCAAATTGATTTCATCTTTTTCTACATTAAAATATGTAGGTTCAGATTTCAGATTCAAAACTAAGATTTCCAAAACTGCTGTAACAAATACTTATGTGTTAGATGGCGATATGGATCCATGGTTGACTTCAGATATAAAATTAGCAAAAGCAAATGAACAGCGGTACCTACCTAGCCTAATTAGTAAAGCTAATAAATCTAAGGCAAAGTCAATCACAATTGAACATACTGGAGTTTTTACTAAAGATTTAGAAAACCTCGCTAAATATTTGAAAGTTAGAGATATTAAGGTGAAGTTTCGTGAGTTAACTCCTGCTGCCGCGGCCGCTCGAGCTACCGAAGAAATTGGAGCATTACAATCTGTTCCGGTTTCACAAATGGTAACTTTTTCGATTTTATGGAGTGATAACCAATTAGCTGATCGCTTAGCGCGGGCAGCAGCCCGGGTTAAGTATGGAGCTTCGGATCAGGTGGCGCTACAAAACACATTTGTTGCCGCACTTAGTGAATATGGAATTAATGTGATTGGTTTGAACGCAATTGATGGGAGCGGCTTATCGCGTGACAATAAAGTTTCAGTCAGAACTATTGCCGAAGTATTAATTCAGATTCGCAAAGACCCACTCTTTGCGCCAATTTATGAAGGGTTGCCAGTTTCTGGGAAAACTGGCACGTTAAAGAATCGGTTTATTACTACCGCTCCTCACGCAGTTGGCTTAGTGCACGCAAAGACTGGTTTTATTAATACCACGGTAAGTTTGGCTGGCTATGTCACTGTAGGAAGTGAAGAGTATATATTTGCAGTAATTGCGGATAAATTGGAACCTAAATGGGTTGCAAGAAACCGCGCACGCGAAACCATTGATGCAATGTTGGGAACTATTGCACGACCCGCAACACCTTAATGCTATTTATTATCAAAAACCTTTATTGAGCCTTTGTAACAAGCAACCCAGGTTCGATTATTTATTGGTTCGTATGTAACACCTATTGGATCCGGGCAAACTTTCACAGTTTGTAAAACTTTAAAATCACTAGTTCTAATTTTTGAAAGCGTAGCGCTATTAAAATTTACTACAAAGAGTGCAGTTCCATCACTCGAAATATCTAAACTTCGAGTTGCTTTGCCAGTAATTACGGTTTTAACAACTTTATTTAAAGCTAGATCTAGCGCAACAACTTTGCCAGAAGCATTAAGAGTTGCATATATAGTTTTTTGATCTGGCGATAAAACCAGAGCTCGAGGGTTGGGCCCAATCGGTAGTGTTTTATCTGCAAAAGTTTTTAGATCAATCTGATGGATTACTGCGCCACCCATTTGAGCAACATATGCAAACGCGGAATCATTTGAAACCGTTATACCGCGAGGGTAGGCGCCAATTTTAATCTTCTTTACAACTTTTTGAGTTGCGACCGAAATTACTTGAAGGTCATAAGAGCACCAATGCGAAACCAGAATATATTTATTATCTGGAGTAACTTTTACAACTTTTGGGACTGTACCAACTTTATATGCAGCATCAATTTTGAAAGTTTCAAGGTTTATGCGATACACGAAACTAGAGTCATATCCAGAACTAGGCGAACAAACATCATGACCTTCATGGTTGAAACTCTTGCCATACATTGCATAATTGGTAACGTATAAATATTTACCATCGGGTGAATATGCGCCTTCGACAGGTGCGCCTTGGTATGTACCGGTATATCCAGTAAAACCTAGTTCAGTTAGGTTTACTCGGTCCGAAACAGTGGCTTTCAATTCGAAAGTATTTGAATCATAGAAAGTAACTGAATGTTTATACATCATGTTGTGTGCGCTGACTAATCCACTCGGTGATGCTAAGACCGATTTAGGTTGAATCGAGCCCGTTATGGTTTTAATTAATACTAATTTCTTAGAATCAGAAGTTAAAGAGTCTTCTGCGAAGGCGCCATTCGAAACCAAAAGCGATGAAATCAATAAAAAAGAAAAGTGGCACATTCTTCGCTTGGACATTGCGCTACTTTATCTAAATTTATCTATCTTTATAATCACATTCTTAAGCACCGCTTGGAATATTTAGTTCCAAGGTGGGTAGGCTGACCTATTGTGAAGGTAACATACATCGCTCCATATATCGCGCTAATGAAATTGCGCGTAGTAGAGCTGCTGTTGGTTACAACTCTGCCATCGCTATTTTTAGCGGCCCAAGGTGCGCCACCTCTAGTGGTATCAATTGCAACATTAATTGGTGGCACTTTGGCGGCTGGTGCAGCTAATGCATTTAATCAAGTAATCGAAAGTGATTTAGATAAATTAATGGGCAGAACCGCTAAGCGACCAATGGCAAGCGGACAAATCACAGAAACGCAGGCGCTCTACTTTGCATTCGGAATCACAATCGTCGCACTAGCAATTATGGCGATCTGGACGACCCCGCTTGCAACTGGGCTTACTGTTGCCGCCATAACTTTTTATGTTTTTATTTACACAATTGGCTTAAAGCGTAGAACCTCACAGAACATTGTTTGGGGCGGAATTGCTGGTTGCTTCCCAGTGGTAATTGGATGGTCAGCGATAACTGGTGATCTATCTGCTACTTCTATCTGGTTTTTCTTATTAATATTCTTTTGGACGCCACCTCATTTTTGGGCGCTAGCCATAAAGTACAAAGATGATTATGCAAAGGCTGGCATACCAATGTTGCCAGTCGTAGCTCCAATGAAAAATGTGGCAGCACAAATGTGGTTCCATACGATTGCGATGGTTATTACTTCATATTTTGTCGTTACAACCGCAGGTCTGCCAAAATGGATATTATTTTTAACGGCGGTTTTAGGAATTGTATTTATCTGGCTGATGACAAAACTAAAAGGAGATAAGGCCACAATCGATAAAGCAGCAGCCGCAATATTTCATGGATCAATTACTTATCTCAGTGGATTCTCAGTTCTGTTGGTAATTGGCGCGCTGGTTATATAAGGTGTAGTCATGTCAGAACTAGCGATTTCAGTTAAAGATCTAACAAAAAATTACGGTGCTCGAGTTGCGGTATCGCACGCAACTTTCGACGTTCCTTACGGAACAATCTGTGGCTTTGTCGGCCCAAATGGATCTGGTAAAACCACAACGATTCGAATGTTGTTAGGTCTAGTACGAACCACCGGTGGAACTGGCGAAATATTGGGTGAATCAATTACTCATCCTGAAAAATATTTGCCAAAAGTTGGTGCAATGATTGAAGGACCAGCTTTCTATCCCGCGCTCTCCGGAAAAGAAAATTTAAATGTACTTGCATCTCTAGGTGGCTTTTCGAAGGATCGGGTACAACCTTTGTTAGAGAAAGTCGGTCTAGGAGATCGCGGAAACTCTAAATTTAAGACCTACTCCCTTGGCATGAAGCAACGCCTTGGAATTGCAGCAGCTTTATTTCCTAATCCAAAATTATTGGTCCTTGATGAACCTACTAACGGTTTAGATCCCGCAGGAATCCAAGAAGTCCGCGAGTTAATTAGAGACCTTGCTAGTGATGGCACAACAGTTTTCGTCTCGTCACATTTACTGAGTGAAATCGAAATGATTAGCGAGTACTTAGTCATGCTTCGCGAAGGTAAAGTAATTTTTTACGGTAAGACTGCCGAACTATTGGCGCAACAACAGCCAGTGATAGTTGCAAAAGGGAAGAAAGTTTCAGATTTAAAAAAGTTGCTAAAAATTGCAATAGATTCTGGGCATACCGCCAGCATTATTGACGGAGCAGTGCATGTAATCTCAGATAGCTCTTTTGCTGCAGAATTTAACGAACTTGCTTTTGATGCGGGGATAACGCTTTCATCTTTAAATGCAGTTCTCCCAACTCTTGAAGAAACATTCTTTGAAATGACTGGTGAGTGATATGTGGCATGTAACTTTCTCAGAACTCCGTAAATTACGAAGACCTTCGCTCTTTCTTGGAACTATGGGAGCAGTAATATTTTTTAGCGGACTATTCTCCTCATTACTTTTTCTTTTAATTGATTCGCCTCAAGGAAATGGAGATCGGGGTCGGATGATTGGCCGCGAAATTCTGGCATTGCCAACTGGTGGGGTTCGGGGTTTTGCAAGCGTTGGATCTTTTCTGGGAATTATCGCGCTCTGTGTTTTTGCGGCGCAGACCGCGCAAGAATACACATACGGCACATTGCGAAACTTATTGGTCCGCCAACCTTCTAGAATGAAAATTTTAGTAGGAAAATTAGCTGCGATGAAAATATTCGCAATTATCATGGTAGTTCTTGCTGCGCTAGTAAGCATTTCAGCTTCCATATTACTTGCGCCACGCGCCAAAGTTAATACCGATCTTTGGTTTAGCGCTGCTGGCAAAAGCGCAATTTTAGAAACTTTTATAAACGTGATTATTTCAGTAATTGGTTTTGGAATTGTGGGAATGATTCTCGGACTATTATTTAGATCACCAATCAGCGCAATTTCACTTGGCGTACTCTGGCTATTAATTGTGGAGAACTTATTGGTAGCGGTGAAATCCAACACTGAAAAATGGCTGCCGGGTTCAAACTTATCCGCAATCGCCCAAGGCGGAACGCCAACTTTAGAATATAAACACGCACTTATTGTTGGGGCTGCTTATGTAATATTTGGCGCGCTAGTTGCCGCGGGATTATTTAAACGGAGAGATGTTTCTAACTAGACACGGGCTCAGATTTAACGCATTTCCTAAGTAAATAGCTTGTGCTGATTTATTCTTAACCAAGTGCATACCCCACCCGAACTTCCCTAGGGGGATTTTGTGAAGCGTAATATGAGTTCTCGTAACCGTGCGGTTGCGTTTGGGCTCTCCTTTCTATTAGCGACATCCGCTACGGCCGCGTTCGCAGCTACACCAAAACCAACTCTTGCTGAAATTGCTGCCGCGAAGAAAGCAGAAGCCGCGAAGAAAGCAGATGCGGATAAGGCCGCTGCAATTTTAGATAAAGCTAATAAGACCCTTAGACAATTAAGCGCCATCGCAGCTGCAGCGCAAGCAAAATATGTAAAGGCTCAGAATGAATTGGCAGTTGCAATTAAAATCTCAAATATCGCTGCGGAACATTATCGATTAGCTTCGCTTGCAGTTGACTCAGCACATCGCATCATTGGAAAACTTGCTGCCAATGCCTACATAATGGGTAGTGGTTTTACAGATTTAGATTCATTGCTACATGCAGATGGCCCACAAGATTTAATGGATCGATTATCTGCGCTAGACACTTTAGGCACAAACAATTCAACTGCACTTAAGCGCTACAAAGCTGCCGAAGTAGTTGCACAGGCTGCAAAGAAAGAAGCTGACGACGCAAAAGCTGCTCAACAAGTTGCTACTGAAAAAGTTGCGGCTGCAAAGAAATTAGCAGAATCTGCGCGAGCCGATCAACAAAAAGAAGTAAATAAGTTGCAAGCCGTCCAAGATAAATTATTAAGAGAGCTAGCTTCAGCAAAGAGAGTTCGAGTAACTCTCGAACAACAACGCCAACTAGCTTTATTAGAAGAAGCAAATGCTAATCAAGCAGAACAAACAATTAATCAATCCAAAGTTTGGCCAGATATTGGGTTCCCGACTAAGGCAATTGTTAGATCTACCGAGGCGCAACGATTGAAAGCAGTTGAGTTTGCTAAAAAACAAGTACAAGCGCGGAAGCCTTATATCTGGGGAAGTGAAGGCCCGAATTCCTTTGACTGTTCTGGATTAGTTTTCGCTGCATATCGAAGCGCAGGACTAGGTTGGCCAAATTGGGACCGTTTGAACTCTTCACTCTATTTCAGCACAACAAAACATATTCCGTTGAGTCAATTAGTTCCCGGTGACTTGCTTTTCTATTCATATAAAGGAACCGTGAACACAATTCACCACATCTCGATCTATGCGGGAAATGGAATGATGTGGGAAGCCAATTCCAAGAGCAAAGGCTTGCTCTTCTCCAGCATTTACAGCGTTAATGGGTTAATGCCATATGGAGGTCGGGTCTAACCTTCTCCATATGGGAGCCAATAGCAGCGCTGCAATCCGTAGCGCGATTCGTGGCGCTCTGACATCTGCAAGTGCTGGAGATCGAATTTTAGTTGGTGTTTCTGGCGGTACTGATTCACTTGCGCTTGCATCTGGTTTATTTTTAGAATCAGCGGAAAAAGCTTTACAACTTGTAGCCGTAATTATCGACCATGGGTTACAAGAAAATTCTGATAAAGTCTCTAATAATGCAAAATTACAGTTAGTAAAAATTGGCTTCAGCGATATTAGAATTTTAAAAATTCAAGTAGCAGTTACTGATGGAATTGAAGCTTCGGCAAGAAGAGCAAGATACGAAGCGTTTAATAAGTTAGCGGAAGAATTAAAGTCAAAAGTTTTCTTTTTGGGTCATACCAAAGATGATCAAGCAGAAACAGTTTTACTTGGACTTGCGCGCGGTTCTGGAACTCGATCTTTATCTGGGATGGCCGGTGTAAATGGAATTTTTGTTAGACCGTTACTTACAATTACAAGAGCCCAAACAGTTGCGGCTTGTGCTGAGTGGGATTTAATTTCTTGGCAAGATCCACACAATACAAATGAAAAATTTACTCGAGTACGAGTTCGAGAAAATGTAATGCCTAATTTAGAGAAAGAGATTGGCCCCGGAGTTGCGGAAGCGCTGGTTAGGTCAGCTCGATTACTTCGGGATGACGCCGATGCCTTGGATGGTTTGGCGGTTTTAGAGTTTTCAAAGTTTGACCCAAAAGATTTAGATGTTACGGAGTTGGCCAAACTCCCAAGAGCGATTCGGACTCGAATTCTTCGGATGGCGATTTATGCCGTTGGTGCACCAGCTGGATCGCTCACTTCCGAGCATATTGATCCAATTGAGGCCCTGATTTCCGCGTGGCACGGCCAAGGAGCGAGCTCACTTCCGGGTGGTGTGAAGGTTGCTCGAATTTCGGGCAGACTTTCGCTCTTGCGCGAGGGATAAACGAAACGAGGAGCAAGTGGATTTAGTAGCGGTAGGTAACGATGTTGAACGAGTGATTGTTTCTGAAGCAGATCTGCAGCAACGAATCAAAGAATTGGCTGCACAAGTAACTTCAGATTACAAAGATCGAGACCTATTACTTGTTGGGGTTTTAAAAGGTGCAATTATGGCAATGGCTGATCTTTCACGAAATATGCAACGCCATGTAGATATGGACTGGATGGCAGTTTCTTCATATGGCTCTGGCACTAAATCTAGTGGCGTAGTAAGAATTCTTAAAGATTTAGATCGTGATATCACTGGGCGAGAAGTTCTAATTATCGAAGACATTGTTGATACTGGATTAACACTTTCATGGTTGAAATCAAACCTAGAGTCGCGAGGTGCAAAAAGCGTTGATATTCTCTCAATTTTAAGAAAGCCAACGGCTGCAAAAGTTGAGGTAATTGTTAAATATGTCGGCTTTGATATTCCACCTGACTTTGTAGTTGGTTACGGTTTGGATTTTAATGAAAAATATCGAAACTTACCTTTTATTGGTGTGCTTGCTAAGCACATGTACACCTAATTATTATCCCCAATTAAAGAGAAAGAAAAAATGAGCAAAAAGAAAGCTACAAAAGAAAAGAAGAGTAAGAAGCCATCAATTAAGAAGGTTTCTAAACTTCCAGATGGCAATCGATTTCGTAAAGCTACGCGTCGCCCACTCTTTTGGATTCTGCTTGCCATAATTGGAGTTTCAATCCTTGGCCAAATCTCAAGTAGCGGAAATCAATTTACTAAAGTTGATACATCAGCAGTCTTAGCAGCGATTTCAAATAATGATGTTGAATCAGCAATCCTGGTTGATCGCGACCAATTAATCCGCGCAATACTCAAGCCAGGCAAGGCAATTAAGGGCGCTACAAAAGTAGAAGCCTCATACGTAACCCGACAAGAACCTTTAATTGTTGAGTTGTTAACCAGCAATCCACCGCCAAGTAATTGGAATGTAAAAGTTCCAACCACAAATATTTTGATATCAATTTTATTCTCCCTCGGCCCAATTCTTTTAATTGCATTTATTATCTTCTTCCTAATGGGGCAATCCCAAGGTGGCTCCAGAGTTTTCTCATTTGGTCGTTCGCGCGCCAAGTTACAATCTAATGATGCGCCTAAAACTACATTTGCAGATGTAGCCGGAGCAGATGAAGCAGTCGCAGAGCTCCGTGAGATTAAAGACTTCTTAGCCGAACCCAAGAAGTATGAAGAAATCGGCGCAAAAATTCCTAAAGGTGTACTTCTATACGGCCCACCCGGAACCGGAAAAACTTTATTGGCCCGCGCTGTTGCCGGTGAAGCTAAAGTACCTTTTTACTCAATCTCGGGTTCTGATTTTGTAGAAATGTTTGTTGGTGTTGGTGCTGCACGAGTGCGTGATTTATTTACACAAGCTAAAGCAAATGCACCTGCAATTGTTTTCGTAGATGAAATTGATGCGGTTGGTCGTCATCGCGGCGCTGGGATGGGCGGCGGGCATGATGAGCGCGAACAAACACTCAACCAACTTTTAGTGGAGATGGATGGCTTTGAGGCAAACGGTTCAGTAATTTTAATTGCCGCAACAAACCGCCCTGACATTTTGGATCCAGCGCTACTGCGGCCAGGTCGATTTGATCGTCAGATTGGGATAGATCGCCCTGACTTAAAAGGCCGTGAAGCGATTTTACAAGTACATGCGAAAGGCAAACCCCTGGCAGAAAACGTTGATTTACTTGGCTTTGCCCGCCGAACCCCTGGATTTACCGGCGCAGATCTTGCAAACGTATTAAACGAGGCTGCGTTGTTAACGGCTCGCCAAAATGAAAAATTAATCACAAATGATTCACTAGATGAAGCAATCGATCGCGTTATGGCAGGTCCACAACGCAAGAGCCGATTAATGAGCGAAGAAGAACGAAGAGTTACGGCTTATCATGAAGGTGGTCACGCGTTAGTTGCATATGCGTTGCCACACACAGATTCAGTTCATAAAATCACAATAATGCCGCGTGGTCGTGCGCTCGGTTACACCATGGTTTTGCCTGATGAGGATAAGTATTCAACAACCCGGAATCAAATGTTAGATCAGTTGGCTTACACGATGGGTGGACGTGCAGCGGAAGAATTAGTTTTCCACGATCCAACAACTGGCGCATCTAACGATATTGAAAAAGCTACGGCGCTGGCTCGCGCCATGGTAACAATATATGGAATGACTGAACGTCTTGGTGCTATAAAATTAGGAAACTCCGAATCTGCGCCATTTATGGGTCGAGACTACGGACACCAACGTGATTACTCTGAAAGTATTGCTGGAATTGTTGATCAAGAAATAAGAAACTTGATTGAGAATGCACATCAAGAAGCATTTGAAGTGTTGGTACAAAATCGCGTGATACTTGACGAACTTGTTGAAGTATTGCTGGAAAAGGAAACTTTAAATAAAGAAGAGATTGTGGCAATTTTTAAAAGCGTAGTTGCTAAACCAAATCGTCCAGCTTGGACCGGGTCAGCGCTTCGCAAACCTTCGACTATTCCACCAGTATCAATGAAGCCAAAAGTAGAAAAAGTTAAGGAAGTTGTAGAAGTAAAAGAAGTTAAACCGCGGAAGAAGAGTCCGAGCGCGTAATGAGTGAAATTAATGGGTTTGGAATGGGTCCAAATGAAGGCCGTGCCAAAGCCGAATTTGATCAAGCCCGTGCTGAACGCGCTATTACTGAGCTATTAATCGCACTTGGTGAAGACCCAAATCGTGATGGGTTACGCGACACCCCAGCTCGAGTAGCGCGTGCATTAAAAGAAAACTTTGAAGGGCTTTGGCAAGATCCACGCGATGTACTTTCCACAACTTTTGATTTAGGTCATCGGGAACTAGTAATTGTTCGAGATATCGAGATTTTTTCCCATTGCGAACACCACCTAACGCCATTTCATGGCGTAGCGCATATCGGTTATATCCCTGGCGAAAGTGGACGAATTACTGGACTCTCAAAACTTGCGAGATTAGTTGATTTATATTCCAAAAGGCCACAAGTTCAAGAACGACTTACTGCGCAAATTGCAGATTCAATGATGGAAATTTTAGAACCAGCTGGCGTGATTGTGATTATAGATTGCGAACACTTATGTATGTCTATGCGCGGTGTAAAAAAGGCGCAAGCGCGAACCACAACTAGTGCAGTACGTGGTCAATTACGAGATCCGGCAACTCGTGCTGAAGCGATGTCTTTAATAACGACTAGGTAATAGCTCAATGAATACGAACCCAACAATTGTGATGGGAATTCTTAACATAACACCAGATTCATTTGCCGATGGTGGTCGACATTTTAATTTTGTAGATGCTATTAATCGCGGCGAAAGTATGATTGCTGAAGGCGCAGAAATAATTGATGTTGGTGGTGAATCAACTCGTCCCGGCGCGGAGAGAATTACTGAAGTGGAAGAACGAAATCGAGTAATGCCAGTCATCGCTGAACTTAAGAAATTAGGTGCGGTGATAAGCATTGACACAATGCGTGCAAAAATAGCGAATGAAGCAATTCTGGCCGGCGCCACTTATATAAATGATGTCAGTGGTGGTTTAGCCGATCCCGATATGGTTAAAACGGTCGTGGCCAACCCACAAATTCAATATATTGCCATGCATTGGCGGGCGCACTCTAAAAACATGCAGGATTTAGCTGCTTACAAAGATGTGGTCCGTGAAGTTAAAGATGAGTTACAAGATCGAATTGATACGTTCATTTCTGCTGGTGCTGATCCAGATCAATTAATAATCGATCCGGGTTTGGGTTTTGCGAAGACCGGCGAACATAATTGGGAAATTCTCCGAAATCTAGATCGACTGGCTTTACTTGGCTTCCCGATATTAATCGGCGCTTCTCGTAAGAAATTTTTGGGTGAGTTGACCAAAACTACTAATCCGGATGATCGTGAAGCAGCTTCTATTGCAATTACTTCTTTAGTAGCGAAAACTGGCCTCTGGGGAGTTCGTACTCATACTGTAAAACCACATAAAGATGCAATAGCAACAGTAAACGCAATGGAAAGAATCAAATGAGTGATCAAATTAAGATAACTGGCATATCCGGGTTTGGTTACCATGGTGTACTAGAAAGTGAAAGAAGTGTCGGACAAAACTTTTCTGCGGATGTAACAATTTTGCTAAGCACGCGCGCAGCAGGTGAATCGGATGATTTAACAAAGACGATAAATTATGCAGAAGTTGCTGAGTTAGTTCATGAATTCATAATCGGAGAATCGGTGCAATTACTTGAAACTCTTGCTGAGAAGATTGCCTCAGCCATACTTGTGGTTTACCAATTAGCTAACGGAGTACATGTAACGATCCATAAGCCGGAAGCACCGATTGCCACTCCATTTCTAGATATCTCAGTAACAATTCAACGTTCACGATGAAGGCAGTCATCGCACTCGGCGCTAATTTGGGTGACCCAGTTTCTCAATTAGAAAATGCGGTAATAGAAATAACTAAAGAGCTTTTTGTAATTTCGGTATCAAAATTTATTGAGACAGAACCAGTCGATGCGCCTGGCCAACCGAAATATTTCAACGGGGTTCTGATCGCGCATACCGAGATGAAACCCCTTGATTTACTGCATTTATTACAGAGAATTGAGAAAATGGGTGGCCGGGAACGTTCGATCCAGAATGCGGCGAGAACGATAGATCTTGATTTAATTTCTTACGGCGAAATCTTTCTTGACACTGTGGAATTAACGTTGCCGCACCCACGGGCGCACTTACGCGCCTTTGTGCTTGAACCTTGGGCGAGCATCGATGTTGACGGCGTACTTCCTGGGCATGGTGAAATAAAAAAGTTGTTGGCTGCCCTGCATTAATTGGGTAGACTTTTCACACTGCCCGGTACCCCGAAAGGACTGGAGCCTAAAATGAAAGTTATTGAGAGCGCCACTGAACTTTCGCGCGCATTAATCCAGCCAATTGCGTTTGTGCCGACCATGGGAGCTTTGCATGCGGGACATCAGTCGCTGATAAAAAAAGCACGTGAAGTTTCGGAAAATGTAATAGTGAGCGTTTATGTCAACCCGTTGCAATTCGAAAACCAAGAAGATTTAAATAGATATCCAAGTTCACCGGAAATTGATGAAGAATTAGCGGCGGCGGCCGGTACCACAATCTTGTGGCGGCCAAATCAATCTGAGCTTTACCCTAACGGCATAACCAAAATTTCGTCAGGTGGGGTTGGCGCAATTTACGAAGGTAACCGAGCTGGACATTTCGATGGGGTGTTAACCGTTGTGCATGCGCTTTTTTCAAAGATTGAACCTACCTGGGCAATATTCGGTGAAAAAGATTTACAACAACTATTCTTAATTAGAAAAATGGCTAGCGAATTTTTTCCAGCAATTAAAGTATTAAGTGGCGAAACTTTCCGAGAATCATCAGGATTAGCTCTATCTTCTAGAAACTCTAGGCTTTCAACTGAAAATAAGAATTACGCCACCGTACTTTTTAAGTCTTTACAAGCTGCCCAATCTCAGCCAACTATTGCCGAAATGAAGCGAGAAATATTGGCAACCTTAAGCAGCGAGCCAAGTTTCACTTTAGATTATGCCGAAATTATTGATGATATGACCTTCGACTTGGCGGTCGAAGAGAGTAGAAATAAGCGCGCGATCATCGCGGGCTGGATTAATGGCATCCGTTTAATCGACAATATGGCCATGCAGAATATTCGCTCAGCATCAAAGGTGGCAGCGATATGAAATTGCGTGCAGCAAAACCTGGTTGGAGTGCGAGCGCTGATGTTGTAGTAATTGGTTCTGGAGTTGCGGGCTTAACAACCGCTCTACAAATTCGTGCACATAATCTTTCAGTTCTACTAGTTACTAAAGCGCGAGTTGATTCTGGATCAACTAAATGGGCGCAAGGTGGAATTGCTGCAGCTCTTGGACCTGGTGATACTCCAGATCAACACGAAAAAGATACTTTGGTTGCTGGGGCAGGGCTCTGTGATGTGAATGCAGTAAAAATTTTAGTTAGTGAGGGACCGGAGGCAGTTCGTAAACTGATTGCACGCGGAGCGGTTTTCGATCTTTCTGAAACTGGTGAGATTGCGCTTACTCGCGAAGGTGGCCATTTGCGAAATCGAATTCTGCACGCAGGTGGCGATGCTACTGGAGCTGAAGTTTCTCGTGCGCTACTCGCAGCTGTTAAAAATGATAATGGAATTGAAGTATTAGAAAATGCTTTAGTAATTGATGCCTTGAAGAATGAAGCTGGCGAAGTTTGCGGCGTAACACTTCACGTAATCGGGGTAGGTACAAGAGATGGTGTTGGACAAGCACTTGCCCGTGCAGTTGTTATTGCAACCGGTGGGCTTGGCCAAGTGTTTTCCCAAACTACAAACCCATCAGTCTCAACTGGTGATGGCGTTGCGTTAGCGCTTCGGGCTGGCGCAGATGTAGCAGATGTTGAGTTTATTCAATTTCACCCAACCGTACTCTGGGTTGGTGATTCATCGCGTGGTCAACAGCCGCTAATTTCAGAAGCAGTACGCGGCGAAGGTGCTATTTTAAAAAATATAAAAGGTGAAGCATTTATGAAAAATGTACACCCACTTGCGGACTTAGCACCACGTGACATTGTTGCAAAAGAAATTAGCCGACAGATGTTGTCCAGTGGCAGCAAACATGTTTGGTTAGATGCGACAAAAATTCCAGATTTTCCAGAACGGTTCCCAACAATTTATCAATCATGTTTAAACCATGGCATAAATCCAACAATCAATTTGATTCCAGTAGCGCCGGCTTCGCACTACGCATCGGGTGGCGTGAGCGTAGATCTATTCGGTAGGAGTGCAATTCCAGGGCTTTATGTTTGTGGGGAGAGCGCATGTACTGGTGCGCACGGTGCTAATCGGTTGGCTTCAAATTCACTACTCGAAGGCTTAGTGTTTGGCGCTCGGATAGCTGAAAATATTGCAGCTTCGATTCCAAAGTTCAGTGAGCCAAAACTAAGTAGTAGCGTAGAAATTTTATTAGACCCAGTTATTCGCACGGCGTTACAACAAGCGATGTCGCGCGGTGCTGGAGTGGTTCGCTCAAAAGAAACGTTAGATGAAACTTTAATGACTTTACAAAAACTTGCGCTGTTTACTACTAACGAAGCAAATATTGATTCTTGGGAAACCACGAATCTTTACTATTTAGCTACCGCAATTGTGAGATCTGCCCTAGAACGGAGTGAAAGTCGTGGCTCACATTCGCGTGCAGACTTTCCTAATGTTTCTAGAGCATGGGGAAAACGGATTCATCAACGAATTGACAGCAACGGCACTTGGAGTTCAGAAATTGCAGAATTGGGGGTGACTGATGTTTTCTCCGCAACTAAGTAAGAAAATTGCAGACTATGGATTAACTGAATCAAGTATCGGTAATTTAATTAAACTTGCGATTGCGGAAGATTTAGCTGGCGGTAGCGATGTTACAAGCAATGCCACAGTATCGCCGGAGCAAATATCGACTGCCGAGTTTCGCAATCGCCAGCCAGGCGTTATTTCTGGGCTATTGGTAGCGGTGGCCGTCTTAGAATATTGCGGAATTAATGATTACGAATTACTAATTTCAGAAGGTGACTTTGCTTTAGCTAATTCGGCGCTAATCAGAGTTAAAGGAAATACGAGAGCCATTTTATTAGCCGAACGAACTGCGCTTAATTTTCTGGGAAGGCTCAGTGGAATTAGTACTCTGACAAAAGTTTGGGTTAGAGAAGTTTCGGAATTCAAAACTAAGATTCGCGATACTCGAAAAACTACGCCGGGTTATCGTGAATTAGAAAAATTTGCGGTTCGAATGGGTGGTGGCAGCAATCACCGGATGTCACTTTCCGATGCGGCGCTAATTAAAGATAATCATGTGCAAGCTGCGGGCGGTACAGCCAGCGCATTTAATGAAGTTTTAACTAAAAACCCTAACTTACCAATTGAAATTGAAGTGGACACGATTGCACAATTGAATGAGATTTTAAATCTAAACGTTGATCTAGCGCTGCTCGATAACATGTCACCAGATCAATGTCGCGCTGCAGTCGCGCTGGTTGCTGGGAAATTCAAATTAGAAGCATCTGGCGGAATTACTTTAGAAAACGCGAAAAGTTATGCAGCGGCTGGCGTTGATTATTTGGCAATTGGAGCGCTAACGCACTCTGCTACAAACCTTGATATCGGACTCGACTTCCTGGGAGATAACTAATGCTACTTACCATAGATGTGGGAAACACTAATACAGTTCTTGGAATTTTTGATGGCGACGAATTAATCCAGTCATGGCGAGTGAAGACTGACCCACGCGACACCGCTGATGAATTATGGTTGCAATATCGCTCTCTTATTGAAGGTTATAAAGTTGACGGTTTAGCAATTTGCTCAACCGTTCCAGCGATATTACGAGAGATTCGCACCATGATTGCAAATTATTTTTCGAACATTCGATGCACGATTATTGAACCAGGCACAAAGACTGGGGTCCCACTGTTAGTTGATAATCCAAAAGAAATCGGCGCAGACCGGATTGTAAATACGCTGGCGGCTTTTACTTTATATGGCGATAAAGGACCTTGCATAGTTGTTGATTTCGGAACTTCGACAAACCTTGATGTGGTTTCACCCAAAGGAGAGTTCTTAGGTGGCGCGCTTGCTCCTGGAATTGAAATTTCTGTTGATGCGTTAGCTGCCAGAGCCGCACAATTGCGAAAAGTTGAATTGGTAAGACCAAAGTCGGTAATTGGTAAAAATACCGTAGAAGCTTTGCAATCTGGAACTATCTTTGGGTTTGCTGGCCAAGTTGATGGCTTAGTTAATCGTATTATTGCAGTGCTAGAAAATGATTATCCAGAAACCGAAAACGTAGCAATTATTGCAACGGGAGGATTAGCACCTTTGGTTTTAGGAATTAGCGAGATGATTGATTATCACGAACCAGATTTGACCCTCATCGGACTTCGGTTAGTTCATCAGCGCAACGCTTAGCTTCGCAATGGTTAGACTGCAGCCATTATGAACGAGCCAAAACCAGAGGTTGCTGACGATCTTCCAGAACAACTTCGGATTCGTCGCGAAAAGCGCGAAAGCCTGCTTTCCCGTGGCATTGCGCCATATCCGGTTGCAGTACCGCGCACCGCATCACTTTCTGAGATTCGCAAGCGTCATAAAGATTTACCAATTGATGTTGGTACTGGAATTATTGAAAGCCTTACGGGCAGAGTTATTTTTAAACGCGATACTGGCAAATTATGTTTTGCAACGCTGCGCGAAGGTGATGGCACTGAATTACAAGCAATGTTTTCGTTAGATAAAGTAGGTGAAGAACTTCTAAATGCTTGGAAGTCTGATGTTGATCTTGGCGATTTAGTAAGTGTCACGGGCGAAATAATCACCTCAAAGCGTGGTGAACTGTCGATTCTGGCAAATAATTTTGCCATGGCGTCGAAATCGTTGCGGCCATTACCGGTGGAACATAAACCGCTCTCTGAAGAAACTCGCGTGCGCATGCGTTATGTAGATTTAATTGTGCGTCCAGAAGCGCGTGTAAATGCCCGCACCCGTCCGATTGTGATGAAATCCCTCCGTAATTCTTTTGATACTCGCGGATTTATCGAAGTCGAAACTCCGATGTTACAAGTTATGCATGGCGGTGCTACTGCTCGACCGTTTAAAACAAAAAGCAATGCATACGATATGGAATTATTTCTTCGAATTGCACCAGAATTATTTTTAAAAAGATGTGTTGTTGGTGGGTTAGAACGAGTATTTGAAATCAATCGTAACTTCCGAAACGAAGGTGCGGACTCAAGTCACTCACCAGAATTTGCGATGATAGAGACCTACCAGTCGTATGGTGATTGGAATTCAATGGCAGATTTAACTCGCGAATTAGTGCAAGAATCGGCAAAAGCTGTATTCGGTAGCCATGTTGTAAAGCATCACGATGGAACCGAGAATGATCTTGGTGGGGAATGGCGTGAAGTAGATTTCTATACCGCTATTTCTGAAGGCGTTGGAGAGAAAGTCACAGCCGAGACAAGTAAAGAAAACTTAAAGAAATACGCAGAAAAACTCGGTATGAAAGTCGATCCAAAGTGGATTACTGGAAAATTAGCTGAGGAAATATTTGAAGATTTATATAATGGCAAATTAGACATCCCAACTTTTGTAAAAGGGTTTCCGATTGATACTTCGCCGCTAGTAAGAGCGCACCGCAAACTTCCCGGGGTAGCAGAAAAATGGGATTTATATATTGATGGTTTTGAATTAGCAACCGGGTACTCAGAATTAATTGACCCAGTCATACAACGGGAACGATTAGTTGAACAAGCAAAACTTGGCGCATCTGGAGATTTAGAAGCTATGAGTCTTGATGAAGACTTCTTACGTGCTATGGAATTTGGCATGCCACCCATGGGCGGTATGGGAATGGGCGTTGACCGATTACTAATGGCGCTTACCGGGTTAGGAATTCGTGAAACTATTCTATTTCCGTTAGTGAAACCGGAAGAGAATTAATATGAGTGTTATACAAATTCGAAATGCGCAAACTAGTGATGTAAAAACAATTAGAAAAATTATTGATGATTATTCGCTGCAACGACGGTTGCTTTCCAAAGAGACAGTAACGCTATTCGAAAGTGTTCAAGAATTTTCAGTAGCAGTTGAGGGGAATGAAGTTATTGGCTGCGGAGCGCTGCATGTACTTTGGGAAGATTTAGCAGAAGTTCGTACCGTTGCGGTAATTGAAAGATTGCGCGGACATGGAGTTGGACACCAATTAATGGAGCACATTATCGATCGTGCTAAAAAAATTGGAGTGAAGCGATTGTTCTGTTTGACATTTGAAACTAAATTTTTTGGAGGTCACGGTTTCATAGAGATTCAAGGGACGCCGGTCGAACCCGATGTCTATACTCAATTACTCCGTTCTTATGATGAAGGTATCGCTGAGTTCTTAGATTTAGAGAGCGTTAAGCCGAACACCTTGGGAAATACCAGAATGATTAAGGTCCTATAAAAGGCGAAATTCAAATGGCTATTCGGGCATAAATCACTAGATTCTGTGGTTAAACCCAGCAATGCCCGCAAGATATGTCGAAAATCCGTATCGCACTGATTCTGCTGGCGCGTTAGGCTAAACCCGTACCCAAACCGCTTAGTCGCGGACAGTCAGGAGATCGTCACATGTTTGAGCGCTTTACCGATAGAGCTCGCCGCGTAGTTGTGCTTGCACAAGAAGAAGCGCGGATGCTTAACCACAACTACATCGGTACCGAACATATTCTTCTTGGCTTGATTCATGAAGGTGAAGGTGTAGCCGCTAAAGGTTTAGAGTCACTCGGAATTTCGCTAGAAGCAGTCCGTGCGCAAGTCGAGGAAATTATCGGGCAAGGACAACAAGCTCCATCAGGACACATTCCATTTACACCCCGCGCGAAGAAAGTTTTAGAACTCTCACTTCGCGAAGCGTTGCAACTTGGCCATAATTACATTGGTACCGAACATATTTTGCTTGGTTTGATTCGTGAAGGCGAAGGCGTTGCAGCACAAGTTCTCGTAAAACTTGGTGCGGATTTAAATCGAGTGCGCCAACAAGTTATTCAATTGCTCTCTGGTTATCAAGGAAAAGAAGCAGTATCAACCGGCGGACCAGCAGAGGGCACACCCGCAACTTCATTAGTTCTAGATCAATTTGGCAGAAACCTAACCCAAGCTGCGCGTGAAGGAAAATTAGACCCAGTTATTGGTCGCGAAAAAGAGATTGAGCGCGTCATGCAAATTCTTTCACGGCGTACTAAAAATAATCCAGTATTGATTGGTGAACCTGGCGTTGGAAAGACCGCGGTAGTCGAAGGATTAGCGCAAGCAATCGTAAAAAATGATGTTCCAGAAACTCTGAAAGATAAACAACTTTACTCACTTGACTTAGGTGCACTGGTAGCGGGTAGTCGATATCGTGGTGATTTTGAAGAACGTTTGAAGAAAGTATTAAAAGAGATCCGCACTCGTGGCGACATAATTCTTTTTATCGATGAAATTCACACGCTAGTTGGTGCTGGCGCTGCTGAAGGTGCCATTGATGCCGCAAGTATTTTGAAGCCGATGTTGGCTCGTGGTGAGCTCCAGACAATTGGTGCAACAACTCTTGATGAATACCGAAAACATTTAGAAAAAGATGCGGCGTTAGAGCGACGTTTCCAACCAATTCAAGTTGCTGAACCTTCACTCACGCACACCATTGAAATTCTTAAAGGTCTACGCGATCGTTACGAATCGCATCACAAAGTTTCGATTTCAGATGCTGCGCTAGTTTCTGCCGCCACGCTTGCAGATCGATATGTATCTGACCGATTCTTGCCAGATAAAGCGATTGATTTAATTGATGAAGCTGGTTCCAGACTGCGAATTCGTCGCATGACTGCGCCACCAGAGCTTCGTGAATTCGATGACAAGATTGCAAATGCTCGAAAAGAAAAAGAATCAGCAATCGATGGCCAAGATTTTGAAAAAGCTGCTGCACTTCGCGATAAAGAAAAGAATTTAATCTTAGAAAAAGCAGAGCGTGAAAAAGCTTGGAAAGCTGGCGACCTAGATGTTGTCGCTGTAGTTGATGAAGAATTAATTGCAGAAGTTCTATCTACCGCAACTGGAATTCCAGTATTCAAATTAACTGAAGCTGAAACTGCGCGTTTGCTTCGCATGGAAGACGAACTTCACCGCCGCGTTATTGGTCAAGACCAAGCCATCAGAGCGCTCTCACAAGCAATCCGTCGAACTCGCGCGGGGCTTAAAGATCCAAAACGTCCGGGTGGTTCATTTATTTTCGCTGGTCCGTCTGGTGTTGGTAAGACTGAATTATCACGGACACTTGCAGCATTCTTATTTGGCGATGCGGATGCGCTGATTCAACTTGATATGTCGGAGTACTCTGAAAAGCACACTGCTTCAAGGCTTTTTGGTGCACCTCCAGGCTTTGTTGGGTATGACGAAGGTGGCCAATTAACCGAGAAAGTACGACGTCGGCCGTTCTCTGTTGTGCTCTTTGACGAAATTGAAAAAGCACATCCAGATATTTTCAATTCACTATTACAAGTACTTGAAGATGGTCGCTTAACTGATGCGCAAGGCCGAGTCGTTGATTTCAAGAACACTGTAATCATCATGACTACAAACCTTGGTACTCGCGATATCTCTAAGAGTTTGGCGCTTGGCTTTACGAATGTCTCTGATGTGCTTGGTAATTACGAGCGGATGAAGGCGAAAGTTCAAGATGAACTCAAGACACACTTCCGTCCGGAATTCTTAAACCGTATTGATGACGTGATTGTCTTCCATCAATTAAGTGAGAACGAAATTGTCCAAATTGTTGATCTTATGATCGCAAACTTGGAAGACCGTTTAAAGGCGAAAGATATGGGCATCGAGTTAACTTCGACCGCAAAAGAGCTCTTAGCTAAGCGCGGCTATGACCCAGTTCTTGGTGCACGGCCGCTTCGTCGCACCATCCAACGCGAAATTGAAGATGCGCTATCAGAGAAGATTCTTTTTGGTGATATCAAAGCTGGCGAGATCATCTTGATTGATGTTGCTCCGGCAAAAGAAGGCGAAATTGGCTCCGAAACTTTTACTTTTAAAGGTATGCCAAGAGAACAATTACCGGATTCACCTAGTGATTTAGCGGAAGCACCAACCGCTTAATTTCGTTGCACTTTTGACTTTTCTTCTAAGGGTATTACTCTTAAACGAGTATTGCTTCAAGGGAAGGTATCAATGACTATCGAAAATGGTAATTCTGAATCGAAAATTGGTTCATTACGTACCGAACAAGTCGATGCCAAATACCATTTACTCGATGCAATGTCGGTAACCGAATTACTGCAAGCGATGAATGAAAGCGACGCCGAAGTTCCGCGCGCAATCGCTTTAAAACTTCCAGAAATTGAAAAAGCTATCGATGGCATTGTGGATCGCTTACTACAAGGTGGACGGTTAATTTACTTAGGTGCTGGAACATCCGGCCGATTAGGTGTTTTAGATGCAGCCGAATGCGGCCCAACTTTTTCCGTTGACGAAAATCAAGTTTTGGCATTTATTGCTGGTGGTGACGATGCCCTTCGAAATCCAGCAGAAGGTGTTGAAGACGATCCCAACGCCGGTGTCGCAGATTTAAAAGCTAAAAAAGTTTCACAACTTGATGCCGTGGTTGGAATTGCTGCAAGTGGCAGGACGCCGTATGTAATCGGCGCGCTGCAATTAGCAAAAGAAGTTGGTGCGCTAACTATTGGATTAACAAGCAATCCAAATTCCGAATTATCAAAGATTGTCGATTATCCAATCGAAATAGATTCTGGGCCCGAACTTCTTGCGGGCTCTACCAGATTAAAATCAGGCACAGTTCAAAAATTGGTTTTAAATATGATTTCTACAATAGCCATGGTTAGACTCGGAAAGACTTATGGAAACTTGATGGTTGATCTTCAAGTAACTAATGAAAAGTTGCAAGATCGCGCGATTCGAATTATTGAAAAAGCAACTGGCGCGGTTCGATCAGAATCGGTACGAGCTCTTAACGAGGCTAATCACGAAGTGAAAGTTGCAATCTTGATGTTGCTCTTGAATCTGGATGCGAAAGCCGCTCGCGAACGATTGCTTGCCTCCTCAAATCGAATCCGAGAAGCGCTGGGCCGTTAATAACTCGTTCAACTCGAAGGTTTTCTGCTTGACCTTGGCTTAATAAGGCGATAATTTTCACCAAGCAAAGCGTTTGCTGAATTTAATTTTCACCGGAGGTGGGCGATGACCGCTACATCCACACCACTCCGAGTTGTTGGAAAAAACTATCGCGACGTTTTAGGAGAGATAAAAAACTCATTTTCTTCTTTTCATGCCAGCGAAGTTTCCATCGCAAATGTAGTAATCGAAAATCCAGATCAAGTTTCCGAGATGAATATCTCTCAACTCGCGGTATTTAGCAAAACCTCTGTTGCATCAGTTGTCCGATTCAGTAAAACGTTAGGATTTAAAGGCTATCCAGAATTTCGGCTTGCACTTGTAAGCGACCTCAGTCGGATCGAACATTTAGGAATTGCAGAATCAGAATTAGATAGCGGCATAATCTCAACCGATACTTCGGCAGACATTATTAGAAAAATTGCACATGCGGATTCACGCGCGATTCAAACAACCACCGAGCGGTTAGATTTGAAGATTTTTGAAGAAGTGCTTACGCTTTGGGAAAACGCTAAAACAATTGGGATAATCGGGTTGGCATCAAGTGGTTATGTTGCAATGGATTTACAACTTAAATTAAATAGATTAGGGAAACACGCAGTTGCTTGGCGCGATGCACATTCAGCGCTAACTTCACTTGCGTTATTGAAAGAAGGCGACGTTTTAGTCGCGATTAGTCACAGCGGCACGACTTTAGATGTTGTTGATGTAATGTCTGAATTCAAGAAGTGCGGTGTAAGTTTAGTTTTAATAACTAATGCACTTAGAAGTCCAGCCAGCGCTCTTACTAAATTTGTTTTACATACCTCTGCTCGGGAAACCACCTTCCGAAGCGGTGCAACTGCGAGTCGAATCGCGCAATTAACGGTGGTTGACTGTCTCTGTGTTGCGTTAGCACAGAGAAACTGGAGTGGTACCAAGACTGCTCTAGATCAATCTAGGGCGGCTGTGGGAATCCGTTCTGGAAAGAAGCTGAGTGATATCGAGGGGTTTCATTCAACTTCAAAACCATCCCGCTCTCGAGGAGGAAATAAGTGATTAAAACTAAAAGCCGGCTACGCGGTTTAATGGCTGCAGTCTTCGCAACTGCTGCAATAGTCGTACCAATTACAGCTTCACCTGCGAATGCAGCTACAGAAATTACCTTCTGGAGCTGGCGTCCGGAAGATAAAGTTTTTTATGAAGCAGAAGCTGCAAAATTTCTAGCAGCAACTGGCATCTCCGTAAAATTTACACCATATGTAGCTACTGATTACAACGCACTACTTTCAACTGCGCTAATTGCAGGAAAAGGTCCAGATGTAATGCAGATGCGTGCGTACGGTGGCATGGCAAATCTTTCTGATGCTGGCTACTTCATGCCACTATTATCAAAAGATATTCCAGCACTTAAAAAGATTCCAGCAGGAACACTTGCCGGAGCACAGGGCTATACGAGCAAGCTTCAATATGGGTTGCCATATGCAACTTCAGTTCTTGGAGTTATGTATAACCCAGATCTACTAAAAAAAGCTGGCATTAAAGCGCTACCAACTACTTGGTCATCATTCTTCACTGCAATGGATAAAGTTAAAGCCGCCGGAATTTTGCCTTTGGGTAATGGCAGTGGATATGCACCTGGAATGGAACAACTCTGGGGTGCAGTCGGACCAACTTTCTACGGTGGGAATGACTTTTACAAAAATATAGTTGCAGGAAAGAAAACATTTGAAGATAAAAACTTTGTGGCTTCACTTCAAGCTGTAAAAGATCTAGTTGCGTACTTCCCAACTGGCCATGCTGGTTTGGATTACAACACTGCACGTGGTCTTTTCGCTAACGAAAAAGCTGCGTTTTATATTGGCGGAAACTATGAAATTTCATATTTCCGTTCTTTAAATCCTGCGCTAAACGTTGGTTGGATGCCTGCCCCTGCAGCAGCAGCCGGAACTCCACGTTATGTCACTAACTGGGCTGACGGCGGCTTTGCTATTAATGCAAAGACCACTAATAAGGCAGCAGCAATTAAATTCATCAACTTCCTTTCAAGCAAGGCATTCATGCAAGATGCTGCCGATTCACTTGGTTGGATCTCCACAATTTCAGGTGTAAAAGTCACCGATCCAGCTGTTGTCAGCATGGTTCGTGCGATTCCATCATCTGGAACTCCATTCTTAACTCTTGTTGGTTTCCGCTACGGCGCGCCAACATCTTCATCCATCATGCAACCTGGATTCCAAAAAGTTGCAGCTGGTACCCAAACCGCTGCTGAACTAGCTGCGGCTATCCAAGCCGGTGTTGCAACTTGGTACGCACCACTTAAACCAAAAGCATAGATAAGTAACGATCAGGCGCAGGGAGAAATCTCTGCGCCTTTTCAATTTTTCGTAAGGCAAAAAGAGATGAGCAATGGCTAAATCTGGATTAAAACGAGATCAACAAAGGTTTACTTATTTGTTGCTGCTTCCAGCGATATTAACCATTATTATTTTTACTAGCTTACCTGCGCTAACTACTTTAAGTTATTCGTTTTTTCATTGGACTGGATTCCAACGTGGCAGTTTTGCCGGAATCGAAAACTTTAGAAGGCTTTTTGCATTTCCCTTTAGAGACTCGCTATTTATGGCGATGCGACATAACACCCTAGTTTTCATCGGAATTCTAATAATTCAAACATCTCTCGGAATTTTAATTGCTTATGCGCTTTATAGATTAAAGCGCGGACAAAGATTTTTTAGGACAGTAATTTTCTTGCCAGTCATTTTTTCTTTAGTAATTGTTGGGTATATGTGGCAAGCAATGCTCGACCCATTTTATGGTCCGATAAATTATTTGCTTCATAAAGTTGGCTGGGATTCGCTAGCTCTTACTTGGCTTGGCAGTACTGCAACAGCCTTGCCTACATTGGTCTTTATTAACTTATGGCGCTGGGTTGGGTTTCCCGCAATCATTTTTCTTGCCGGACTAAATGCAATCAATAGCGAATATTTAGAAGCTGCTAAAATAGATGGCGCAAGTGAGGGTCAAATATTTCGTAAAATAATGTTTCCATTATTAGCGCCATCAATGACGATCGTTACAGTTTTAACTTTCATCGGCGCATTTGAATGGTTTGATTTACCTTATGTTTTAGGCGGTTCTTCCGGTAGTCCGGCTGGTGCAACCGACACGCTTGCTCTGATGTTCTACCGATTATCTTTCGGTTCGGTTGATTCTGGCGCAAATGAAATTGGAATCGGTGCTGCACTCGGGGTATTGATATTTACTATTGTTGGAATTGGCGCAGGATTTGGTTCTAAATATTTGCGCTCTCGCGAGGTGCAGATGTGATTAAATTATTTGCCTCAAAGTTATTCTTTCGTGCAATTCTAATCTTTAATACTATAATCGTAATTTTGCCGCTCTTGTTTATTGTGAATTCTTCATTACGAGAGACTAATGATTTTGCGCGTTCACCAATGAAGCTTGCCTCCAATCCTTACTGGCAAAATTTCAAAAATGTTTGGGCTGGCGGTACTTTTCCTACTTACATGAAGAATTCTTTAGTTGTTACAGGTGGATCTTTAATTTTAATATTACTACTTTCATTAGGCGCTGGTTTTGTTTTGGGGCGATATAAATTTAAAGGCCACTCATTAATTCTCGGTTTTATTCTCTCTGGCATGTTGATACCAGCGAAGTTAGCAATTTTGCCACTCTTTATCCAACTTAAATGGATGCACCTTTTAGACTCACATATTGGTTTAATTCTAGTTTACACATCTGGCGCACTGCCAGCAGCAATTTTTATCATGAGTGGATTTTTTAGCGCGCTACCGTCTGATCTGGATAATGCAGCTCGAATCGATGGCGCATCAGAATTTCAATTGTTGCGAGTTGTACTTACCCCACTAGTTAGACCTGGTCTTGCAATTGTTGCAATTTATTCAGCTATCCCAATTTGGAACGATTTCTTCTTGCCGCTAGTTTTCTTACAATCGCCAGAGAAGAAAACCATCATGCAGGGATTGACTGCATTTTTTGGAGAGTACTCATCGCAATGGGGCATCATCTTTGCAGGCTTGATGATTGCCGCACTTCCATTAATTACGCTCTATTTGATCATTTCGGAGCAGTTCATTAAGGGATTAACAGCAGGCGCTGTGAAAGGCTAACGCGATGTTCACATTGGGAATTGATGGCGGCGCTACCGCAGCAAAATGGGCGTTACGCGATCAAAAAGGTTCGATAACAGCAGGCGTTTCCGAACCGATCGACGGTCACGTTTATCGACCAGAATCTAAAGCTCGCTTACTAAAAGTTCTTAATGAGATTAAGTCTGCTGCAGGAGACGAAAAAATAGCTTCGGTCTATGCGGGGATAACTGGTACTAGCTCAGATCCGGAAAATAATGGCGAGATTATCAAAATATTTCAATCAGTATTTGGCGAAATTGAGATAGAGATCGTGATTGATATGGTCCTTGGTTATCGTGCACATTTTGAATTTGGTGAAGGAGTTTTCTTATATGCAGGAACTGGATCAATCGCAATTTATATGACTGAAACTGGAAAAGTCGTAAGGGCTGGTGGTTGGGGATATTTACTAGGCGATGAAGGTGCCGGGTATTGGATTGGCCGTGAAGCAATTAGGCGGACCTTAACTGCAATAGATACTAAAAGTGCAATTACAAAAGGTTCGCTAGAAGCTGAAGTACTAGATTTTACTAAATGCAAAGATTGGAATGGAATAAAAGAGTTTGTATATTCTAAAGATAGATCAGCGATTGCCGCACTTGCCAAGCCAGTAATTGTACTTGCAAATAAGGGCGATCTAGCCGCACAGGATATTCTTGCGATAGCAGCTGATTATTTAATTGATTTAGTTTTACAAATAGATTCAGTGATTGGCAAATCTGAACTTCCCGTTATATTTGCTGGAGGTATCGCTGAAGCTGGTGAATCAATAATTGA
The DNA here is from genome assembly GCA_014190155.1 of Actinomycetes bacterium. GTDB lineage: Bacteria > Actinomycetota > Actinomycetes > Nanopelagicales > Nanopelagicaceae > UBA7398. Next base: position 57,985 of record BJFY01000004.1, on the reverse strand, counting down.
CTTAATTAATATCGGTATTGGTCGAGAGGTTTCGCTTTCTAAAGTACGAATCGCTAATCGAGCTGCTGAGATTGCAGCTGAAAATTTAATTTAAAAAAATTATCCGTTTTGAATTTTTACTCGAGAAATCGCCTGTTCTAATCGCGCAACTTCTAAGATTTCCATCCCATCTAGCTTGGCTTCAGATCCGAGAGGGACTAACGCGCGTTTAAAGCCAAGTCGATGCGCTTCTTGTAAGCGCCGTTGCACGCCACTTACTTTACGAATTTCACCAGCCAATCCAACTTCACCGATGGCGACTAAATCTGCGGGGAGCGCTAAACCTTTAGCGGCGGATGCAACAGCTAGCGCTAACGCTAAATCGGCTGCAGGTTCGGTCATTTTCATCCCGCCGACAGTAGCGGCGTAAACATCCCGCCCCGTTAAGCGTATTCCGGCACGTAGTTCTAAAACGGCGAGCGTCATCGCGGTTCGTGAATTATCTAGTCCACTGGTTACACGTCTAGCATTTCCATAATCAACATCTTTAGCAGCGCTAACTAACGCTTGGATTTCGGCAAGTAATGGGCGGCGACCTTCGAGAGTTACGGTTACGCATGTTCCAGGAACCGGATCAATATGACGCGTTGTAAATAAACCAGTTGGGTCAGGAAGCCCTTCGATGCCACCATCATGTAAATCAAAACATCCAACTTCATCACTAGCACCATAACGATTTTTAATGGCACGGATTAATCGTAATCTCGAATGACGCTCGCCCTCGAATTGCAAAACTACATCTACTACATGTTCTAATAATCTTGGTCCAGCAATAGAACCATCCTTAGTTACATGCCCCACCAAAACTAAAGTTATAGCGCGCTCTTTACATAACCGAATTAACGCGGCAGCAACTTCGCGTACTTGGGTAACACCGCCAGGCGCGGAATCAACTGCGGCACTTCCAATTGTTTGGATGCTATCGATAATTAGTAGCGCAGGTTCTACTTCATCAATATGTGAAATTACCGAACCAAGTTCAGTTTCGGATGCTAACCAGAGTTCTTTGTCGAGCGCGCCAAGTCGTTCGGCACGAAGTCGAACTTGAGAAGTAGATTCTTCGCCACTGATATATAAAGTTGTTAAACCACGACGTGCGCTTTCGGCCGCAACCGTTAAAAGTAAAGTTGATTTACCAACACCTGGCTCACCTGCTAATAAAATTGCCGCGCCAGGAACTAAACCGCCACCAAGAACTCGATCTAACTCGGGAACTCCGCTAGTTCGCGCTCGCGCACTCTCGATAGCAACATCACCAATTGGGAGCGCTGCATTTGTAACTGAAGTTGCAATTAGCGAAAGTTTTTTAGGAGCAGCTATCTCTTCAACGGTTCCCCACGCTTGGCATTCGCCACAGCGGCCAACCCATTTATTAGTACTCCAACCGCATTCTGCGCATCGGAATGGGTCTTTTAGCGGTTTTGGTGCGGTGCTCTTTGCCATGCTCGAAGCCTAGAACCTAGGGCTGACTTGCGCTTTAGCTACGCGCTTGAACTGTGGCTGGATGGACCACAAAGAGCGGGAGCGTCTTCCGTCGCGTTGATTTCAACGCCGCCATTCGGTTATCACAATGACGGGCAAGTTCTTTATATGCAGGCGCGCCCATTAATGCAACTAACTCTATCTTGTTTGAAAGATAAACCGGTTCCCGACCAACATGCGCTTCAGTATTGCTAGTGCAATACCAATCAAAATCTACGCCACCTTCACCCCAAGCAAGTCGTTCGTACTCGCCAATGACAGTTACGGATACTTTGTCATCTCCGAATTCGCGGATTTCAAATGATCTACGAATTGGAAGTTGCCAACAAACATCAGGTTTAGTTTCTACAAAATGAATTTTCTCATCAAGTGCTAATTGATGTAACGCACAACCGTGATTTCCAACAAAGCCATCGCGTGAAAAATCCTTACGATTTAAGAAAATACAAGAATTATCCACTTTACGAGTTTTGCGATCTTTATCAAGACCAATCTCAGAAATCTTCAAAGTGCCATCTTTTTTCTTAGGTTGGGCTTCATCATAAAATTGCCATATTGCGGGAGTTAAGCGTGCCGCAGCTTTTAAGGTGCGCGCTTCATCATCTTCACTTGAATAGTAAGCACCATCAGCACAACATCCATTATCAGGTTGATCCGCCTCAAGGCCTTTGCAACCATTTCCAAAAATGCAGGTCCAATACGAAGTTAGCCAAGTTAAATCGCATTTAAATAATTCAGCAGGGTTAGCAGGATCAATAAATTCAATCCACTCACGCGCAAAATTCGGATGTACCTCGGGCATAACCACATAGCCTAGGGCTTATGGGTACGCTTGTCACATGCGTAATTCTCGAAATTGTATCGGTGTCATTGGAGTTGGTGTGATGGGCGAAGCTTTAGTAGCGGGCCTAATTAATTCGGGTTCGGCCCCGTCTGCAATTTGCATTGCAGATAAGCGTGTCGAACGTCTCAGTGAACTCCAAAATAAATACCGAGTTACACCATCAACCATCGAGAATATTGCAACAGATTGTGATGCCATTTTATTAGTGGTCAAACCGCAAGATATGGGTGCTTTGATTGAAACGATATCTCCAACAATTCCTGCGACCACGCTCTTAGTTACTTTTGCTGCTGGCAAGCGGAGTGCGTTTATTGAAGAACGAGTTAAGCCAGGTACGCCAGTAATTCGAGTGATGCCAAATACCCCGACGCTTGTTGGAAAAGGTATGGCTGCGATTTCGGGTGGAACTCATGCCAGAGAATCTGATATAGATTTTGTAACTAATTTCTTAGCGTCAAGTGGTGAAGTAATAGTTTTGGCTGAAGAACTTCAAGATGCTGTTACCGCAACAAGCGGATCTGGTCCCGCATATTTCTTCTACTTTGTTGAAGAGATGATTAAAGGCGCAATTGCTCTTGGACTCTCCGAAGCTGCTGCAACTAAATTAACAATTCAAACAATTACTGGGGCAGCGGCTATGTTAAATGAAAGTGGAAAGAGCCCAACAACTCTGCGTGAGAATGTAACTAGCCCTAAAGGTACAACTGCAGCTGCGTTAGAAACGTTTTACCAGGCAAATACTGGTGAAATAATTAGCGCTGCACTTAAAGCTGCTCGAGATAGATCGCAGGAGCTTGCTTGAAATTTCGTTTGGCTCTAGCGTTTTTTATCGCTGTTTCCGTTCCGACCGCAAATTCAGTAACCCCAATTAAAGTAAGTGCCACCACTCCGGCCACCACATTTTCGTTAGGCTCAAATAGTTCAATCGTTAAGAGCATCTATACAAGTAGCGGAGTAGTACTCGTCGGAACAATCGGTGAAACCAGTAATCAGAAATTAGTATCAGGTAACGGCTTAGGCAAGACTGATGGATTTATCGGAAAAATTGCCCAAAATGGCGCGCTAATTTGGGGCTCACGCCTTGGCGGTGGCTTAGAAGATATCGCAACTTCGGTAATAGCAGATACCGATAATACATTCTGGGTGCTTGGCGCGAGCGAATCTTCAGTTGCGTTAACAATTGCAGAAACCAATGTAATTGTTATTAACCCAGACTCCATTACAGTTTTAAAAGAAACCAATCAAAATTTAGGATTGCTTACGGTGAATATTTGGCACATTTCTGCTAAAGGTGAATTAATTGAAACTATTAAATATCAATCTGTTACTCCAATAATGCCAAGAGATTTGGCTATCTCACCCGATGGCTTAGTAATAGTGGGCGATCTAATGGTTGCAAATGGCCGAGTCGGGCAAGTTTTATTTTGTAATTTAGCCAACGTTTGTAATGTGATTACGAAAATTGGAGCACGAGATACATCGCTACGTGGAATTTTAAGGAACCAAGATGGCACATATTTTTTAATCGGAAAAAGTGCAGATCCAATTTTAAAAACAAAATTAGTAGGAGTGGTTGATGGTGTTATTCTTACATTAAATAGCAAAGGCGTATTGCAGAGTTTGGTGCGAAGTTCGTTGCATAAAACTTCGAGAAGCTGGGAGAGTGTTTCAGATTCTTATTTGCTCGGCGGTTTTGCACAATCTACAAAAATTAGTGAAGCAACCATTACACAATTTAATCAACGCACAAAACCACTTTGGAGTATTAGAATTAGCGCTACCACCTCAGCATTTACTGCCGGAAATAGCGCAATTTTAATGTCAAAAGGCGGAATTCCAAGATTAACTAATTGGAAACCAAAGTCAGCCACGTTACTCTTCTTAGAATTCGATAATAAAGGTGCGATTAAAGCTGTACGGAGTATTAGCAACGGCCGCTCACCTGTTTCGATTAGTTATCAAAGAGCCATCGGTTATTCGATAATTTCAGAAACTGGCGTTGAAAATGAGTATTCGGTGACCTTTGTACCTAGCACCGTTAAATAACAGGTAACCTACGGCTATCGAGGTTCCGAGAAGACTAGATTTAGTAAAGGAGTTGATATGGGTTCAGTAATTAAGAAGCGCCGCAAGCGGATGGCGAAGAAGAAGCATAAGAAATTACTTAAGAAGACACGTATTCAGCGTCGAAATAAGAAGTAATTAAGGCTTTAGCAACGTGAGTTTTGCGTTAACACTGCTTAACGCATAACGCACCTTTTTGATGGTTATCCAAACCGCATCACTTTTCTTATCCATCTTGGCGTTAGATACTAGACGGATGCTTTGATCAAGTTGAGAAATTTTGCATAGTCTAGCCTCGCAACCAAATATCAAATCTTTATCATCTATCGCAAGAGCGCCTATCGGAGTTCCGTAGACATCGCTCGAAGCGGTAATCACCGGATCACTGTTAGAGATAACGGCCCAATTTATTTTATTTGGATGAGGAATTGTAATTCCAGATGCGCTATACCAACTTCCAAATACGCGATTACCAACTACTGAAACTCCAACGTTGTAGCCAGAGACAGCCAACGACCCACCAGGTGTGGCTACGGTTTGGTAAACCCAATCTTCAGGGTAGATAGTGCTACGAGTAGCTAGCCGAACTTCGCCTTGGGTTGCTTCGCTATTTTGGTTTACGATCAAAATAGAATCATAAAATACATAAACTTTCTTCCCAACGACCGCTGCTTGTAAATGGAAACCGACATCTCCGGTCGATCTACCATCAGTTGCGCGGTCACCATCTATTAATTCATAGATCCAGCTATTCATGCTGCGAACTGCGCCGAGTAATACGCCCTGACTTTCATCGCGATATATAACCTGTAATCCGGATTGCGTTACTGCGCATGCGTTTGTCACGCTGACATCACTTGCGGTGCGAACTCGCACCTTTTCGCTGTAATTTTGGAGAGTTGGCGCATCACCATCTACAACTTCGTATGTCCAGGTTTTGCCATCGTATTCGGCATATCGTAAATCTTTGTTTACTAAATCTGGATAAAAGAGATTAAGGGTTTGTTTAGTCCCAGTACCGGAAACACAAAGTGAAATATCACCAGCGACATTGTTTGTAGTTTTACCGTTTAATGTGCTATTTCCATCTACAGTTGAAATAATCCAACTCTTACCGTTGAAAGTAGCCACCTTCACATCACCGTTCTTGGAATCGGTATAAGCGATTATTGGCTGACCTTTATACATGTTTGTTGATATATATTTGCCATCAGCCATTCCATCAATTACTGAAGGCTTCCAGCCGGCTTCAGGCGAGATTGCATTACTTGGCTCAGTAGGCGAATCACCGAGTTGGTTACGCGCCAATACTTTAAATGAATAAGTGCTGCCATTTCTTAAACCTGTTATTAAAGCTGGACTATCGGTAACTTCAACGCTTTGTCCGCCAAAACTTGCAGTTACTTGGTAGGAAGTTACTTGTGCCGCCCGAAAGTTTGCTGGCGGATCGAAAGTAATTATTGCGGACTTATCACCAATAATTGCCTTAACATTCCGTGGCGCTTCTGGTAGCCCTACTGGGATTCCGGCTCCTGGCTTGGAGCGCATATCCTCTAACATCCCAAGAGTAATCGGACCCGGTGATCTAAACACTTCACCCGCATCTAAATTAGGAGTCATCGCTGCATCAGTCAGACTTTGTGAGAATGTTTTTTCATCTAGATGACTAACTGAAGATCCACCTTCATAAGTTTTTGGCGTATAAAGCAGTGGTTTGTTGCCATTGTTAGCAGCAACGCCATTTGCGCCGCCCCAATAAAGTGGAGCTGTTAAAGCACTTCCCAATTCAAGGGAAGGTGTAGGTAGATCCATCAAGCGACGACCATCTGCAAGTTGGGTAAATGCATCGAAGGGAGTTGGGTCTTCGATATTTCCGTAACCAAAGAATGAATCGTAGGAAGCCAAGGTAAGGAAGCCAAGGCCATGTGCAATTTCGTGCATCACGACAGATTCCAAATCGTAAGTTCGTGGCGGTGGCTTCCCGTCAGTTCCGGTATAAAAAGCGGAACGAGAATTAATAGTCATGATGATGTCTGGTCGAGCTGGATCTAAATCTTTTCCAGCAAGTGCATTAGCTAGTGCAGTTGCGTAATTTAAATCTTTTGCAGGTGCACCAATAAAATTTTTGTAAAAGAAATCAGGACGAGTCGAACCCAAGACCACGGTGGCTTGTCTTCCCCAAGTTGCATTTACTCGAATCGGTACTGAAGATTGAAAAAGATCGGACCAAATATCCACTGCTGCTTGGAAAGCGGCTTTAGCATCATCTGGAAATCCAGTGTATGTGACGATGAATTTACTTTTGGTTTCAAGGTTTGCACTCTTGCTGGCTTCGCTCGCTTTTGCATTGGCATTGATGGCTGGGTAGGTCTTGCTCTGAACTCCAGTTGCATAAGTATGAAACCAAACCGTTGAGGGGGTTCGGGTAAACCCAAGAGCTTCCGCCTGCGGGACGCTGAGGATCGAGAGCGCTAAGGCAGATGTGATGAGGAAGATTTTGCTGCGCATAGCGGGAGACGCTATCAGGCTGAGAAGATTGGGGCATGTCTGGTCGTGCGAGAACCTTAAAACTGTCAGCAAGTATTAAGGATTCACTTACTCAATTTGCGAGAACTTTAAGGTGAAGATGATTGAGGTCCGGATTTACTCAAGAAGTGGGTGCCACCTCTGTGATGTTGCGGAAGCAAAATTAAATGAATTGAGAGCGACCCTAAATTTCAAAATAGAGAAGCAGTTAATTGATGGCGATTTAGCGTTAGAGCGCGAATATGGTGAAAAAGTTCCAGTGATACTCATCAACGGCTCACCACATGATTATTGGCGAGTAAATCCAGAACGTTTTACAAAAGCAATATTAGAAATTAAAGCTTCCCAGTAAAAACATCATCAGCATCAATGATGCGGTAAGAATAACCTTGCTCAGCTAAAAAACGTTGGCGATTTTGTGCAAAATCTTGATCAACCGTATCTCTTGCGACAAGTGAGTAAAAACGGGCACCACGACCATCGGCTTTAGGGCGAAGTATTCGACCAAGGCGTTGGGCTTCTTCTTGGCGCGATCCAAATGTTCCAGAGATTTGAATTGCAATTGAAGCTTCCGGCAAATCAATTGAAAAGTTAGCAACTTTAGAAACTACTAAACATTTAATCTTGCCACTTCTGAATTCATTGTAGAGAAATTCTCGTTCTTTAATCGGGGTGTCACCTTTGATAATCGGTACTGCTAAATCGCTAGAAATTTCATCAATTTGATCTATGTATTGTCCAATAATTAAAACTTGATCATTTTCATGAATTTTTGCTAACGCTATAGCAACGCGCTTCTTCGTGGCGGTGGTGGCACAAACCCGATAGCGGTTCTCGGTCTCGGCGGTTGCGTAATTTAATCTCTCGTGTTCAGTTAACGTGACTCGAACTTCAACACAATCTGCCGGCGCGATATAACCTTGGGCTTCAATCTCTTTCCACGGAACATCAAATCGTTTTGGCCCAATCAAAGAAAAAACTTCGCCTTCCATGCCATCTTCCCGAACTAGCGTCGCAGTCAAACCCAGACGTCGACGAGATTGAATGTCAGCGGTAAATCTAAAAATCGGAGCAGGCAACAAATGAACTTCGTCGTAAATAATTAATCCCCAGTCATGGCCGTCAAAGAGGTCTAAATGGGCAAATAACCCATTTTTCTTCGTAGTCATAACTTGGTAAGTAGCGATTGTGACCGGGCGAATTTCTTTCTTTGCGCCAGAGTATTCACCAATTTCATCTTCATGGAGATTTGTGCGGCGGAGCAATTCATCACGCCATTGGCGAGCCGCTACAGTATTTGTTACCAATATTAAAGTTGTTGCTTTTGCGTGTGCCATTGCGGCTGCGCCAACAATGGTTTTACCAGCGCCGCATGGCAGTACTACAACACCAGATCCACCATGCCAAAATCCTTCAGCTGCAAGTTTTTGGTATTCACGCATATGCCAGCCGTCTTCGACCAATGAAATCTCATGAGCTTGGCCATCAACGTATCCAGCAAAATCTTCGGCCGGCCAACCTAAACGAAGTAGCGCTTGTTTCAAATGGCCACGTTGGCTTGGATGAACTGCGATTGTTTCGTTATCAATTTTGGCACCTAGTAGCGGTGCAACTTTCTTACCGCGCACGACTTCTTGTAAAACAGCTGGATCGGTTGAAATTAAAATTAATCCATGAATTGGATCTGATTCTAATCGGAGTCTGCCATATCGCCCCATAGTTTCTGCAACATCAACTAATAGCGCGTGCGGAATTGCGAATCTAGAATACTTAATTAGAACATCTATAACTTTTTCAGCATCATGTCCAGCAGCGCGTGCGTTCCAAAGCCCTAACGAAGTCAGGCGATAGGTGTGAATATGTTCTGGAGATTTTTCTAGTTCTGCAAAAGGTGCAATCGCGCGCCGGCAATCGGTTGAAAGCGGATGATCAATATCTAGGAGAAGTGTTTTGTCACTCTGAACAATTAGCGGCCCATCACTCATTTAATTAAATCCTTAATAAATTCATGGATTAATTGGGAACGTTCGGTCATCGCTGAGATTTTTACCCATTCAGTTAGGGCATGCGCGCCGGATCCAAGCGCCCCAAGTCCATCCAGAGTAGGCGCTCCGGCTGCTGCAGCGAAGTTGCCATCGCTAGCCCCACCGACTTGAGCCGAACCTACAGGTGCGAATCCATTTGCAGCAGCAACTTTTTCTAACCGCTCATATAACGCGGTTGTAGCAGAGAGTTCTAGTGGCGGACGATTGATTCCACCTTGAATTTCGATTTGGCACTCTGGGTTTGTTGGCGTTAATTTTCGAATTGCGACATCAACGCGTTCGAGTTCAGCCATTTTAAACGAACGAGCATCGATATCTAGCGCAGCGAGCGCTGGAACTGTATTTGTGGTGGTCCCAGAAGCCATTGCAGTTGGAACAACGGTTGTGCCGTTATTTAAATCTTGAAGTGCTACAACTTTCCTAACAACTTCAGCAATTTCAACGGTGGCGTTAATTCCTTTTTCAGGTTCTAATCCAGCATGAGCTGCGCGACCATGCACAATAATTTTGTACATCGAAGTACCTTTACGTCCAGTTTTAACTTTGCCATCTATTGCAGATTCGAAGACCAAAACAGCTTCCGCATTTTTTGCAACCCGCTCAATTAATCCGCGGGAGGTTGCGCTACCGGTTTCTTCGTCAGAAGTTGCAATAATTGCAATCTTGTCACGCGATAAATCCTTCATCGCATAAAGAGCTTGTAAGAACCCAGCTTTCATATCGTAAGCACCTGGACCGCGAACTACATCATCTACAACGCTCCATAACGGTTGAAACGAACCATGTGGCCAGACTGTATCTAAATGACATAATAAGACAATTTTTGGGTTCTTTGCGCCGAACCAAAATACTGGTCGACCGTTCTCGGTAATAATTTCGCCAGCTTCACCATGTAATTTGATAGTTATTTGGTTTGCCACTTCCATAACTTTTTGACAAGCGGCTAAATCTTCAGTTGGCGATTCGGCTTCAACTAATAATTTGAGGTCATCAAGAATCATGGCGCTAAGTCTGCCGTAATCGGTGCTCATGCGGGAGTTACGCCGGTAATCCGCGGAATTCGGAAGTGTTGGACTTCGCCGGAGCCATGATCTCGAGCAACCAAGGTGCCGAGTGAAATAGAAAGCGGATCAATAATTCTTTGGGTTACGCCACCATTTGTGTCGGCATACCCAATTATTAGTGAAACTTCTTCACCAATATATTTATTTAACATGTCCATAGTTTCATTTGCGGTACTTCTTGGGACTTCAGCACCGCGTTGGGGTTGGCGTGCTGAAGCTTTTTCGCCCGCACGTAGAGCTCGGACCGCAGAATTTAAAATGGTTTGCGAAGGTTCCGTTGCTTCGCCAATAATCCGCGGTGGTTTAGGTCGAGATTTTGCTCGAGTTTGTCCGGCGGCAGTAATTACCGAACCAGTATTGCTTTCGCCGGCTGGAAAATAACCAGCGCTACGGAGTTCTTCAATTGTTTCGCGTGATTCAGTGTCAGAAATAATTACTTGTGGTGCGATTTGTCTTAGTCGTAAATGCTCTAACCGCTTATCGCCAAGTATTTGGTTGATTGTGGCTTCATCTTCACATCTCAAATAAGTATTTGCATATCCAACTTTAAGGCGTCCATGTTTGCGTGCTACATCAGAAATTAAATATTCAAGTGGTTGTGGCATTGGGGTCTTAGAAGTTTTAGTTAAGAAAGTGCGAATTTCATCGCCAGAGTGGCCATGATCTAATCCGCGACGAATCGAACTTTCACTGAAGCGATAAACTGTTGCGCCACCGCGACTTTCAATATCAGCAAAAGTAGATAAGTGACGTGCAATCTCAATCGTAAGCGGGCCAGGTGCGATTGCAGTGTTATCGGCTTGAATCAAAATGTGATCGACTGGCTTGGGTAGCGCTTCATTAATTTTAATTGAGTCAGCATCTTCAATAAATCTATTTCCAAAAGAAGAAAGTGCGCCTTGTCCGGTAATACCAAGCCACTCCGATTCTCGTAGTGTCCACTCAACTAAATCTGCGTGGAGTGTGCCACCACGGCGGTTGGGATAAACCCATTGGATAAAGGATTGTGCGCTATCGAGTGACGGTGCTAATTCAGCTCTTTCCAGTAACATCTTTAAAATGTGAGCTCTAATGACCGCAGCATTTACTCGGTCTAATTCGGCACCGAGCGCATTAACATTCTTTGAATCCGCTTTACCAACTAGCCCAGCAACTCTTGATGTCAACGACCAGAGCGTTGCAATCTCCACCCATTGTTCTTCTGGAGTTTTTAATTGCCACATATCAAAAGCGCTTGTTGGCAAAACTCGGCCGTCTGGGTCTGCGACCACAATTCCAGATAAATAACAAAGTTCTGCAACAAATGCTGCGCAATTTTCGGTCACTCCTAAATGTTCTGCAGCTTTTCTTAGATCTCTAATTCCCAACCCACCGGCTTGCAAAGTCGAGGGAGTTTCTTCAGCCCAATAGTTCATTAACTCATGGCACCAACGCAAAACATTACTTATGCCGGCGATAGCAGCTCGGTCAATTTCACTCTGTTTTCGTTTTTCACCAACTAATTCAGGCGCAGTAGTCGTGATCTTTTTATGTACTTTTCCTTTTCTTAAGAAAAGCCCAACTTCGCGCGGCATTGCAACTGTGGTTTGATCCATTGGAATTAAGAAATGATGTTCGATTAACCAAGCAACCGCAGTGCCTTTCTTCCTTACATCACCAACTTGACCGCGCGGTGGTCCCCAAGTTAAACGTTCTAATATTTCATGGGCGGCTTTTGGCGCTTCATCTAAATCTTTAAATTTAACTTTTGCTGGACCAACGGGGCCAAGACCGGCAGGTTGGGTACCGATCATGTCGCGCAGCGCTCTTGGTGCACGTAGATCTTCACCATCTTTATAGAGAAGTGCTCGAGCTATGAGTTCATTTATGATCAGTGCGGCTGCTTTATCGGTGGCTGCGATGATTGACTTAATTGAGAGTGGTTCTTCAAGCGCTACACAAGCTTCTAAAACTTCGAATTGCCATTGATTTAACGATTCGATTGCTCGAACTAGGCTTGGCCCAGATGTAGCTCGAATTGAAAGTGCAGTCATATCTGACGGAACTGGTGCAATTAAATCGGCTCGCAATTTAAAAAGCAGCTGCAGTTCGGAATCGCTGCGGGCGCGCAACTCATCGGCAAACGATGGCGCAGATCGCATGATTGAACGGACCACTTTTAATTCAGACATAACTGGCTTACATTACCGAAGAAGTATCGATTCTGCCTATTCGAGAATTTACTGAGCGCTTATCAGAGCCTTGGCTTTATAAAGGCGAAGAGGCCAGCAAAACGACTTATCACGGGTCCAATAAATCGGTTCACCCAACGCATTCTTCGAAAATCGTGAACTGGCCAACCGTTTGCGTAGGCGATAATTCTAAGTTTTGCATCAGGATTTATCGCACATGGATTTCCAACTGCGTTTAATAAAGGTAAGTCGTGATAGCTATCGGAATATGCAAAACAATTTTTTAATTCAAACCCCTTTTTGGTTGCTAGCACTTTGATCGCGTTAGCTTTTTCACGGCCATGTAATAAATTGCCAACTAAATTTCCGGTGTACTTGCCATCTTTCACTTCTGCTTTGGTGCCGATAGCGCCAGTCAACCCTAATTTTTCGGCGATCAAGTTAGCCATATCTTCCGGAGCAGCAGTAACTAACCAGACACCTTCACCATTGCCTAGGTGTTGGTTTGCAATATCAATAGTTCCTTGCCAAATCGCTGGCGAAACAAATTCATCATAAATTTCGCTACCAGTTGCTTTAATTTCCGAAACATCATGACCCCCAATGAAATCGGTTGCAGCCTTTTGAAACCGCGCAATTTCTTCTGGCTTTTCGGTACCGGTCATTCGATATCTCAAGTTTGCAAGCACGAATGCACCGATATCTTTCTTAGAGAAAAACCCTCTTTGATACATCCCACGGCCAAGAAAGAAAATTGTTGAACCTTTAATTAGGGTGTTATCTACATCAAAAAAGGCAACCCGATTCTCATTGATTGCCATATCCATACCTTAGCGAATAGAGCGGAACTAGGCGCGAATTACTGCTTTATGCTTAAGGCATGGAGAGCTTCACAACCGTTCATGTACTTCGCCATGGTGAAGTCGAAAACCCTGGAAAGATTCTTTACGGAAGAGAACCTGGATGGCGATTATCCGAACGCGGTGTTGCAATGGCGGAATCTATTGCGAATTGGTCTAAAACTTTAGATATCGGTGCGCTCCATGTCTCACCGCTACAACGGGCTCAAGAAACGGCAGCACCAATTGCAAAAGCGCATGACATCAAAATTACAACGGACGATCGCTTGATTGAAGCTGCAAATATATTTGAAGGAAAACCTTTTGGAGTCGGCGACGGTGTTTTGCGTAGACCAAGTGCTTGGCGACATTTATGGAATCCATGGCGGCCTTCATGGGGCGAGCCATATGTCGAACAAGTTAATCGAATGTTTGCAGCGATATTTTCGGCGAACAAAGCTGCAAATGGCAAAGATGCAATTTGTGTTTCGCATCAATTACCGATTTGGATAATGAGATTAGCGATTGAGCATCGAAAATTTTTACATGATCCAAGAAAACGCCAGTGCACACTAGCGTCAATTACTAGTGTGCGCTTTGATAAAGACGGAATGATTTCTGGACTTAGCTATAGCGAGCCAGCCGTACATTTACTCCCAAAAAAAACTTAAAATGAAACGTGCCATATTTAGTATTTCATTAGTATTGATTCTGACCAGTTGCTCTGGTGGTGGTATTTCATCGCCAAATGAAGATAAGTTCGTATCAGGTAACGGTGCTGTGATTATGATTTCTGAAGCTGACCGAAAGATTGCGCCAGTAATTTCGGGGCCGACGCTAGATGGCAACACATTCCGAGGCACGCGCAATAGCGTTGCAGTGATTAACGTTTGGGCTTCTTGGTGCTCGCCGTGTCGAGCTGAAGCTCCAGCTCTTGAATCGCTCGCGCAGAAATATCCAGAAATCCAATTTGTTGGAATTTTGACTAGGGATAACCTCTCTTCGGCCCGAGCATTTGTGAAGCGATTCGCAATTTCTTATCCAACACTGACTGATGATGCAATTTTGGTGAAATTTCGGGGTCAATTATCACCGAACGCAATTCCGACTACTTTAGTGTTAGATAAGCAGAACCGAATTGCTGCGCGGATAAGTGGCGAAATTACCGTGTTGGCTTTAGAGAATATAATTAAGAAATTGTTGGGGGAATAAATTGAGCGATTTCTTAGTAAACCAAATCTTTGATGGAAACCTTATTTTTGCATTAGTAGTTGCTGCTATTGCTGGCTTATTTTCCTTTATTTCACCATGTGTATTGCCGCTATTACCTGGTTTTCTTGGGTATATAGCTGGCGTAAGTAATTCAAAATCTAGAATTGTGCTTGGCACGCTACTATTTATTTCTGGTTTTGCTTTTCTTTTTGCAATTTACGGTGTGCTATTTGGTTCGCTGGGAGATACAATTTCAAATAATTCAGATTGGTTAACCAGAGTGTTGGGCGTATTAACCATTAGTTTTGGTTTTATTTTTATAAATAGTGAAAAATTTTCTTGGAGCTGGCGGCCATCGCTACAAAAGTTTTCTGGAATAGCAAGCGCACCAATTTTAGGATTTTTATTTGGCTTAGGTTGGACACCATGTATTGGACCAACACTTGGAGCTGTTGAAACCTTAGCTTTCCAAGAAGGTAGTGCGCTCAGAGGTGCATTGTTATCACTCGCTTACTGTTTTGGGTTAGGTGCGCCATTTTTGCTTTTTGGATTAGCGTTAGAAAAGTCCCGCAAACTACGTTCATTTTTAATTAAACGCGGCAATTACATTACAAATATTGGTGGAATTTTCCTTATTATTATTGGGCTAATGCAAGTATTCGGATTCTGGAACGATGCCATGATTAATCTGCGATCAATAATCTCTGACTTTTCACCGGTGATTTAATGTCAGATAACACCCTTGAATTAACCGGAGTCGGCTTCTTCCGATATTTATGGCGCCAACTCACAAGCATGCGCACCGCTTTAATTTTGCTCCTATTACTTGGTATCGGCGCAATCCCAGGATCAATATTTCCGCAACGCACCCAAAATCCAATGAAAGTTCGGGAGTATTTCAATAACAACCCAGATGTTGCCGAATGGATGGATCGACTAAAACTATTTGATGTTTATGGATCACCATGGTTTTCCGCAATCTATTTGCTGCTTTTCATCTCACTTATTGGGTGTGTGTTACCTAGATCTTGGGAACATTTCAAAGCAATCGGCGCAAAGCCACCGCTCACTCCTAAAAATTTAAACCGGTTAGAGTTCCATCGAGTTGTTGAATGTGACTCCACCACAGCCTTAGCTAACGCTGAGCATTGGTTAAAAAAAAATCGTTTTCGAATTCGCCATAATCCAAATTCAATTTCAGCTGAAAAAGGATACGCCCGCGAAACCGGAAATTTACTGTTTCATCTTTCGTTAATTGTTGTTTTAGTCGGCATCGGCTCGAGTTCGGTTCTAGGAATGCGCGGCGAGGCGATCGTGAATATTGGCGAACGCTTTATAAATGCCCCTACAAGTTATGACAATTTGGCACTCGGAAGATTCTTCAAAGTAGAAAATCTCAACCCATTTTCTCTTACTTTAACGAACTTTAAAGCCGAATATGACTTAGGAACCAACGCACCGATTGATTACACACTTACCGCTTCAGCATCTGATGTGGTTGATGGTGCATCTAAAATAAAAATAATAAAAGTTAATAGCCCACTTACTTTTGGCAGCACTCGGGTATTTCTACAAGCTAATGGTTATTCGCCGTTGGTGACAGTTAGAGATAAATCTGGCGATTTAATTTTTCAAGGGGCAGTTCCTTTTTTGCCACAAGATGCAAACTTAACTTCTGCTGGCACCATCAAGATTCCAGATATGGATCCACAGATTGGATTTGTTGGATCATTCATTCCGACAGCTGATCGAAGTGCAAGCCGCGGTGCATTTTCATCTTTCCCAGAAGCGCTAGACCCACGACTTTTACTTTCAGTTTTCCAAGGCGATCTTGGAATGGATAGCGGTATTCCGCAATCGGTTTATCGCCTTGATACGTCAAAGATGGAACGAATTGGATTGAAAGAGTTAGCAATCGGTGAAAGCTATTCCTTTAATAGCGTGGGCACCATCACATTTGATGGTTATACCCCTTGGGTAAATTTACAAATCGTTAGAGATCCCGGAAAGCAATATGCGCTAGTTGGAAGTATCCTCGCCATATTGGGCTTACTAATTTCGCTCTTCACTCGACGCCGCCGAATTTGGATTAAAATCGGTGAAGTTGTGGAAGTTGCTGGACTTTCTAAAAACAATATCGAAGGACTAGAAAAAGAAATCATAGATTTAACTACTTGGATTAAGGAGAGATAGATGGGCTCTACTTCGCTGGCATATCTCTCCAACAACTTAATTTATTCATCACTTTTTGTATTCACAATAACTTTTTTTATGCATGCAATTGAAACAGCCTGGTCCATTCGGGGCGATGAATCAGCCACTCGCACTAACGTTTTTGATCGATCTAAGACCGAAAAGGTTGCGCGTATAGCAACTGCGCTAATGATTCTTGGGTTCTTATTGCTACTTGCCGGCGTAATAGTTCGTGGGCTATCGGCGCATCGAGTTCCGTGGGGAAACATGTATGAGTTCTCTATTACTGGAGCGCTCGCATTCACCGGCGCTTATCTCGCAGCGCTAAAGAAATTTGAAGTACGTTGGTTGGGGCTACCAATTTCAATTGCAGTCCTGCTAGTTCTTGGTACTGCGATTACTCTGCTTTATCGTCCAAGTGCGCCATTAGTTCCAGCACTTAAATCAACCTGGTTAGTTGTACATGTTTCTGCTGCGATTATTTCGGGTGGCGTATTTCTATTAGCAAACACCATCGCAGCTACCTATTTGATTCTGGACCGAATGGAATCACGTGGTGGTAGAAATGCTTGGGCGAAACGGTTGCCATCTCTTGAAGTACTTGACCAACTTACCTATCGCCTAGTTGCATTTGTTTTTCCACTTTGGACCTTCGCAGTTATTGCCGGCGCAATCTGGGCCGAATCTGCTTGGGGTCGTTATTGGGGATGGGATCCAAAAGAAACTTGGGCTTTTATAACCTGGGTTGCTTACGCCGCTTATCTTCATGCACGCGTTACTGCTGGCTGGAAAGGCAAGAAGGCCGCTTGGCTCTGTCTATTTGCTGGCTCAACATTTCTTTTTAATTATGTTTATGTAAATGTTTGGGGAACCGGAAGGCACACTTACTCCGGTCTTTAATTAGAGGCCGCGCAAGAAATCTGGGTTGTCATCTGGTGGAATCATTTTTCCTTTTTTGAAACTGCCACCGTTACGCGGCCGCTTT
The DNA here is from genome assembly GCA_014190155.1 of Actinomycetes bacterium. Lineage (GTDB taxonomy): Bacteria > Actinomycetota > Actinomycetes > Nanopelagicales > Nanopelagicaceae > UBA7398. The sequence goes on along the minus strand of BJFY01000004.1, from coordinate 40,521 downwards.
GGTCGACCTGCCACATACCAAGCAACAGGGCCGATAGTTCCAATCAGCAAAATAATTAAAACCCACGCCCATTTTGGAAGATTTCTAATTAATTCCTGCGGCGTGCGGGCACAATCTGCAAGCGTATAGATAGTGAACGCAAATATTAAAATAAATGGCAGATAACGCATATGGAGAGTTTAGCGCGAAGATGCGAAGAGCGCGATTGAAATGAAAAAAGCAAAACCCATTTGTAGCTTTCCGGTGTTACCTAAGAGTGGGATGAGCGCCTTACCTTTAGCGCCATTTAGGACAGTTCTGCTTAACCTTCCAGAAACTGGGAGCAATACCAAAGTAAATAAAATGTAAGGCGATGCAAAGGTAGCAATTATCGATGCTAAATGAGCAATCATTAGTAGAAGTACATAAAAAATGCGGGCACCGCGATCTCCTAAAATAACTGCTAACGTATTTTTCTTGGAGATTTTATCTTTTTCTAAATCTCTCAAGTTATTCAAACCAAGAATGGCACAAGCTAGCGCGCCAATTGGAACCGATAGCACCAAGCTTGCAAACGTAATTTCTTGACTTTGCACGTAGTAACTTCCGACCGTTGCGACTACGCCAAAAAAGAGAAATACTGAAACTTCGCCAAGAGCGGAGTAACCGTAAGGCTTTGGTCCGCCGGTATAGGTCCATGCAGCCAAGAGTGCGATTGCGCCAACCAGAATTAACCAAAGTGACGTTTGTAACGCCAAAGTTAAGCCTGCAACAGCAGCGATTAGAAAGAAAATGTAGGCGGCGTTTTTTACCGCTCTTGGTGTCGCAAGTTTTTGCCCGACTAATCTAATTGGGCCAATTCGATCCTCATCTATTCCTTTAATGCCATCGGAATAGTCGTTCGCATAATTAACTGCAATTTGCAGTGCGAGGCTAACAATTAAAGCTAAGAGTGCACGAACTGGATTAAAGCTAACCCCAGCCAGAGATGTGCCAACCAATACCGGCGCTACTGCGGCGAGCAATGTTTTCGGTCTTGCCCCACCAACCCACTCGTTAAGCGCTGTCATTTAACCAATCTCTCAATTAATCTTGCTCGATCTGGTTTACCAATTCCTAGTAATGGAATCTCATCTACCTTGTGAATTTCTTTAGGTGTTGCGTACCCACCAAATCTATTCTTCAAGAAGTGCGAAATCGTATCTTGTGAGAGCTCTAAAGTCGTGGCAATACAAAGGCGCTCGCCCCATTCTTGATCGGGTTTGGCGAAAGCCAAGAAAATACTTTCAAAGTTTTCAGATAGGGCTTGTTCGATTGCGCTTAACGAAATTTTCTCGCCGCCAGAAATGATTTGATCATCGGAGCGACCAAATACTGTCAATTTTCCATTCTCTAATTGACCAATATCGGCAGTTTTAAACCAGCCATCTACCAGCGGAACTTGAGCCAACATTGGGCCACGCAGATAAATAATATTTTCGACAATTTTTACTGCAACGCCATCAAGTGGGGTCCCATTATAAATACAACCGCCGGAAGTTTCAGACATTCCATAGGTAGTAATTATATTTATCCCATTGGCGTGCGCGTTCTGTTTATCACTTTCAGCTAACGGTGCGCCACCAACTAGAACCGCTTTAGCTTCTTGCAAATGATTAAGTAATTGATGATCAGCAGTTAGCGCCCGATTTAATTGGGTTGGCACAATTGCAGTGAAATCTGCTCTCGTGTATTGCGAGGTATTTCTAAAATCTAATACTTTACTCTTGAGCAGAAGCGCTCTAACTAAAACATTTATGCCAGCGATATGCGTTAGCGGAAGTAATAGCGACCAACTATTTCCAGCAGCTGCTTCTAAGAAAGTATTTGCAGCTTTTGCAGAAGCGGTAACCGCGGCTGCAGATAAGTGAATTTCTTTCGGTGTTCTAGTAGAACCACTAGTTGTCACTACTAACGCCACATCGGTCGACACGCTAGTACTCAAGATATTGCCGATTCCAAGCGCAGGACCGGAACCAACTAAAGCATTTGTGAGCGCGGCATAAAATTGTGTAATCGACCACTGATCTTGCGCGTGAACTAATTCTCGTTTAGCGGTTGGCACCATAATTCGCTTAGGCTATTCCATATAACGCTGGCACGGATATATTGAATTATTAGAGTAAATGGAGGCAAGTTCGTGAGCAAACCGATTAAGCGAGAACCAGGTAGTCGAGCCATCCCTAAGTGGGAACGTGGCGCTGGTTCGGAAGACTTCACGGATGTTCGCTACGAAATTGCTGAAGGCATGGCAAAAATAACAATAAATCGGCCAGAAGTCCGTAATGCTTTCCGACCAGAAACTCTCACAGAGCTAGAGAAAGCTTTTTCGTTCGCGCGAGATGATGAAAAAGTTGGCGTGATTATTTTTACCGGTGCTGGCGATGAAGCATTCTGTTCTGGTGGCGATATAAACGTTCGCGGTGATGATGGCTATATTGGCAATGATGCGCTTGGAAAAAAAGGAATCGGTCGATTAAACGTTTTGGATTTGCAGGTACAAATCCGCCGTACGCCTAAACCGGTTGTAGCCATGGTTGCTGGTTGGGCAATTGGTGGCGGTCATGTACTTCATGTTGTCTGTGATTTAACGATTGCGGCAGATAACGCAAAGTTCGGTCAAACTGGACCGATGGTTGGATCTTTTGATGGCGGGTATGGCGCTGGATTGTTAGCGCGACATGTCGGTCAGAAAAAAGCGCGCGAAATTTGGTTTATGTGTCGCCAATACGATGCCCAAGAAGCACTTGATATGGGATTGGTAAATACCGTGGTTCCAGTTAAAGAGCTAGAAGCCGAAACAGTTTCTTGGTGTCGTGAAATGTTACGTCATTCGCCAATGGCAATCCGGCTTCTTAAAGCTGGACTTAACGCCGCAGATGATGGATTGGCTGGCGTGCAACAACTTGCTGGGGATGCGACCCTGCTTTTCTATTTAACAGAAGAAGGCCAAGAAGGTCGCGACGCGTATAAAGAAAAGCGCGAACCTGACTTTGATAAATTCCCTAAACGTCCGTAATTTTCGATGAGTGCAATAATTCTGGATCAAGTATTAACTTCATTACACGTATTAACGCTGCCGATGAAAGTAAAATTTCGCGGCATTAAAAGCCGTGAAATAGCACTATTCGAAGGGCCTTTTGGTTGGGGCGAATTCTCGCCATTTTTAGAGTATGACGAAGTTGAATCATTGCCATGGCTAATGAGCGGAATCGAGGCGGCATTTGTACCAGCCGTGAATCCAATCCGCCAAGAAATTTCCATTAATGCCACACTTCCAGAGTTAGATTCTAAAATTAGAATTGCCGAAATACTATCTTGGTATCCAGGATGCAAAACTATAAAAATAAAAGTAGGAAGTAACTTACCGCGAGATTTAGCTCGAATAGAAATCGTGCGTTCATTAGCGCCAACTGCAAAAATTCGGGTTGATGTTAATGGCAATTGGGATGTCAATTATGCAGAATCAGCGTTGCAAGCAATATTTGAAATTACGGGGGAATTTTTTGAATATGTGGAACAACCTTGCAGATCAATTGCGGAACTTCGTGAATTAAAGCGCAAATTATCGGCTCCGATAAAAATTGCTGGTGATGAACTCTTTCGCAAAGCCCCAGATCCGTTTGCAGTAGAAATAGCTGGTGCTATCGACATCATGATCTTAAAAGCTGCGCCTTTGGGTGGAATTCGTCGATCACTCGCAATAGCGGAACATCACGGATTGCCTGCAGTAATTTCGAGTGCACTTGAATCTGCAGTCGGTATTGCACACGAACTTCGGTTGGCAGCAGCACTTCCAGAATTGCGTTATGACTCAGGGCTAGGAACTGGCACGCTATTTGTAAGCGATGTTGGAAATAACGAAATTAGTAATGGCAGTATTTCGCTGCATCCACTTATTCCAAGCGCGAAATCGCTTTCCACTTTTGCAGCGCTTCCCGAGCGCAAAACTTGGTGGCAAGATCGGATAAGAAATACATGGGCGAGTGGCGCTGATGTTTGGCTAGAGAGCGAACGGTGGAAACCTTGAATCTCGCGACCAATTTAGCTCGCCACACAGTCCGTCAACTCATCGAACTTGGCATAAGTGATTTCGTGCTCTCACCAGGATCACGCAATGCGCCGCTATCAATTGCGCTTTACGAAGCGCATCAACGCGGTTTAATTGAATTACATGTTCGAATTGACGAACGTAGCGCGGCTTTCTTCGCCCTCGGAATTGCTAAAGCCACAGATCATTATGTTCCAGTAATTTGCACCAGCGGAACCGCTGTCGCTAATTATTATCCCGCAGTTTTAGAAGCGCACCATAGCGATCTTAAACTCTTGATACTTTCTGCAGATCGGCCAGCGCGGTTACGTAAAACTGGTGCAAATCAAACTACAAATCAAAATGAAATATTTAATAGCTTTGTGAGAGCCAGCATAGATACAGCTACCGCATTCGATGCAAAGAAATTGTTGGAAGGTTCTGGGCCAATTCACTTTAATTTACAGTTTGATGAACCGCTGCTAACTACCGATTCAAATGACTGGCTTGTAGGAATCCGTATTTCAGAATCAAAAGAAAAATTACGAGCCACAAGCGCCTTGAAAAATATCGGTCTCCGCAACGTTTTGATCGTCGGGCATGATCGGGCTGGGTTTGCAGTAAGCGAAATAGTTGCTTTTGCAAAATCTATAAGCGCACCGATTATTACTGAGGATCCACTAGCCTTTAAAGACGCGATAGCGCATGCACCAATCTTGCTTTCTGATGAAAATGTGAGATCCCAACTCAATTCAGATGTAACTTTTGTGATTGGCAGAACCACGCTTTCACGATCAGTAAATAACTATATTTTAGGAGCAAAACGGTTAGTTGTAATCGATCCGCGCATGGCGAGCGTGGATACTGCCAGAACTGCTGATGAAAAACTTTTTAACATTCCAAAAATTGAAAGTAACATCCCGCGCGATGAGGCTTGGTTTGCGCTCTGGCAGAAATTTGAATTGTTAGCCGCAAAATCAATTAGTGAGTTACCAGATTGGTGCGAAGGTTCAATTGCAAAATTTATCGCAGCAGAAATTAAAGATGGTTCCGCGTTATTCATTTCATCATCTAGACCGATTCGAGATTTAGAGAGTTTTGCAACTCCAAGAGGTGGCCTTACTACCTACGCTAATCGTGGCTTGGCTGGAATTGACGGGAACATCTCAGTCGCAATGGGAATTGCAATCCGATATCAAAAAGCTATTGCTGTCATTGGAGATCTAGGTTTTTTGCATGATGTTGCAGCGTTGACCAATACCGAAGCTGTTAATTTACTTTTGATAGTTATCGACAATGATGGTGGTGGAATCTTCTCCACTTTGCCACAACGGGGCATCGCTGGCTTCGAAAGTATTTTTGGAACGCCACACGGGATTGATATTGCAAAAGTTGCCGCGAGTTATGGAATCTCAAATGTTATTGTTAAAAACTTTGCTGATTTAAGCCACGAAATTGTGCACCACCAGGAAGGTATTCGGGTAGTAGTAGTTAAAGTTCCGCATCGCGATGCCAATGCGGATACGATCGCAACCGTGCTAAAAAAATATCGCGAATTAGTGGCGCTCTAACGCGCTTCGTATCGGTAATAATTTAGCTTGGCTTTCTGCGTATTCACTCTCAGGGTTGGAGCCATTTACGATGCCACAGCCGGCAAACAACCGGATACTTTTTGCATCATTACTTATTTGGCCACATCGAAGCGCAATTCCTAATTCGCCATCTCCGCGTGCATCTATCCAGCCAATTGGTCCGGCATACCTACCTCGAGAGATACCTTCAATATCGTTGATGGCTTTCTTTGCTAACAGCGTCGGCGTTCCACAAACGGCGGCGGATGGATGAAGTTTTTGAGCTAATTCGAAGATATCTGTAGGGCTGGTCGAATCTGTAAGTACACCAGTTACATCAGTTGCAAGGTGCATGACATTAGCTAAGTGCAATACAAATGGCGTTTCTGGAACGTTGGTTGATGTACAAATTGGGGCCAACACATCCGCAACAGATCTAACCGCGTACTCATGTTCTTCTAAATCTTTTGACGAACGGGCTAACGAACCAGCCAACGCTAAGTCTTTTTCATCATTTCCAGTTTTGCGAATTGTCCCAGCTAAAATTCGAGATGTAACTAAAGATTTGCTAAGCCGCACCAGTAGTTCTGGTGTTGCGCCAACTAAACCATTGTTTGAAAAAATCCAGGTTGCTGGATATTCCGCAGCTAAATTTTGCAGAATTTGCTGGGCACTTATTTGTGACGTAACTTCGCAATCGATAAATCTAGCCAGCACAACCTTCTCTAGCGAATTATCTTTGATTTCTGCAATTGCTTGAGAAACGCGCGCTTGCCACTCGACGCCGTTGCTACCACTCCACCGCAATTCCAATGGCTTTTTATTGGTGTTTATTTGAGAGAGTTTTGGTTGTGGCTTATGTCCAATCCAACTTATCCATGATTTACCTTTTTTCTCTCCAATTACCACGTTTGGAATTATTAATACCGAGTCTTCAGTCTCCGAGAATGCAAACGAGGAAAAGAGGATTGGGCCAGTTCCGCTACCCAATACGTTGTTTTCGATATTAAAATTCTGTAATTCATTACGCCACCATGCCCGAGCCTTCTCGAACCGCGCTGGACCCGAGACTACGAACCTTTTATATTCACCAAAACCAATTAAACCTTCGCCGCCGCGTACCCAAGCAGAAATCGCATTTTCGTTTTCAATACTGATTTCAAGTAGGGCAGGGTGATCACCAAGAAGTTCGGTGGTGAATCTTTGATTCACAAAATCTCCCTAATAGCCGAATAGCGCACCCTTGAATTTGTAGGTCAGCGTACTACGCGCAAAGATAGGAGGGTGGCTAAGGAAAATGGTAAACGGGCAGATCTCAATAAGAACCCTGATGAGGTAGCTGCCATGTTCGATGGTGTCGCACGACGTTATGACATTGCCAACGACATTCTTAGTTTAGGCAGAACTCGTGTTTGGCGAAAAAAAGTTAAGAATTTAATTGCACCAACAACCGGAATGCAGATTCTTGATCTAGCTGCTGGGACTGGTTCCTCAAGTGAACCGTTGGCGAAAGCCGGTGCATCTGTAACTGCGCTGGATTTTTCAGAAGGCATGCTGGCTGCTGGCAGAAAACGACGCCCTTATATTAATTTTGTTTTAGGTGATGCACTCGCATTACCGTTTGAAAAAAATTTATTTGATGTAACAACGATTTCGTTTGGGTTAAGAAATACAAATAATTCTGACAAAGCGCTATCTGAAGCGCTCCGCGTGACCAAACTTGGCGGCCGATTATTTATCGTGGAATTCTCGGAGCCAACTTTCAAGCCATTTCGATATATCTATATGGAATATTTGATGCGAGCGCTTCCTTGGATAGCTAAACGCGCAACTTCAAATCCCGAGGCATATATCTATCTCGCAGAATCGATCCGAGCTTGGCCAAATCAGCGCGATTTAGCGCGGCGAGTAGTGGCTGCGGGTTGGTCTGATGTGCATTTTAAGAACATGACCGGCGGGGTTGTCGCAGTTCACATTGGCACTAAGGCTCGTTAATTTCGCCATATTTAGCGGCTCGCCTAGGATTAAGCACTGTGAACCCATATATCCCAATTCTAGTTATCGGAGCCTTCGGGCTCGGGTTCGGAGTATTTTCAGTTGTGGCGGCTGCTCTAACTGGCCCAAAACGCTATAACCGCGCTAAAGCTGCAGCATATGAATGTGGCATTGAGCCAAGCCCACAGGCACAAGGCGGCGGACGGTTTCCTGTCAAATATTTCTTAACGGCGATGCTCTTTATTATTTTTGATATTGAAATTGTTTTCTTATATCCATGGGCGGTTTCATTTAATCAACTCGGACTCTTTGGTCTGGTTGAAATGGTGCTATTTATCGGCACCGTCTTCGTTGCATACGCATATGTGTGGCGACGCGGCGGACTGGAATGGGATTAATTGTGGGTTTAGAAGAAAAATTACCAAGCGGATTTCTTTTAACATCAGTTGAAAAACTTGCGGGTTACATGCGCAAGAACTCACTTTGGCCAGCAACATTCGGATTAGCTTGCTGCGCAATTGAAATGATGGCAGCTGGAGCCGGCCGCTATGACTTAGCTCGTTTTGGTATGGAAGTTTTTCGCGCTTCACCAAGGCAAGCCGACTTGATGATTGTCGCTGGTCGAGTTTCTAACAAGATGGCTCCGGTACTTCGACAAATTTATGATCAAATGGCTGCACCAAAATGGGTAATTGCAATGGGTGCTTGCGCATCATCAGGTGGAATGTTTAATAATTATGCGATTGTCCAAGGCGTCGATCACATCGTTCCAGTAGATATTTATTTGCCAGGTTGCCCACCACGTCCGGAAATGTTGATGGATGCGATTTTGAAGTTACATGATCACATTGGAGATTCAAAGCTCGGCGTTAATCGCGAAAAAGTAATTCGTGAAGTTGAAGCTGCCGCGCTCGCTGCAGTGCCTACTCACGAACTTCCACTATTTGGATCGCGAGCATGAGCCACGATAAAACCTTGAATAAAGGCGCTTTTGGCGTATCCGGAACTGGTGACACGTCAGGTTACGGTGGACTTGTTAAAAGTAATGCAAAACCTGGATCTTCAGAGCGACCATTTGGAAGTTATTTTGATGAAGTTGCAGACGAGCTAGAACGCGCGTTTCCAGAATTTAACGACGCAATCGAAAAGGTGATCGTTGATCGTGATGAGTTAACGTTGCATGTAAAAGCTGCACACCTATTTGAAACTGCAACGAAACTTCGTGACACTCAAACTTTGAGATTTGAACAATGCATGGGTGTAAGTGGCGCGCATTACCCAGAAGAAAAAAATCGCGAACTCCATGCGATTTACCATTTACTTTCCATGACGCACAATCGACGAATTCGAATTGAAGTTTCTATCCCAGATGCAAATCCACACCTGCCTTCACTTGTTGAAGTTTGGGCCGGATGCAATTGGAATGAACGTGAAACATTCGATATGTTCGGAATAATTTTTGATGGGCATCCAGCCCTAACTCGCATCTTGATGCCAGATGATTGGCCAGGACATCCGCAACGAAAAGATTATCCACTTGGCGGAATTGACGTTGAATATAAAGGCGCAGTCGTGCCACCTCCTAGCGATCGGAGGGAGTACCAATGATGCAAGATCCATATGCATCCACACGTGAAACCACCGAAGGAACTGTCTATTCTGTAACGGGTGGGGATTGGGATTCAGTCGTTACTGAAATTGGCGCAACTAAAGAAGAACGAGTTGTTGTAAACATGGGGCCACAACACCCATCTACGCACGGCGTACTTCGATTGATTTTGGAACTTGAAGGTGAAACCGTAACTGAAACTAGATGTGGAATCGGATATTTACACACTGGTATTGAGAAGAATTGTGAATATCGGAATTGGACTCAAGGGGTAACTTTTGTAACCCGCATGGATTATTTAGCGCCACTATTTAATGAAGCGGCCTACTGCCTAGGCGTTGAGAAATTACTTGGGATTACTAATGATGTAACCGAACGGGCTAGCGTAATTCGAGTATTAATGATGGAGCTAAACCGTATTTCTTCACATATGGTTGCGCTAGGAACTGGCGCACTAGAACTTGGCGCACTTTCCCCAATGATTTTTGCTTTTAGAGAGCGCGAATTAGTTCTCGATATTTTCGAGATGGTTTCTGGACTTCGCATGAACATGGCCTACATCCGTCCAGGTGGCGTCGCGCAAGATTTGCCAGAGCACGCAACTTCAAAAATCCGTGAAACCATAAAAGAATTACGCATTAATTTCAAAGATAATGCCAAACTTCTCATTGGAAACACAATTTGGCTTAAGCGCACCAAAGATATTGGGATTTTAGATTTAGCTGGTTGCACAACTTTGGGTATTACTGGCCCAGTCCTTCGTGCCACCGGAATGCCTTGGGATTTACGTAAAACCCAACCATATTGTGGTTACGAAAATTATGATTTTGATGTAATTACGGCTGAGACTTCTGATGTTTATGGCAGATTCTTGATTCGCATGAACGAACTAGAACAATCGCTAAGAATTATTGAACAAGCTTGTGACAAGTTAGATGTTCTTGAGGGTCAACCAGTAATGGTTTCGGATAAGAAAATTGCATGGCCATCACAACTTACACTTGGTGGGGATGGAATTGGTAATTCACTAGATCACATCCGCGAGATCATGGGAACTTCGATGGAATCTTTGATTCATCACTTTAAATTAGTAACTGAAGGTTTCCGAGTTCCAGCTGGCCAGGTTTATAGCGCCGTAGAATCACCTAGAGGTGAACTTGGCGTGCATTTAATTTCAGATGGCGGAACTCGCCCATACCGCGTGCACTTTAGAGATCCATCATTTAATAACCTGCAATCAACAGCTGCGATGTGTGAAGGTTCGCAAATTGCGGATATTGTTGGTGCGGTAGCTTCGATTGATCCAGTTATGGGAGGGGTTGATCGTTAATGCCATTTACAAATGAAGACGCCACTGTAATTGAGTCAATAATTTCGCGTTATCCACGGAAGCGCTCAGCAATAATGCCGTTATTACATTTCGCACAGGCTCGTGACGGTTATGTAACGAATGAATCAATCGAAACAATTGCACAAAAATTAGATTTAGAAACTGCTGAAGTTAATGCGGTTGCAAGTTTCTACACCCAATATAAACGCCAGCCAGTCGGTGAATATCATGTTGGTGTCTGCATAAACACACTCTGCGCAGTCATGGGCGGGGATGCAATTTACGAAGGCTTGAAAGAACATCTTGGAATTGAAAATAATTGTGCGACTAAAGATGGCAAAGTTTCGTTAGAACGAATTGAATGCAACGCAGCTTGTGATTATGCCCCAGTAGTTATGGCTAATTGGGAGTTTTACGACAATCAAACCGTGCAATCCGCAAAAGATTTAGTTGATAGCATGCGTAATGGAAATCCACTAGCACCAACTCGTGGACCAAATAAGTTACCAACTTGGCGGGAAAATTCGGCGGTACTTGCCGGTATTAGTGATGGTCGCTTTAGTGAAGGTGTTTCTGCCGGCGAACCTTCGCTGCTTGGATTAAAACTTTCAAAGGAGGGTAAGTAATGTCTAAATTAATGCCCGTCCTTTCCGCACATTGGGATGAAAAAGACTCATTTACGTTTGCAGGATATAAACGCAATGGTGGCTACAAGGCGCTCGAAAAAGCGCTCGCTATGGAGCCAGATGCAGTAATTCAGAGCGTCAAAGATTCAGGTTTACGCGGCCGCGGTGGTGCTGGCTTCCCAACCGGAATGAAGTGGAGCTTTATTCCACAAGGCGATAACAAAGAACATTATTTCGTAGTTAATGCTGACGAATCGGAGCCAGGTACTTGTAAGGATACACCGCTCTTGATGGCAAACCCACATGTGTTAATTGAAGGAATAATTATTGGTTCCTACGCAATCCGCGCTAACTATGCATTTATTTATATTCGTGGCGAAGTCGCACATGTGATTCGTAGAATGCAACAAGCAATCGAAGATGCATATAAAGCTGGACTTCTTGGCAAAAATATTTTAGGAACAGGTTTTGATTTAGAATTAGTTTTACATGTTGGCGCTGGCGCATATATCTGCGGTGAAGAAACTGCGCTACTTGATTCACTCGAAGGTTTCCGCGGACAACCAAGACTTCGACCACCATTTCCAGCGATTGCTGGTTTATATGCGCGACCAACCATTGTAAATAACGTTGAAACCGTAGCATCCGTACCTTCCATTATTGAGCATGGACCTGAATGGTTTGCCGCAATCGGAACCGAGAAGTCAAAGGGTTACACCTTGTACTCACTTTCTGGCCATGTAAATAATGCTGGCCAATTCGAAGCGCCACTTGGAATCACGCTTCGCGAAATATTAGAGCTGGCTGGCGGAATTCGAGACGGACATAAATTAAAATTCTGGACACCAGGTGGATCTTCAACCCCACTATTTACCGACGCACATTTAGATACTCCGTTAGATTACGAAGGCGTATCAAATGCGGGTTCGATGCTCGGCACCAAAGCGTTACAAATTTTCGATGAAACGACTTGCATCGTGCGTGCAGTGTTGCGTTGGACTGAATTTTATAAACATGAATCTTGCGGAAAGTGCACACCTTGTCGTGAAGGCACTTGGTGGTTGGTGCAAATTCTCAAAGATTTAGAGCACGGTAAGGGCACTCCAGAAGATCTAGATAAATTGCTCGACCTATGCGACAACATCATGGGACGCTCATTTTGCGCTCTTGCTGATGGCGCTGCCAGCCCAATCATTTCTTCAATCCAGTACTTTAAAGATGAATACTTACAACATCTCACAACTGGTGGATGCCCATTTGATGATGAGGCTTCAACAAAATTTGTCACTTCAAATGTTGGAGGTGTCAAGTAATGAGTACTCAAGAAGTTTCTTCTGATGTAACACTTGAATTAATTACGCTAACTATAGACGGTTTTGAAATAACTGTCCCAAAAGGAACTTTAGTAATTCGTGCAGCTGAGAAACTCGGAATTCAAATTCCTAGATTTTGCGACCACCCATTACTGGACCCAGTTGGAGCTTGTCGCCAATGCTTAGTTGATATTGAAATTAACGGCCGTAAATTTCCTAAGCCACAAGCTTCTTGCACAATTCCGGTTGAAACTGGGATGGTGGTAAATACCCAATTAACTTCTAGCGTTGCAGATAAAGCGCAAAAAGGAATTATGGAATTCCTTCTAGTTAACCATCCACTTGATTGCCCAGTTTGCGATAAAGGTGGCGAATGCCCATTACAAAATCAAGCGATGAGTAATGGAAATGGCGAATCTCGTTTTGATGGCTATAAGCGGACCTTTGAAAAACCAATTAATATTTCAGCTCAAGTACTTCTAGATCGCGAACGTTGCATTCTTTGTGCCCGTTGTACTCGATTTTCCGAAGAAATCGCCGGCGATCCATTTATAACTTTGAATGAACGCGGTGCGCTCCAACAAGTTGGTATTTATGAAGAGAAACCGTTCGATTCATATTTCTCTGGAAACACAGTCCAGATTTGCCCGGTGGGTGCGCTAACTGGAGCTTCCTATCGCTTCCGCGCCCGTCCATTCGACTTAGTTTCAACGCCCTCGGCATGTGAGCATTGCGCAAGTGGTTGCGATATGCGCACCGATGTTCGCCGTGGGAAAACGCTCCGCCGCCTTGCTGGCGATGATGCTCAAGTAAACGAAGAGTGGAACTGCGATAAAGGTCGTTGGGCATTTAAATATGCAACCGCAAGTGATCGCATTAAAACTCCGATGGTTCGTGGTTCTGATGGCCAATTACATGAAGCTTCGTGGCCAGAAGCGTTAGCAACAGCGGCGGCTGGGCTAAGCGTAAGTCGCGCAGCCGTACTTGTTGGCGGTCGTGCCACAGTTGAAGATGCTTATGGTTATAGCAAGTTTGCTCGGGTGGTTTTAAATACAAATGACATTGATTTCCGAGCTCGGGTTCATACTGATGAAGAGCGCGATTTCTTAGGAAGCGCAATTGTTGGTGTTCAAGTTAATTATTCCGCGATCGACCGAGCCGATCATTTAGTTCTAATTGGTTTTGAACCAGAAGACGAATCACCGATAGTTTTTCTTCGCGCGTTTAAGCAAGTGCGTAAACGTCGGTTGAAAGTAACCACGATTGCGCCATTTACTTCGCGGGGCAGCAATAAACTTAACGCAGAAGTTGTTAAATCTGTTGCCGGTAACGAAGCTCAATTAATTGCAAAGATTTCTGGATTAACTTCCAAATCAGTAATTTTGGTAGGCGAACGGTTATGTGAATCTTCTGGTGCGCTTTCAGCAACGCTTGCACTTTCACAATCTTCAGGTGCGAAGCTGGCTTGGATTCCACGTCGCGCTGGCGAACGTGGCGCTCTAGAAGTTGGCGCAATTGGAACCCTGCTTCCTGGCGGTCGCCCAGTTAACAATGCAAGTGCGCGAGTTGACATGCAAAGTGCTTGGGGCGTCAAGTCGCTTCCGGAAAATATCGGTCGAACCACTTCGGAAATTATTGAAGGTTTGCATAACGGAGATATTGATTCGCTATTAGTTGGCGGCGTTGACCCACTAGATATCTCATCCGATGCCATAGCAGGACTCGAAAAAGCATTTGTTGTCAGCTTAGAAATGCGCCATAGCGCAATCACTGAAATTGCTAACGTAGTCCTGCCGATAGCAGCGGTAGTAGAGAAGAGTGGTTCATTCCTAGATTGGGAAGGCCGCGCTCGTGCCTTTGAATCTGCTGTTGATGTGCCTGATCTTCGTAGTGATGTTCGAATTCTTTCAATAATTGCAGATCAAATGGGTAAACCTATAAATCTGCCAACAGTTGCAGCTGCAGCCAAAGAATTTTTGGCACTTGGGAATTGGGATGGTGCTCGCGCTCCATTCACACCAACATCTGCAACGCTAATTTCTGGCGACACAATTTTGGCAAGTTGGCGGCTATTACTAGATGCAGGATCACTGCAAGATGGCGAAACTAATTTAGCAAATACCGCGCACCCATCTGTTGCAGTTATTTCAACGGATCGTGCTGAAAAGCTAGGTATTAAAACCGGTGATTCAGTTCGAGTTTTCAATGAGCGTGGCGCCATTACTTTGCCTTGTGAAATCAAAGATATTGAAAACAACTCAGTTTGGATTCCTAGAAATTCCCATACCTCAAAAACGATTGCAACCCTCGGAGTTGCAAGTGGCGCATCTGTATCGGTAGTGAAGGCGTAATGGAGACAACTGAAGGCATGACAACTGCGCAATTAATCGGACAAGATCCAGGATGGATCATTGCCGCAAAAGGTTTAATAGTTTTTGCAGTCTGCATTTTGTTAACTTTGATGTCAGTTTGGGGCGAACGGCGGATAGTTGCTGTTATGCAAATGCGAATTGGACCAAACCGCGTCGGTAAGTTTGGACTTCTGCAGGCGCTGGCTGATGGCGTTAAGTTAGCTTTAAAAGAAGATTTAATTCCAAAAGCAGCCGATCGAATTGTTTTCGTAATCGCACCAATTATTAGCGTGACCGCTTGCTTTATGTCGTTTGCAGTAATTCCATTTACCGGAAAAGTTAATTTCTTCGGCCATGAAACTGCGATGCAGTTAACGGATATCCCAGTCGGCGTTTTATATGTTCTTTCAATCGCGTCCGTAGGTGTTTACGGCATTGTGTTAGCCGGTTGGTCATCTGGATCTACCTATCCACTTCTTGGCGGACTTCGATCTAGCGCTCAAGTAATTTCCTATGAAGTTGCAATGGGACTTTCACTAGTTGCGGTATTTATTTATGCCGGATCAATGTCCACCTCAGATATCGTTGCCGCGCAAGATAAATGGTGGTACTCAGTTGTGTTGTTCCCATCCTTTGTAATTTATGCGATCTCAATGGTTGGTGAAACTAATCGAGCACCATTTGATTTAGCAGAAGCTGAAGGTGAGCTCGTGGGTGGATTTCATACCGAATATTCATCGCTTAAGTTTGCACTCTTCTTCCTTGCTGAATATGTAAACATTATTGCGGTTTCTGCACTTGCCACCACACTTTTCCTCGGTGGTTATCGGGCATTTCCAGGACTTGGGTTTACCGAAAGCTGGCTTGGTGGTTGGTTCACGCTATTCTGGTTTGCTATAAAAGTTCTCGGCTTCTTTTTTGTCTTTGTTTGGTTACGCGGAACTTTGCCGCGACTTCGTTATGACCAATTTATGAAATTTGGTTGGAAGGTTTTGATTCCAGTTTCACTTGCATGGATTCTTGTAGTTGCAACATTGCGCACACTTTCACTAGAGGGTGCACCGCAGTCGGTCGTGGTTGCATTTACTGGTGGAATCGTATTGATCGTGCTCGCTGTTTCATCGCTATTTGATCGTGCTCGCGATAAGAATGAAATTGCTGCGCGAGATATTGGCGAAGTATCCGAACCTTCATTCCCAGTCCCAGCACTTCCTGCCACAAAAGCGAGATTGGAAGATCATGTCTGAGCTATACAACATCGAGCCTTTCAAAAACAATGCCATTGAAAAAGCTGCAATGGAATCAACTCCGGTTGTCGATAACGGTCCAAGTACTTTCTTGACCCAGCTACTTGGATTCTGGGTCACCTTCAGAGCCATGTTTAAGAAGCCAAATACAGTGCAATATCCTGAGGTTAAAGAGCCAACTGCGCCAAGATTCAAGGGTCGCCACCAACTAAACCGTCATCCCGATGGCCTCGAAAAATGTATTGGTTGCGAACTTTGCGCCTGGGCTTGTCCAGCAGATGCAATTTATGTTGAAGGCGAAAGCAATACTGAGGAAGCTCGATTCTCACCAGGAGAGCGGTACGGCAAGGTTTACCAAATTAATTACTTGCGTTGTATTTTCTGTGGGCTTTGTATTGAAGCTTGCCCAACTAGAGCTTTAACTATGACTAATGAATATGAATTAGCCGATAATACCCGCGAGAAATTAATTTATGAAAAGCAAGATTTGTTAGCCCCAATTCATCAAGGAATGATCATGCCGCCACATCCAATGGCACCCGGCGCTAATGATGGCAGTTACTACCGAGGCGAAGTTGAAGGTGGCCAACAATGATTCGGCTATCACTTGAAATTGGCCAAACCCAAAAACCAGAAGCTATTCTATTTTATATTTTGGCACCGTTAGCAGTCTTAGCTTCGCTTGGAATGTTAGTAGTAAAAAAAGCAGTTCATTCTGCGCTCTTACTTGCATGGGTAATGATAACTTTGGCAATTTTCTACATCGCGCTTGATGCTGCATTTTTAGGAATAGTACAGATCGTAGTTTATACCGGAGCGGTCATGATGCTCTTCTTATTTATTTTGATGTTGGTTGGTGTAGATGCTCCAGATTCGCTTACTGAGAATATCAAAGGGCATCGCGTCGTAGCGATTGTGGCAGCACTCGGATTTGGCGGTTTGTTAATTTCGTTAATTGGTCGTGCCACTTTAAATCACGTCGCGGTCGGATTAGCGATGGCAAACGAATCGGGCAACGTTCAAGGTTTAGCATCGCTAATTTTTACGCAATATGTTTTTCCATTTGAAGTTGTTTCGGCGCTACTTATCACTGCAGCTTTGGGAGCAATGGTTTTAGCACATAGCCAAAAGAGTGCGGGTGCGCGCCTCAGCCAGCGTGCGTTATCGAGCGCTCGTTTTCGTGGGGATTCATTAGCAAACGCGGCGGGACTTCCTAGTTCCGGAGTTTTTGCCCGTCACAACGCCGTAGATGTACCAGCGCTCTTACCAGATGGCACCCCAGCCAAAAATTCAATTTCTGGTGTATTAAGCGCGCGTGGAGATATCCAAGATCCAACGCAATACGCACTTGGCTCGTTACCTAAAGTTGATGATGAAAGCGGTGATCAGTAATGAACTCTGCTAATTACTTATATCTATCCGCAATGCTTTTTACAATTGGTGCGGTTGGCGTCGTTATCCGTCGTAATGCAATTGTAGTTTTCATGTGTATTGAGTTGATGCTAAATGCAGCAAACTTAGCTTTTGTAACTTTTGCCCGTATTAATGGAACTCTTGACGGACAAGTAATTGCCTTCTTCACCATGGTGGTTGCTGCCTGCGAAGTTGTTGTCGGCTTAGCAATCATTGTGACCATTTTCCGATCGCGCCGTTCAACATCAGTTGATGATGCCAGTTTATTAAAGCGGTAATTTAATGACATCAAATAATTTGGTTTATCTAGTCGCACTACCATTATTTAGTTCAGGCTTTTTAATGATACTTGGCCGCAGGGCCGATAAGTGGGGCCATATTTTTGCGACTTTAATTTCGGCATCCGCATTTGGTATCGGTGCATTTGAATTTTTACAGATGTTGGCTCGGCCATCAGAATCTCGTGCTGTAACCCAAAAACTTTTCTCTTGGATATCTGTGGGAACTTTCCAAGTCGATGCCTCGCTTTTACTCGATCAGCTTTCAATTTCATTTGTACTACTTATTACCGGTGTTGGTACCTTGATTCATATCTATTCAATCGCTTACATGTCGCACGATTTAGATCGCCGTCGCTTCTTCGCATTTCTAAATTTCTTCATCGCTGCGATGTTGCTATTGGTATTAGGCGACTCTTACCTAAATCTCTATGTGGGCTGGGAGGGTGTGGGCCTTGCTTCATACCTACTTATCGGCTTCTGGAACCAAAAGCCCGAATACGCGACCGCTGCAAAGAAAGCTTTCGTGGCCAACCGAGTTGGCGATGTTGGACTTTCATTAGCAATCATGATTGCTTTTGCAACGTTCGGTACAGTTTCATTTTCTGGGGTCGAAGAAAAAGTTTCTGGCGCATCGACTGCCGCCCTAACCGGTATTGGTTTGATGTTATTGCTTGCGGCGGCCGGCAAGTCTGCCCAATTCCCATTGCAATCATGGCTCGGCGATGCGATGGCGGGTCCAACCCCAGTTTCAGCGTTAATCCATGCTGCGACAATGGTGACTGCTGGCGTTTACTTAATTGCTCGTTCAAATTTTATTTTCGATAACGCCCCAACTGCACAACTATGCGTAGTAATTATCGGCGCGATCACTTTGATGTTTGGTGCGTTAATCGGTACTGCTAAAGATGATATTAAGAAAGCCCTTGCAGCTTCAACCATGTCGCAAATCGGATACATGATTCTTGCAACTGGGCTTGGACCTGTTGGTTATGCGTTTGCAATCATGCACCTTCTAACTCATGGATTCTTTAAAGCTGGTATGTTTTTAGGAGCAGGTTCGGTAATGCACGGCATGGATGATGAAGTAAACATGCGCAAATATGGTGGCCTTGGAAAATTCATGCCAATTACCGCAATTACTTTTGGGTTGGGTTATCTTGCAATCATCGGAGTTCCACCATTTGCTGGTTTCTATTCCAAAGATAAAATTATTGAAACGGCGTTTAATGCCGAAGGAATCAAAGGTTTATTAATTGGCAGTGCTGCTCTACTTGGTGCACTGGTCACCGCTTTCTATATGACTCGCGTAATTATTCTTACTTTCACTGGCGCAAAGCGTTGGGATGAAAAAGCCCATCCACATGAATCCCCATTCTTAATGTGGGGACCAATGGCAATCCTGGCAATCGGATCAGTTGCTTCCGGATTCCTACTTTCCAGCGGAAATCGCTTTGTTTCTTGGCTAGCTCCAGTTGTAAATAGCCATGAAGCAGATCACGCCGAACATGTCGAACGATTCCAACCAGTAGTAGTTACTTCAATGGCGCTAGTTGCCGTGGTAATAGGTGTTGCAATTGCAATAGTTAAATATCGAAGCCAAGTTCCTCGAGTAGCACCTACCAATGTTAGATTTTTTACCAGGATAGCTCGTCGTGATTTGTTGCAAGATGACTTTAACGAAGTGGTATTAATGCGTCCCGGACAAGCGCTAACCAAATTCCTAGTAGCAACCGATGAAAAAGCTATCGATGGTGCAGTTAGAACTGTTGGCGCAGTGGTGATTGGAAGTTCAAAAGGAATTCGAAAGACCCAAACTGGTTTTGTCCGTAGCTATGCGCTATTAATTTTACTAGGCGCATTTGGGCTACTCGCAACTATCTGGGTGGTAACGCTATGAACTATTTAACTTCGATAGGTGCGCTACCACTTCTTGGCGCGCTATTAATTTCTACTTTGCCAAAGAGCAAAGCTAATTATGCAAAATGGGTTGCGCTTCTCACTTCGATTGTTGTAGCTCTCTTAGGTTTATTAATTGCGCTTCGTTTTGAAATTGATCGTCCTGGTTTCCAGTTTGTTGAGAATTATTCTTGGATTCCATCATTTGGAATTAATTACAGCCTCGGCATAGACGGAATCGCGCTAGTTTTAATTCTAATGTCGGTCATATTGGTTCCAATCGTAATTGTTGCCGGCTGGCACGAATCTGAAGGTGGACGTTGGGGAAGTAAGAGTTTCTATGTTCTGATCCTGATTCTAGAAACCATGATGATTGGTGTTTTTGCAGCTACCGATGTCTTCCTCTTCTACGTTTTCTTTGAAGCCATGTTGATTCCGGTTTACTTCTTAATCGGTGGCTACGGCGTTGGCGAACGGGCTGCAGCTGCGGTGAAGTTCTTGCTATACAGCTTATTTGGCGGGCTTTTAATGCTCGCAGCCATCATTGGCATTTATGTGATTTCTGGCCATCAAGGTGGACATACTTTTGATATTGAAAAACTTTCACAGTTGACGATCGATTCCACAACCCAAAACTTCTTATTCCTAGGATTCTTTATCGCCTTCGCAATTAAAGCGCCACTATGGCCGCTCCACACTTGGTTACCGGATGCCGCAAAATCTGCAACGCCAGGCACATCGGTTCTCTTGTTGGGTGTACTAGACAAAGTTGGAACTTTTGGAATGATTCGTTATTGCATTAAGCTTTTTCCTGAATCATCAAAAACTTTTACTCCAGTAATTATTGTTCTGGCGCTAATCTCAATTCTCTATGGTGCTTTCTTGGCCATTGGTCAGAAAGATATTAAAGGCTTAATCGCATTTACTTCGATTTCTCACTTTGGTTTTATCACAATGGGAATTTTTGCGATGACCACCCAAGGTCATTCCGGCGCCACGCTTTATATGGTGAACCACGGATTCTCCACCGCTGCACTCTTTTTAGTAGCTGGTTGGATCTCTACGCGACGCGGCTCTTCCATAATTGCAGATTTTGGTGGTTTACAACGCGTTACACCAGTACTTGCTTGGACATTCTTTATTGCAGGGCTTTCCAGCTTGGCGCTACCTGGTCTTTCTAGCTTCGTTAGCGAGTTCTTAGTACTTGTTGGAACATATACTCGTTATCCGGTTGCAGCAGTAATTGGAACGCTTGGAATTGTGCTTGCTGCGCTATATATTTTAATTCCAGTTCAAAAAGCGCTTCATGGTCCAATTACTCCAGGTAATGAAAACTTGCCCGATATAACTAGACGTGAGCGAATTGCGATTGCACCAGTTATCGCAGTAATTATTTTCTTAGGTTTCTATCCGAAGCCATTATTGGATGTCATAAATCCAGCTTCCATTGCAACTTTAACTGCGGCTGGATTTAGCGATCCAGTTCCGCCAGCGGGAGGGAGGTAGCCATGACTGATTCCCCGATTCTGCAATATTCATTCCTGGCACCAATAATGATCGTGCTAGCCGGTGCTGTTATTGGAGTTTTAGTAGAGGCTTTTGTCGCAGCTAAACGTCGCGCAACAATTCAGCTTTTAATTGCGCTCTTTACAATTTTTGCATCATTTATTTCGTTGCTAAGAATTCGTAATTTAACTTCAGCTAAAGCTGCATTTAACTCAGTCATGATTGATGGCCCAGCAATTTTCATGCAAGGGACAATTCTTTTAATTGCATTCTTCGCGGTAATGATTATCGGCGACGTTGATCATTTCACTGCGCAAGCGTCTGCGGTGCCAGGATCAGAAGAAGAAAAAAGTGCTGTACAAACCGGCCGCCAACAAACTGAAGTTTTCCCTTTAACCTTATTTGCAGTAGCTGGAATGATGCTCTTTCCGGCTGCTAGTGATTTGATCACACTTTTCGTAGCTTTGGAAGTTTTATCGCTACCGCTATATCTCGTGGCTGGACTCTCGCGTCGACGTCGCTTATTTTCGCAAGAAGCTGCTCTAAAGTATTTCTTACTTGGTGCTTACTCATCAGCATTCTTCTTATTTGGTGCCGCATTTTTATACGGTTTCTCTTACTCAGTTACACTCGCCGGAATCCATACAGCAGTAATCGGTGGCACTGCGAATAACGTATTCTTATTAATTGGATTACTTTTTCTTTCAATTGGATTACTTTTCAAAGTTGGCGCAGTCCCATTCCATGCATGGACTCCCGATGTTTATCAAGGTGCACCAACCCCAATTACTGGTTTCATGGCAGCCGCAACAAAGGTCGCGGCTTTTGGCGCACTGCTTCGAATTTTCTACGTAACCTTCGGCGATGCAGTCTGGAATTGGCGGCCAATCCTTACCGTAATTGCGATTTTAACAATGCTGGTTGGATCGATAGTTGCTATTACCCAACGCGATATCAAGCGGATGTTGGCCTATTCATCAATCGCTCATGCTGGCTTCTTGTTAACCGGTGTTATTGCGCTTAACCGAGCTGGATTAGCAGCCACGCTTTACTACCTACTTGCTTACGGTTTCATCACGATTGGCGCTTTCGGAGTTATCACTTTAGTGCGGGATTCATCGGGTGAAATTACCGATCTAAATCGTTGGGCTGGGCTCGGCCGACGCTCTCCAAAAATTGCGGCGTTATTTTCATTCTTTTTACTAGCATTTGCTGGAATTCCACTTACAAGTGGTTTTATTGGAAAGTTTGCAATCTTCACTGCAGCTTATGAATCTGGAAATATCGGGGTGGTAGTAGTTGGAGTCCTTTCTAGTGCAATTGCCGCATTCTTTTACATTCGCGTAATTGTGATGATGTATTTTGCAGAAAGCCACGAAGATTCACTAACTGTAGTTATTCCATCGCCACTTACCTCAATTGCAATTTGGGTTTCTGGCGCAGTGACTTTAATACTTGGAGTTTATCCAACTCCAGTGCTTAATTTCATCAACACTCTTGCAATCTTCATTCGCTAACGAATTAATTTAGATGTCTCAAGTAAGCGCAACCGGAATACCAAATCTTAATCCTGCTTTCGAGAGCGAATTGGTTAACCAACTTAATAAAGTTGAGGAGTTGCTCAAACTTTGTATTCAAGGGGATTACCCACTTGTAATTGAAACTTCACGCCACTTAGTTGAAGCTGGCGGTAAGCGACTTAGACCTTTACTTGCGTTAATTACTGGACACTTAGGAAAAATGAATGACAATGTAATTAAAGCTGCAACTGCTTGCGAACTTACCCATCTTGGAACTTTGTATCACGATGACGTGATGGACGAAGCACCGCTGCGTCGGGGAGTAGAAAGCGCAAACAATCGGTGGGGAAATAGCGTTGCAATTCTTACTGGCGATTATCTCTTCGCAAAGACTTCAAATCTGCTCTCCGAAGTGGGTCCGGAAGCAGTTAGATTGCAAGCAATAACTTTCGAGCGGCTTGTGATTGGGCAGATCTTGGAAACTCAAGGTCCGAAAAATGGTGAGGACCCATTGAGCCACTATCTCCGCGTAGTTGCTGATAAAACTGGATCGCTAATCTCGGCTAGCGCACGTTTTGGCGCCATGCTTTCAGGCGCATCAAAGGAAGTGATAGAAATCGTTACTGAGTTCGGCGAGAAAATTGGCGTGGCGTTTCAATTAGCTGATGATGTAATTGATATCGCAAGTGATTCAAATCAATCAGGCAAGACGCCTGGAACCGATCTAAAAGAAGGGATTCCAACGCTCGTAACAATTCGGGTTATGCAATCGAACGATCCTAAAGATTCTGAACTAAAAGCTCTACTCGCCAAACCAATTTATGATGACAAAATAGTAGCTGAAGTTATTTTGAAATTGCGTGCGCATCCGGCGCTATTGGAATCAAAAGTGCAATTGCATGAAGTTGCAAATAACGCTAAAAAATTATTAGAAGGTTTATCAATGAGTCCAGCACGAACCGCTTTAGAAAATCTATGCTCTGCCATTATCAATCGATCGGTTTGATTTGACAAGATCAGTTCCAAGAAATGCCAACGCAATCCAGATAAAGATAAAACCAATTAATTTTGAAGCAACCATATCTTCATGATTTACTAAAATTCCGATAAAGAACATGATAGTTGGGGTTATATATTGCAGTAATCCAACTGTTGTAAGTGGCAGCCTAAGCGTTGCGCCATTGAACATTAATAGCGGTGCAATTGTGGCAAATCCAGCTCCGATTAAAAGTAAAGTATTAGGAGCGCTGTGGCCAAATTGCGCACTTCCTTTTGATTCTAAATAAATCAAGTAGCCAACATTTGGAATTAAGGCAAAAAGCGTTTCCACTGAAAGCGCTTCAAGAGCCCCGGCATTTAGCGTCTTTTTTAACAAACTATAAGAACCCCAAGTAATCGCTAGCGAAAGTGCGATCCATGGAAAAGATCCGTATCCAACGGTGAGAATCACTACGCCAACCGCAGCTAACCCGACCGCAATTTTTTGAGCTTTCCTAAGTTTTTCATGCAGAAAAGTGACACCAAAAGTAACGGTGATTAACGGCGTTATGTAATAACCAAGCGCAGATTCAACGACCCGATCCACCGAAACTGACCAGATATAAACAAACCAATTGATTGTGAGAAACCCAGAAGTCGCTAACAAAATTGTGGCACTTCTTCTATTTTTTAAAAGCGCAAAACCATTCCCAAGTTGCTTACGAAATTTAAGTGCGGAAACGCAAATCACTAGCGACCAAATTCCACGATTCGCCAGAATTTCGCTAGGAGAAGCATCGTTAAGTGCTTTCCAATAGAACGGCAACGCTCCCCATAAAAGGTAGGCACCTAATCCAAGCAATAAACCTGCTTTATTACGAGTCAATTGGGTTATCTGAAATTCTGGAATTGCACGGCGAAATCGAGGGGAGCACTTTTAATCATCGCAATTGCTTCCTGCAAGTCATCTTTGCTCTTGCTAGATACTCGAAGCTCATCACCTTGGATTTGGGTTTTTAAGTTCTTAGATCCTTCATCTTTGAGTAATTTTGCAATTTTCTTAGCATTTTCTTGAGATATGCCCTCTTTAATTGCGGCGAAAATTCGATAAACCTTGCCGCTTAGTATCGGTTCCGCAGTGTCAAGATACTTTAACGAAACTGTTCGCTTCACCATCTTTTCCTTCAAAACATCTAGCGCAGCTTTGGCTCGTTCTTCAGTCTCGGATTCCACCAATATTTTCTCGCCAGACATCTCAATCTTGGTACCGGTGTTTTTAAAATCAAACCGAGTAGCTATTTCACGCGACGCTTGGTTTAGCGCATTATCAAGCTCCATGCGATCTACTTTTGAAACTACATCGAAACTGGAATCGGCCATTGTTCTGCTCCCACTTATATATATTTTCAGATTTCTATACTTACCAAGCCCCTACGGTATAACCTTTCGCGGTGAACGAGAAATTTGACGTAATAATTATCGGAGGCGGCCATAACGGGCTCGTGGCTGCCTGTTATTTAGCCTTAGCAAATAAGAAAACCTTGATACTGGAAGCTCAATCTGAATTGGGTGGCGCTTCAACTAGCGTGCGTGCATTCCCAGATTTTGATGCCAATCTTTCAAGATATTCATACTTGGTATCTTTACTACCAGACCAAATCCTTAAAGATCTAGCTATAGATTTTGAAACAATAAGTCGAAAAGTTTCTTCGTTTACGCCAACAACCCGAAGCGCTCAAGATATTGCATTGCTAATAAATAGAGAGCTAGATAACGAAAGCAAAGTTTCATTCTTTGATTTAACTGGAAGTGATGCAGAGTATGAAAAATGGGTTACTTTTTATAATGAGCTCTTCAAATTAGCCCAAGTAATTGCACCTACCATGCTTTCACCGCTTTTAACTCGAGCCGAGATGAAGCAATTGGCCATTGATAACGGGTTATCTCAAGCTTGGAATGACTTTATCGAACGCCCACTTGGCGAAGTAATTTGCCGTGAATTTAAGGATGACTTAATAAGAGGCGTGATCTTGACCGATGCCCTTATTGGAACATTCACACCAGCCGATAATTTGATGGCTAACATCTGTTTTCTTTATCATTTAATCGGCAATGGCACCGGCGAATGGAAAGTACCTCGCGGTGGCATGGGAGCTCTAGTTAAGGAATTAACGACAAGAGCGCTGGAATTAGGCGTTGAAATTCGTACCGATTCTAAAGTTACAAAAATTGGTAATGATGGTTCGCTCAAAACTATTGAAATAAATAACAAAGAAATTATCGCAACTGAATTTATCGCAGCAAACTGTGCACCGCAAGTATTAGCAGAGATTCGCGGAGCTACGCCACCTAAATATACAAAAGGTTCACAATTAAAAATTAATATGTTACTGAAGAAGTTACCAAGGCTTAAAAGTGGTACCGATCCAAAAGCAGCATTTGCTGGAACTTTTCATATCGATGAGAGCTACACTCAATTTAAAAAAGCGTACGAAGAAGCAGCATCTGGAAAGATTCCTAGCGTGATACCAGCTGAAATGTATTGTCACACCCTTACCGACAACAGCATTCTTAGCGACACATTGAATAGTGCAGGCTATCAAACTCTTACGTTGTTTGCGATACACACGCCAGCATCTTTATTTAATCACGATAACGAAGGCGTAAAAGCAAAGATGCTTAGTCAAATTTTGCATCAACTAAATCAATATTTACTTGACCCAATTGAAGAGTGTTTAGCGGTAAGCGACAACGGTGAGTTATGTATCGAAATTAAATCACCGCAAGATCTTGAAAAAGATGTTTCATTGCCTGGTGGCAATATTTTTCACATGGATTTGCAATTTCCATTTAGCGAAGCGGCTGAAATTACACATGCAAACCGTTGGGGCGTAGAGACTGATGATAAACAAATTTTTATTTGTGGCGCAGGTGCAATTCGTGGCGGTGGCGTAAGTGGTATTGGTGGTCACAATGCCGCAATGGCAATCCTCGGTAAATGATTGGTAAATAAGAACTTTTTTGCCAAACATTGGTCATACCTTTAGACTTCAGCGTTGAATAGTTTCACGGCGGGTTGCCCGAGCGGCCAATGGGAGGGGACTGTAAATCCCCCGGCAATGCCTTCGAAGGTTCAAATCCTTCACCCGCCACCAGTTTTAAAGTTTTCAAAGATTGAGGAGTCAGCGTGCCAGATCTGATGGTGATGTTAACAGCACTGTTAATTGGTGGAACTGCGGGAATAGCTTCTGGTTTATTTGGGATTGGCGGTGGAATTATTATCGTGCCGATGTTAATTTTCTTCTTAAAGTTCTCTTCTTCAAAAGCTATCGGCACATCTCTTACTTCGATGCTCCTACCTGTTGGAATTTTGGCAGTAATGAAGTATTACAAAGCAGGAGATGTTGATCTAAAAGTGGGCTTAGCTATTGCAGCCGGAATATTTGTAACTGCATTTTTTGGGGCGAAGCTTGGTTTATCACTTGGCAACGTTTGGGTTACACGCGGTTTCGGAGTATTGCTACTCCTAGTAAGTCTTAAGCTAATTTTTAGCTAATTCCTTAGAAGTTGTTATTGAATCTAAGAAATCCATATCTGGGGTTACGCCAATTCCTGGTGTAGTTGGCACATTTAGGTAGCCATCGTTCATTTCAAATGGCGTCGTAATGTCTTGCTTAAAATAGCGAGATGAAGCCGAGGTATCACCTGGCAAAGTGAATCCTGGTAGCGCAGCTAAAGCAAGATTTGCCGCACGACCAATACCGGTTTCTAACATGCCACCGCACCAAACTGGAATCGATTCTTTAACGCAAAGATCATGAATTTTCACTGATTCTATATATCCACCAACTCGACCTGGTTTGATGTTTATAACTGTGGTTGCTTTAAGCGCTAGCGCGTCTTCGGCGGCGCGAAGTGAAGTTATCGATTCATCTAAACAAATCGGCGTTCTTACAACTTTTGCCAATTCTGCGTGGCCAAGGATGTCGTGTTCATCAAGTGGTTGTTCAATCAGCAATAAATCGTAAGGATCTAACTTTGCAAGATGTGCGCCATCGCTACGCGAATACGCTTGATTTGCATCTACTTGTAATCGCATTTCCGGCCAGAGTTTTCTAACTTCTCTTACCGGCTCGATATCCCAACCTGGTTCGATCTTTAATTTAATTCGGCGATATCCAGCATCGATGTATGAAGTTACTTCTTCGATTAACGCACCCATAGAAGGTGCAATTCCAACCGAAACTCCACATTCAACCTTGGTCTTAGTTGCACCTAGATATTTCGCAAGTGAAATTCCTTCGATGCGGAGTTGAGCATCCAAAATTGCAGTTTCCAAGGCGGCTTTCGCCATCTGCGCACCGAGATATGGTTTTAGGATTGTCGCAACATCTTCAGCGCGAAAATCTCCAACTTTATTTAACGCTGGGATTAAGAATTTCTGCATAGTCTCTAAACATCCAGCAACATATTCAGGGGAGTAGAGCGGCACAGACATTGCAACACATTCAGCCCATCCAACCACGCCTTCTGAAGTAGTTACCTTTACCATCAAGACTTCGCGACTGGTTTGAGTTCCAAATGAAGTGCGGAATGGCCGAACTAGCGGCAAATGAATTATGCGGAACTCATATTCGGCTATCTTCATTTTGTCCCTTTCGTTAATACATATCCGGCTTCATCTGAAAAACCCATAACTTGATAGCCATCATTGAAAGCGGCAAGAAATTCTTCTCTGACTCTAACTCGTGCAGATTTTGCTTCTGCCAAATTCGTTTCGCGTAACTTCACAATATCCTCCGGGACTGAAATAGTGATTGCGCTATCGGGGATAGTAGTTGTGAGTGATTTTTCATTTGGCGAGGTTGGTCCAACCACCCATTTCGCCATTAAACGATCTGAATCATCGCCAGCATTAATTAAATCTGGCATTACCCCGTAAAAATTCGGGTGATAACTCGCGACTTCTACCCCTAATTTGAGGATGTTTAACTTTGCATTTCGCTTTACTAGCGGGTCAAAAGTCCAAGTAATAAAAGGAATCTTATGTTCGTAAGCCCAAGTTAATTGATGGCGTTTCATTAACGCACCAATTCCGCGATCTCGATAATCAACAAGCACAGCGGACATATGTGAATGTAAATGAATGCCGCCAGCGGTGCCGATGAAGCCAAATGTGGCTCCGACAATTTTCTCGCCATCGTAAGCACCAACAAAATAGGCTCCGTTATGGACAAATGCTTGCATGAGATTTGGTGTGATTTCAGTACCGCCGATTACCGGCCAAGTGATATCGAATATTTCACGACCGGCGCTCTGTTCGGGAAGTAATTTCAATTCCCGAACTTTTATATTGCTCATCAATCCAACTTAATAATTTCAACATTAAGAGTCTTTCGATTAACCACCAATAGGTGGTGGTTTGGCAAAATTTCCCATCCATCTTGATTCCAACCACTTGAGCCGACCATCACGCTATCTTGGCTCTTTTTAAATTTAAGTTCGTAATAGTCTTCATTGAAAATTGCAGGAATCTCAGTCAAGTCGTATTCAGCGATTACAACGTAATAATCTTCGCTCATTACCATTCCATTGATGCTTGAATAATCTTTATTCTTTCTTACGTAGTTAACGGCGTTCTTGATTCCCGTAATGAAATCAGATTTATCAATTTCCGTTAATATGAAATAGAAATATTGCTCGCTATCTGTATCACCTTGGCATAATGCAAGATACTTTGGATCAATCTCATCATTTAGTGCAGTAGCTGGTCGGATTGCTCCGTTATGAGTGAAAGTAATATCTTTATAAATAAATGGATGGGAGTTTTCTTCTTTAATCGGCAACCCAGGGGTTGCCCACCTAATATGAAGTAGCGCACCATCAGTAGAAAGATTTGCGATTTTATCTTTGAATTTGTCGCTAGAGGCAGCCATTATTGGCTCGCGGGTCATTTGCGCTACTTTTTCATCGCTATCGATATTAGAAATTCCCCAACCATCATGATGAACTTTGGATAATTCAACAAACTCTTGAAAATCGTTGCCGAAAAGTTCCGGAAAATTGCGCTTCTGATCCGAAACAAAGCCAAGCAAGCGGCACATTTCTATTTGACCTTTTCCCTATTAAAGCGATTGCTAAATCTTATAGCCATTTATGCAACTAAACCGGTTTGATATCAGCGGTAGCAATGCTCTTGAGAAAGTAATTAACCAAGTTAATCGCACGAATATTGGCGCTGGGCTCTTCAGCAATAGTTTGGGCTCGTAATATTTCTAAATTTAAGCCTTCGCCTTCCACCTCTACGCAGCCACTTTCTAGACTCAACCACAAATTTAATACATTGATATTTACCTCTGGATGAAACTGCAATCCTAAAGTCCTACCCATAATGAACGCTTGAGAGGCAATCGGAGTGCGCGCAATTTCGGTAGCGCCTTTTGGGGTTACCCACCGATCCCAGTGGTATTGAAACCATGGTCCATTAGGAATTATTGATTGGTCATCACTCATTAACGGATACCAACCAACTTCTGCTTTGGGTCCGCGTGCTACCGATCCACCTAGCGCACGCGCCATTAGTTGACCACCAAAACAAATTCCAAAAATTGGGATACCTGCGTTATGAACATTTTTTAGCCATTTCAATTCAGGAAGCAACCAATTACCAATGCGGCCATCTTCCCAAACTCCCCAAGGTGCACCCATCGGAACAATTACATCAAAATTCGAAAAATCTGGAAATGTTGCTACAACATTGGGTGCTTCATATGAAGCTTCCGGAACAACTAAAAATTTCGTAACTTCAAATCCACGCGCTTCGAATTGATGTTGAATTAAACCGCCATTGGTTATGTGATCATGATCGATAAATAGCGCGCGCTTCATAAGGTTTGGCCACGTTCTAACGACGCTGGCCATTTAATCTTTACCCCTAATTTTTCAGCAGCGCTTAACGCCCATCTTGGATTGCGAATCATTTCCCGTGCAAGAAAAATCGCATCGGCTTCGTTATTTTCAACGATGTGTTGCGCTTGTTCCGGAGTCGTGATTAAGCCAACTGCAGATGTTGGAATTCCAACCTCGGTGCGAATCGCAGTCGCGAATGGCACTTGGAAGCCTGGTTCAACTTTAATTTTCTGATCGGGACTATTTCCGGCCGAAGATGTATCAATTAAATCAACACCTAATTCTGCTAGCTCCTTACTTAGTTCGACTGCGTCAATGATGTTCCAGCCGCCCTCAACCCAATCGGATGCGGAAATGCGAACAAACAAAACGGTATCGGTAGGAATTGCAGCTCTTACCGCTTTTGCTGTCTCCAATAGGAAACGAATTCGGTTTTCAAACGAACCGCCGTACTCATCACTCCGCTTATTTGAAAGCGGTGAATAAAATTGGTGGAAAAGGTATCCATGAGCTGCATGAATTTCCACAACATCAAAACCGACCGCAACCGCGCGTAGTGCAGCATCAACAAAAGAGCTAGTAAGCGCATGAATTTCTGGAATTTTTAAAGCGCGTGGTACCGGCATCTTGCTATATGCAAGCGGTGAAGCTGAAATGGTTTCCCAACCACCTTCATTTGCGGCAGCGATTTGATGATCATCCCAAGGACGCATCGTTGAAGCTTTCCGACCAGCATGGGCTAATTGGATTCCAATCTTCACATTTTGCGAGTGTGCAAAATTAATAATGGGCTTGAAAGCTTTTGCTTGTTCATCGTTCCAAATCCCGGTGCAACCTAACGAGATTCGGCCTTCTGGAACTACCCCGGATGCTTCAACCATAATCAATCCAGGTGCACCAGTTGCAAATGCATTTAAGTGTGCAAAGTGCCATTCGCTGATTAAGCCATCATTTGCCTTGTATTGGCACATCGGCGAAACCCAGACGCGGTTTTGGAAAGTAGTTTTCCGAAGTGTTATCGGATCGAAGAGGTTTGTCATGCCCTAATTATATTTACTTACCTCTGATATCTCACAATCGAGGGGAATCGCACGCAAATTCAAGATAAATATGCAGAACTCTCTAAACTTGGAAACAAATGAAGAGAGTATTCAAACGCTTAATAAAACTCGGTACCGATCGTCATATCTGGGTTCGGCAAATTGCCATCGCGGGGCTTGCTGGCGCCGTGGCATGGCAACTTGGCGATCTCATTATTTATAAGGGCGGATTAGTTGCGGCAATTGTTTGCGTGCTAAGTATTCGCATCTCACTACATAAATCACTCCGAGAAGGTTTCGGCCAAATTGTCGGTACCGCAATTGGATCTGCCGTTGCAATATTTGCAGTTTCTATCTTTAGTTTTGGTTTTATCGCTGTCGGCACAACTGTAATTCTCTGCTCGGTAGTTGCTCGCGCACTTCACCTTGGCGAAGTTGCATCCGTAAACGTTCCGGTTACTGCACTAATTGTTATTGGTCCTGGTATTTCAGGTTCTACCGCAACTCATCGATTAAGTTCCACACTTCTTGGTGCTGCTGTTGCAATCTTCTTCTCTTACTTTTCACATCCAAATACGCCGGTGGGTCGTGCAACCGATCAAATCACTTCAGTAAGTAAGAAAACGGCTGAGTTATTAGCAACAATGTCTGAAGGTGTTGCTGCTGGCTTTACTCAAAAAGAAGCGGGCAGTTGGTTGGCAAAAGCGCGGTTATTAATTGAAGAGGTTCCATCAATCCGAGCCCAATCTGCTGAAGCACGTGGACATGCGCGTTGGTTTCCGACTGCCGAAAAAGATGAAGCTGAAGAGATCTATATTCGTGGCATCGCACTTGAACATACTGTTGTGCAAGTGCGCACCATTGCACGAACTCTTTTTGATTCTGCAGTTAGTGGGGGAATTGCCGATTCCACTAAAAAGCAAATAGCAGTAGCGCTTTCCGCAGTTAGCTATGCCATCTCTTCAAAATATGAAACTGAAAGTGCGAGCCAAGATGATTCAAATCAAAGCGCAACTTCAGATGCGCGCGATGCCGGCGCTGCTCTCGCCGAAAGCCTGATTGAAGATGCTAAAGACGCCGATCAAGAACAAATTGTGCGCGGACTTTCTATGGTTGCAAACATTGACCGAATCGCCGATTCACTAGATCAAAGTTCACCTGCTCTAAAAGATGTCAGCACTCCAGATGAGCCAGCCAATGCAAAAGTTTTAAAAATCTCGCCAATAGAACAAGTGAAACTACTTTTTCGTAGAATATTTAGGAAGTATTTTTAAGGCAAAACTAAAGCTTTTTAGGCCAGGTATCGCTTAATTTGTAACCAAGTGGCCATGGATCGGTTGGATCCAAAGTGTGTTTATGAGTTCCAGTGATCCATGCTTGACCAGCAATCGATGGAATAATTCCGTTCTTATTTCCGACCATAACTTCTTCTTCAATCTTGCAATGAAATTCCGAATCAATAATCGAACGGCCAATCATTAAGTCGCCAACTTTCAGTACCTTTTGATGGTGCAACAACGCTAACCGCGCTGAACAACCAGTACCGGTAGGGGAGCGATCAATCTTTCCGGGTTGAATCGCTACCGCATTTTTACTGATGGCAAGACCGTTCTCGTAGAAAATGGGTTTTGCTATCTGCGTAAAAGAGAAATGTTTCCAATCTGGATTAGTTGGATGTTCAAACTTCAATTGTTGATTAGCTGCCGCAGTTATCCGCATTCCAACTCTTGCTAAATCAAAGGCTTCATCTGGTGCAATCACAAAGCCAAGATCATCCGCGTTAACGATTACAAAGCTATCACCACCAAATGCGGTATCAACCCGCAACTGTCCCAATCCTTCAACCTCTAAACTCAAATTTAATTCACCAACGAATGACGGTACATTTTTTACGCGCACTTGAGTTACTTTTCCATTTTCACATTGGGCAGTCACATAAACCAGACCACCAGGAGCTTCCATTATTAAAGTAGTAACTGGCTCAACCATTTTCACAATTCCAGTTTCCAATACAACAGTTGCCACGCATATTGAATTAGAGCCCGACATTGGCGGGTTATCTTCAGGTTCCATAATGATAAAAGCCACATCTGCTTTCGGATTTACTGGCGGCACTAATAAATTCACATGTCGAAATACGCCACCACGAGGTTCGAGTAAAACAAATTTGCGCAAGCTTTCATCTTTTGCAATAAATCTAGATTGTTCCCAAATAGTTGTGCCAGGAATTGGCCCAACGCCACCAACAATGACATCGCCAACTTCACCTTCAGCATGAGCGCTTACAACCTCGATAGCTTGGTTCATGGGGCAATCATAAGTAATAACTTATTCTCACGCTCACAGTACTTGGTGCACTTATCGCACGTACTCGTGGTTGGAAGCCAGATGGACACTTCACACTTGGCAGCAAAGGAATGATTGTTAACATCATCGCACTAGTTTATTTAGTGGTTATGTTTATCAATCTCGTTATTCCTACCGGCCTCGCGTCACCGCGCGGTGCGCTATTCAATCTGGACTGGGTAACACTTGTTGTAATGCTAGTAATTGCCGCACTCGGTGGCATTGTCTACGCAATTGCACAACCAGGAAAGAAATCCTCATAAGTAAATAGTTAAAACAAAAGCGCCTACTTTCTAGTTAATTTAACTGGAAGGTAGGCGCTTTTTAATTCGTTAGTCGCGTTTTAATACCGAATCAAATAGCGATCGTAATTCCGCAACGACACTGCTCGGCGCACTTCTTGGATGCCCCGCATTAAACGGCGGTTTTGGGTCGTACTCCATATCTAATTGCATCTTCTCGGCAAAAGCTCTGCCAAAAATTCGTTCCGCTAATACCAACGACATATCAATTCCCGCAGATACGCCGGCAGCTGTCATTACTTTTCCAGATTCCACAACTCGTTCATCTTTTGCTATTGCACCGTAATCGGCTAACTCGGAATGCGAATACCAATGAGTTGTCGCTGGAATTCCGTTAAGCACACCAGCCGCACCAAGCATTAGCGCACCGGTACATACTGAAATAGTCCACTCCGTTGTCGGATGTATTTTCGCAATCCAATCAATCAACGGATCACCCGCGCGCGCCATTGTGATTGCCGGTAATCCGCCGGGCACTACCAAAATATCCACTTCCGAAACTTCGCTAATACTTTTCTGCGCTTCAATAATCGTTGCGCCACCATCACTTATCGGCCCCGCGCTTTGCGCAACATAGAAAAACTCATACCCGGGAAATTGTGATAGCGCGTGATACGGACCAATCGCATCAAGGGGAGTGAACCTCGGGTATAACAACATCGCAATTTGTTTCATGCGCCAAAGCGTACGTGATTCATTGAAAATTTGTATCGTAAACCAAAAGTAGAAACCCCGCAGATTTCGCTACGGGGTTTTGTATAACTCGAATTTAACGAGCGCCTCTCTGACTAAGGGCATATATAAGGTACCAAATATTTCCAATAAATGTACGAGCCCCTAGTTACTCCTAGTAGGAATACTCGTTTTCAACAATTAAGTTTAATTCACAATTTATTATTTAGGAAAGTTATGCGATTTACAGAGAACTTATGGTTAGTAAATGGCCGTATAGCTCAGTGGATAGAGCAGCTCACTGACTAAGGGCAGGTCATGGGTTCAAATCCCATTACGGTCATGCAAACAAAATGGTTCCTCAGTTAGTCGCGAGGAACCATTTTGACTTTATCGTTGCTTTTCGTTCAGTTATAAATACACTCTCCGTAGAAGCTAAAAATTAGGAGCCCTCATGCCTTGGATTAATACCGTCCCATATAAAGAAGCCACCGGTCGTTTGAAGGAACTTTACGATCGCGTAAAAGGTCCCGATAACAACGTCGACAACATCATGATGATGCATTCGTTACGCCCACATTCAATGGAGGGCCATATGGCCATCTATAAATATATTTTGCATCATTCCGGTAACACCGTTCCTAAATGGTTTCTTGAAGCACTTGGTGTTTGGGTTAGCTCACTTAACGATTGCGATTATTGCTTCCAACATCACTTTGCTGGAATGAAACGTTTAGTAGCCGACGATGTGAAATCGGCTGCAATCAAAGCGGCAATCACTGATCGTAATATTTCTAAAGCCCCACTCTCTGAAAAAGAGAAGCTGGCAATGGTCTACGCCCAAGCACTTACTTCCACACCACCTAAAGCAACTGAATCTATGGTCGCTGACCTACGCAGGGCTGGATATAACGATGGCGAAATACTAGAAATCAACCAGGTTGTTGCTTATTTTGCTTATGCAAATCGCACAGTGCTTGGTCTTGGTTGTTCAACAGATGGTGACATCATCGGTCTTTCACCTAATGATTCAAACAACCCAGATGATTGGTCACATTCCTAAAAGCTTCTTCCCAACCACCTTCAAAGATTTCGCAACCGCCACGCCTGTTCCGGGGAGAGTTACCGGCGAGTACAAGTATTTTGAATATATTAACCTCCAAAATCTATTTATTGCCCATTAAATTGTTTACTGTTAAACAACTTATCTAGAAGGGGAATGGTTTATGGAAGATTCACAGAAACAAAGTCTGGAACGTGGACTGGGATTTAAAGGTCTGTTGTCATTGGCTATCAGTGACATCACTCCAATGGCCTCACTTTTGGTTACAGCCGGAGCAGTTCTTTATTTATCTGGAACAGCTAGTGTTTGGGCGTTTGCACTTGGATGTTTGATTGCCATCACCGTTGCAATGAGCATGGCAGAACTTGGTTCAATGTATCCAACTGCAGGAGGACTTTATTACATCATCCACAAAGTATTAGGAAGGCCTGTTGGCTTTGTTGCGATGGTTGATTATGTTCTCCAAGGAATATTCATTCCTGCAACGCTCGCGCTAGGACTGGGTACTTATCTCCATGCCCTGATTCCTTCCGTGCCCGTGAATGCATCTGCTGCAATTGCAATGGTAATAATTACAGTCCTTGCGGTTTTGAGAATTCACATTAGCGCAGTAATCGTGACTATTTGCTTAGTAATTGAAGGAATTGTTTTAGCTTTAATTATTGGGGTTGGACTTTTCAATTTAAACCAACCACTTTCAATCCTCACAAATCCAGTAATGCTAGTTGATGGAAAAATGGGATCGGTTGCAGGAGCTGCAATAGTCGCCGCCATCGCCTCATCGCTCTTTTCAGTCAATGGTTATGACAGCGCTATTAATTTCTCTGAAGAAGTTAGGGGCAATGCTAGAAATATTGGCCGTGCAGTTATGTATTCCGCCTTGGTTGGCGTAGTACTTGAATTAACCGCATTTACATTTGGATTACTAGGCACTCGAGATTTAAATTCATATCTTTCTAGCGCCACACCATTTACGGATGCTGTTACTACCGCGCTCGGTAAAAATGCCGGCCAAGCTGTTTTGGTTGGCGCACTATTTGCGATCGTAAATGCGACACTTGCAATTACATTGCAGTTTGCTCGAGTTCTATGGGCAAGTGGACGGGACAAAGCCTGGCCTCATGCAATTAATGAATTCCTCGGACAAGTGCATCCTAAATTCCGCTCACCATGGGCAGCTACAGTCATAATTGGTCTAGTTGCAACGATTTTTTGCATGAAGTCTTCACTAATTTCAACTGTAACATTCACAGCAGTGCTTATCATTTTACTTTATGCCTTGATTGCTATTGCGGCATTAGTAAGTCGAATTAAGAACAAAACTGCTGAACGGCCATTCAAAATGATGTTTTGGCCAATTGCACCAATTGTTACCATACTTGGAGTTAGTTTGA
Source organism: Actinomycetes bacterium (assembly GCA_014190155.1). Classification (GTDB taxonomy): domain Bacteria; phylum Actinomycetota; class Actinomycetes; order Nanopelagicales; family Nanopelagicaceae; genus UBA7398. The sequence continues at coordinate 3,111 of BJFY01000004.1, read as the reverse complement.
CTCTTACGAAACAAAAGACAGGTGACCTCAAAATAATTCTTATTATAGTTTTGGTTTCACTTGCTTATTATTACCTATATCTAAATCGTTCGAAACATGAACTATGGGTTCCTCACAATCCTGCAAAAATGCAATAAAATAAGAAGGCATTCAGAGGTAAAAGGGCTAGCCAGAGATGGTCTAGCCCTTTTATAATTTAATTTTAGGGAGCCAAATGGATCTTGAGAATTTTTCAGATATAGATAAAAAAAACTTACCAAAATTAAAACAATATTGGGAATATCTTCAAACCTATCGAGCTCAAATAGATGAGGAAAAGTTAATAAGTAGCGACATTTCCAACATATTCACCTCTCCAATGGAGCCGGAAGAATGAGTCTTGAATTACATCAACTCTCCATTTCGCAGGTAAGTAAATTACTTAAGAAAAAACAAATTTCTCCAATCGAGTTAACCAAAATATGTCTCGATAGAATTGAAAAATACAATTCAAAACTAAACGCTTTTATCGCGGTTTATGCAGAAGAAGCGATGCAACAAGCAAAAATTGCGACGCGTCAGATTGCTCGCAACGAATACAAAGGGAAATTACATGGAGTTCCGATTGCAATAAAAGACAATATCTATTTTAAGAATAAAGTTACAACAATGGGTTCAAAAATTCATGGCAATTTTGTATCCGATTTTGACGCTACTGCAGTAGTGAAACTTCGCGAAAGTGGCGCAATATTTCTTGGAAAAACGAATATGCATGAGTACGCTCTTGGTGCCACAACCGACAATCCTCATTTTGGGACATGTCGAAATCCTTGGCACTTAGGAAAAATCCCAGGTGGTTCAAGTGGTGGTTCAGCCGCTGCAGTGTCGGCCTTTTTGGCATATGGCGCTTTAGGTACTGACACTTCGGGATCAATTCGAGTTCCAGCGGCAGCATGTGGATTAGTAGGTTTGAAAGCAACGTATGGTCGCGTAAGTAAGTATGGATGTTTTCCAGAAGCTTGGACTCTTGATCACATCGGGCCAATTACTCGCACAGTTAAAGATTCAGCGATAATTTTTGATGCTATTAGCGGAAGAGACCGCAATGATCCAACTTGCTTAGATTTAGCTGGAACTAAATTATCAAAAAAAATAGATGGAAAAATCACAAATCTGACAATAGGTATCGAAGAGGACTTCTTATTTAAATTTACAGATACGGAGGTTGAAAAACAGGTTCGGGCAAGCATCGCAAAATTAAAAAAGCTTGGTGCAAAAATTAAGCCCGTTAAAATCCCATCACTTAAAGATGCGTTCTGGGCCCTTACAATTATTGATACGTCGGAAACAACCACCGTTCACCAACCTTTAATGAAAAATCACGCTAATAGCTATGGTGCAGATGTGCGTTTTTTAATTGAATGTGGGTATTTACCTTCAGCCGTGGATTATTTGCAAGCACTGCAATTAAGAAGAATAATACAAAAGGAAGTTACTGAAGTTTTTCAAAGCGTTGATGTCTTGATCGCACCTACATTGCCAAGTAAAACACCTTCCCAAGGTGAACTCACCAGCATCATCAACGGAAAGTCGGTAGACACGATCGAAACCTGCATGCATAACGTAGGTCCAGGCAATCTTCTTGGTCTTCCGTCCATCTCTATGCCATGTGGTTTAGTTGACGGCATACCTGTTGGAATTGAAATTATTGGTGCGCCATTACAAGAGTTAAAAGTGCTTAACATTGCAATGGGATTGGAATCTACTGCTCCAATTGGTAATGCCATACCGACTGCGTACTTAAATTGATTAAAGAAACGTCAGCGGAGAAACCGCGCGCACGTGAGCTTGGCATTACTTTTTCGGGTTTAGTCGGGGCAAATAATGCAATTACTGATATACCAGGAGTCGAAGTTGGTTATGTAACAAAAATTGCAGGTCAAAATATTCGGACCGGAGTAACAGCCATCTTGCCACGGGGAAAAGCTGAAATCGGGATGCCTTGTGCCGCTGCTTTCTATTCATTAAATGGAAATGGCGAAATGACCGGCACCATTTGGATTGAAGAGTCGGGCACACTCTCAATGCCAATCATGATTACAAATACTCACGCCGTTGGCAAAGTTCATAGTGGAGTTGTTGCATGGGTTGTGGAGCATTTACCGGTCGTTGCTGCTCAATGGCTTTTGCCAGTTGTAGCTGAGACTTGGGATGGCTATTTAAATGAGATCAATCTTTTAGCGGTCACTGAGGAAGATGCCAAAGCCGCAATTGATAATGCGAAGCCTGGTCCAGTCGAAGAGGGATCGGTTGGTGGCGGAACTGGCATGAATTGTTATCAATACAAAGGCGGCAATGGAACTTCATCGCGAATAGTTAAGTATGCAGAAAAAGATTACACAGTCGGAGCTTTCGTTCAAGCAAATTTTGGAAGTAGAGCGGAATTAACTATTACTGGTGTTTCGATGGCAGATTCAAATATTCCAAACCCATTTTCAGAACATAATTGGCTTGAAGTAGATAATGAAATGATTACTCCACCGCAAGGCGCTGGCTCGGTAATCGTAATAATTGCAACGGATGCACCATTGCTACCAAATCAATGTAAAGCTCTCGCTAAACGAGTTCCACTCGGACTTGCTCGAACGGGTACGGCAGGGAGTCATTTTTCTGGCGACATATTTTTAGCTTTTTCCACTGCTAACAAAGGTTCTTTTCAAAGCAAGTTTCCAAATAGCAATTCTAACGAATCAGATTACGATATTTCTAGATCAATTCCTTGGGGTGAGATGGATAGCTTTTATACCGCAACAGTCCAGGCCGTAGAAGAAGCCGTTGTAAATGCGCTAGTTGTGAACCAAGATATGGAAGGCCGTGATGGGCATAAAAGTTACGCAATTACTCGTGAATTTATTGAATCGAAATTCAAAAAAGCATAAGCCCAATCATATTTTCGCTGTCGACCTCAACTGAGACTGAACCCGATTTTGGGATTTGTGCATATGAATCTGCGCTCAACTCAACCATCGGCATTTGGATTTGGTACAGCTCCGCAGAAACAAGCGCTCCAATAACTAAAATTGTGTCGCACTCGGTAAAGATCATCGCAGCTGGCGCTTTCTTTGCTCTAAT
>BJFY01000003.1 GCA_014190155.1 Actinomycetes bacterium | reverse complement strand
CGCAATTTTGGTTTAGTTAACTGCAACCGATCCAATTTACTTGGTCTTGTCATAAACGGCTTTCATCAAACGATCGAAGGTGTAGAGCTCCTGTTTGTGATGGAGTGCAGTAGCAATAATTATCGCATCTACTAGCGTAATCTTATTCTTACTTCTGATTTGTGCAGCGCGTTGCGCTATTTCGCTATTTACTTCAAGAATAGTGAATCGATCTGTAATCAACTTTGAAGTCATATGAAAGTGCGCATCGCTGATACGCATTGGAGCAATCAGAGTTTCGGCTTGGGTTATGGCGCTGATATTCATTCTGGTGCCAGCTGGCAACTTTCGCAGTTGGGTTTTAGCGCTCTCGTGGTGTGAATCAGCGGCTTCCAGCGCAGCAATTAAGAACGAGGTATCAATTAATACTTCGATCCCCACTCGTCCCTCTCTTTGCGCAGATCAAAATCAACATAAGTTCCAGAAAGTGCGCCAAAAAGGGATTCAAGCGCGGAGCCTTCTTTCGAAATTACAATTTCACCGCTCTTATTGAATTTGAAATTTACTAATTCATTTGGTGCGATGCCAGCCTGGCGAAGAATTTCAACGGGGATTGTTACTTGATTCTTGCTACTAACTCGAGATGAGCGGGTCCGACCTTTTCGAGTTCGCTTAAATGGCGGATTCGCTTTCTTAGCCTTTACTTTGTCACTCATAGGTAGAGGTTAACAGAGATCTGTGCGCTCAAAGTTGCGAAAAGCGGGATTTTGTGGGCTCTGATCACTTGTGAATTCGGCGTGTCGGGAGGGCAAAAAGCCTCGTTTTCTAGGGGAGCAGGAGTAATGGACCGTTTTGACCTTACCTATAGGCGTGAGTTACTCTCACGCCCTGCTCTTTTTTACGAGAGAGCTATTCCAATCTGCAGATTTTTCTGTAGTTAATTGCGAATTAATTTCGACACACCCGACCGCGTGGGTCGGGAACGAGAGATGGAGAGAAGTAGTGCCAACTATTCAGCAGCTGGTTCGTAAGGGCCGCGCCGAGAATAAAGATAAGACAACAACGCCTGCGTTAAAAGGTTCACCACAACGCCGCGGTGTTTGTACTCGTGTTTACACAACTACTCCAAAGAAACCTAACTCTGCTTTAAGAAAAGTTGCACGTGTTCGCTTAACAAGCGGCATGGAAGTAACTGCATACATTCCAGGTGAAGGACATAACTTGCAAGAACACTCCATCGTTCTTGTTCGTGGCGGTCGCGTAAAAGATCTGCCAGGTGTTCGTTACAAAATTGTACGTGGATCTCTAGATACCCAAGGTGTTAAAGATCGTAAGCAATCACGTAGTCGCTACGGCACTAAACGAGAAAAGAAGTAGGGGATATATAAATGCCACGTAAAGGTCCCGCACCCAAGTCACCAGTTGTTGCTGATCCAGTTTACAACTCACCAGTTGTTACTGCGTTAATTAACAAAGTTCTTTCACATGGAAAGCGCTCAACTGCTGAAGGAATTGTTTATGCAGCTCTTGAAGGTTGCCGTGGAAAAACTCAAGTAGATCCAGTTATTACTTTGAAACGCGCACTCGACAATATCAAGCCAACAGTTGAAGTTAAATCCCGTCGAGTTGGTGGCGCTACTTATCAAGTTCCGGTTGAAGTTAAAGCAGCTCGTGCTACAACTCTTGGACTTCGTTGGTTAGTAGATAACGCCCGCGAACGCCGTGAAAAATCGATGTCAGAGCGCTTAACTAATGAATTAGTCGATGCAAGCAACGGTCTTGGCGCAGCAGTTAAAAAGCGTGAAGATACCCACAAAATGGCGGAAGCCAACAAGGCATTTGCGCATTACCGCTGGTAATACGTACTCAACTAGAACTCGAATAGCTTAAAGAAAAGGAATCGAAAAAGTGGCAATAGATACAGCGATCGACCTAGCCAAGGTTCGCAATATCGGAATCATGGCGCACATTGACGCGGGTAAAACCACCACAACCGAGCGCATCCTTTTCTATACTGGAATTAACTACAAGATTGGTGAAGTTCATGATGGCGCAGCCACTATGGACTGGATGGAACAAGAGCAAGAACGCGGCATCACAATTACATCTGCTGCGACCACATGTATGTGGGATGGCAACACAATTAACATTATTGATACACCTGGACACGTTGACTTCACCGTTGAAGTAGAACGTTCACTTCGTGTACTTGATGGCGCAGTAGCGGTATTCGATGGCGTAGCTGGCGTAGAGCCACAATCAGAAACAGTTTGGCGTCAAGCAGATCGTTACAACGTTCCTCGTATCTGTTTCATCAACAAACTTGATCGTACCGGCGCATCTTTTGATCGTTGCGTTGCAATGATTGGCGAGCGTCTCCATGCAACTGCACTAGTTCTGCAAATTCCAATTGGCGCAGAAGGTGACTTTATTGGCGTAGTCGATTTGATCGCGATGAAAGCTCTAGTTTGGTCTGCTGAGACAACTTTGGGTGAAGATTATGAAACTAAAGAGATTCCAGAAGATCTTAAAGAAAAAGCTGCAAAAGCTCGTCACGATTTAATTGAAACTCTCGCTGAGTGCGATGACGCAATCATGGAGAAGTACTTAGATGGTAAAGATCTCTCTGAAGCTGAAATCATCGCTGGTATCCGTCGTGCAACTTTGGCTGACAAAGCAACTCCAGTTGTTACTGGATCTGCTTTCAAGAACAAAGGTGTACAACCAATGCTTGATGCAGTGACTCGTTACCTACCAAGCCCACTTGATGTTAAATCAATCGTTGGTACAAAAATGGGCGATAAGAGCGTTGAAATTGAACGTCAACCAGATCCAAAAGAACCATTCTCTGGTTTAGCTTTCAAGATCATGAGCGATCCACACCTTGGAAAATTAACTTTCGTACGTATCTATTCCGGTGTATTGGAATCAGGTTCAGGCGTATTGAACTCAACAAAAGACCGTAAAGAACGAATCGGCAAGGTTTATCGAATGCATGCGATCAAGCGCGAAGAAATTCCGACAGCGCAAGCCGGCGACATCATCGCGGTAATGGGTCTAAAGGGCACAACTACTGGTGACACACTTTGCGATCCAGATAAGCCAGTAATTCTGGAATCAATGGATTTCCCAGCTCCGGTTATTCACGTAGCGATTGAACCTAAGACCAAGGGCGACCAAGAAAAACTTGGAACTGCGATTCAACGTCTTGCCGAAGAAGATCCAACATTCCATGTTCGGACCGATGAAGAGACCAACCAGACCATCATTGGTGGCATGGGTGAACTTCACCTTGAAATTCTGGTTGACCGGATGCGTCGCGAATTTAAAGTTGAAGCTAACGTTGGTAAGCCACAAGTTGCTTATCGCGAAACTCTTCGTAAGCCAGTTGCACGTCACGACTACACCCATAAAAAACAGACTGGTGGTTCTGGTCAATTCGCGAAGATTCAAATCGCACTTGAGCCACTTCCAGTTGGTGCAGTTGAAGGCGGATATGAATTCGTAAATAAAGTAACGGGTGGACGTATTCCACGTGAGTACATCCCATCAGTAGATGATGGTTGCCAAGAGGCAATGCAGAGTGGACCACTTGCTGGTTATCCACTTACAGATGTACGAGTAACTCTTCTTGATGGCGCATATCACGATGTTGACTCATCGGAATTGGCTTTCAAGATTGCTGGTATCGCGGCGTTCAAGGAAGCAGCAAAACTTGCTGGTCCTGCTCTCCTCGAACCAATGATGTCGGTTGAAGTCGTTACCCCTGAAGATTTCATGGGTGATGTCATCGGCGATCTCAATAGTCGTCGTGGCCAAATTCAGGCTATGGACGAACGTTCCGGTGCTCGCATCGTAAAGGCACTTGTTCCACTCTCAGAGATGTTCGGCTATGTCGGAGATCTACGAAGCAGAACTCAAGGTCGCGCGAGTTACAGCATGCAATTCGATTCTTATGCCGAAGTTCCGGCAGCAGTTTCGAAGGAAATCATCGCGAAAATTCGCGGCGAGTAACCAAAAACGAATACCCAACCAGTAATAAAAACCAAAACCAGGCAAGTTAAATAAGAAAAATATATTAGGAGGAACCACAGTGGCAAAGGCAAAGTTCGAGCGGAATAAGCCGCACGTAAACATCGGCACCATTGGTCATATCGACCACGGTAAGACCACTCTTACTGCTGCGATTTCCAAGGTGCTTCACGACAAGTATCCAACTCTTAACGAGGTAAGCGCATTCGATCAGATCGATAAAGCGCCGGAAGAACGTGCTCGCGGTATCACCATCTCAATCGCACACGTTGAATACCAAACCGAAGCACGTCACTATGCACACGTTGACTGCCCAGGACACGCTGACTACATCAAGAACATGATCACCGGTGCTGCTCAAATGGACGGTGCGATTCTTGTAGTAGCTGCAACTGATGGCCCAATGCCTCAGACAAAAGAACACGTTCTACTTGCCCGTCAAGTAGGCGTTCCTTCAATCGTGGTTGCACTTAATAAGTCCGACATGGTTGACGATGAAGAAATTCTTGAACTTGTAGAAATGGAAGTTCGCGAACTTCTAAGCAAGTATGAATTCCCAGGAGATACAACTCCAATCGTTCGCATCTCTGCGCTAAAAGCGCTAGAAGGCGACGCTGCATGGTCTGAAAAGATTATGGATCTCATGGCTGCTGTGGACTCATTCATTCCACAACCAGTTCGTGAAATTGATAAGCCATTCCTTATGCCAGTAGAAGATGTATTCACAATCACTGGTCGCGGAACTGTAGTAACCGGTCGTATCGAGCGCGGTGTCGTCAAAGTGAACGAAGAAGTTCAAATTGTTGGTATCCGTCAAGATGCACAAACCACCACAGTTACTGGCGTTGAAATGTTCCGTAAGTTGCTCGATGAAGGTCAAGCTGGCGAAAACGTTGGTTTACTTCTTCGTGGCCTGAAGCGGGAAGATGTTGAGCGTGGTCAAGTTGTTTGCAAGCCAGGAACAATCACACCTCACACTGAATTCTCGGCTTCTGCATACATCCTTTCAAAGGATGAAGGCGGACGTCACACTCCATTCTTTAACAACTACCGTCCTCAGTTCTACTTCCGTACAACTGACGTAACTGGTGTTGTAACTCTTCCTGCAGGAACCGAAATGGTTATGCCTGGCGATAACACTGAAATGAACGTAGTTCTAATTCAGCCAATCGCTATGGAAGAAGGACTTCGCTTCGCTATCCGTGAAGGTGGCCGCACAGTTGGCGCCGGTCGAGTAACGAAAATAACTAAGTAATTAAATAAGTAATCGCCGAGTGGCGTAAAACCCACTCGGTGAATTATTAAAAAAGATTTTGCAGTACTAAGAAAAGGGAGAACGAAATGGCGGGACAGAAGATCCGCATCCGGCTTAAGGCCTATGACCATGAGGTGATTGACTCTTCAGCGAAGAAAATCGTTGAAACCGTTGAACGCACTGGTGCAACGGTTGCAGGTCCGGTGCCGCTACCAACAGAGAAGAACACTTACTGTGTGATTCGCTCTCCGCACAAATATAAAGATAGCCGCGAACACTTTGAGATGCGCACCCACAAGCGCTTAATTGACATCATCGACCCAACGCCTAAAACCGTTGATTCATTGATGCGTCTTGATTTACCCGCTGGCGTTGACATTGAAATAAAGCTCTAGGAGATCAAAGAGATGACTAATACTCAATCAAAGGGCTCTGCCATTAAAGGAATCATTGGCACCAAGCTCGGCATGACTCAGGTCTTTGATGCCAACAATAAAGTTGTTCCAGTAACTGTGGTATCTGCTGGTCCTTGTGTTGTCACACAAGTTCGCACCGTAGAAAAAGATGGTTACCAAGCGATCCAACTTGCATTTGGTGCAATTGATCCACGTAAAGTTTCTAAGCCAGAAGCTGGCCATTTCGCAAAAGCTGGCGTTACCCCGCGCAAAGATGTTGCCGAATTACGCACATCTAATGCTGCTGCCTACCAAGTAGGACAAGAGCTACGCGCAGATGTATTCGCTGCTGGTGAAATTATTGATGCATCCGGTATCTCACTCGGCAAAGGTTCTGCTGGTGTTATGAAGCGTCACAACTTCTCTGGTTTCGGCGCAGCACACGGTGTTGACCGCAAGCACCGCACCTCTGGTTCTATCGGTAACCGAACCACACCAGGTCGCGTATTTAAAGGAAAGCGAATGATGGGACGTATGGGTGTTGAAAAAGTCACCGTACAAAATCTCAGTATCCACTCCGTTGATCCAGTTGCAAATACCATCCTGATTAAGGGTGCTATTCCTGGCGCAATCGGTGCCACAGTTTTCATTAAATCTGCTTCGAAGTTTGCAATCTCTGAAACCATCACGAAGGCAGGTGCTTAAACCATGTCGCTATCCCTCGAAATTAAAGATGCAACCGGAAAGAAGACCGGAACTTTCGCGCTTCCAACTGAAATCTTTGATGTACAAGCAAATGTTCCGCTAATCCATCAGGTAGTTACTGCACAACTTGCAGCAGCTCGCCAAGGTTCGCATAAAGCGAAAAACCGCGGTGAAGTAAGTGGTGGCGGCAAAAAACCTTTTAAACAAAAAGGAACTGGTCGCGCCCGTCAGGGTTCAACTCGTTCACCTAACCAACGCCACGGTGGTGTTGCCCATGGTCCAGTACCTCGTTTATACGATCAACGCACACCTAAGAAAATGATCGCAGCTGCACTTCGCGGCGTGCTTTCAGATCGTCAACGCAATGAGCGAATCCACGTTGTTGAGGGAATTGTTTCAACTCCTTCTACAAAGGCCGCGCTCGCTGCAGTTCGACAATTTTCTGATCGTAAAAAAGTTCTCGTTGTAGTTGCTCGTAGTGAAAATGATGTTTGGCGCTCACTTCGTAGCGTTCAAGATGTTCACTTAATCGTTGCCGATCAATTAAATGCTTATGACGTAGTTGTAAGCGATGACGTGGTCTTCTCACACGATGCAATTAAAGATTTCATCGCCGGTCCAGCAAAGGGCAAAGCTGCAACTGCAGTTGCTCGTGAAAGCGAAGTAGAGGTGTCAGCGTGAAAGATCATCGCGACGTATTAATCGCTCCAGTCGTATCTGAAAAGTCATACGGCTTGCTAGATCAAAATAAGTACACATTCATTGTTGCGCCAACAGCGAATAAGACCGAGATCAAGATCGCGGTTGAAAAGATTTTTGGCGTAAAAGTTCTAAAAGTAAACACCATGAACCGTGAAGGTAAGCGAAAACTTACTCGTCTCGGAATTGGAAAACGTAGTGATACCAAGCGCGCAATCGTTCAAATTGCTACTGGTCAACGGATTGACATATTCGGAGGCCCAGTTTCCTAGCGGAAACCGGGAAGGGGAAAAGGAGAAATCATGGCACTTCGTAAATTGCGACCAGTAACGCCAAGCTCTCGCGGGCAAAGCGTTGCCGACTTCGCTGAAATTACCCGTACAACTCCGGAAAAATCTTTGGTACGACCAATCAACAGCAAGGGTGGCCGTAACGCATCCGGCAAGATCACTACTCGTCACCAAGGTGGTGGACATAAGCGCGCATATCGCTTAATTGATTTCTTACGTAATGATAAAGATGGCGTACCTGCAACAGTTGCGCACATTGAATACGATCCAAACCGTACTGCTCGAATTGCACTCTTGCACTTCGCAGATGGCGAGAAGCGTTACATCATTGCGCCAAATAAATTAGAACAAGGCGACAAGATTGAAAATGGCCCATCTGCAGATATCAAGCCAGGAAACAACTTGCCACTTCGTAACATTCCAGTCGGTACCATGATTCACGCAATCGAAGTACGCCCTGGTGGTGGAGCACGTATCGCTCGTTCAGCTGGTGCATCAGTACAACTAGTTGCTAAAGATGGTCCATATGCACAGCTACGTATGCCATCTGGTGAAATCCGAAATATCGATGTTCGTTGCCGCGCAACCGTCGGTGAAGTCGGAAACGCAGAACAATCAAATATTAACTACGGAAAAGCTGGACGCATGCGTTGGAAAGGCAAGCGCCCATCTGTTCGTGGTGTTGTTATGAACCCTGTTGATCACCCACATGGTGGTGGTGAAGGTAAAACTTCTGGTGGCCGTCATCCGGTTTCACCTTGGGGTAAGCCTGAAGTTCGAACTCGTAAAAAGAAGTCGAGCGATCAACTTATTGTCCGCCGTCGTCCAGCTAACAAGAGCCGATAAGGAGCCCTTTAAAAATGCCTCGTAGTTTAAAAAAGGGTCCATTCGTGGACAAACACCTCTCTAAAAAAGTGGATGCTCAAAACGAGCAAGGCACCAAGGTTGTTATTAAGACTTGGTCACGCCGCTCAATGATCACGCCATCAATGATTGGTCACACCATCGCAGTACATGATGGTCGTAAACACGTTCCGGTTTATGTAACTGAAGCGATGATTGGTCACAAGCTTGGTGAGTTCTCACCAACTCGCACTTTCCGTGGTCACATCAAACAAGAGGACCGAAAGGTGGTTAAGGATGCTTAATACACCCCTAATCGCAACTGCGACTGTTCGCGGATTGCGCGTTACGCCTCAGAAAGCACGTCGTGTTGTGAATTTAATTCGCGGCATTCGTGCAGATGAAGCCATCAACATTGTGAAGTTCGCACCACAGATCGCAGTTAGCGAAGATGTATACACGCTGCTTAATTCTGCAGTTGCTAACGCAAAGCAGAAGAACCCAGCAATTCGCGATGCTTCTGAACTTTGGGTAACGGAAGCTCTTGTTGAAGAGGGCCAAACTATGAAGCGCTTCCGCCCACGTGCACAAGGTCGCGGATTCCAAATTTTGAAGCGCAGCAGCCAAATCTCTGTCGTACTTTCTGACGATAAGAATTACCGCCGCCCTTCTAAAGAATCAGTTCGCAAAGCTGCAAAAGCAGCTGCCGGAGCAGGAGAGGGTGTGACCGAATAAATGGGTCAAAAAATAAATCCATACGGCTTCCGGTTGGGTATCACCACTGAATTTAAATCTCGTTGGTATGCCGAAAAACTTTATAAAGATTATGTAAAAGAAGATGTCATGATCCGTCGTTCAATGGAGAAAGGTATGGAGCGCGCCGGCGTTTCACATATCGAAATTGAACGTACTCGCGATCGGGTACGTATTGATCTTCACACCGCTCGTCCTGGCATCGTTATCGGTCGCCGTGGTGAAGGTGCAGATCGGCTTCGTCTTGATCTCGAGAAATTAACTGGCAAGCAAGTTCAGTTAAACATTCTTGAAGTTAAGAACCCAGAAACAAATGCCCAACTTGTTGCGCAAGGAATTGCAGAACAACTTGCAGCCCGTGTTTCTTTCCGACGCGCAATGCGTAAGTCAATGCAGACAGCGTTAAAAGCTGGCGCAAAAGGTATTCGAGTTCAATGCGGTGGACGTCTTGGCGGAGCAGAAATTGCTCGTTCTGAGTTCTATCGTGAAGGCCGAGTACCACTACATACGCTTCGTGCCGATATCGATTACGGTTTCTATGAAGCCCACACAACATTTGGTCGTCTTGGCGTAAAGGTCTGGATTTATAAGGGCGAAGTTATTCAATCTCGCGCTGAACGCGAAGCTGCTGCAGTTGCACTAGCTCGCGCTCCTAAAGCAGATCGGCCACGTCGTAACGCACCACGTGCACCACGCGGTGAAGTTACCAAGACATCGGTTGCCGCTCGCGAAGCTGCAACTGAAACACCAGCAGAGACTTCAACAGTTACAACTGAAGGAAGTGATGCATAGTGTTAATTCCACGTCGTGTTAAGCACCGCAAACAACACCACCCAAGTCGTTCCGGTAAAGCAAAGGGTGGCACAACTGTTGCATTCGGCGATTACGGTATTCAAGCTCTCGAAGGTGGCTATGTCACTAACCGTCAGATTGAAGCTGCACGAATCGCAATGACCCGTCACGTAAAACGTGGTGGAAAAGTTTGGATCAATATTTATCCAGATCGTCCGCTGACAAAGAAACCAGCTGAAACTCGTATGGGTTCCGGTAAAGGTTCGCCAGAGTGGTGGATCGCAAATATCAAGCCAGGTCGCGTGATGTTTGAAATCTCTGGCGTAACCCAAGAGATCGCAAACGAAGCGTTAACCCGAGCTATGCACAAATTACCGGTCAAGTGCCGCGTTGTACGTCGCGAGGAGGCATAAGCAATGGCAATCATCACAGCAGAAGAACTTCGCCCATTGAGCGTTGAAGAGTTGGAAACCAAACTTAAGGAAGCAAAGGAAGAACTCTTCAACCTGCGCTTCCAAGCAGCAACTGGTCAACTCGAAAGCCATGGTCGCTTAACTGCGGTCCGTAAAGAAATTGCACGCATCTATACAGTTTTGCGTGAACGTGAACTAGGTATCGGAGGTGCGGCATGACTGAGCAAGCTCGCGGATTTCGCAAGACTCGCGAAGGTGTAGTCGTTAGCGACAAGATGGATAAAACTGTCGTCGTTAAAGTTGAAGATCGTGCATCACACGGTATCTATTCAAAAGTTATAACCAAGGCGAAAAAGCTAAAAGCGCATGATGAATCTAATTCAGCAGGCATTGGCGATCGCGTCCTAATAATGGAAACTCGGCCACTCTCAGCGACAAAACGCTGGCGAGTAGTTGAGATCCTCGAGCGAGCTAAGTAAAGGTAGGCGTAAAAAATGATTCAACAAGAGTCGCGTCTACGCGTCGCGGATAACACTGGAGCAAAAGAGCTTCTCTGTATTCGTGTGCTCGGGGGTTCATCGCGTCGTTATGCCGGCATCGGCGACATCATCGTATGTTCAGTCAAGGATGCAATTCCTGGCGGACAGGTTAAGAAAGGTGAAGTCGTAAAGGCTGTCATCGTTCGTACCGTTAAAGAGAACCGTCGTGCCGATGGTTCATATATTCGTTTTGATGAAAACGCAGCAGTAATTCTGAAAGATGACGGTGAGCCTCGCGGCACCCGTATCTTCGGACCAGTTGCTCGCGAACTTCGTGATAAAAAATTCATGAAGATTATTTCGTTAGCTCCGGAGGTGTTATAACCAATGGCCAGAATTAAAAAAGGCGACACTGTTCTAGTAATCGCTGGGAAAGATAAGGGTGTAACTGGAAAAGTTCTCTCTGTCGATACTAAAACTGCTCGAGTACTTGTCGAAGGTGTGAATCGCGTAAAGCGCCACACCAAAGAAGATACCTCTGATCGCGGCGTTAAAGTTGGCGGAATTCTTACAGTTGAATCCCCAATTGCTTATTCCAACGTGATGCTTCTTGATGATGATGGTCAGGCAACACGAATCGGTGTCCGCAAGGATGACGACGGAAAGAATGTGCGAATTTCGCGCCGAACTGGGAAGGATATCTAATGACAACTAATACTGCGTCATTGCCACGGCTAAAAGGACGCTATCGCGAAACAATCGCGCCAGCACTTAAAGCCGAATTCGGATTTAAAAATGCGATGCAGATTCCAACCCTGGTCAAGATCGTTGTGAACATGGGCGTTGGCGACGCTGCTAAAGATTCAAAACTTATTGAAGGTGCAATTCGTGATCTAGCAACCATCACTGGCCAAAAGCCATTGGTAACAAAGGCAAAGAAATCCATTGCTAACTTCAAACTTCGTGAAGGAATGCCAATCGGTGCCCACGTAACAATTCGTGGTGACCGGATGTGGGAATTTGCAGATCGCCTATTGAGCATTTCACTTCCTCGTATCCGCGACTTTCGTGGACTTTCACCAAAACAATTTGATGGCAAAGGTAATTACACCTTTGGTATCACCGAACAGGTTGTATTCCCAGAAATCGAACAAGATAAACTTGATCGAGTTCGCGGTATGGATATCACCTTCGTAACTACAGCAAAGAATGATGATGAAGGTCGCGCGTTGTTACGTGCGCTCGGATTCCCATTCAAAGATTAATTAGGACAAGAGGCTAAGGAAAAAAATGGCAAAAACATCACTGATCGTTAAAGCTAGTCGCAAACCTAAATTCAAGGTTCGTGGCTACACACGTTGCCAACGTTGTGGTCGTCCGCATGCTGTATATCAAAAGTTTGGTATCTGCCGTATCTGCTTCCGCAATATGGCGCACCGCGGTGAACTCCCAGGCATCACAAAGGCTTCTTGGTAATTAGTTGAGCTTCTCAACTACCAACCAAAGAAAAAATTAATCGTCCACGAATATCAACTATGAAGTAGGTCCTTAACCGGAAACCACTTTAAGAAAGGCCAAAGGCCACGTATGACAATGACAGACCCGATCGCAGACATGTTAAGTCGTCTACGAAATGCAAACACTGCTTACCATGAGGTGGTTTCAATGCCATCTTCATCGGTAAAAGTGCGTATCGCAGCAATCCTCCAACAAGAGGGTTACATCTCTGGTTACAAAGTTGAACAGAACTCTGAAGGTTTTGGAAAAACTTTAGTAATCGATTTGAAGTACGGTTCAAACCGCGAACGTTCGATTGCTGGACTTCGTCGCGTTAGCAAGCCAGGACTTCGCGTTTACGCAAAATCAACTGGTCTTCCAAAAGTTCTGGGCGGACTCGGTGTTGCCATCATCTCAACTTCACAAGGTTTGCTGACTGATAAGCAAGCCAATAAGCAAGGCGTAGGCGGAGAAGTTCTCGCCTATGTATGGTGATCTGATGTCACGTATCGGTCGTATGCCAATCACGGTTCCAGCTGGAGTCGAAATTTCTATTAGCGGCGCTGCAGTTGCAGTGAAAGGTCCGAAAGGAACGCTTTCACTAAACGTTGCAGAACCAATCACGGTTGCAAAAGATTCAGACAGAATCGTTTTGACTCGTCCAAATGATGAGCGCTCTGCTCGTTCACTTCACGGTCTATCTCGGACGCTAATCGCTAACATGATTGTAGGTGTAACCAAGGGTTACTCAAAGAAAATCATTATCACTGGCGTTGGTTACCGCGTTGCTGCAAAAGGTAAAGATCTGGAATTCGCACTTGGCTATAGCCATTCAATCGTGGTTCCAGCTCCAACTGGAATTACATTCGATGTTATTTCACAGACTGAATTCACCGTATCCGGTGTTGACAAGCAATTGGTCGGCGAAGTTACTGCAAAAATCCAAAAGCTACGTAAATCTGATCCTTATAAGGGCAAGGGTTTACATCTTGAAGGAGAACGCATTCGCCGTAAGCAAGGAAAGACAGGTAAGAAATAATGAATATCGCAACTAAGATCGTTAAGGGTTCTGCAACAAATGCGCGAACTCGTCGTCACTTCCGGGTACGTAAGAAAGTATCAGGAACCACCGAGCGTCCACGTTTGGTAGTCACACGTTCTGCTCGTCACCTGGTAGCGCAAATTGTTGATGATAGTAAGGGCCACACAATTGCATCTGCTTCAACAATGGAAGCGGATCTTCGCGCTGCCTCAGCAGATAAAACTAAAAAAGCCCGTACTGTCGGAAAACTTGTTGCCGATCGTGCGAAAGCATTAGGAATTAAGGCAGTTGTATTCGATCGTGGTGGTAACCGCTACACCGGTCGCATTGCTGCATTAGCTGATGGCGCTCGCGAGAATGGATTGGAATTCTAATGACACCTGTTGCACCAAAGACCGATACCGACGTAACGGCTAATAAGAAGCCAGACCGTCGTGAAAAGCGGGATCGTCGCGATGATCGTCAAGATAAGTCCCCATACATGGAGCGCGTGGTTTTCATTAACCGCGTAGCAAAAGTCGTTCAAGGTGGACGTCGCTTCTCATTTACTGCACTTGTTGTAGTTGGAGATGGCAACGGCACGCTTGGAATTGGTTACGGCAAAGCTAAGGAAGTCCCACAAGCGATTGCAAAAGCAATTGAAGAAGCAAAGAAATCTTTCTTCAAAGTGCCCCGCATCCAAGGAACAATTCCACACCCAGTACAAGGTGAAGCTGCTGCTGGCGTAGTTCTACTTCGCCCAGCTGCTCCTGGTACCGGTGTGATCGCTGGCGGACCAGTTCGTGCAGTTTTGGAGTGCGCTGGAATTTCAGATGTACTTTCGAAATCTCTTGGATCTAATAATCCAATCAATATGGTTCACGCAACCACAGCAGCGCTAAAGATGTTGGAACACCCAACTGCAATCGCAGCTCGTCGTGGACTACCACTAGAACACGTTGCACCTGCAGCACTTGCACGCGCATCTGCTCTAGTTTCCGAATCCAATTTCAAGTCAACTGGTGGAGGAAGATAATGCCAAGACTTAAAGTCACTCAAGTTCGTTCAAAAGTTGGTTACGCACCAGAACAACGCGACACACTTCGTTCGCTTGGTTTGAAGCGTATTGGTGATGTAGTGGTGAAAGAAGATCGCCCAGAAATTCGCGGCATGGTCTTTGCAGTTCGCCATCTCATTAAAGTTGAGGAGGTCGAATAACTATGGTATTAAAAGTTCATCATCTTCGTCCAGCACCTGGTGCTAAGAAGGCAAGAACTCGTAAAGGTCGCGGTGAAGCCTCAAAAGGTAAAACTGCTGGCCGTGGCGGTAAAGGTACGCGCGCTCGAAACACAGTTCGAATTGGTTTCGAAGGCGGACAGATGCCATTGGTGCAACACCTTCCTAAACTTCGTGGTTTCAAAAACCCGGAGCGCGTTGAATACCAAGCAGTTAACGTTGCAACTATAAATGCGTTATTCCCTAAGGGTGGCAACGTTTCAGTAGCTGATCTTGTTAAAGCTGGTGCAGCGCGTAAAGGACTTCCAGTCAAAGTACTTGGAAATGGCGATATCTCAGTCAAAGTTGATATTACTGTCCATAAATTCTCAGCTTCGGCTAAAGATAAAGTCTCGGCTGCCGGCGGAAGTATTAAGGAACTCTAAACAATGCTGCAAGCATTTGGTAAAGCCTTTAAGACGCCAGATCTACGTCGGAAGATTTTCTTCACGATGTCGATCATGGCGCTATTTCGGTTTGGCTCCATAGTTCCTACCCCAGGAGTTTCATATACCGCGGTACAGCGCTGTTTGAAACAGGTTGATACGGGTGGACTTTTTGGGCTTATCAATTTGTTTAGCGGCGGCGCACTTTTGCAATTAAGCGTTTTTGCACTTGGCATCATGCCCTACATCACCTCTTCAATTATCGTGCAGTTATTAACTGTAGTAATTCCACGATTTGAAGCGTTGAAACAAGAAGGCCAATCTGGAACTTCAAAGCTAACCCAGTACACCCGTTATCTAACAATTGGTTTAGCAGTACTACAAACAACTGGCTTAATTGCGGTCGCTCGCACCCCAGGTCGATTAATCAGCGGTTGCGCTGAAGCGATTATTCCGGATACATCATGGCAACGAATCATCACGATGATCTTCGTAATGACCGCTGGCACTGCAGTAATTATGTGGCTCGGCGAATTAATTACTGATCGCGGCATTGGTAACGGTATGTCAATTCTAATCTTTACTTCAATTGCTGCTGGATTCCCAGGACAGCTTTGGGGCATCAAACTTGCTAAAGGCTGGCCGGCGTTTCTATTCGTGATGGCTGTTGGTGTATTAATTGTTGCGATGGTTGTTTATGTAGAACAAGCACAACGTCGAATCCCAGTCCAATACGCAAAGCGCCAAATTGGTCGCAAATCATATGGCGGCACAAGCACTTATATCCCAATCAAAGTGAACCAAGCTGGCGTAATCCCAGTTATTTTTGCTTCTTCGTTGTTATATATTCCATCGCTGATTGTGAATTTCTCAAATAGCACATCGGGTTGGGCAATTTGGATTTCCCGTAACTTTGTTAAGGGAGATCACCCAATCTACATCGCTTCATATGCGCTATTAATTATTTTCTTTACCTATTTCTATGTCGCAATTACATTTAATCCAGATGAAGTTGCAGAGAATATGAAGAAGTACGGTGGTTTCGTTCCAGGTATTCGTGCTGGTCGACCAACTTCGGAATATCTGCAATATGTGCTTTCTCGTATTACTGCTCCAGGTTCGCTTTACTTAGCGTTTGTTGCAGTAATTCCGATTATTGCGTTAGTGCTTTTTGGCGCTTCCCAGAATTTCCCATTCGGCGGAACTGCAATCTTGATCGTTGTTGGTGTTGGTTTAGATACCGCAAAACAGATCGAGAGCCAATTACAACAACGCTCTTATGAGGGGTTCTTGCGCTAATGCGATTAATCCTGGTTGGACCACCAGGCGCTGGCAAAGGAACGCAAGCAGTTTTCCTCGCTTCGCACTTTGCGGTTCCACATATATCTACTGGTGATATTTTCCGATTGAATTTAAAAAATGGCACACCACTTGGAATTCAAGCCAAATCATTTATGGATAATGGAAATCTAGTTCCAGATTCCATTACTAACGAGATGGTTAAGGATCGCTTTACCCATGGCGATGTTGGAAATGGTTTCCTTCTCGATGGTTATCCACGAAATGTCGACCAAGCTGAATTCCTAGATAGCGCTTTAACCGCTGTCGACACGCCACTTGATGCCGTACTTGAATTGAAAATTGAGAACGAAGAGATCATCAAACGTTTATCTTCACGTCGAACTTGTCGCGGTTGTGGCAACATTTATTCTGATACTACTAAAAAATGTGAAAATTGTGATGGCGAGTTATATCAACGCGAAGACGATAAAGCTGAAGTAATTAAGCATCGCCTCAATGTATATGCAGAACAGACTGCGCCAATTATTGATTTCTATCAAAAAACTGGTTTACTGAAAAGCATATCGGCTCTTGGTGAAGTAGCAGATATTTCAAAACGAGCTATCGACGCCCTTACAAACGGTAATTAAATGGCAATCCAAATTAAGAATTTGGCGCAACTTAAATCAATGCGCAAGGCTGGTCTATTAGTTAGAGAGACTTTAGATTTAGTGAAAGAAAATATTAAACCTGGAATTACTACCAGCGCACTAGATGCAATTGCGGAAGCTAATATCCGCCGCGGTGGTGGCAAATCTAATTTCAAGGGCTATCACGGATTTACTGGAACTATTTGTACCTCAATCAATGAAGAAATTGTGCATGGCATTCCTAGCGACCGCATGATTATGCCAGGTGATTTAGTTTCAATTGATTGCGGAGCGATTATTGAAGGTTGGCACGGTGATGCCGCATTTTCGGTAATTGTAGATCCAATCGATTCCACTGATCAAAAAATGTTAGATGTATGTGAAGCTTCGATGTGGCGCGGTATTGCAGCCGGAAAATGTGGCGGCAAGCTAACCGATATGAGTTACGCAATTGAGCAATATATAATTTCCCAAGGTAAATATGGAATTTTGCGTGAATACGGTGGCCATGGAATTGGTAGTGAAATGCATCAAGAACCGCACATTCTAAATTTTGGTAAAGCTGGAAAC
The DNA here is from genome assembly GCA_014190155.1 of Actinomycetes bacterium. Lineage (GTDB taxonomy): Bacteria > Actinomycetota > Actinomycetes > Nanopelagicales > Nanopelagicaceae > UBA7398. The sequence continues at coordinate 130,721 of BJFY01000003.1, read as the reverse complement.
GGTCCAGAAATTATGATTGGAATGGCGTTAGCCATCGAACCAATGATTACTCGAGGCACTGATAAAACTAAAGTGTTATCAGATGATTGGACTGTAGTAACTACCGATAAATCCCGCGGTGCACACTTTGAAAATTCATTTGCAATCTTGCCCGATGGAAAACCTTTTGTGCTGACTGCGCATGATGGCGGTAAAGCTAAATTAAGCGCGTTAGGCGTAGAAATATCTTCGTTACTCTCTTAGTTTTTCCTTATTAGCACCAACTGTGCCAAAATTAGCCATGAGTAATAACGGTTCGCTGATGCGGGCGGAAATCGCGCAAATTCCGAGTATTTTTCAGAAGATTGCCGATAAGGCCGCCACCATTACTGCCCAAGTTCAAAAGTTGCCATTAGATTCTTTTGATTCTGTTATTTTGCTAGCTCGCGGCACTTCCGATAACGCAGCGCTATATTTGAAATATTTGATTGAAACTAAAATTGGAATTCCATGTGGCTTAGCCTCACCATCTGTTGTAACGGTTTATCAAACGAAATTGAAGTTTAAGAATTGTTTAGTCATTGCGCTGAGCCAGAGTGGTCAATCACCCGATCTCATTAATTATGCGCAAGCCGCGAAAATTGGCGGTGCAAAAGTATTAGCCCTCACAAATGATGTAAATAGTCCACTTGCAAAGTCCGCCGACCTCCATCTTTATTTAGAGGCTGGCGAAGAGAAAGCAGTTGCGGCCACAAAAAGTTATTCTGCCGAGCTGTTACTTTCGCTATTAGTTGTTTCGGCTTGGGCAAAATCTGAGGTCGACTTTGCGGCACTTGTACGCGAATCTAATACCGCAGTCGGAAATATTGAAGCGATTTCAAAAATAGTGGATAGCTTTGATCATTCCTTTGGCATCACCACGCTAGGTCGCGGCTTTGCATATGCAAATGCCCATGAAACTGCGTTAAAAATCCAAGAAACTTTAAAGATTCCAGTCTCATCTTTTTCATCAGCCGATTATTTGCACGGGCCGATTTCCTCACTTCATAAAAACTCGCGCGTTATTTTCTTAGCTCCTACGGGTGTAGCTAGCGCGGGAATGGCAGCTACGGTTACGCGAATTCGGGAAATTACGCCACATATTTACTGGATTGGCTGCGGATTTGAATTACATAGTGGGGAGATTTCCTTAGGCGGTGCCAGCCTTCCAGAAATGCTTGCCGTGATTGCAGATAGCATCGTTTTGCAACAGTTTGCAATGTTGCTTGCTCTTAAAAATGGTTTAAATCCAGATGCGCCAATTGGGTTATTGAAAGTTACTAAGACTAAATGATCTCAACTTTTATCGAATCTGGTGCAGTTCCAACGGAAAAAGCGTTGATAAATCAACATTGGGTAAACGGTGGAATTGTTGTGAAAGATCGTTCTCTGACTTCTTATGGTGAAACTGCAGGTAGATCTGGGTTAGCTATTCCAGGGTTTGTAGATCTGCAAGTAAATGGTCATGGCGGCATAGATTTACTTTCTGCGAAAACAGTTTCAGATATAAAGAAAGTTTCAAAATCTCTTTACCAACAAGGTGTAATTGGTTACTTACCAACTTTAATTACTGGACCAATTTCAGAGACGTTAAGAGTTATGGATTTAATTGAAAATGCAAAACGCGAGACCGAGAGCGGTGAAGCAAAAATTCTTGGTATCCATCTCGAAGGTCCATTTATCTCAAATACTAAGCCAGGTGTGCATCCGTTAGCTTATGTTCAAACTCCAGATTTAGATTTAATTGGAAAATATTTGCGAGCCGGTTCGGTTGCAATGGTGACTATCGCACCAGAACTTCCCGGCGCGATTGAAGTAATTAAACATTTAAATGCAATGGGAATTGTGGTTTCACTTGGACATTCCAGCGCGACCGCAGATGAAGCTAATGCAGGTTTTGATGCTGGCGCTAAAACTGTTACTCATTTATGGAACGCGATGTCGCCAATGAGTTCGCGCGCACCTGGGTTAGTTGGGGTGGCGCTTGAACGAGAAGATGTAACCATTCAAATTATTGTCGATGGCGTGCACGTTGCGCCAGAAGTTGTACAAGCAACGGTGGCAGCAGCGCCAGATCGATTTGTAGTAACCAACGATGCAGTTGCACCAGCCGGACTTGGCGACGGTAAATTTCCATTTGGAACTTTTGAAGTAGAAGTCAAAGCAGGTCGCGCAGTTCGAAGCGATGGCGTGCTAGCCGGGGGAGTTGAGTCGCTTTATGGTTCCCTTAATTTGTTATTGGATCTTGGCGTTAATTTGGAATCCGCGATTGCAAGCATGAGTTCTCGACCAGCGGCCCTAATTGGCCAAGGCCATATCGGAAACCTCGATTTGGGCGCCCCGGTCCAGGTAATTCCCGCGTAGCTTCCAACGGATTTCCCTTCTACCGCCGCCCCGCCTAAACTAATCCTCTGCCTATCGGCGCGTTGCTTTGAAGAAATTTGAAAGTAGCTGGCTGAGCGGAAGCATGTAAGTAAATTCGTTAAACGAGAGTTAGTAGGTAGTGCTTGGCCAAAAAAGAAGGTGCAATCGAAATCGAGGGCACCGTGGCTGAAGCTTTACCAAACGCAATGTTTCGCGTTGAGCTTACAAATGGACATAACGTCCTCGCGCATATCAGCGGGAAGATGCGACAGAACTACATTCGCATTTTGCCATCTGACCGTGTGATCGTGGAGTTGAGTCCATATGACCTCACTAGAGGTCGAATTATTTACCGTTATAAATAATTAGTTACGTTACGAAACGAGGATGTTGTGAAGGTTAAACCAAGCGTGAAGAAGATTTGCGACAAGTGCAAAGTTGTACGTCGTAATGGTCGCGTCATGGTTATCTGCGACAACCTTCGTCACAAGCAACGTCAAGGCTAATTCTTTACAACTTCTTTACAGCAGTTATAACTAAATAAAAGTACGTGTGGTGCAATTAGTAGGAAACTACTAAACCTTCTGCCCGAAGGCGGAAGCTCGAAAGAGAAGCACTGCTCAGGACCTTCGGAATAATGGAATAGGTATGTAAATGGCCCGTCTAGTTGGCGTCGACCTGCCGCGTGAAAAACGGCTTGAGGTTGCACTTCAATATATTTTTGGAATCGGTCAAACCCGCGCGCATGCAACTCTTGCAGCGACCGGTGTTTCGCCAGATATCCGCGTTAAGGATCTGCAAGAGCCAGATCTCATCAAGCTTCGTGAGTACATCGAAGCAAATTATAAAATCGAAGGTGACCTTCGCCGTGAAGTCTCTGGCGACATCCGTCGTAAAGTTGAAATTCAGTGCTACCAAGGAATTCGTCACCGTAAGGGACTTCCAGTTCGTGGCCAACGTACTCACACCAATGCACGAACTCGTAAGGGTCCACGTGTCGCAATTGCTGGTAAGAAGAAGGAGACCAAGTAATGGCCGCCCCAAAAGCTAAAACCGCAACTGCTAAAACTGCCGTAAAAGGTAAGGTAAAGGCGCGCAAGAAGGAAAAGAAAAATATTGCCTTCGGCCATGCCTATATCAAGAGCACCTTTAATAACACCATTATTTCGATAACTGATCCATCCGGCGCCGTAATTTCTTGGGCTTCATCAGGCCAAGTTGGTTTCAAGGGATCTCGAAAATCAACTCCGTTCGCTGCTCAACTTGCTGCAGAATCTGCTGCTCGTAAAGCGCAAGAACATGGTTTGAAAAAAGTAGATGTTTTCGTAAAGGGCCCAGGCTCTGGTCGCGAAACTGCAATTCGTTCACTTCAAGCAGCCGGTTTAGAAGTTGGAGCCATCTCTGATGTAACTCCAATGGCACATAACGGTTGCCGTCCACCAAAACCTCGTAGAGTTTAAGGAAGGAAGAAACTAAATGGCTCGTTATACCGGTGCAGATTGCAAGCGCTGCCGTCGCGAAAAAGTAAAGCTCTTCCTTAAGGGCTCTAAGTGCGATGGACCAAAGTGTCCGATCGAATCTCGGCCATACCCACCAGGGCAACACGGTCGTGGTCGTTCCAAGGATTCTGAATACTTATTACAGATGCGCGAAAAGCAAAAATGCGCACGTATTTATGGTGTTCTAGAACGTCAATTCCGAAATTATTATGAAGAGGCAAGTCGTCTCGCTGGCAAGACTGGTGAGAACTTGTTAATTCTGCTTGAGACTCGCTTGGATAACGTGGTATATCGCGCCGGCTTTGCAAAGAGCCGCGACATGGCCCGCCAAGTTGTTCGTCACGGGCATATCTTGGTTAACGGCAAGAAGGTTGATATTCCTTCTTATCGTGTATCCATCTACGACATCGTTGATGTTGTTGAAAAATCCCAAGACTTGACGCCATTCATCGTGGCGAGCGCCGAATTCGGCGAAAAATCAGTACCAGCATGGATGGAAGTTGTGCATTCACAGATGCGCATAATCATCCACGGTCAACCAAACCGCGCTGTGATTGATACTCAAGTCCAAGAACAACTAATCGTTGAGCTTTACTCCAAGTAAAAGCTGATTTAAAGATTTAAAAAAACTAAAAACCGTACCAACCCAGGCGACATCAAATAGCGGATGTCCCAGACCTATGGAGGAACCCAGTGCTAATTGCACAACGTCCCGTCCTTTCCGAGGAAGTAGTAAACGAAGGCCGTTCCCGATTCATTATTGAACCGTTAGAACCTGGCTTTGGTTACACACTTGGAAATTCACTACGTCGTACCCTGCTCTCTTCAATCCCAGGCGCTGCTATCACTAGCATCCGCGTGGCCGGTGCGCTCCACGAGTTCAGCACCATTGAAGGCGTAAAAGAAGATCTCACTGAGATCGTCCTCAACATCAAGAACCTAGTTTTCGCATCCGATAACGATGAGCCAACTGTTGCTTACATCCGTAAAAACGGAGATGGCAAAGTAACTGGTGCTGATGTTGCAGTTCCGGCTGGCGTTGAAGTTCATAACCCTGATCTTCACATCGCAACCTTGAACGCAAAAGCAAACCTTGAAATTGAAATTACTATTGAACGCGGTCGCGGTTATGTAACTGCAGTTCAAAACAAGCAAGTTGGCGCTGAGATTGGAAGAATTCCGGTTGACTCCATTTATTCACCAGTACTTCGCGTTACCTACAAGGTAGAAGCAACTCGTGTTGAACAACGTACTGACTTCGATCGTTTAATTCTTGATGTTGAAACCAAGCGTTCAATCTCACCTCGCGATGCAATGGCATCTGCAGGTAAGACACTTGTTGAACTCTTCGGTCTAGCACACGAACTTAACTATGCAGCTGAAGGAATTGACCTCGGTCCTTCCATTCAAGATGCAGCCCTCGCAGCAGACCTAGCACTTCCAATCGAAGATCTAGATCTAACTGTGCGCTCATATAACTGCTTAAAGCGTGAAGGAATCCACACTGTTGGAGAACTCGTTAGCCGCAGCGAAGCTGATCTATTGGATATCCGTAATTTCGGATCAAAATCAATCGACGAAGTTAAGGCTAAATTGGTATCAATGGGTATGGAACTCAAAGATTCACCAGCCGGCTTCGATCCAACAAAGCACCAGAACTATGGCGCTGATGTTGATGATGATCTTGTCGATTCAGAGCAGGCATAAGGTAGGGAATAGATAATGCCAAGACCAAGTAAAGGCCCACGCCTCGGCTCGAGCCCATCACATGAACGTTTATTGCTACGCACACTTGCGGAACAACTTTTCCAACATGGAAAAATCACCACAACTGAAGCGAAAGCAAAGCGGTTACGTCCACTAGCTGAAAAGTTAATCACTCATGCGAAAAAGGGTGACCTTGCAGCACGCCGTTTAGTAATGGCACAGATTACAAATAAGAGCGTGGTACACACTCTCTTTACTGAAATCGGTCCACGATTTGAAGCGCGCAAAGGTGGCTATACCCGCATCACAAAGATTGGCCCACGCAAGGGCGATAACGCGCCAATGGCAGTTATCGAAGTACTTGTAGATGGCGTATCTGCTAAAACTGCAACAGTTGATGAAGCAGTGAAAGCCACAAAGAAAGCTGCTGCACCGAAGAAGAAAGCTGCAGCTAAGAAAGCTGTCGCTAAGTAAAGTAACGCTTCACAAAATAGATTAACGATGGAACCCACTCTCAAACCTGAGAGTGGGTTTTTTCGTATCCGGTTAGATTTTTCTTATGATGGCAGCAATTTTGCTGGCTGGGCTAAGCAACCCGATCAAGTAACAATTCAGAGCACGATGGAGAGCGCGCTGGAAACTTTTACTCGCGAGCCTATCGAGTTAACAGCCGCGGGCAGGACCGATGCTGGCGTACATGCAGCGCAACAAGTTGCCCACTTTGATTTGCCGAACTTAGACCGCGACGAAAATGCCTGGGAAGTTGATAATTTTGCCTATAAATTAAATCGGATTCTCACTGAAGATATTCGCATTATTTCAGCCGTCCCAGCACCAAGTAATTTTCATGCCCGTTTTTCTGCAATCAGTCGACACTACATTTATAAAATTGCCGACGGGCTGCAAACTATCCCACCGTTAGCGCGCTTTGATACCACTTCTTGGTACCGCAAATTAGATCTAGATCGGTTACAAGCAGCGAGTAATTACTTAATTGGTAAACATGATTTTGCAACTTTCTGTAAGCCAGATACTGGCGCTACCACGATTAGAACGTTGGAAAAATTTAATTGGGAACGTGGCAGTGATGGTTTTCTACGAGCTGATGTAATCGGTGACGCATTTTGCTATTCCATGGTTCGCAACATGGTTGGAGCAGCAGCTTGCGTTGCTGAAGGCAGATTCGAACCAGAATGGATCAAAACTATTCTTGAAGACAAAACTCGCATTAGTGATAGCTTAGTTTTTCCCGCGCGCGGCCTAACTTTGCAGAGTATTGCGTATTAATAAAAATGGGACATATAGATGTAATTGGAATTGAGTATTCACTTTCAGATGGGCGAGTGCTTCTTAATGATGTTTCATTTCGAGTTGGCGAAGGCGCAAAAGTCGCGTTAATTGGGCCAAACGGTTCTGGCAAAACCACGCTAGTAAGAATGATCTCTGGAGACTTAGAACCCGAGAGCGGCAAAGTTGCGATTTCCGGCGGTTTAGGAGTGATGCGCCAATTCATCGGAACGGTAAGAGATGGTTCTACCGTAAGAGATTTATTAATATCAGTTTCGCAAGAGAAAATTCGAATCGCTTCCAAGAAATTAACTGATGCTGAAGGTGCGATGAATCTCGCAATGACCACTGGGCAAGATGGCGAAAAAGAACAGATGTTATATGCGCAAGCGCTCTCAGATTGGGGTGACATTGGGGGATATGACGCCGAAGTTATGTGGGATCAATGCTGTACCGAAGCCCTAGGTAAAACATTTGACGAGGTCGCGGACCGAGAAGCAGCCACCCTTTCTGGTGGCGAACAGAAAAAAGTTGTTCTACAAGTATTACTGCGCGGTCCTGAAGAAGTTTTATTACTAGATGAACCAGATAACTATTTAGATGTGCCATCAAAACGGTGGTTAGAAAATGAGTTGATTTCATCTAAAAAAACGGTGCTTTTTGTGAGCCATGATCGCGAACTTTTAAATTCAGTCTCAAATAAAATTGTTACCTTAGAACAAGGTGCGCTTGGAAATACTACTTGGATGCATGGTGGTAATTTTGAAACTTGGCATGATGCGCGTAAAGCCAGAAATGCTCGGTTCGCCGAGTTACTACTTCGTTGGGAGCAAGAGCGCGATCGTCTTAAAGATTTAGTTCGAACGCTCCAAGCACAAGCAGCAAGTTCGCCAGATATGGCTTCTAAATATAGAGCGATGCAAACTAGATTCAGGAAATTTGAAGAAGTTGGCCCACCGCCAGCACCACCGCTAGAACAAGATGTTCGGGTTGGGCTAAAAGGTGGGCGAACGGGCGAGCGGGTGTTTACTTGCGAAAACCTAGCTTTAGATAATTTAACCGAACCATTTACTTTTGAAGTATTTTTTGGAGACCGTGTCGCAGTTTTAGGAAAAAACGGAACTGGTAAATCACATTTCTTACGGTTACTTTCTGGCGAAAGCAAAGTTGCACATACCGGTTCATTTAAATTAGGAGCGCGAGTTAAGCCGGGATTTTTTGCGCAGACCCATTCACACCCTGAATTTATTGGTCAAACACTGTTAGAGATTTTGTGGAATGAACATTCACTCCAACTTGGTGGCGCAAAGAGCGTTTTAGGACGTTATGAAATAAGCGCGCAAGCAGAGCAGAAATTCACAACGCTTTCGGGAGGCCAGCAAGCGCGCTTTCAAGTTCTCTTATTAGAGCTACAAGGCTCAACGCTTTTATTGCTCGATGAACCTACCGATAATTTAGATTTAGCTAGCGCAGAAGCGTTAGAAGGTGCGCTCGAAAGTTACGAAGGAACGGTCTTTGCGGTTACGCACGATCGCTGGTTCTCCCGCGGCTTCACTAGATATCTGATTTTTGGGGCTAATGGCCAAGTCTTTGAGAGCCCTACGCCCGTCTGGGAGCATTGATTTAAGCCATTTTGACCCACCGCACGCTGGGCAGGTAATCTACGGTTCCTGGCTTTACCCTCGTAAGGTCGATTATCTAGTTCGTTAGATAGTAATAAATAGATTAGAGAGCGAGTTACTGCTGTGCGTACTTATAGTCCTAAGCCTGGCGATGAGGCGCGCAAGTGGCATGTCATTGATGCAACCGATGTGGTTCTCGGTCGGCTAGCAAGCCATGCAGCTGTACTCCTTCGTGGAAAACATAAACCTACTTTTGCACCACATATGGATATGGGCGATTTCGTAATTGTTATCAACGCCGACAAAATTGTTCTTACTGGACAAAAAGCTGCACAAAAGTTTGCGCACCACCACTCTGGTTTCCCAGGCGGCATGACCTCAACAGCTTATGTTGATTTGATGGTTAAGCACCCAACTCGTGCGGTCGAAAAAGCGATTAAGGGTATGTTGCCAAAGAATTCACTTGGCAAAGTTGTCGGCAACAAACTTAAAGTTTATGCCGGTCCTGCGCACCCACACGCAAACCAAAACCCAGCACCATACGTTTTCACACAAGTGTCCCAAATGATTAACTCAGCCAAGTAAATTTAACCAATCACAAATAGAAAAAGAGAGAAAATGTCAGATCGCGAACTCGCAGTAGATAACGACGAAATCCCAACGTCGTACAGCACCAGCACACCTGCTGCTGCAACTAATCGCCCGGCAATTACTGCACCTGGCGGTGGCACTGGTCGTCGTAAAGAGGCCGTTGCACGAGTTCGCTTAATCCCTGGCACTGGTCGATGGGTAGTTAATGACCGTACTCTCGATGTTTATTTCCCAAACAAAGTTCACCAACAATTAGTTTCGGAACCACTTCGCACAGTTGGCGTTGAAGGTAAGTACGACATCATTGCTCGTATTGATGGTGGCGGAATTTCTGGCCAAGCTGGCGCGCTACGTCTTGGTGTTGCTCGCGCACTAAACTTCATTGACACTGATGCCCATCGCCCAGCTTTAAAGAAAGCTGGCTTCCTATCTCGTGATGCACGAGTAATTGAACGGAAGAAGTACGGTCTAAAGAAGGCCCGTAAGCGTTCCCAATACAGCAAGCGTTAATTTATATCGCTCCCGCATCATGACGCTCTTCGGAACAGATGGCGTCAGAGGCGTTGCTAATAAAGATCTAACCGCTGAGCTTGCCGTTGATTTAGCCATTGCCGCCGCACACGTTTTGGCTGAAGTTGGCGCATTTGCCGGACATAAACCAAAAGCAATTGTTGGTCAAGATTCGCGCGCATCTGGTGAATTTTTAGAAGCAGCGGTTTGTGCTGGCCTAGCAAGTGCTGGTGTTGATGTTTATCGCGTTGGCGTTTTACCAACTCCAGCAATTGCACATTTAGTAGCGGCAGATGGCGCAGATCTCGGTGTAATGATTAGCGCATCGCATAATCCAATGCCAGATAACGGAATTAAGTTTTTTGCTCGCGGTGGCGGCAAATTAGATGATTCACTGGAAGCTGCAATCGAGGCTCATCTTGGCGAACCCTGGGATCGACCAACTGGTACAAACGTTGGCCGAATCATTATTGATGAGAGTGCCAGCGAACGTTACTTAACACATTTGCTTTCATCTGTAAAGACAAAATTAACTGGAATTAAAATTGTGGTTGATTGTGCAAACGGCGCTTCTTCAATCGTAGCTCCTGAAGCATATCGTCGCGCCGGTGCTGAAGTAATCGCAATCTCAAATACGCCAAACGGCTTAAATATCAATCATAATTGCGGTTCAACCCATTTAGATAATATAAAAGCAAAAGTAAAAGCTGAGAAAGCCGATATTGGAATTGCCCATGATGGTGACGCTGATCGAGTGCTTGCCATTGATAATGAAGGTAACGAAATTAATGGCGACTTTATTCTGGCAATTTTGGCTGATGCCCAGATGCGAAACGGTAGTTTAAAGAGCAAAACTGTGGTCGGTACCGTAATGACAAATTTAGGTTTTATTCGCGCAATGCAAAGCAAAGGTATCAAAGTTGCGATTACGCCAGTTGGCGATCGATATGTATTAGAAAAAATGATTGCAGAGAACCACACACTTGGCGGCGAACAATCTGGTCACATCATCATGCGCGACTTTGCTAATACTGGTGATGGCGCATTAACTGCACTTCATTTACTTCAAGAGGTGGCAACAAGTAAGAAATCTTTGAGGGATTTAGCAAAGATTATGGTGCGTTATCCGCAAGTATTAATAAATGTCGCTGGCGTAGATAAAGCAAAAATTTCTACGAACACGGTAATTGCGGCTGCAGTAACAGCAGCTGAAGTGAAATTAGGAAGCTCTGGTCGGGTTCTGCTTCGTGCATCCGGTACTGAACCTTTGATCCGCGTAATGGTTGAAGCTGAATCGGAAACAGATGCGCAGGAGTTAGCAACTTCGCTCGCTGCACTAGTAAAATCTGAACTCTCGCTTTAAAACTTGTTTAAGGGGTACCTCATATGTGCGGCATCGTCGGATATACCGGCAAAAAAGCCGCGCTCAATCCAGTATTAGAAGGGCTACGCCGGTTGGAATACCGCGGATATGACTCCGCTGGCGTTGCGCTAACTACAACTAAAGGTGAAAAATTATTTGTAGAAAAAAAAGCTGGCAAGCTCGCTAATTTAGAAGCGGAGTTAAACCATTCGCACGAAAATTCATATAGTGGCATTGGACATACTCGTTGGGCCACCCATGGCGGACCAACTGATTCAAATGCACATCCGCATCTTTCAAATGATGGCAAGTTAGCCGTTATTCATAATGGAATTATTGAAAACTATTTGGAATTGCGAGCAGTGTTAGAAAAGCGTGGCCATAAATTTACCTCTGAAACTGATACTGAATCTGTCACACATTTACTTAGCGATGCCGTAATAAAAAATGGTGGTGACTTAGCCGCTGCTATGCGTGCAGTCTGTAAAGAACTTCGCGGATCATTCACGTTATTGGCGATTCATTCAGACACGCCAGAACGAATTGTGGGAGCGCGTCGAAATTCACCGCTAGTTGTTGGTGTTGGAAAGGGCGAGAATTTTTTAGCTTCTGATGTCTCTGCATTTATTTCTTACACTAAGAGCGCGTTAGAACTTGGCCAAGATGAAGTTGTAGATGTAACTCCTGATCAAGTGATTGTTACAGATTTAAACGGAAAAGCTCTTACTCCAAGAGCTTATGAAATTACTTGGGATGCCAGCGCAGCCGAACGAGGCGGCTACCCACATTTCATGTTAAAAGAAATATTTGAACAACCAAAATCGATTGCCGATACTTTATTAGGTCGTTTCACGGAAAATTCCCACATCGCGATAACCGAGCTAGATAACCTGCCGGAGCTGTTAAGCGCTGAAAGAATTCTAATTTTGGCATGTGGCACTGCTTACCACGCTGGCTTAATCGGTAAATATGCAATAGAGACTTGGGCAAAAATTCCAGTCGATGTTGAACTTGCATCAGAATTTAGATATCGCCGACCTGTTCTCACCAAGAAAACGGTAGTTATTACAATTTCGCAATCTGGCGAGACGATGGATACTTTAATGGCAGCGCGCCACGCAAAATCACTCGGCGCAAAAGTAATATCAATTTGCAATACAAACGGTTCGACAATTCCACGCGAATCAGATGCGGTGATATACACCCATGCTGGCCCAGAGATTGCGGTAGCTTCAACAAAGGCTCTAATCACCCAGATAATCGCAACTGCGCTAATTGCACTTTATATAGCTGATAAGAATGGCGCATTAAAACCGAGTGAAGTCACTGGTTTGATTGAAGAGCTATTAGCGCTCCCAGCTAAAGTGGAACAAATATTAGAAACTGCAGAACCACTTAGGGAAATGTCCCGTGGTTTCAAAAATGCAACATCAGTGCTTTTTTTAGGTAGACATGTTGGCTATCCAGCTGCGCTAGAAGGTGCACTGAAATTAAAAGAGTTGGCATATATGCATGCTGAAGGTTTTGCTGGTGGCGAATTGAAACATGGTCCAATCGCTTTGATTGAATCTGGAACGCCAGTCATAGCAATAATGCCGCCACAGAAAAGTGAATTACGAGAGAAAATGGCGAGCAATATTCAAGAAGTTCGTGCCCGTGGTGCAAATGTAATTGTGATTGCTGATTCGGAAACGATAGTTCCAGATGTTGTACATGTAATTCGTATTCCTACTTCTAATCAATTGTTACAACCAATACTTGCAATCGTGCCACTCCAAATTTTCGCCTATGAAATGGCTGTTGCGCGCGGTAGTGATGTTGATCAACCAAGAAATCTAGCTAAATCGGTAACGGTTGAATAAGTGAGCCCGCAAGTAGCTATAGATAATCGCCGCCGCCAGATGATTAAAGCGATGGAATGGTCCAGCCTACTCTTTATTGGTTTCTTAATAGTTACGCATCAAGTAGTGATTAATGGACCGCTGGTGCATTTAGATGCAATTATCGCCAACGCAGATCGTCCAAAATTTTCTGCAATAACTAATTTTTTCTTAATGCAGATAGATAATCTCGGGTTACGCGGTATTACTGCCACAATTTTGTTGGTGTCTGCGCTTTTAATCTGTCGCCGTTTCAAATCTTGGCGACCATTTAATCTGTCGCTGCTCTCACTACTTGCCTTAAATCTGGTAGTTGGGTTAGCAAAGTTAGGATTTGGCCGTACCAAGCCAAGATTAAATGTGGATTTACTTTATTCCGGCGGACTTTCTTATCCAAGCGGTCATGCTGCGAATGCGCTGCTAACTTGGGGATTGCTTTCATACTTGATCTTTCGATATACCCACCGCGAACCATTTGAAGGAATGCGGCTTACTTGGCTAGTTGTACTCATCACTGCTGGCGTATGTTTAGTTTCGCTCTTCCGCAATACTCATTGGTTATCAGACTTAATCGGCGGACTTTTTATCGGTGGTGCGCTCTTGGTTGCAGTAATCGCAGTCGATCGATTTGTTCCTTCAAAGCGACAACCGTCATAAACTATTCCAACTAATTAATTTGAATTGTGGGTGAGTAAATGATTGAAGGCGTAGGAATAGATGTCGTCGACATCCAGCGCTTTGCTGATTCCCTCGAGCGCACACCCAATTTAAAAGAACGGCTATTTACAACGACCGAAGCAGCGCTACCAATCTCTTCATTGGCCGCGAGGTTTGCCGCAAAAGAGGCGTTAGCAAAAGCGTTGAGCACTAATAAAGGCTTACCTTGGCATGATGCTGAAGTCATTAATTTAGAATCTGGAAAACCAGCATTTTTATTTCGTGGAGTTATCGCAGATTTAATCGATGGCTCGAGCGTCCATTTATCACTTTCACATGATGCCGGAATTGCTTCTGCAGTTGTAATAATTGAGCGGAATTAAGTTAACAATGACCAGAGCCCAAATTGAAGTGGATTTATCGGCCATCGCAGCCAATGTTCGTAAAGTTATTAAAGAAACGAAAGTAGATGTATGTGCTGTTGTGAAAGCAGATGCCTATGGACACGGCTTAGTTCCAATCGCACAAGCGGCTACCGATGCCGGTGCAAAATGGTTAGGCGTTGCTCTTATTGAAGAAGCTATTAATTTGCGAACTCATGGACTCTCATTACCAATCATTGCTTGGCTAACTCCGATCTGCGAAGATTTTGACAGTGCGCTACGCCACGATATTGATTTAGGGATTTCATCAATTGCATTGCTCGAAAAAGTACTGGCAGCAGGAGAGCGAACTGGTATAACACCGCACATTCACATTGAAGTTGATACTGGCATGACGCGCGGTGGTGTCTTAAATGAATGGCCAACATTTCTAAAGAAAGTATCGGCAGCCACACTAAATGAGAAAGTAGAACTCGTTGGATTCTTCTCACATTTTGCTAGAGCAGATGAACCTAATGAAATTGCAAACCAACTTCAAGTTAAGAAATTTACCGACCTTTTAACAGAATTAAAAGCAACCGGGGTAACGCCAAAGTATTTACATTTAGCAAACTCTGCTGCAGCCCTTTCTAACCCAAGTGCAAGTTTTGATTTTGTGCGACTTGGAATAGCTATGTATGGTCTATCGCCAGATCTGAAAACTATGGGTACTTCAAAATCTTTAGGACTTATTCCAGCGATGACACTTCGTGCCAAATTGTATTTAGTTAAACAAGTTCCCGCTGGCGTCGCGGTCGGATATGGTGGAAGTGCAGTTACAACTTCAGAAACTAAAGTTGGCATTGTTGCTATGGGTTATGCAGATGGCATCCCAAGAAATGCAACAAGCGCTACTGGAGTTTTTATAAATGGCGAACGCGCACCAATCATTGGTCGAGTTTCCATGGATCAATTTGTGGTTGATTTAGGCGCAAATTCGAAGGCGATCACGGGGGATGAAGTTATTGTTTTTGGCCCTGGAAATGCGGGGGAATACACAGCCGATGATTGGGCGAGCGCAAGTGCCACTATTAATTATGAGATTGTTACCCGAATCGCGGCTCGAGTGCCTAGAATCTATAACAGGTAAATTAAGAATGGAGCGTTGTGAGTAAGGAAGCGACCCTTCTTTCTATTGAAGCACTTTCGGTTAATTTTGGCGGTTTAAAAGCGCTTTCAAATGTTTATTTGGATTTAAATCCAGGTGAAGTGGTTGGGCTAATTGGGCCAAATGGCGCTGGTAAAACTACAGCCTTTAATGCTATCTCTGGACTAGTGGCAGCAACATCAGGAAAACTTTCCCTTGACGGTGAAGCGCAAAATTGGCCAAAACCTAATCAATTAGTTGATTTAGGAATTTCCAGAACTTTGCAAGGAGTAGGACTTTTTCCAGATTTAACTGTTTTGGAAAATGTGATGGTTGGGGCTAATAAATTTGCAAAGAGTGGGCTAATTAGATCTGCACTTGGTTTATCTAATAAAGATGAATCCCAATTAAAAGAGCGGGCTCAGTTAGCCCTTGAGCGAGTTTATGCTGGCGAACTTTCTAATCGCCGTGCGGATACGCTTTCATACCCAGATACAAAGCGAGTTTCAATTGCGCGAGCGTTAGTTAGCGAACCACGAATTTTATTATTAGATGAACCAGCAGGCGGTCTCGGTGCTGCCGATATTTCGTGGCTCAATGGTGTTATTTCAAATTTAAAATCAATCTGCGCGATAATTTTGGTTGAACATCACATGGATGTTGTGATGTCGGTTTGCGATCGTATTTATGTGCTTAATTTTGGTGAAGTAATTTCTTCTGGATCTATCTCACATGTTAGAAATGATCCGGCAGTAATCGCCGCATATCTAGGCACGAGCGCAGGTGACGCATGAGCGGTTTAACTGTTAAAGATTTGGTGGTAGATCATGGTGCAATTACTGCCCTTAACGGAATTTCATTTACAGTTGAACCTGGTCAATTAGCTGCCGTTATTGGCTCTAATGGAGCTGGTAAAACCACGCTTTTGCGAACACTTTCCGGTTTAAAGCAAGCTAGCGGTGGGAGCGCTCAGTGGATCGGTGAAAATATTCTTGGAAAGAAACCAGAAAATTTAGTTCGCCACGGAATATCACATGTATCGGAAGGCAAATCTGTTATTCCGGAACTTACGGTTGCAGAAAATCTAGCTTTAGGTGGAATCTGGCGAAAAGATAAGAAAGATGTAGCAGCAGTTACAAAAGAAGTTTTGGAGTTATTTCCAAGGTTAGGCGAGCGATTAAGCCAACGTGCGGACACCCTTTCTGGTGGCGAACGTCAGATGCTTGCGGTTGGTCGCGCGCTAATTTCAAGACCTAAATTAATTTTATTAGATGAACCATCACTTGGGTTAGCTCCGCTTGTCATTGAGCAAATTTTTCATACTATCGATCAACTTCGCCATAAATTAGGATTGACCATAGTCTTAGTAGAACAGAATGCTATGAGCGCACTTCGAATAGCTGATATTGGAATAATCATTAATCTTGGAAAAATTGTAGCAACTGGTACGGCAACCGAATTAATCAACAATCCGGCGCTCCATGCCGCGTATTTGGGCTACTAATGCAACAAGCTATCAACGCACTTCTAATTGGAATCAGTAATGGGTTTATTTATAGCTTGATGGCGCTTGCTCTGGTACTAGTTTGGCGATCAACTCGAGTAATTAATTTTGCCCAAGCCGGCCAAGCAATTCTCTCTACATATATAGCATATGAAATCGTAACTAGAACCGATAATTTTATTTTGGCATTCATTGGTGGCGTCATTGCTGGCGCGCTAGTTGGAGCTGTTGTAGAAATTTTGTTAATGCGGACACTTTTTAAACATGTTAGCGATGGACCAGTCGCAGCGCTAGCGCCGGTGATTGCATCGCTTGGATTATTAGGGCTAATTAGAAGCATAATTGGAATGGTTTGGGGCAATGATCAAAAACCATTTTTCCCACCGGTCTCCACAAATGGATTTACATTTGGTAGCACCACCATCCCGTTTTCCCGCATGAATCTGCTGATAGTTCTTGGCGCTGCAACGGTAATGATTATCTTTACTCTGATATTTCAGAAGAGCAATTTAGGTTTAGCACTTCGTGCAGCAGCATTTCAACCAGAAATTGCGCGATTAGCTGGAGTAAGGGTTGGCGCGATTCGCACAATTGGATGGGTTTTTGCGGGCACTGCTGGAGCAGTTGCCGGAATTCTAATTTCACCAAATGATGCGATTACTCCTTATTCACTTGATTCACTTTTGATATTTGGATTTGTTGCTGCTGTGATCGGTGGACTTGAAAGTTTAACTGGTGCTGTGGTCGGTGGTTTAACTCTTGGAATTGGTCTCTCGTTTATCCTTACTTACATTGGCACATCACTTATTTTTCCAGCAACATTTGTCGTCTTAGCTCTTGTGCTATTAATTCGACCACAAGGTTTATTCGGCAGCAAGGCGGCGCGAAATGCATAGCCTGCGTCGACTCTTCTTATTTATATTTTCAACTTTAATTTTACTAGCGCTTTCGCTAAAAATTGAAGAGCTGCGAGTTTACCAAGGCGCTCAAATTGCAATTTATGCGCTGGGTATCAGTTCAATAGTTTTATTGACTGGTTACTCAGGGCAAGTCTCACTTGGTAATGGCGCCTTTATGGCAATTGGTGCGTACAGCGCAGCACTAACTCAAATTCATTGGCATCTGCCGCTTTTCTTAACATTTGTTATCGGCACACTTTCAGCAGCGCTGGCTGGTGCAATTTTGGGTGGCGGCGCAGCTCGGTTATCGGGGCCTTACTTAGCGGGTGCAACACTTGCGCTAGCAGTTGGCTTACCTACACTTGCTAATCAATTTACAGTTCTTAATGGTGAAACCGGTTTGGATTACACTGCGGGCACACCACCCACATGGTTTGGCGAGAGCTTTACTCTATATAAATGGTTTTTTTGGATCGTTCTAGCAAATGTTATGTTGATGATGTTCTTTCTTCGAAATATAACTTCAAGTAGATATGGCCGAACCTGGAAAGCACTTCGCGGCAATCCAGTCGCAGCCCAACTTTCCGGCATCCAAGTAGGTGGATCTAAAGTATTGGCTTTCACGATCAGCGCCGGGGTGGCTGGTCTGGCCGGCACCCTTTTAGGCATGATTGGCTTCGTTGGCCCAACGGGATTCCAGCTTGGACTCTCGTTTGCGCTCGTTACGGGGGCGATTCTCTCTGGCGTAACTAGCCTCGCGGGTAGCATGCTTGGCGCGGTAGTTTTGGTTGCGATTCCAGAGTTAGCCACCGTCATTGCACATAGACTTGGCGATACTGAACGCGTAACCTCAAATTTGCCGGGCTTAATAATGAGTACGTTATTGATTTTGACGGTGCTGTTTACTCCAAACGGCCCAGCAGAACAGATACGTAAACATAAAGCACGGAAGCAGTAAACCCCTCGATGAAAGGAAATACATGATCGGTTCAAAACGCAAAGGGCTCGGTGTAGTCACAACCGCGGCCATTGCAACCAGCGCTCTGCTGATCTCCGCGATTCCGGCACATGCCGAAGTTGGAGTAAGTAGCAGCGAAATTAAATTAGGAATTACTCTGCCGCTAACTGGACCAGCATCACCTGGATATAGCAAAATTGCGCCAGCCATGAAGGCATATTTCGCCTATGTAAATGCCAATGGTGGCGTGAATGGTCGCAAGATCACCCTCGTGATTAAAGATGATCAATACATCCCACAACAAGCTATAAATTTAACCAACGAATTAATTTTAAAAGATAAAGTAATGGCAATGGTTGGCGCGCTCGGAACTGCAAATAATTTAGCGGTGGCAAGCAAAGTACAGATTGCTAGCCGCGGCGTACCAAGCCTCTTTGTAAATACCGGATATAGCGGGTTTGCAGATAAGAAGAAATTCCCAACCACATTCTCATTGTTCCCTTCATATGTAATGGAAGCAAAAGCCATCGCAACGTATGTGAAAGAAAACCTTCCAACTGCAAAAACTTGTGTACTGCTACAGAACGATGACTTTGGTGCTGATGCTGCTGCCGGATTCAAAACTGGTGGATTAACTTTTACTGAAACTATTAAATATGTTTCCGGAACCCAGAGCTCAGCTACTGGCCAAACTTGGGTCGGAAAATTTGCCGCTGCCAAGTGTGAAGTTGTTGTGCTATTCGGCGTAGGTTCTGCTAATGCAATCGCACTCGGCGTGGCCGCTGCCGGAGGTTACAAACCACAATGGATCCTTGGTTCAGTTGGTTCGGATGTCACCACTATCAAAATAACGCTAAATAATCCACAAGCTACTGCGCTCATGAACGGCGCAATTGGTGTTTCCTGGGCCCCCGATTCATCTGATTTAACGGATGAATATGTAAAACAGTTCCGTGAAATCAATACCACCTATAACGCTGGCGCAGTCTTCGATAACAACGTAATGGTTGGCATGAACGAAGGTCTTTTGGTCGTGCAAGCACTTCGTGCAGCTGGCTCAAATCCAACTCGTAAATCGCTAATTGCAGCGATTGAAAAGAAGGGCTCAACATTTGCAACTGCTGGATATTCAACTCTTGCATACTCAGCAACAAGCCACGTTGGCCAAACTGGATTCTGGTTTGGTAAGTACAACCTCGCTGGCGAACTTAAGTCAGTAGATGGTAAGTACACCATGTACACAACCGATTCAGCAGCTGGTCCAGTTGTAAAAGCTGAACAGAAGCGTCTGCCAATGCCAGCGAAAGGATTACCAAGTAACTCATGAAAAATCTAATGAGCACGAAAAATAAAGTCATTGCCTTCTTGGCATCGACATCGCTAGTTACTATGACGATGGTTGCGCTCCCAAGTGCAGCACATGCCGCAGATCCAAGTTGTACCAACCTAGTTGTAATTACGCAATGCGTAGGCGCAACATCTGATGGTGCACCATATGTTGTACAAGTTCCAGCAAAATTTACTGGAACCCTATTTCTCTTCTCGCATGGATACCGACACTTTGTTGATATTCCTGTTGGAATTCCACTAGTCGGTGGTTACGTCATAACTAACACTCCACAACCAGCACCTGGTCGTACCGTGGCCGAGATAACTCAGGTCGCAACCTCGATGTTAGGTAAAGGATATGCAGTTGCGGGTTCTGGTTTTGCTCGTCAAGGTTGGAACGTCGATAGCGGTTTAAAGACCAACGTCGAGTTAATTGCAATCATTAAAAAGCAATTTCCAAAAGTTACCAAGGTAGTTGCTTGGGGCGAATCACTTGGTGGTTTCATTACCCAAGCACTCGCTGAAAAGTATCCAACTCTGGTTGATGCTGCAGCTCCACTTTGTATGGCAGCTGGATCCGTTGAAGCTGCATTAACTATGGCTGGTGATGCTCTATGGGGCTTGAAGACTTTCTTCGATCCAACAATTGTAGGCAGTAATTATGCGGCTGGTGCTGCCGGTTATGCGCAAGCAATGGGCGATATCGTAAAAGTTCTTACCGTCGCTGGAACTTTACAAGCTGCAATTTCGGCAAACCCAAGTGCACCAGCATGGCCAGCAACTTCAACAGTGCCAGCTTCTCTAAAGGCAATTCCATCTCGCTCCGCACTTGTATTAGTCGGCGTGATGTCTGGAGTTCCAACACAGAGTGCGCACTTTGATAACTCAACTGGTCCTGGCGATCCAACATCGTCTGCAGCCGCTGCATCGGCTTATGTTTCTTATGCAGCTGCAATCTCACCAGCGCTTGGAACTCTAGAAAATATTACAGCTGCAGCAATTTTGGGCGTCATGGCAACTTATGATGTCGAATTGCAAAGTGGTGGCACAGTATTTGATAACACAAAGACTGATTACGCAGCTCGTTTAGGTAGCGATCTTTATACCTATGGTTCTGCGCTAAGTGGCCTTGATGCAGCAAGTGGAATGTTGGCTTACTTAAGCCCACTCAACCCAGCCGCTCCTCGTGTTGTCGGTAACCCAACTGCAATTGCCAAAATGCGTGCATTGATGTCACATACTGGAAAAATTAATGTGCCAACAATTACGTTAGCTGCGGTTGCAGATAATGCGACCCCAGCAGGTCATGTGCAATGGTTAGCAGATCGTGCTGCAGAGCAATTAACTGCTTCACGCGCTGCAGCTAAAGCTGCATTCTTGGCCGGTGGCACATATGTAAAGCCAGCAAGTAAGTTAATGAGTATCTGGCAGAAGACTCCTACCAAGTACTCAAAGTACACGGCTGCTGGATCACCTGACACAACTCCAGCAGGAGCAAATGGCACAGGCCATTGCAACACCACTCCTGCTCAGAACTTAGCAATTGCAGATCTAGCTTATGCAGCTGCTAATACTGGACAACTAGTTGTAGGCGGAAAATTGCTCACAACGCTTCGTAAAGCTGGCGGTCTTTCATACGACCCAGGCTTCCAAGCTTCACTACTTAAGTTCTATAACAAAGGTTAAAAGAACTTAATCGAACCGATCATGTGAAGGGGCCTAGGAAACTAGGCCCCTTCACTATTTGGGTAACCTTCGCAAGTGATTGAGATATCTTCGCCAGCTGCGATGCGCGAATTTGGCGCATCACTTGGAGCGCAATTGCGAGCCGGTGATTTAATAGTTTTACAGGGTCCATTAGGTGCCGGCAAGACCGCCTTAACTCAAGGAATTGGCAGCGCGTTAGGTTTCGATCAAGTAACTTCGCCAACATTTGTAATCTCCAGAGTTCATACCGGCAAACTTCCATTGATTCATGTTGATGCCTATCGCTTGCTTGGAAGCCCGAGCTCCGCATTTGAATTTGATGATCTCGATTTAGCAACCCAACGCGAAAGCGCAGTCACAGTTATCGAATGGGGCGCTGAGGTAGCACTTCGGTTAGGCGAAGATTATTTACTTCTCGATATTGCATACGGCATAAGCGATGATGCGCGAACTATCAAAGTTTCTAAATTTGGCGATTGCTGGAATGAAATCAATCTATGAGCACTCTAGTTATCGATACTGCGACCGATAGAACTTCGTTAGGAATTTTTAAAGATGGCGTTGAAGTTTTTTACGCTTTTCATGATGGTGCAATGGCCCACGGTGAAGCGCTCCCGAAGTTAGTTTCGGATGGTTTAAAAATAGAGCCAAATATTTCGAAAGTGGTAGTCGGAATGGGGCCAGGTCCGTTCACGGGACTTCGAGTCGGTATTGTTTTTGCGCAGACTTTTGCAACCGCAAGAAATATTCCTTGGGTAGGAGTTTGCACACTTGATGCAATTGCGCTCGGTATTGCAGAAAATGAATTTATTGTGGCCACCAATGCGCGTCGAAAAGAGATTTACTGGGCTAAGTACTTAAATGGCGTAAGAACAATTGGACCATCAGTTACTAAACCAGAAGCGCTTACAGAATATAGTGAGCCAAAATTTGGATATGGGTTTACTAGCGAACTTTCACCGCACCCCAAAGATTTATTAAAGATTTCAGAAGAAAGAAAGAATCACTTAATCGAACCAATGTATTTACGTAACCCAGATGCGGTTCCGACGATCGAGCGCAAATGATTACATATCGCGAGATGGTGATCTTTGATTTAGGTGCAGTCCAAGCAATGGAGCGCGCGGTTTATCCTGACGATGCTTGGTCATTAACGCAATTTAAAGAGGAGTTAGCCCAAGCGCCGCGGAGTCGTTTCTATATCGTTGCATGCGAAGAGCAAGAGATAGTGGGATACGCGGGTATCGCAATTACTCAAGATGTTGCCGATATTCATACGTTAACTGTCGAACCTAAATATCGTCGGCGTGGCATTGGAAACAAGCTTCTTCGCAAAATAGAAGATTGGGCAATAGATCGCGGCGCGCTATCTCTGATGCTGGAGATGCGGGTAGGTAATAGCCAAGCGCAACCACTTTATGAAGCTGCTGGATATCAATCAATTTCAGAGCGAAAGCACTATTACGGCACCGGAGTTCATGCCATCATCATGAAGAAAGTGGTGCCAGATGAAAAGTGAGCCGCTGATATTAGGAATTGAAACTTCTTGTGATGAGACCGCGGTCGGAATTGTGTGCGGTCGAACGCTATTAGCAAATGTAATTTCTTCTAGCGTGGAAGAGCATGCCCGGTTTGGTGGCGTAGTTCCAGAAGTTGCATCTCGTGCACATTTAGAAGCGATCCAACCCGCAATTGCGCAAGCGATAAAAGATAGCGGGATTGTGTTAACTGATATTGATGGGATTGCGGTAACGGCAGGTCCGGGTTTAATTGGCGCGCTCCTTGTCGGCGTATCGGCTGCATCAGCGATAGCGCTTGCTTTAGATAAACCGCTATTTGGTGTGAATCACTTAGCATCACATGTTGCAGTCGATGTATTAACACATTCCAAACCATTACAGCCAACTATTGCGTTACTAGTTAGCGGTGGCCATTCTTCGTTATTAAAAGTTTCCGATATTACTGGCGATATAACTGCACTTGGTCAAACCATGGATGATGCAGCCGGTGAAGCGTTCGATAAAATTGCGCGGGTGCTTGGTTTAGGTTTTCCAGGTGGCCCACTAATTGATGAAGATGCAAAAGCTGGTGATCGAAAAGCGATTTTGTTCCCACGCGGTTTAACGCAAGCGCCGGAAATGTTGACCCATCCATTTGATTTTTCTTTCTCTGGTTTAAAAACTGCGGTAGCTAGATATATTGCAGCTACACCAACTGCAAAGCGCGGGGATATTTCAGCCTCGTTCCAAGAAGCAGTTGTTGATGTCTTAACTATGAAAGCGATTCGGGCATGCAAAGAGACCGGGATCGAATCTCTGGTAATTGCGGGCGGGGTAGCGGCTAATTCCAGGCTCCGCGAGTTAGCGGGCGAACGATGCGCCGCCAATGGGATCGAACTTAGGACCCCGCCGCCGGCTCTCTGTACCGATAACGGCGCCATGGTGGCCGCTTTAGGCTCGCTAGCGATGAGTTCTGGGCGTAAACCATCGGAGATCGGGGTCGCCGCAGAGTCTGCGGTTCCAGTAAGCCGTGCGATCTGGGCGTAAATCCTCAAATTGACCCAACGGAATAAGCATCATAGATTTGGCGTTAGCACTCTCAGGTCCACACTGCTAAAGGGCAGGAATTCGGGCCGAGCATAAATTTCTCTAGGCAAACCTAGAAAAGAGATAAAAGGAGTACATCGATGGCCATTGCCATTAAGCCACTTGAAGATCGTATCGTTGTAAAAACTAACGATGCTGAACAAAAAACCGCTTCCGGTTTGGTAATTCCAGATACTGCACAAGAGAAGCCACAAGAAGGCACCGTTGTTGCAGTAGGACCAGGTCGTTTTGATGACGGCGTGCGCGTACCAATGGATATCAAAGTCGGCGATGTTGTTCTATACAGCAAATACGGCGGAACTGAAATCAAACATAGCGGCGAGGAATATTTAGTTCTCTCAGCTCGCGACATTCTCGCAGTAATTGAGAAGTAGAAATGGGTAAGAGTTTACATTTCGACGAAGAAGCTCGTCGAGGGATGGAACGCGGTGTCAACATTCTTGCTGACACTGTCAAAGTAACGCTCGGACCTAAGGGTCGTAACGTAGTAATTGGTCGCTCTTTTGGTGCGCCAATGATTACTAATGACGGCGTAACTATTGCAAAAGAGATTGAACTTTCTGATCCAGCTGAAAACATGGGAGCGCAACTTGTTAAACAAGTTGCCGAAAAAACCAATGATGTCGCTGGTGATGGCACCACAACTGCAACCGTATTGGCACAAGCAATGGTTAAGGAAGGTCTTCGTAACCTTGCTGCCGGTGCTCAACCAATGGGAATCAAAATGGGAATCGAAAAGGCAGTAGCCGCAATTGTTGAAAAATTGCACGCTAATGCAACCAAGATCTCAGATAAGGATCAGATTGCAAACGTTGCCACAATTTCAGCCCAAGATCGCGCAATCGGTGAGTTAATTGCTGAAGCGATGGATAAAGTTGGTAAAGACGGCGTAATCACCGTTGAAGAATCACCAACTACTGGTCTTGAATTGGAATTCACCGAAGGTATGCAATTTGATAAAGGTTATATTTCGCAATATTTCGTAACCGATACCGATCGCATGGAAACTGTTTTGGAAGATGCATTTGTACTTATCTCAGGCGGCAAAATCTCAGCGCTAGCTGAACTTCTGCCAATCTTGGAAAAAGTAGCCCAAACCAGCAAGCCAATGTTGATCATTGCTGAAGATGTTGAAGGCGAAGCGCTTTCGACTCTAGTAGTAAATCGGATGCGTGGCGTATTTACCTCTGCTGCCGTTAAGGCCCCAGGTTTTGGCGATCGCCGTAAAGCGATGCTGCAAGATATGGCAATCCTTACCGGCGCAACAGTTATCACTCCCGAAATCGGTTTGAAGTTAGATCAAGCAGATCTCACAATGCTAGGTAAAGCGCGTCGAATCGTTATTACAAAAGACACCACAACAATTGTTGATGGCGGCGGCGATAAGGCAGCTGTATCTGGTCGCGTTAGCGAAATCCGCAAAGAGATTGAAACCACTGATTCCGATTGGGATCGCGAAAAACTACAAGAGCGCGTTGCAAAACTTGCTGGCGGAGTTTGCGTAATTAAAGTTGGCGCACATACTGAAGTCGAATTGAAAGAGAAGAAGCATCGTTTAGAAGATGCGATCTCGGCAACTCGCGCAGCAGTTGAAGAAGGAATCGTCGTCGGTGGCGGTGCCGCACTTGTGCATGCATCTGCTGCTCTCGATAAAGATCTCGGACTCGATGGCGACCAAGCAGTTGGCGTTCGATTAGTTCGCAAAGCATGCGAAGAACCACTTCGTTGGATCGCTGAAAATGCTGGCCATGAAGGCTATGTTGTTGTATCAAAAGTTCGCGCGATGAAACCAAACGAAGGATTCAATGCCGCAACTGATGTTTATGGCGACTTAGTCAAAGATGGCGTAATCGACCCAGTTAAGGTAACTCGTTCTGCGCTCGCA
Source organism: Actinomycetes bacterium (assembly GCA_014190155.1). Classification (GTDB taxonomy): domain Bacteria; phylum Actinomycetota; class Actinomycetes; order Nanopelagicales; family Nanopelagicaceae; genus UBA7398. The sequence continues at coordinate 104,826 of BJFY01000003.1, read as the reverse complement.
AACGCAGCATCGATTGCCGCAATGTTCATTACAACTGAAGCGCTTGTCTTTGAAACCCCAGAAGATAAGAAAGCTGAAGCAGCCGGAGCTGGCCATAGCCATAGCCATGGCCCAGGTGGACATTCTCATTAATTGTAATAATTGAGGCGTTAAAAAACCCGAGTGGATATCCACTCGGGTTTTTTTATTTGAAACTTTTTACGATGCTGTGAAGATTTTTCGATCCGGAGTGCGTTCTATAATATCCAGCCGCTCATCTTCGGTTAGCCCACCCCAAATGCCATAAGGCTCTTGTACAGCGAGTGCATGTGCACGACAAGCTGCGATTACTGGACAGTTGGCACAGACTGCTTTCGCCGCATTTTCGCGCGCTTTGCGCCGGGGACCGCGTTCGCCATCTGGATGGAAGAACATCTCGGCCGGCAGATCTCGACAGGCGCCTTGATACTGCCACTCCCAAGAGTCGGCAACCGGTTTCGGTAAGCGAGATAGTTCAGACATAAGTAAGAATGTACAACCGCGCCACAGGTTGTTCAAGTCTTTGACCTACTTTTGACGTGTTTCAAGTGGTGAGATTGCTCTCAAAGCGAGAGTATTGGCAGATGGCGACCGATAAAGCGGAGTATTACACGGTCGCCGCCGTGGCTCGTCAGATCGGGGTTGCGCCCGCAACTTTGCGGACCTGGGATCGTCGCTATGGGCTAGGCCCGAACCGCCACAGCAACGGTACTCACCGCCGTTATGCTGAGTTAGATCTTGCTCGCCTGATTTTGATGCGCAAACTAATTACTACTGGGGTTGCGCCAGCTGAAGCTGCAGTAAAAGCGTTAGCGCTAAAAGTGAATCAGCGCTCGGCAAAATTAGTTAAACCTAATTATGCAAAAGAAATTGCTAACCCTGCAGCGCTAATTGAAACCCTAGTTCGCGCTGCAACCGCGCTCGATTGTGCGCTGGTAAAAGAGGTGCTTTCTAAGCAAATTAAAAAACATGGCGTCACCACAACTTGGCGCGAATTGATTACCCCGGTATTAGTTCAAATCGGAAAAAATTGGGAAATTGGCAAAGACGATATTGAAGTCGAGCATATGCTCAGCGAAGTCTTGCAAGATATCTTGCGCGATAGCAAGGTTAAAATTTCAAAGCCGATAAATACGCGACCAGTGCTTTTAGCTTGCGCTGGTGAGGAGTTACATACATTGCCACTACATGCGTTAGCTGCCGCGTTAGCCGAACGAAGTATTGAAGTTAATTTTCTTGGTGCACGCACCCCAATATCTGCACTAACTGCGGTGGTGCAGCGATCTGCACCCCCTGCAGTTTTCTTATGGGCGACATTGGCAAAAAACGGTGACCATGAAATAGTTTCTGCGCTTCCTAAAATTCGCCCGGCACCTCGAATTCTTCTTGGCGGACCCGGCTGGAAAGTTGAAAATTGTAAGGTTGCTATATTTGTAACCGATTTAGATCAAGCTTGCATGGAAATTACGCGGGCAATCGGCGCTTAAAACCACCGATAGACTCACCCAATGAGTGAGATAAATGAGAAAGTCGCCATGTTGGGACTCACTTACGACGATGTATTGCTGCTGCCGGACGCTTCCGAAGTTGTGCCTTCTGAAGTCGATACTAAAACCCAATTAACTAAATTAATTTGGCTAGCTGTCCCATTAGTTTCGTCAGCGATGGATACTGTTACTGAATCTGCAATGGCGCTCGCCATGGCTAAAGCTGGTGGCATTGGAATTATCCATCGCAACCTTTCCGTTGCCGAGCAAGTAACGCATGTTAAGTTAGTAAAAGGCGCATCATTAATAGTTGGCGCAGCGGTTGGCGTAGGCGATGATGGATTTGCCAGAGCTGAATCGTTAATTGAAGCTGGGGTGGATGTTGTTGTAGTCGATACCGCACACGGTCATCATCGTGCAGTACTTGATGCAATTTCTAAAATTAAAAATAAGTATTCAACCCAAGAAGTTATTGGTGGAAATGTTGCTACCCGTGCCGGTGCACAAGCTTTAATCAATGCCGGTGCAGATGCAGTTAAAGTTGGAGTTGGCCCTGGATCTATTTGCACTACTCGGGTTGTCGCTGGTGTAGGCGTGCCACAAGTGACTGCAATTATGGAAGCCGCTAAAGCTTGTAAGAAAGCCGACATTCCACTCATTGCTGATGGTGGTTTGCAATATTCTGGCGACATTGCAAAAGCAATTGTCTCTGGCGCTGATTCAGTAATGCTTGGCTCGCTACTTGCAGGTTGCGATGAATCTCCCGGCGAGTTAGTCGAAATCGACGGCCGCAAATACAAGGCATATCGAGGCATGGGTTCACTTGGCGCGATGCAATCACGCGGAGATAAGAAGTCATATTCAAAAGATAGATATATGCAAGACGATGTACTCTCCGAAGACAAATTAGTTCCTGAAGGAATTGAAGGAAAAGTTGCCTACCGCGGATCAGTTTCGGAAGTTGTCCACCAATTAGTTGGCGGGCTTCGTTCTGGAATGGGATATGCCGGCGCGCCAGATATTGAATCGCTCCAGAAAAACGGACGCTTAATTCAAATAACAGCAGCCGGGCTACAAGAGAGCCACCCGCATGATGTTTTAGATGTTGCTGATGCGCCAAACTATTATAAGAACGCTAAGAAATAACAGGGGAGTTAACTATGGCCGACATTGAAATTGCCCCAGGAAAGCGCGCTAGAACTGCATATTCTTTTGATGACATCTCAATTGTGCCATCGCGTCGAACTCGCGAACCTGATGAGGTTTCAATTTCTTGGCAAATTGATGCTTATAAATTAGCGCTTCCGATGTTGGCAGCTCCCATGGATTCTGTAGTTTCGCCAGAAACCGCAATTGCGATTGGAAAATTGGGTGGGATTGGCGTTCTTAACTTAGAAGGACTTTGGACTCGTTATGAAAATCCAATTATTCCGTTAGGTGAAATTTCATCACTTCCTAACGATCAAGCAACTCGAAGAATGCAAGAAATTTACCAAGCCCCAATTCGGCCAGAGTTGATCAAAGCGCGAATCGCAGAAATTCGCGCGGCAGGTGTAACTGTGGCAGCTGCACTTTCACCAGCTCGAACTGCAGAATTTCATAAAGCAGTTGTGGATGCAGGGGTAGATATTTTCGTAATTCGCGGAACCACAGTTAGCGCAGAACATGTCTCTGAAAAAACTGAACCGTTAAATTTAAAGAAATTTATTTACGAGCTTGATGTTCCAGTAATTGTTGGTGGTTGCGCAACCGCATCCGGTGCCATGCATTTAATGCGCGCAGGTGCAGCTGGTGTATTAGTTGGTTTTGGTGGTGGCGCTGCACACACTACGCGCCAAGTACTTGGAATTTCAGTACCGATGGCTTCTGCTGTTGCGGAAGTTGCTAGCGCTCGTCGCGAATATTTAGATGAATCTGGCGGTCGCTATGTGCATGTAATTGCAGATGGTTCCGTAGGCAAAAGTGGTGACATTGCAAAAGCAATTGCATGTGGTGCCGATGCCGTAATGATGGGATCACCCCTTGCAAAAGCGGAAGAAGCTCCGGGGCGCGGTTGGCATTGGGGTTCGGAAGCAACTCATCATGAATTGCCTAGAGGAACTCGAGTACATGTTGGTACCGAAGGAAAACTTATTGAAATTCTGCTTGGACCTTCGCATAGCGCTGATGGTTCTATGAATTTATTCGGAGCGTTACGTCGCGGTATGGCCACATGTGGCTACTCCGATATCAAGGAATTCCAGCGGGTAGAAGTCGTTTTAAATCGTGGCTGAACGCGAACTCGTATTAGTTATTGATTTTGGTGCGCAATACGCCCAATTAATTGCGCGCAGAGTTAGACAAGCAAAAGTTTATAGCGAAATTATTCCATCGCATACTGCAGTTGCAGAGATAGTTTCCCGAAAACCCAAAGCAATAATCCTTTCTGGTGGCCCTTCATCTGTATATGCAGCTGGCGCGCCTACGATTGATAAATCTCTATTTGAAGCTGGAATTCCAATTTTCGGAATCTGTTATGGATTTCAAGCAATGGCGCAAGCGCTCGGTGGCGGTGTAGATAAGACTGGCAATTCGGAATATGGCCGAACAAATTTTAATGCAAAAAATGATTCTAAACTTCTTGCTGGGCTACCTAATTCATTTAACGTTTGGATGAGCCACGGAGATAGCGTTGTGGCCGCCCCTGCCAGATTTCGTGGAATCGGCGCAACTGCAAAAACTCCAATTGCAGCTTTTGAAAACGAAACTGGGTTGTTATCAGGAGTGCAATTCCATCCAGAAGTTCTTCATTCCGAAAACGGCCAAGCAATATTGCAAAACTGGTTGATTAATATTGTTGGGTGTGAACCATCATGGACTTCGGAAAATATTGCTGAAAGTGAAGTTTCAAAAGTAAGAGCAATGGTTGGAGATAAGCACGCAATTTGTGGTTTATCTGGCGGTGTTGATTCCGCGGTCGCGGCTGCGATAGTTCAAAAAGCAATTGGTTCACAATTAACTTGCGTATTTGTTGATCACGGCCTTCTTCGTAAAGGTGAAGCAGAACAGGTTGAAAAAGACTTTGTTGCAGCAACCGGTGTAAAACTTAAAGTTGTAGATGCAAAAGCGCAATTTATGGCGGCGCTAAAAGGTGTAACAGACCCAGAAAATAAACGAAAAATTATTGGCCGGGAATTCATTAGAGTTTTTGAAGGTGCAGCTCGCGAAATATCGGTATCAGAAAGCGTGGATTTTTTAGTCCAAGGAACGCTTTATCCGGATGTAGTTGAATCTGGTGGTGGCACTGGAACCGCAAACATTAAGTCACATCACAATGTTGGTGGCCTCCCCGATGATTTGCAATTTACGTTAATCGAACCGCTACGCGCGCTCTTTAAAGATGAAGTTCGAGAAGTTGGATTAGAACTAGGGGTGCCAGAAGCGATTGTTTGGCGCCAACCTTTCCCAGGACCTGGTTTAGGAATTCGGATTATTGGTGAAGTTACTGAGAATTCACTAGGAATATTGCGCGATGCGGATTTCATCGTGCGCGAGGAATTACACTTAGCTGGTCTGGATCGCGAGATTTGGCAATGTCCAGTTGTATTGCTTGCAGAGGTTCGAAGCGTCGGTGTCCAAGGAGATGGCAGAACTTACGGCCACCCAATCGTGCTTCGTCCAGTTTCAAGTGAAGATGCAATGACAGCAGATTGGTCACGACTTCCCTACGAAGTATTGGCAAAAATCTCAACCAGAATTACAAATGAAGTAAAAGATGTCAACCGAGTGGTGCTGGATATAACTAGTAAACCACCTGGCACGATTGAGTGGGAGTGAGAATGAAACGAGTAGTTACCGCAACTGTGATTGCTGCATTTCTTTTAACACCACTGCCTTCGTTTGCCGGAAGTAAAGTTGAAAAAATTTTAGAAACTGAACGCAAATGCAAAAGCACAAAAGCAGTAGCCCATGCTGCACCAAAAGTTTCGCCACCTAAAATGTTGTTAAAGAAGCCTATTAAATCAATTACTTTTGTAACTAATTGCGGAAATATCGTGGTGGAACCGCTAAATAATTTAGCGCCATTAACAGTTACTGCGATTACTGCTTTAGCAAAAGGCGGTTTTTATAATCACACGCTCTGCCATCGCATGATGAATGATGGTGCATATTTCTTGCAATGTGGCGACCCAACTGTTTCAGGTTTTGGCGGGCCAGCTTGGCAACCGTATGCAGATGAAAACTTGCCAGTTGATGGTCCAGCAAATTACCCAGCTGGAACAGTTGCGATGGCTAATTCCGGGCCAAATACAAATGGCAGCCAATTCTTTCTGGTTTACCAAGATACCCAATTTGATCCTGATTACACGATCTGGGGAAAAATTACTTCTGGATTAAATATTGTTAAAGCTATTGGAATGGGTGGTGTTAAAGGCGGCGGTTCTGTTGGAACTCCCGCAATTAAGATTGCAATTGAAAGTGTAATTATTAATTAATTAGTATTAACAATCTTAAATACTTCAGCTATTCGTCCTTCAGGTAAACCATTTGCCTGGGCATTCCGCTCTCCCCAAGAACGAACCATTGGTTCTAACTCGGCATTATGTGCAGTTTGACTAATATGGGCTTTTAAAGCTGCAATCTTCTTTGGAAAAGTTTCAGTAACATCAATAAAGTAATCTGGATTTGGTGAAGCCATTACCCAAACTTCCTTGACGCGCCAAGGTTCAAAACCTTCAGCTTTTAACTCTGGAAATGCAAATGGATTGCGCGCATCAGGATAGACCGCTTGAATGGCAGCTTCTCCTGCAGCTAAATGATCAGGGTGTGATGCACCAATTCTTTCCCAATTTCGTTCTGGCGATTGAATAACCATACGATCTGGCTTTGCAATTCGGATTGCTTTCACAATATCGCGCCGTAATTGAATTGTTGACTCTAACCAACCATCACGGTAATTCAAGAAAGTTATATCGGTAACGCCCAATGCTGCACCAGCATTTCGTTGCTCTTGTTGTCTAACCAGTGGCATCTCTTCTAACGGAACATCAGACTCTTCGCCACCTTGATCGCCATTAGTGCAGATGCAATATGAAACTTCTATGCCAGCTTCGACCCATTTTGCAATGGTGCCACCAGCACCAAAATCACAATCGTCTGGATGTGCAGTGACTACCAGGATTTTCTGGATTTCATTATCTGGCAGCGGAGTTGCAATAATCATTTGCGAATCCTCTCAGAGGAATGGAGCAGAGTCATATCAGCGCCCGCCGCTAGACTCCCGTTTGTGCCAAGTTCTGAGCAATTACTTGAAGGGCTAAATCCGCCGCAGCAAGCAGCTGTGAAACATCAAGGTGGCCCGCTCTTGGTAATTGCTGGTGCAGGATCAGGCAAAACTCGGGTTTTAACTAGACGGATTGCGTATTTGATGGCAGCGCGCAACGTAGCGCCATTCGAAATTCTTGCAATTACATTTACAAATAAAGCTGCTGGCGAGATGAAAGAACGAGTAGCCGAACTTATCGGCGATCGCGCTCGCGCAATGTGGGTCTCCACCTTTCACTCAGCGTGCGTGCGAATTCTGCGGCAAGAAGCAACACGAATTGGATTCGCCAACTCATTTACCATTTATGACCAGTCCGATAGTTTGCGGTTAATTACATTAGCTTTACGGGATATGAATTTAGATCCAAAGCGGTACGCACCACGAGCAGTGCAAGTGGTTATTTCTAATGCAAAAAATGAATTGATCGGACCAACGGATTTTGCAAGCGGCACTAACAATGCATTTGAACAAGTTGTCGCCGAAGTTTATGCGGTTTACCAAAGACGTCTTGTAGATGCAAACTCTATGGATTTCGATGATCTAATTGCACGCACCGTAGATGTGCTCCGCCGGTTCCCAGATGCAAAACTCCGATATCGAAATCGATTTAAACATGTCCTCATTGATGAATACCAAGATACCAACCATGCCCAATATGCGCTTATCCGTGAATTGGTAGGTAATGAATTAGAAGGAGTGCCACCAGCCGAACTCTGCGTAGTGGGTGATGCGGATCAATCTATCTACGGTTTTCGTGGTGCAACGATTCGAAACATTTTACAATTCGAAGCGGATTATCCGAATGCAACCACAATTTTGTTAGAACAAAATTATCGGTCGACGCAAAATATTCTCACCGCAGCCAATGCGGTAATTTCTAAGAACGAATCTCGGAAAGAGAAAAATCTTTGGTCCGAAGCAGGAACTGGTGCGTTTCTTACTGGTTACATTGCTGAAGATGAGCATGACGAAGCTGGTTTTGTCCGCGATGAAATATTTAGATTACAACGCGAAGGAATTTCAAATCCTGGTGATACTGCAATTTTTTACCGAACTAACGCACAATCTCGAGTATTTGAAGAAGTCTTTATGCGAGCCACCATTCCATATAAAGTTGTTGGTGGTGTGCGATTTTATGAGCGGAAAGAAGTTAAGGATTTATTGGGATATTTGAAAGTTCTGCAAAACCCAAGCGATGAAGTTTCACTTCGCAGAATCATTAATACTCCAAAACGCGGGATTGGCGATCGGGCTCTGAATGGCGCGGATGAAATCATGAAGGGTGAAGGCATACCTTTTTGGAACGCGCTGATCCGCATCTCGGAAGCGGATCTGCCGGCACGAGCCACTTCTGCGATAAATTCATTCGTATCGCTAATCACCGCGCTCCAAGTTTTGGTTGAAGTAAATACAAAACCTTCCGTAATTGCCGCAGCAGTTTTAGAACAATCTGGAATGTTAGATGAGCTAAAAAATAGTGGTGACCCACAAGATGAAGGAAGAGTTGAAAACTTAGAAGAATTAGTAGCTGTAGCGGAAGAATATGAAGAGAGTGAAGTCGATGAAGGTGAAGTAATTTCACTGGCTGGGTTTCTCGAAGATGTTGCGTTGGTTTCCGACTCTGATCAAATACCCGATGGCGCTGAACATGGTGGCGTTGTAACCCTGATGACTCTTCATACTGCAAAAGGCTTAGAGTTCCCGACCGTATTTCTTACGGGAATGGAAGAAGGAATTTTTCCGCACTCAAGATCGCTCGGTGATAAGAAAGAATTAGAAGAAGAACGTCGACTTGCATACGTTGGCTTAACTAGAGCTCGCCAGCATTTATATTTGTCGCGCGCTGAGTATCGATCTGCCTGGGGTGCGCCGAATTACAACCCAGCATCACGCTTTATTGATGAAATTCCAGAATCAATTATTAAATGGAACCAAACTCCCGAAAAGACTTTTACAACTACTAGAACTAAGAAATTCTTATCAACTCCACCGCCTCGCCCAACCGGTAAGAAATCTGTTGTAATGGATTTAAATCCGGGCGATCGAGTCACTCATGACACATTCGGTTTAGGGACTGTGATAACCATCTCAGGCGAGGGCGATAAAGCCGAAGCTACGATTGATTTTGGTGGTTATGGTGAGAAACGGTTATTGCTCCGTTATGCGCCAGTAGGTAAGTTATGAGCGTGTCCGACGCCGCTAAGAATTCACCAATCCGGGTGGTCGTCGCAAAACCAGGTTTAGATGGCCATGATCGCGGTGCCAAAGTCGTGGCACGCGCTTTGCGAGATGCTGGTTGTGAAGTTATTTACACCGGTTTACATCAAACCCCTGAACAAATTGTTAGCACTGCGGTTCAAGAAGATGCCGATGCAATTGGACTTTCAATTCTCTCTGGTGCACACATGTCACTATTTGCCAGAATAATTGAATTATTAAAGAGTGAAAAAGCTGATGACATAGTTTTATTCGGTGGCGGAATCATTCCGGATGCTGATATAAAATCTTTAAAGGATATGGGCGTTTCAGAAATATTTACACCCGGTGCACCAACTGAAGAAATCGTAAAATGGTTAAAAGGAGCTGTGCATGGATCTATTTGAGTATCAGGCACGAGATTTATTTGAAGCGCATGGCGTGCCAGTTCTCAAAGGAGCAGTAGCCACAACTCCCGAAGCAGCCTTCACAGCTGCGCAGTCAATGGGTGGTCAAACCGTTGTAAAAGCTCAAGTTAAAGTCGGCGGCCGCGGCAAGGCGGGTGGAGTCAAACTTGCTGAGAACGCCGAAGCTGCGCGCGAAAAAGCAAAAGTAATCCTTGGTATGGATATTAAAGGTCATATCGTTCATAAAGTGATGATTGCAGAAGCTGCGCCAATTGAAAGCGAATATTACTTAGCTATTCTTTTAGATCGAGCAAACCGATCGTTTTTAGTAATGGCTTCAGTATCTGGTGGCATGGAAATCGAAGAAGTTGCGCATAATACGCCGGAGAAATTAGCCAAAGTTAATATAGATCCAAACGTTGGAATATCAACCGAACTTGCACTGGAGATCGTGCGCAAAGGTGGGTTTGGCCCCGATGTTGATAAGGCAGTGGCCGAGGTATTAGTAACGCTCTGGAAGACTTTTGTAGCTGAAGATGCAACTCTGGTTGAGGTAAATCCACTAGTTAAAACCTCAGATGGAAAAATAATTGCGCTAGATGGAAAAGTTACTTTAGATGATAATGCGATTTTCCGTCATGCCGACCATGAAGCGTTAGTAGATCACGATGCTGCCGATCCGTTAGAAGCGCTCGCTAAAGCTAAAGACTTGAACTATGTAAAACTTGATGGCGAAGTAGGCATCATCGGAAATGGTGCTGGGTTAGTTATGAGCACACTCGATGTGGTTGCTTATGCTGGCGAGAAATTTGGGGGTGTTAAACCAGCTAACTTCTTAGATATTGGCGGAGGCGCTTCTGCTCAAGTTATGGCAGATGGCCTTTCGATAGTTCTTGGCGACCTTGCTGTTAAAAGCGTATTTGTAAATGTATTTGGTGGCATCACTGCTTGTGATGCGGTAGCGAATGGAATCGTACAGGCCCTAGAAATGTTAGGTGCAAAAGCGACAAAACCAATTGTGGTTCGGTTAGATGGTAACAATGTTATTGAAGGCCGCAGAATTTTGAACGCGGCAGCACACCCATTAGTAGAACAACTCGACACTATGGATGGCGCTGCAAGTCGCGCTGCAGAATTGGCAGCTAAGTAATGGCAATTTTTTTAAATAAAGAGAGCAAAATTATTGTGCAAGGAATGACCGGCTCCGAAGGTACTAAGCACACTAAACGCATGTTGGCTTCTGGTACAAAAATTCTTGGCGGTGTAACTCCAGGCAAAGGTGGCCAATCCGTTGATATTGATGGCACTGTACTTCCAGTTTTTAATTCAGTTGTAGAAGCTGTAGCAGCAACTGGGGCAAATGCGTCCGTTCTTTTCGTGCCACCAAAGTTTGCAAAAGCTGCAGTAATTGATGCAGTTGATGCAAAAATTTCGTTGGTTGTTGTGATCACTGAGGGAATTCCAGTACATGACACAGCTGCATTTTTCGCTTATGCCCAGAGCAAAGGTACAACTCGATTAATCGGGCCAAACTGTCCGGGCTTAATTAGCCCAGGGCTTTCTAATGTTGGAATTATTCCATCCGATATAACTGGCCGTGGAAAAATTGGTTTAGTTTCTAAATCTGGGACCCTTACATACCAAATGATGTACGAACTTAGAGATTTTGGTTTCACAACCGCAGTTGGAATTGGTGGCGACCCAATTATTGGCACAACTCATATCGACTGCTTACGTGCATTCCAAGATGATCCAGAAACCGAAGCTATCGTGATGATTGGCGAAATTGGCGGCGATGCGGAAGAGCGAGCTGCCGCATTTATAAAAGAATATGTAACTAAGCCAGTTGTTGGGTATGTCGCTGGATTTACCGCCCCAGAAGGAAAGACAATGGGACATGCTGGCGCAATTGTCTCTGGATCTTCCGGCACGGCAGCCGGAAAGAAAGATGCGCTGGAAGCCGCTGGTGTAAAAGTTGGCGAGACACCAAGTGAAACTGCAGCGATTATGCGCACTATTTTGAAGGGCTAATGTGAAACGAGTTCTGCAGGTTTGCTTTCAGCAATCCCTGCGGAGCGCAACACTTTTTGGACTTCCGTTAGCGTTTTTATCTTTGATTGGTTGGGCAACTGCGGGAAGTGCGACCGGACAAACTAGCGATCCAATTAAAGCCGCAGTCTGGCTCTGGTTATCCGCTCATCACATTCCATTTAATGTAACTCCGCAAAGTGGTGCTGGAACTGGATTACTAACTTATCTTCCAATCGGTGCGATGTTGTTTCCATTTCTAGCAATCCGAGTTGGGTTCCGCCGCAGCATTGAAAAAATTCAACCAACCCAAAACCATGTAATTCGCCAAGTAATTTTTAGTTTTGCACTCTGTTACTCAGTAATTGCAACCATCGCCGCAGCCGTTACAAGCAGCAGCTCCATCAGAATTCATTGGTATTTAGCGTTTCCAATAGTTTTTACATTATCTTGGCTTATTTCTTTTTTTACAACGGAACTCGAGCCTGGGAAAATAACAAATTTTTTCTGGAAAAAAACTATGCGCACTTCGTTAGTGGGAATTTTAACTATTTGGGGGATTGGCGCAATTGTGCTTAGCGTGTCAATTCTGCTCCATTTAAACGTGGTAAATCAATTAAGCACCGTAATCCAACCTGGAATTTTCGGTGGATTTGCTTTATTAATAATACAAATTCTCTATATTCCAAATGTCGCCTTTGCTGCAGTTGGTTATATTATCGGTGCCGGTTTTCACATCGGGAATGGTTCATTAATTCATCCGCTAATTCATAAACTCTCTGAGATCCCAGCAATTCCACTACTCGGTGCACTGCCAGTAAATGTATTTCCAATCGCAATGCTTGGTGCGCTACTACCAATCTTTTTTGGATTTTGGGCTAGCAAATCCGGTAGTTCGAAGTATAAAATCTCATTAATCAGTTCGGTAGCACTTTTATCAACAATAATTTCAATCCTTGCAAGCGGTGCCCTGCTCAATCGAAACCTTTCAAACGTAGGGCTTTCGTTATGGCAGTTTCCATTAGTTATGACTGGTGAATTCGCTATCGGAGTTGGGATTACCCGCGTAATTGAAAAGCGAAAGAAAATCAATGGCTGAACATTCGATTGTCATTCTGGCCTCCGGGAGTGGCACGCTGGCCCAAGCGCTAATAGATGCGGCTGAACGGAACGAATTGGATTGCGAGATTTCCGCAATAATCTCAGATAGACAATCGCAAGTTTTAGAACGTGCTCGAAAGTACGACATTACAAACTTTTATTTACCGCTTGCAAAAGATAGATCTGATTGGGATGGAAAGTTATTAGAACTAGTAAATAAATTGAAACCAGATTTAGTAGTAAGCGCTGGTTTTATGCGGATATTGTCACTTGAATTCGTTTCAAGATTTGATTGCATAAATTCACACCCATCACTATTGCCCGCATTCCCAGGCGCACATGCAGTCCGGGATGCGTTAGCAGCTGGGGTAACCGAAACGGGATGCACCGTGCATTGGATTGATGCCGGGATGGATACTGGTCCAATTATTGGGCAAATCCCGATGCCAATTTATCCAAACGATAGTGAAGAAACTCTTCACGAACGCATTAAGATTGCCGAACGAGCGCTCATTGTTGAGACGGTTTCTGCTTTGCTGGCTGATAAGCACTAAAGAATTTACAGGAGAACTAGGTGTCTACACGTAAACCAATTCGCAGAGCGCTGGTTAGCGTTTATGACAAAACTGATTTAATTGAATTAGCTAATGCGCTTAATAAAGCTGGCGTTCTCATACTCTCAACTGGCTCTACCGCAAAGAAATTATTAGACGCTGGGATTCCAGTTACGACAGTTGAGGACTATACAAAGTTTCCAGAGATGTTAGATGGTCGGGTAAAAACACTACATCCAAGAATTCATGCCGGATTGTTAGCAGATCAATCTAATCGCGACCATCTAGCCCAACTCGAAGCCCAAAATATTGAGGCTTTTGATTTAGTTGTTATTAATTTATATCCGTTTACCCAAACCATTGAATCTGGCGCAGCATTCGAGGAATGTATAGAGCAGATTGATATTGGCGGCCCTTCAATGTTGCGGGGTGCTGCCAAAAATCATAATAGCGTCGCCGTTATTTCGGATCCTTCGCAATATCAAACACTCTATTCGGCGCTGGAAAGTGGCGGCTTCACAATAAACGAACGCCGACAATTAGCGTTAGAGACGTATCGTCGAACCGGTGAGTATGACATTGCAATTTCAGAGTGGCTTTCACAATTTACTGATTCAGAAGGATTACCAGAATGGACCGGCCGAGTCTGGCACAAAGTTAACGATCTTCGTTATGGTGAAAACCCGCACCAGAGCGCTGCTTTTTATGCAACTGCTAACCAAGCTTCTGGTTTGGCTGCTACTGAACAGATACACGGCAAAGCGATGTCATTTAATAACTTCACCGATGCAGATGCAGCTTTGCGTACGGCGTGGGACCAGAGCGAACCTTGCGTAGCAATAATTAAACATGCCAATCCATGTGGAGTTGCTATCGGAAAGAACATTGCTGACGCATATTTAAAAGCTCACGCCTGCGATTCAATCTCTGCATTTGGTGGCGTAGTTGCCGCAAACCGTGAAATTTCCATAGAAATGGCGACTGCACTCTCCGAAATTTTTACAGAAGTTGTAATCGCGCCTTCATATGAGATTGGTTCAGTAGAAATTCTTTCGAAGAAACCCTCAATCCGAATTTTAAAAGCGAGTAAATATGTGCGCCCAGAACTTGAACTTCGCCCAATTCTAGGTGGGTTATTAATACAGACTACGGATGCAACAGATACTTCGGGTGATTCATTTTCGAATTGGAAGCAAGTTTCCGGTGGTGCTATTTCGGAAACAATAAAAGCTGATTTAGAATTTGCTTGGCGGGCAATTCGTTCCGTAAAGAGCAACGCAATTCTGCTTGCTAAGGCAGGTGCATCCGTAGGAATTGGAATGGGTCAGGTAAATCGCGTTGATTCTTGCGGTTTAGCAGTAACGCGCGCTGGAGATCGTGTAAAAAATTCGGTAGCCGCGAGCGATGCATTTTTTCCATTTGCAGATGGTCTACAAATATTAATTGAAGCTGGAGTTACCGCAGTCGTACAACCGGGCGGCAGCGTTCGCGATGAAGCGGTAATTGCGGCTGCGCAGAAAGCCGGAATTGCAATGTTTTTTACCGGTGTTCGACATTTCTCACATGCATAACTGCCCTAAGATTGCGCTATGACAACTGCGAAAATTCTTGACGGCAAAGCGGTTGCGCAAGCGATAAAGCGTCAATTACAAGCCCGAATTACGGCTGAGAAATTAATTCGGGGCTTAGGAACAGTTCTAGTTGGTGACGATGCGGGTTCGCATGCATATGTCGGTGGGAAGCATAGAGATTGCGCTGAAGTCGGTATCCAATCAATTCGAGTTGATTTGCCTGCTACTGCGAGCGAAGCCGATCTTTTAAAAGCAATTTCTGATTTGAATAACGCTAAAGAGTGCACTGGTTATATCGTGCAATTACCGTTACCAAATGGCATTAATTCGCAGAAAGTTTTAGAAGCGATGAACCCCGATAAAGATGCTGATGGATTACACCCGCTAAATTTAGGTCGATTAGTTATGGGCGAAAAAGCACCACTTCCTTGTACGCCAGCTGGAATTGTTGAACTTTTGAATCATTACCAAATACCAATCAACGGAGCTGAAATTGTAGTTATTGGCCGCGGCCTAACTGTTGGCCGCCCCCTTGGATTACTACTTACGCGCAAAAGCGAAAACGCGACCGTTACTTTGACTCATACTGGCACTAAAGATTTGATCGCACACACAAAGCGCGCCGATATCGTGATTGCAGCAATCGGTAAAGCTCATTTTCTAAAAGCGGAGATGATCAAAACTGGCGCAGTTGTACTTGATGTTGGAATTACTCGAACTGAATCTGGCTTGCAAGGAGATGTTGATCCCGCTGTTGCCAATATTGCTTCATATATCGCACCAATGCCGGGTGGAGTCGGACCAATAACTCGCGCAATGTTGCTCCGTAACGTTGTTGAGATGGTTTAAATTGTTTGCAAAAATTGGATACTTTGCTGCCGGATTAGGTGTATTAGTTGGAGCGATAGCGCAAGTTAGAGTGGGAGCGCTACTAATTGCAATTGGTTTAGCACTAGTTTCAATTCCTAAATTCGAAGGCAATTGGTCGGTTCGTCGTATCGATGTCTTGATTCCAGCGGCCCTTATTGTGGCCCTAATTACAATCGCGTTCGCGTTACCTCGTGCCAGATAGCGTTTTTTACTGGTTAAGCCATGGGTAGGATTCAGGTATTGCTTCACGAAAAGTGAGGGTGCAAATTGAGAGAGGTTCTAATATGGCCAGATCCGGAAAAGTCACAGTAGTCGGAGCTGGTTTTTATGGTTCTACTACCGCACTTCGTTTAGCAGAGTATGACGTTTTTGAAACTGTTGTCTTAACAGACATTGTTGAAGGTAAGCCCGAAGGTCTTGCACTCGATATGAACCAATCGCGTTCAATCGAAAAATTTGAAACAAAAGTTATTGGTGCAACTACTACCACTGATGGCGGTGGCTATGAAGCAACTGCAAACTCAGATGTGGTTGTGATAACTGCTGGGCTACCTCGTAAGCCAGGTATGAGCCGAATGGATTTGATTGGCGTAAATGCCGGAATCGTACGCGGCGTTGCGGAGAACGTTGCAAAGCATTCGCCAAATGCAGTAATCATCGTGGTTTCAAACCCACTTGATGAAATGACAGCCTTAGCTCAACTTGCAACTAACTTTCCAAGGCATCGCGTAATGGGACAAGCTGGAATGTTAGATACTGCAAGATTTACCCACTTCGTTGCGGAAAAGTTACAGGTACCAGTTTCATCTGTAAGAACTTTAACTCTAGGTTCGCATGGCGAAACTATGGTCCCGGTACCAAGTCGATGCACAGTAGATGGCAAACCACTTTCAGATCACCTCTCCGAAGTAGAAATTGCAGAACTTGTAGATCGCACTCGAAATGGTGGCGCAGAAGTAGTTGCCCTTCTTAAAACTGGTTCTGCATATTACGCACCATCAGCTGCCGCGGCTCGAATGGCAAAAGCTGTGATTGAAGATTCTGGCGCAGTGATGCCAGTCTGCGCGTGGGTAGATGGCGAATATGGAATTAGCGGTGTTTATCTAGGTGTGGAGGCTGAAATTGGCCGGACCGGCATTAAGAAAGTTGTGGAAGGTAAGTTATCTGACTCTGAAATTGCAGCACTTAAAACTGCAGCCGAAGCTGTCCGAGCGAAACAAGCCGACGTTAAAGATTTATAAACGGAAATCAAAGGGAGATAGCGGATGTCCAAGCTCAAAGTTGAGGGAACCATTGTTGAATTAGATGGCGATGAGATGACCAGAATTATCTGGCACTTCATTAAAGACCAACTGATCCTCCCTTATTTAGACCTCAACATTGATTACTACGATCTTGGCATAGAACATCGTGATGCAACCGATGATCAAGTAACTATTGATAGCGCGCACGCGATTCAAAAACATGGCGTTGGCGTGAAGTGCGCAACTATCACTCCAGATGAAGCTAGAGTTGAAGAATTTGGCTTAAAGAAGATGTGGAAATCGCCTAACGGAACTGTTCGAAATATTTTGGGCGGCGTAATTTTCCGTGAACCAATTATTATCAAGAATGTACCAAGATTAGTTCCACATTGGAGCAAACCAATCGTGATTGGTCGCCATGCATTTGGTGACCAATATCGTGCAACTGACTTCTTGGTACCGGGCAAAGGAAAGTTGACTGTAACTTTCACTCCCGAAGATGGTTCAAAGCCAATGGAATTCAAGGTATTTGATTTTCCAAGTTCTGGCGTTGCGATGACAATGTACAACTTAGATAATTCAATTCGAGATTTTGCACGGGCATCTTTTAATTACGGCCTATCCCGTAAGTATCCGGTCTTTCTATCCACAAAGAACACAATCCTTAAAGCTTACGATGGTCGCTTTAAAGATTTATTTGAGGAAATTTTTCACTCCGAGTTTAAAGCTGAATTCGATAAGCAAGGGCTTACTTATGAGCACCGCTTAATTGATGACATGGTCGCAACTTCACTTCGATGGGAAGGCGGTTATATCTGGTCTTGTAAGAATTATGATGGTGATGTGCAATCAGATACCATCGCACAAGGTTATGGCTCACTTGGCCTAATGACTTCGGTACTTATGACTCCAGATGGGAAAACCGTTGAAGCGGAAGCTGCACATGGAACGGTTACTCGCCACTATCGCGACCATCAAAAAGGAAAAGCCACTTCCACTAATCCAATTGCATCTATCTTCGCGTGGACCCAAGGCCTACAACATCGCGCAAAATTAGATAAGACTCCAACAGTTGGCGAATTTGCTAAGACATTGGAAAGAGTTTGTATTGAAACTGTTGAGAGCGGAAAGATGACAAAAGATCTTGCGCTATTAATAAGTAAAGATGCACCTTGGCAGAACACCCAAGAATTCTTAGCCTCGATCGACGATAACCTTAAGAACGCGATGAAATAAAGCAAAAACCCCGCCGCTATTAACGACGGGGATTTTTATTAATACTTATTACTTATCTAACCGCTCGCCATCTAATGCATTGAATAGGTGAACCGCTGCTGGAATTGCAGCTACTGCGATTGTTGAACCAGGCTTTGGTGGATTTTTTGGATCCCAGCGAACAATAACTTGGGCGCCTTCATCTCCGCTATTTGCAAACTTAAGCGCTGTATCAACTGGCTTTCCGTAAACGTAGGCATCAGCACCGAGCTCTTCCACAACTTCGACAAGTACATCGAAGCCATTTGAAGTTGTTGGGGTAAACCCTTCTGGGCGAATACCAACTGTTACTGAGCCACCAGCATTTGCTGGGACGCTAATTTCTAGATTGCCGAGCTTTGCTTTACCACCAGATACTGGAGCGATTAACAAGTTCATTGCCGGGGAACCAATGAATCCAGCTACGAATGCATTTGCTGGATTATCGTAAAGATTTCGTGGCGTATCTACCTGTTGTAGCAAGCCATCTTTTAATACCGCTACGCGGTCGCCCATGGTCATAGCTTCAACTTGGTCATGTGTTACATAAACCGTTGTAATTCCGAGACGACGTTGCAGCGCCGCAATTTGAGTACGAGTTGCAACGCGAAGTTTCGCATCAAGGTTTGAAAGCGGTTCATCCATTAAGAACACTTGTGGTTCACGGACAATCGCACGACCCATGGCAACGCGTTGGCGTTGTCCACCAGAGAGCGCTTTTGGTTTACGTTCTAAATATGGTTCTAAATCTAATAATTTTGCAGCTTCACTAACGCGACGTGCCCGTTCTTCTTTGGCAACGCCAGCAATTTTTAGCGCAAAGCCCATATTTTCAGCAACAGTCATATGTGGATATAACGCGTAAGACTGGAAAACCATTGCGATGTCACGATCTTTTGGTGCCACGTTAGTGACGTCACGATCACCAATGAAAATTGCGCCGTTATCAATTTCTTCTAATCCGGCGAGCATACGAAGCGATGTAGATTTTCCGCAACCAGATGGTCCGACGAGGACTAAAAACTCACCATCGTTAACTGTGAGATTTAATTTGTCTACCGCTGGTGCAGTTGTTCCCGGATAGATGCGAGTTGCATTTTTAAATACGACAGATGCCATGAGGCGATCTCCTTCTCCGGGCAGGTACGTGCCCGACGGTCCGTTGGATGAAGGTCTAGCAGTGGCAACGATGCCAATTACTAGGCCACGTAGGCGTTTGCCTCCGTGATAGGCGAAGGTTATCTAGCGACAGCGGGAAAAGAAAGCGCACCGATACTCTTAGCACCGTGGATAACCCTCAACCGATACTTCAGCTTTCCGACCTTTCAGTCGGGGAGCTTTTTCTTGATATCGGAATTGTCCTTTTCTTCATCGTTCTAGGCGGCATATTTGTTGCGGCCGAGATAGCTCTAATCTCATTGCGCGATAGCCAAGTTCGACAATTAGCCATTAAAGGTAAACGCGGCGCAAAAGTCGCGGAGTTAGTTAAGAACCCAAACCGGTTTTTAGCGGCAGTGCAGGTCGGCGTAACTTTCTCTGGCTTTCTATCCGCAGCTCTAGGCGCAGAGCGAATCGGTAAATACGTGAAGCCGGTGCTGCAGGATATTGGAGTATCCGAAA
This sequence comes from Actinomycetes bacterium, assembly GCA_014190155.1. GTDB lineage: Bacteria > Actinomycetota > Actinomycetes > Nanopelagicales > Nanopelagicaceae > UBA7398. The sequence continues at coordinate 85,171 of BJFY01000003.1, read as the reverse complement.
AATACTCCGCAACGCTTTCGTTATTGCTTCTTACAATCGTAATTGCTTATATCTCGCTCATTTTCGGTGAATTAGTACCTAAACGGTTAGCGCTCCATCGAACTGAATTCTTTGCCCTCGCTTCCGCAAATAGTGTTGACTTGTTGGCAAGATTTTTCCGTCCGATTATTTGGCTGCTTTCGCACTCAACCGACTTTGTAGTTCGACTATTTGGGTTAGATCCAAAGGCAAAGCGTGCTGATATTTCCGAAGCAGAGCTATTGGATTTAGTTTCTGGCCATGCCGCTTTGACTGACGAGGAGCGCGATATTGTTGAAGAAGTTTTCAACGCAAGCGAAACTTTGATCCATGAAATCATGGTGCCCCGTATCGAAGTTGATTTCCTTGATGCCAGCCTTTCAATTGCGCAAGCAATTCGAATTGCGGTAGATAAGTCGCATTCACGTTACCCAGTAGTCCGCGGTACTAGCGATGAAGTCATTGGTTTTATCCATGTACGCGATTTACTTGATCCAGCACTTAGCGGAAAAGATTTAACAATTTTAGAGTGCATTAGAAATGTAATTTTTTTACCAGGGACTAAAGGGGTATTGCCAGCGCTGACTGAGATGCGCGCAGCCCGCCAACAGATTGCCATTGTTTTAGACGAGTACGGTGGCACCGATGGCATCGTTACTTTAGAAGATTTAGTCGAGTGTTTAATTGGTGATATTCATGATGAATATGACGTACCGGAAACGGACCCACGAGATCTAAACCGAAGTGGCGATTTTGAAGTGGATGGCTTAATAACCCTCGATGATTTCAAAGACGAGACTGATGTCGACTTGCCCGAAGGTCCGTACGAGACCCTTAGCGGCTTTGTCATGCATTTCTTAGGGCGCTTGCCTGTTGCACATGACGTAGTTCGGGTAAATGGTGCGCGAATTACCGTTATCACAATGATTGGTAAACGAGCTGGGAATCTATTAATTTCGCGGGAGAGCAGCCAACCTAAAGAACTCTGGAAAGATAGGGCAGATGAATAGCTCTCGAAAACGAGTTCTCTCTGGAATTCAACCAACCGCTGATTCTTTTCATTTAGGAAATTATCTGGGAGCAGTCAAGCAATGGGTAGCTTTACAAGAAACCCACGATGCTTTTTTTTGCGTTGTGGATTTGCATGCGCTTACTGTGGAAACGGAGCCAAAACTTTTTAGAAATCGTACTCTGCTTGCCGCAGCCCAATTAATTGCACTTGGCTTAGATCCGGTCCGTTGCACTTTATTTATTCAATCTCATGTACATGAACATAATCAACTTGCTTGGGTTATGGAATGTCTTACTGGCTTTGGGGAAGCTAGCCGGATGACCCAATTCAAAGATAAATCTCAAAAATCTGGTTCAGATAGAACTGTTGTGGGGCTCTTTACATATCCAATTTTGCAAGCTGCTGACATATTGCTCTATCAGCCCCAGTATGTCCCGGTCGGCGAAGATCAACGCCAACATATTGAACTAACTCGAGACCTAAGCCAACGTTTTAATTCTCGATACGGTGAAACTTTTGTATTGCCGGAGGCCTACATCATTAAGGGGTCTGCAAAAGTAAATGATCTCCAAGAACCAACTTCTAAAATGAGTAAAACATCAGATTCCGCTGCCGGTGTAATAGACATAATGGATGCCCCAGAAATAAATGCTAAGAAAATTAAGAGTTCGGTAACCGATGCTGAGCGCGAAATTAGATTCGATGAGAAGAATAAAGCTGGAATATCCAATCTACTAACGATTTACGCTTCGTTAACTGGCAAATCTATTTCGGAGAGCGAAGCAGATTTTGCTGGTAAAGGATATGGAGATTTCAAAAGTGGAGTTGCTGAAGTTGTAACTGATTACTTCGCACCTGTTCGAAAACGGACTTTAGAATTATTAGAAGATGAAGCTGGCCTATTAAAATTGCTCAAAACTGGAAGTGAAAAAGCTGAAGCTGTGGCTTCCCAAACCTTAACTAAAGTTTATGACGCAATGGGAGTTGTACCGCGTGGCAAATAAGGATTTCAATTCAGAATCAGATATTCCATTCTCCGATACGCCGCGAGATATCCCAACTGAAAAAGCAGGTTCATATCCATTCACTCGTGGAATTTACGAGAGCATGTATAAAAATAAACCTTGGACGATGCGGCAATACGCGGGCTTTGGTAGCGCGGAAGAATCAAATAAGCGATATAAGGAATTGGTCGAAGCTGGCACCGGCGGCCTATCGGTTGCATTCGATTTACCGACCCAAATGGGAATGGATTCAGATGCGCCATTAGCGCTAGATGAAGTTGGCAAAGTTGGCGTCGCGATTGATTCACTTGCCGACATGCGCCGACTTTTTGATGGATTGCCGCTTGATAAAATTTCGACTTCAATGACGATAAATGCACCAGCTGCAATTTTGTTATTGATGTACCAATTGGTTGCGGAAGAGCGTGGCATCTCTGGTTCGGCGCTCCAAGGCACAATTCAAAATGATGTGTTAAAAGAATATATAGCGCGTGGAACTTATATTTTTCCACCCGGCCCATCGCTCCGATTGATCACCGACATTTTTAGCTATTGCCAAAAAGAATTACCAAAATGGAACACAATTTCAATATCTGGTTATCACATTGGCGAAGCTGGTGCTACGCCAGTTCAAGAAATAGCTTTTACGTTGAGCGATGCAATTGCTTATGTACAAGCAGCGGTGGCTGCTGGGTTAGATGTAGATGATTTCGCACCTCGGCTTTCGTTTTTCTTTGTATCCCGCACCACTTTGATTGAAGAAGTAGCTAAATTCCGAGCCGCTCGCCAAGTTTGGGCACGAATCATGAAAGATAAATTCGGCGCTAAGTCTGAAAAATCAATGCAACTCAGATTTCATACTCAAACTGCTGGCGTCCAACTAACCGCCCAACAACCTGAAGTGAATTTGGTTCGGGTCACAATTCAAGCTCTCGCTGCGACATTAGGCGGTACCCAATCACTTCACACAAACTCATTTGATGAAGCACTTGCGCTGCCAAGCGATAAAGCGGCACGATTAGCGCTTCGAACCCAACAAGTTATTGCTAACGAAACCGATATAACAAAAGTTGTGGATCCATTCGCTGGCTCATACGTGGTCGAGAACTTAACCGCTGATCTGGTTAAAGAGATTGAAGCGTTAATTGGAAAAATTGAAAAAATGGGTGGCGCAGTAGCTGCAATCGAAACTGGCTTTCAAAAACGTGAAATCGAAAATAGCGCGTATATTATTTCGCAAGAAATTGATAATGAAGAACGGATAATTGTTGGCGTAAATGATTTTGTCACACAAAACGATCTCGCTCCGAACCTTCATAAATTAGACCCAGAAGTAGGCAACGAACAACGTAAGCGTTTGGTAGAACATCGGGCTAACCGGAAGAACGATGAAGTCTTAAATTCGATAGCCGAGATTACTCGCGTGGCTAGCAGCTCGGAAAATGTGATGCCAGCCTTGAAATCTGCGATTAAAGCAGGAGCTACTGTGGGAGAAATTTGCGATGCGCTACGAAAAGTGTGGGGCGTATACCGCTCAAGCGAAGCATTTTAATCAGATGAATACCAAGCTAGCCCGGGTAGTGATTGCATTTTCGCTTCTAACTTTCTTGATAGCACCAGCCAGAACTAATGCAGCTAGCACCGCTCCAATTCCAGTAAAAATTGCAATTGCGCTAGAGGTTGGTGGCTTAGGCGATAATTCCTTTAATGATGCGGTGGTAACCGCAGCCCGAGCAGTCCAAGAGAAATATAAAATTTCCAATTCCTATATCCGAGTAGTTCCTACCGATGGCACTCTGGCCGATCGCTTTTCTCGATTAAAATTCTTAGCCAAAGCTGGGTATGGATTAATAATTGCAATCGGTGTCGATTATGCACCAGCCATAAAAAGAGCCGCAATTGAATTTCCAGATGTCCAATACGTGTTAATTAATAGCAGCGCAGTCGCAGCATTCAATGTATCGTGTTTAGTTTTTGCGGAAGCCGAGGAAGCGTTTATAGCTGGGGTTATCGCTGCTACATCGAGCACTTCTGGGAAAGTTGCGTATGTAAGCGATGCCAGCGAAAACCAATTGCGTTTATACAATAGTTTTAAACTCGGTGTCGCATTCGGAAATAAGAAAGTGCGAACCACTTTGGTTCTTTTCACGGATTCTGCCATCGATTTGAACAACGCAATTGCTAATGGAGTTGATTTAATTTACTCAACCCGATTAGTTGATGGCGCAGTTCTGAATTTAGTTGCTAAAGCTAATCTTAAGAAACGTAAAGTTTGGTTAATTGCACAATCTCCAGATCAATATTATGCAAAGTTGCCCACCGCTAAGAAAGAAATTTTAGTGACACTTGATAAACGAATTGATCATGCAATTACCGATGTAATAACGTTGGCACTGACTGGTGGATCAATTCTAGGATTTGTCGATGAAGCAGAATCGATTTACGGCAAGGTATACAACTTCAGTAATTCTGGTGTGAATTTGAGTTATCTAAATCCTGTGGCCGCTGCCACAAAAACTACGGTAAGTCGCGCAATCGCACAGATCAAGAGCGGTAAAGTTTCAACTATAGGTTGAGTGTTTGCTAAGTTGTAATAATAAATCGCACCTCATCCCGCCTAAAGGTTTGGCCTGGGCGATAAGGTGAGGGAACAAATTAACCCCATAATTGAAGCCGTATTCGAAGCGGTTTTCGATGGGGTCCACAGGAGGAATAAATTGAAGAAGTCATTAGTAACCGGATCGATTAAGGCGATTGCCGCAGTAGCTGCTTTAACACTGCTAGCAAGTTGTTCTTCATCGTCAGACAGTGCAGCAAAAGTAAAAGCTTGCTTAGCTCTTGATACTGGCGGTGTTGATGACAAATCATTCAACGCTTCAGCATGGGCTGGCGCACAAGCTGCGGAAGCAGCTGGCGCAGAAGTTAAATATCTTGCTGCAACTTCAGATGCAGATTACGCACCAAATATTAAGAAGCTGGTAGACGAGGGTTGCAACATCGTTATTGGTGTTGGTTTCTTAATTAATGGCGCAATTGTTGATGCTGCAAAAGCTAATCCAGATACCAAGTTCGCAATCGTTGACCAAGACGGTAAAGACCATGGTCCAGCTGGAGATCAATACCCTGGTGCAGTCATTGACAACCTACAGGGAATCGAATTCGCAACTAACCAAGCAGCGTTCCAAGCTGGCTACCTTGCAGCTGGATATTCAAAGACCGGAAAAGTTGCAACATACGGCGGATTAAATATTCCACCAGTTAGCATCTTCATGGACGGCTTTGCCCGCGGCGTTGCTTACTACAACACTGTAAAAGGTAAGAAAGTTGTTGTACTCGGATGGGATGTTGCTAAGAAAGATGGAACATTCGTTGGTGGTTTCTCGGATCAAGCAAAAGCACTTCAGATCTCAAAGAACTTTGAGCAACAAGGTGCAGATGTAATTTTCCCAGTAGCTGGTGGCCTTGGTGCTGCAACAGCTAACCAATCAATGACTGGCAAGAAGTCTGTAACTATCTGGGTTGACACAGATGGTTTCGTACAGGCTCCACAATTTGCTTCCGTCCTTCTTACATCAGTTGTAAAGGGCGTCGGAACCTCAGTAACAGCAGCTATTCAATCTGTTATTGATGGCAACTTCTCCGCAACGAACTATCTAGGTACTTTGGAAAACCAAGGAACATTCTTGGCTCCGTACCATGATTTGGAATCAACAGTTGATGCCGCATTGGCAGCAGAAGTTGAACAACTTGGTGCAGATATAACTTCTGGAAAAGTTGCTGTTTCCTAATCGAAATCAGCTACAAACTAGAAGTAACTAAGCAGTAAGAAATAAGCTGGGTGAGTTTTTAACTCGCCCAGCTTATTTTCGTATAGGTTAGGGATTAAGAATTGGACGAAAGGTAAAAGTGTCAGTCGAATTGCGCGGCATTACCAAGAGTTTTGGTGCGCTAATTGCTAACGATGGCATTAATCTTCGGGTTGAGACCGGCGAAATCCACGCAATCCTCGGTGAAAACGGTGCTGGCAAATCAACTTTAATGAACATTCTTTATGGTCTGTTAGCCCCTGATAGTGGCCAGATTTTAGTAGATGAAAAGCCCATCACAATTTCCGAACCGAGCGACGCACTTGCTGCCGGTATTGGAATGGTGCATCAACATTTCATGCTGATTCCAGTCTTTACAGTTGCTGAAAATATTGTGCTCGGACATGAAAAAATAAATGGGCTTGGGGTACTTAACCTAGGACAAGCTCGGTCAGAGATTGCTCGAATTTCTAAAGAGTTCAATTTTGATGTAGATCCAGATGCTGTGGTTGAAACTTTACCGGTCGGAATCCAGCAGCGTGTGGAGGTTATTAGAGCGCTAATTTATAACGCAAAAGTTTTAATTTTAGATGAACCAACTGCGGTTCTCACTCCGCAAGAAACTGATGAGCTACTTCAAGTAATGAAGAACTTAAAAAAGCAAGGTACTTCAATTATATTTATCACTCATAAATTACGGGAAGTGAAAGAAGCTGCGGATCGAATCACGATTATTCGCCGTGGCAAAGTTGTCGGTACTGCCTTACCTTCTGCTACCCAAGAAGAGTTAGCGTCACAAATGGTTGGCCGCCCGGTAGACCTCACTATGAATAAAAAACCAGTAAAAATTGGATCCAAGCTACTTTCGATAGCTAATTTAGTAGTAACTGATAGCACCGGACGCGAGCTATTACATAACATTTCCTTGGATGTTCGAGCAGGTGAAATTGTTGCGGTGGCTGGCGTCCAAGGTAATGGCCAAACCGAATTGGCTCGCGCAATCTTAAATTTAGAGGAACACGTTTCGGGTTCGATTTTGGTCGATGGAAAAAATATCGTTGGTGAAACTGTCCGAGGCTCACTCCATTCCGGAGTCGCTTTCATCCCAGAATCTAGAGAGCTAGATGGCTTAATTGGATCGTTTTCAATCGCGGAAAATTTGATTCTTGATACCTACGACTTAGCGCCGAATGCCAAAGGGCCAATGATGAGCCCCAGTATGATAAAAAGCCAAGCCGAAAAACGCATTGCTGAATTTGATATTCGAAGCCAAGGAGCTAGCGAACTAGTTTCATCACTCTCTGGCGGTAATAAACAGAAAGTTGTGTTGGCGCGCGAGCTCTCGCGTCCGGTGAAAGTTGTTGTTGCTTCACAACCAACTCGCGGCTTAGATGTTGGCTCGATTGAATTCGTTCACGAAAAAATTGTGCAAGAACGTGATGCCGGTCGAGCTGTGCTTTTATTCAGTACTGAACTCGATGAAGTCTTCGCATTAGCAGATCGAATCGCAGTTATGTATCGGGGTACCATCATCGACGTAGTTCCAGCTTCAATTTCACGGAGCAACCTTGGATTATTAATGGCTGGCATTAAGCCAAAGGTAAATTCATGAGCAAATTGAAAAAATATTTAGACGACACTTTCAAATCAATTACGCTTCCGTTGCTAGCTTTCCTTTTGGCGATTCTCTCTGGCGGTCTTTTAATCGCTTTTTCAGATCCAAAAATTTATAAACTTTGGAAGTCGCCACTTGAGTTTCTTGGAACAGGATTTGCTTCAGCTGGACACGCATATTTGGCATTAATACAGGGATCAATTTTTGACGGAAATTTAACGTCAAAAAATTTCTTACTTGGTTTTTATCCGCTCTCCGAAACTTTTGTAGTGGCAGCACCGTTAATTTTGACTGGGCTTTCAGTAACTCTTGCGTTTAGAGCCGGACTTTTTAATATTGGAGCGCAAGGTCAATTTATATTTGGTGCTATCGGAGCTTCATATGTTGGTTTCCACTACAACTTGCCGCTCGTTATTCATGGCCTAGCTGCAATTCTCGGAGCAATAGTTTTGGCGGGACTTTGGGGTGGCCTGGTTGGTTTCTTAAAAGCGCGTACCGGTGCGCATGAAGTTATCGTCACAATCATGTTGAATTACATCTCAATATATTTTTTGCTCTGGTTATTAAGTACCCAAACTTTCTTGCGTAAAGGTAGACAAGACCCAATCGCTCCACCTGTAAATGAAACTGCACGCCTACCAAAGATATTTGGCATGGATTATCGGATTAACTTGGGGATTTTTGTAGCGTTTGGCGTGGCTTATTTAATTCATATATTACTTACTCGAACTACCTGGGGATTCCAATTCAGATCGGTTGGTGCAAATACGCTCGCTGCTAAAACTGCTGGAATGTCAGTTCCATTTGTAATGACATCAGTAATGGTTATTTGTGGCGCTTTAGCTGGTTTAGGTGGCGCGGTACAAGTTTTGGGAAGCGAATACGCGCTTACGGCTGGAGTTGCTGGCTCTTTTGGCTTTGATGCAATCACGGTTGCGTTATTAGGCCGCGCGAAACCGCTCGGAACAGTATTAGCAGCCCTTTTATTTGGCGCTTTAAGAGCTGGTGGTTTAACGATGCAAGCAAATACAACCACTCCGATTGATATTGTTTTGGTAATTCAAGCTTTAGTAGTTCTATTTATCGCCGCCCCTGCGATGGTTCGTGCAATATTTAGATTAAAAAATGTTAAGTCTGGTTCCGATATGGCCGCGAAAGGTTGGAACGGATGAGTAAGGTTTCCAAATTAACGCCAATTCAAAAACGGCGCCAACGTGGTGCTCTTACTCTTTTAGTTTTATCGATTGCATCCTTAATTGGCTTTGGCGTACTCCAAAAACAGAGCGCGCCGGTTACGTATAAATTTGTATTAGAAAAAGAATGGATTGCAATTAACGAGTGGACCCTAGATTCCCGAACTGGTTCTTATGGATTTAGTATTGTGGCGCTACTTTTTTCGATTTGGGCATTCAGCCAATTCCGTAGAAATAAGAAAATCCAACTACAGAGTGCGCTCGGTGGCTTCGCAATCCTGATGGCATTCTTGTGTTGGGCGGCCAGCGGCAAAATGATTCCATTTACTGGATTATTACAAGGGGCGTTACTGCTTTCAGTACCGCTAATTTTTGGCGCCATGGCTGGTGTGCTTTGCGAACGATCCGGGGTAATCAACATTGCAATCGAAGGCCAATTACTTGCCGGCGCATTTGCCGCGGGCGTGGTTGCGAGCCTTACTCAAAATACCACTTGGGGCTTGATTGTTGCCCCATTAGCAGGCGCGCTGATCTCGTTAATTTTGGCAGTCTTCGCGATTAAATTCTCGATTGATCAAGTAATTCTTGGTTTCGTAATAAATGTACTAGTAATTGGCATGACTAATTTCTTGTATAAGAAGCTATTGATTCCTTATCAAAATACTTGGAATTCAGGCCCGATTCTCACGCCAATCGAAATCCCGATCCTTAGTAAAATTCCATTGCTTGGACCAATTTTCTTCAATCAAACAATTATTGTTTATTTGATGTATTTAATTGTTGTGGTAATCCACTTATCACTTTTCAAAACTCGCTGGGGACTTAGAACTCGAGCCGTGGGTGAGCACCCAACTGCAGCTGACTCGGTCGGCATAAAAGTAAATAATTTGCGATTCCGAAATGTAATTTTTGCTGGCTTAGTTGCCGGCCTTGGTGGCGCTTACTTCACGGTTGGCGCGGTTGGCGCATTCGGTAAAGAGATGACCGCTGGAAAAGGTTTTATCGCTTTAGCGGCGCTAATTTTTGGAAGGTGGAGCCCACTTGGCGCTGTTATGGCTGCGCTCTTATTTGGATTTGCCGATAATTTACAAGGTATTCTTTCGATAACTGGCACCCCAATTCCAAGTGAGTTCATGTTGATGGCGCCATATATTGCTACCATAATTGCAGTGACTGGATTTGTTGGGCGAGTACGTGCGCCGGCAGCAGACGGTATTCCATACAACAGAGGTGGCTCGCATTAATGGAGATTAATTGGCAAACGCTTCACGATGAAGCAAACCGAGTGATGAAACTTTCGTACTCTCCTTATTCTAAATTTCCAGTCGGGGTTGCTGGCTTAGTAAATGACGGTCGAATTATTAGTGGTTGTAATGTCGAGAACGCTAGTTACGGCTTAACTCTCTGCGCGGAATGCAGCATGATTTCTAATTTAGCAATGACTGGTGGCGGTCGAATAATTGCAGCGCTCTGCGTGGACGGCAATGGAAATTATTTATCGCCATGTGGACGCTGCCGCCAACTTCTTTTTGAGCATGGTGGGCCAAATCTTCAATTAATGACACCGACCGGTCCGCAACCTATGTCGATCATGCTGCCATGGGGATTTGGTCCAGAAGATTTACCAAAGTGAGTGAACCATTTGCTGCCGTAGAGATTATTGGCGCTAAACGAGATCACTGCGTATTAACAGATCCACAAATTGATTGGATCGTCGATGCCTACACTCGCGGCATCGTTGCAGATGAACAGATGTCTGCGTTATTAATGGCAATTTTATTAAATGGCATGAACGGCCACGAAATCTCACGTTGGACTGATGCCATGGTCAATAGTGGTGAACGTATGTCATGGTCGAAACTCAGAGTTCCTACCGTTGATAAACATTCAACTGGTGGTGTTGGTGACAAAATTACGTTACCACTTGCGCCATTAGTTGCAGCATGTGGCGCGGCAGTCCCACAACTCTCGGGTCGCGGCCTGGGCCATACTGGCGGCACGTTAGACAAACTCGAATCTATTCCAGGTTGGCGCGCCTCATTAACTAATGCAGAGATGTTAAAAGTTCTACAAGATTGTGGCGCAGTTATTTGTGCCGCAGGCGCTGGTTTAGCTCCAGCAGATAAAAAACTTTATGCACTGCGAGATGTAACTGGGACCGTGCCTGCAATTCCTTTGATTGCATCATCCATCATGAGTAAGAAAATTGCTGAAGGCACTAGTGCGCTTGTGCTAGACGTTAAAGCGGGAAGCGGTGCTTTCATCTCCGACCCAGAACAAGCAAAATTATTAGCGCGCACAATGGTTGATTTAGGAAATAGGTCTGGCGTAAAAACCAGAGCGCTAGTAACCGCAATGGATGTACCGCTTGGTTTAACTGCCGGTAATGCGTTAGAAGTTAGAGAGTCTCTCGAAGTATTGGCTGGCGGTGGACCAGCTGATGTTGTTGAATTAACTATCTTGTTAGCACGCGAGATGTTGGAATTAGTTGGTGTAACTGGTAAAGATCCTGCTACTGCACTTAAAGACGGTAGCGCAATGGATCGTTGGCGACGGATGATTTCGGCGCAAGGTGGCGACCCAGATGCAAAACTTCCTACCGCAAAAGAAACCCAACAAGTATTTGCACAAACCGATGGCTTACTAACAAAAATGGATGCCATGAAAGTTGGCGTAGCCGCTTGGTTATTAGGCGCCGGCCGATCTCGCCAAGGTGAAAAAGTACAAGCTGCTGCTGGCATCGAAATTCATGCAAAACCAGGTGAAATGGTTAAAAAAGGTGCATCGTTGTTTACGCTCCATTCGGATGAACCCGAAAGGTTTATCCGTTCACTAGCGGCCCTTGATGGCGCCGTTTCGATTTCAACTTCCAACGAAAAGGTGAAACGATTACCTTTAATAGTTGCGCGGATTGAATAAATTAAAGAGGGCAAGTAAATGTCATTGTTAAGTGTTCCAACTAAGGAACAAGTAAAAAAAGTACCTAAAGCGCTACTTCATGATCATTTAGATGGTGGGCTGCGCCCCGAAACAATTATTGCACTTGCGGAAAAGATCGGTTATAAAAAACTTCCCACAAACGATTCAAAAAAACTAGCAGATTGGTTTCAAGAATCATGTGATTCGGGATCGTTAGTAAGATATTTGGAAACTTTCGCACACACTATCGCAGTCATGCAGACTCGTGATGGCATTATTCAAGTAGCACGCGAATGCGCTATCGACCTTGCTAGAGATGGCGTGGTTTACGCTGAAGTTCGCGGCGCACCAGAACTTTTTACCGAAGCAGGTTTAACGCTAAATCAAGTCGTTGAAGCCACTACTGAAGGTTATAAAGAAGGTATGGCTGAAGCAAAACGCGAAGGAAATACAATTCGAGTTGAGTCAATTCTTTGCGGCATGCGTCAAAATAATCGATCCCAAGAAACAGCGGAAGCGGTCGTTAAATATCGCGATCAAGGCGTTGTTGGTTTTGATATTGCTGGCCCAGAAGATGGGTTTCCGCCAACAAATCAATTAGACACATTCGAATATTTGCGAAAAGAAAATGCACACTTCACAATCCATGCCGGCGAAGCTTACGGCCTACCTTCGATTTGGGAAGCCATCCAACATTGCGGTGCTGAGCGTTTAGGACATGGTGTAAGAATTATTGATGACATTGATTTTTCGGGCACGACGCCAAAGTTAGGGCGGCTAGCGTCATATGTAAGAGATCGCCGAATTCCATTAGAACTTTGTCCAACTTCAAATTTACAAACTGGTGCTGCAAAAAATATTGCGGAGCATCCAATCGGCGTGTTAGCTAAATTGAGATTTAGAATCACAGTTAATACCGACAATCGGTTGATGTCTAGAACTTCGATGACCCATGAGATGAATGAATTGGTTGGTGCATTTGGCTGGAATTTTGCGGATTTACAGCGCGTGACAGTAAATGCAATGAAGAGCGCATTTATTCCCTTTGAAGAACGGCTAGCAATCATTGAAACCGTGATAAAGCCTGCTTATTCTCGGATTGCTAGCGAGTAACTAAACCCCGATTGGGTGCCAAACTGTTTTTGCTTCCATAAAAGCTAACATTCTTTGGGGCGATTGGGACTTATTAAATCGGTGTATCCGCTTTAGATTCTCGGCACCAGCAATCCGAAGCTCTGATTCAACTTTTGAATCTGCTCCAGAAATGTCTAAGCCATCAATCTCCATATGCGAAGCCAACCAAGGCGCTAATTCAGAAACTTTTCCAGTTAAGATATTTAAAACTCCGGCTGGCAAGTCACTAGTTGCAAGCGCTTCGCCAAGTGTTATGGCTGAAAGCGGCCGCTTCTCACTTGCGATTACTACAGCGGTATTGCCAGTGGCAATGACTGGCGCAATCGCTGCAACTAAGCCCAAGAGTGAAACTTTCTGATCTGAGATAATTCCAACAACGCCAAGTTCTTCCGGAGTAGTGAAGTTGTAATACGGTCCTGCGATTGGGTTAGTAGCGCCAGCTATCGTTGAAATTTTGTCGCACCAGCCGGCATACCAAACCCATAAATCAATAGCTTGTTCCACTTGCGCATGTGCCGCCTTCGCAGTGCCGCCTTCTAACGCGATAATTTCTGTTACAAATTGGTCGCGCCGACCCTCCATAATTTCAGCAATTCGGTAGAGAATTTGGCCGCGATTAAATGCGGTAGCGCTGCTCCAACCTGATAGCGCGGATTTAGCAGCAGTTACTGAATCTCGTAGATCTTTTCGTGAAGCTAAAGCAGGGTTAGCAATAAATTTTCCATTAGCACCTTTGATTTCATAAGTACGTCCAGATTCGCTTCGCGGAAATTGGCCGCCAATAAATAATTTATAAGTTTTCTTAATATCAATTCGGCTCATTTTGTACCCTTCAAATATGGGGCCAGACCATGTCGACCACCTTCACGACCCCAACCAGATTCTTTATAACCACCAAATGGTGAAGCCGGATCAAATTTATTGAAAGTATTTGCCCAAATTACGCCAGCTTTAAGGGCTTTGCTAGCCCAAAGTATTCGGGAACCCTTCTCACTCCAAATTCCAGCCGAGAGCCCATAAGGAGTGTTATTTGCTTTTTCAATAGCTTCTTGTGGAGTTCGGAAAGTAAGAACTGAAAGTACTGGTCCAAATATTTCTTCACGTGCAATTCGATGCGATTGGGTTACGCCAGTGAATATTGTTGGCGCGAACCAGAATCCTTTGCTGGGTAATTGGCAATCTGGGTTCCATCTAAATGCACCTTCAGTATCGCCAGAAGCAGAGAGCTCTTTAATTTTTGCAAGTTGTGCTGCCGAATTAATCGCACCTAAATCGGTATTTTTATCTAACGGATCACCTACGCGAATCAAAGACATTCTTCGTTTTAGTTTTGCTAAGAGTTCGTCGTATATATTTTCTTGGACAATTAGCCGAGAACCAGCGCAACAAACATGGCCTTGGTTGAAAAATATTCCGTTCACGATTCCTTCAACAGCTTCATCAATTGGTGCATCTTCAAAAACAATATTGGCGGCTTTGCCACCTAATTCAAGAGTTACGCTCTTACCACTGATTGCAATCGAGCGAGCAATCAATTTACCGACCTCGGTAGATCCAGTAAATGCGATCTTGTCGATACCTGGGTGATTTACCAGCGCTGCACCAGTTGCGCCATCTCCAGTAATGATATTGACCACCCCAGCAGGTAGTTCTGCTTGTTGGCAAATTTCGGCAAATAGGAGCGCAGTTAACGGCGTTGTTTCGGCTGGTTTTAAGACCACGGTATTTCCAGTTGCTAAAGCCGGCGCAATTTTCCAAGCTAACATCAAGAGTGGAAAGTTCCATGGAATTATCTGGCCGACTACGCCATGTGGTTTTGGATTAATTCCTAAACCTGCATAATCTAATTTATCGGCCCAGCCCGCGTGATAAAAGAAATGAGCAGCCGCTAGTGGTACATCAACATCACGCGATTCTCTAATTGGTTTTCCGTTATCAAGAGTTTCTAGCACCGCAAATTCCCGAGCGCGCTCTTGCATAATCCGAGCAATCCGAAATAAATACTTACCACGTTCTTTAGCTGGCATTTTTGACCAAGTTTTCAAATATGCAGCGCGTGCAGCTTTCACGGCGCGATCTACATCGCTATCGCTTGCTTGGCTAATCTTGCTTAAAACTTCTTCATTAGCAGGATTAATAGTGGCAAATTTATCTTTAGTTTTAGGCTCTACCCAAGCACCATTTATGAATAACCCATATTGCGCCTTGATAGAAACTAGCGCGCGCGATTCCGGCGCCGGTGCGTATTCAAAAAGGTTCTTATCCATAACTTGGCTACCTTATTTCACTATCAGTCTAAAGTCACGTAATTAGAACCCGAGTAGAAACCAGAGGCTGCTTTCATTCGTTGCATTAATAAATCATTTAGTAGCGCGCTTGCGCCGATTCTAAAAAGATGAGGGTTTAACCATTCTGGGCCAGCCACCTCATTTACTAAAACTAATTGTTTGATTGCATCTTTGGTGGTTCGGATGCCGCCGGCTGCTTTTACGCCAATCCGCATTCCAGTTTGCAAGTAATAATCTCTCACAGCTTCTAACATAACCAGCACTACGGGGGGAGTAGCAGCAGGCGAAACTTTTCCAGTACTTGTTTTAATAAAGTCGGCTCCGGCTAGCATCGCTATAAATGAAGCTTTTCGCACATTATCGTAGGTGGTTAATTCGCCAGTTTCTAGGATAACTTTTAACTGCGCACGGTTACCGCATACTGCCTTGATCGCGGTAATTTCATCGAAAACTAAACCTAATTTGCCGGCGAGAAAAGCTCCACGATCAATCACCATATCGATTTCGGTAGCGCCATCGTTAAGTGCATCTTGAGTATCCTGAATTTTAACTTTCAAAGATGCGCGTCCAGATGGAAAAGCAGTCGTTACAGCTGCTACTGGTATATGTGAACCCCCATTTAGATTCAAACTTTCCCGTGCGATTTTTACTAAATCGTTGTAAACACAGACTGCGCCAACACTTGGTACTGAAAAATCAGTTGGGTCTGGGTGGACCGCTTTTGCGCAAATTGCTCGAACTTTTCCGGCAGTATCAGCGCCTTCGAGCGAAGTTAAATCCACCATTCGAATTGCCATATCGATTGCCCAAGATTTACTTTTAGTTTTAATACTTCTTGTACCTAACATGGCAGCTCGTTGGTCCGCCCCAACTTTATCGACCCCAGATAGCGCGCCTAGATATTTACGAAGCGATACTTCAGACCCATCAATCAAGGTGACCATGTCGCTAGCCTACTAATAGTTTCGTTAGCTCTTGCCGAAGCATTTCCAATTGCGAATCCGCTGCGGACTTTGCGGCAACTATTTCACCCATTTTAACGACTTCTATGTAACATTTAATTTTAGGTTCAGTTCCGCTTGGTCTAATAATGATCCGTGCACTCTCACCTAGCCAAAATCTAATGCAATCTGTCGCGGGTAATCCACTCTCTGGCTGGGCTAAGTCGCTGAAATTACTAACTTTTTCTCCTGCTATCTCAGTTGGCGTATGGTTTCGGAAACGTTCCATTATCTGGGCACTTTTCGATAAATCTGGAACTCGCAATGAAACTTGCGCAGTAGCGTGATATCCGTATTTCAACCAAA
Source organism: Actinomycetes bacterium (assembly GCA_014190155.1). Lineage (GTDB taxonomy): Bacteria > Actinomycetota > Actinomycetes > Nanopelagicales > Nanopelagicaceae > UBA7398. The sequence continues at coordinate 68,875 of BJFY01000003.1, read as the reverse complement.
TCTCATCTAAGTAGCGTGATAGCGAGCTCTTGGAATTCGCTAAATTACTGGCGATTTCTACTATTTTTAAAGCTGCACTAATTCCATCTTTATCATTCACAGCCGCGGAATCAACACAATATCCGAGCGCTTCTTCGTAGCCAAAAGTTAGATTGGGAATCTTCGCTAACCATTTAAAACCAGTTAGAGTTTCAGCAAAATTTATCTCGTAGCGATCAGCGATCTTGCGCAGAATTGCGGAAGAGACTATTGAGCTAGCAAAAGTTCCAGTAGCACCTGCGCTTGCGATGGATTCTCCTAATATCGCGCCTACTTCATCGCCGCGCAACATTCGCCAGCTCTCAGCAGTTTTAATAGCAACAGCGCATCTATCCGCATCTGGATCATTTGCAATTACTAAGTCGGCATCGCAATTTTTTGCGGTTTCTAACGCTAAATTTATCGCACCGGATTCTTCTGGATTTGGAAACGATACAGTTGGAAAATCTGGATCTGGCTCTGCTTGCGCCGACACTAAAATTGGCGTAGCAAAATCAGCTGCTGCAAATACTGAAAGTAAAGTTTTCGTGCCAACTCCATGCATTGCGGTGTACACAACCTTTAGGTTACTGCCTGGCTTTACAATTTTGGCAGTATCTGTGACATATCTAGAGACAATGGCTTCATCCAAAACTTTCCAATTAGTAGATCTCGAAATTGCTTTTAATGAATTAATTTTTGCAATTTCACTAGAAATGGTAACGTCAGTCGGTGAAATAATTTGCGATCCATGATAATTAATTTTGTCAACTACACCACCTAAATAAACTTTATATCCATTATCTTGTGCTGGATTATGACTAGCGGTAACCATCACGCCAACACCTACTTTTAATGCAGTTACTGCATAAGCTAATACTGGAGTAGGCAGCGGCCGAGGTAATACAAAAACTTTAAATCCAGCTCCGGCCATGATTTCCGCAGTGTCGTTGGTGAAATCTTCCGAGCCGTATCTGGCATCGCGGCCAATCACTATGGAATCAAGGTTACGAGATTTCATGAATTCTGCTAGCCCAGCAGCAGTTCGGCCTACTACGGCTCGATTCATGCGACTTGATCCAGGGCCGAGCGCACCCCTAAGTCCAGCAGTCCCAAATTCGAGAAATCCCGAGAATGAATTTTTTAGTTCAGGTTCATTCTCAGTATCAAGATAGTGCTGAAGGAGTTCGGCTGTTTTTATATCTGGATCATCTTCAATCCAAGCAGTAACTAAAGTGCGAAGCTCTTGGGCAATCACTATTACAACTTATGAATAAGTTTCGAAAGCAATGTTCCCATGCGGTCGGCAGCAGCTTTACCAGCAGCCATTACTTCCTCATGGTTAAGTTTTTCGCCAGTCATGCCAGCAGCAGCATTAGTAACTAAAGAAATTCCAACAACTTCAGCACCAAGAGCATGTGCCGCAATTGCTTCTGGCACAGTGGACATGCCAACTAAATCGGCGCCTATCGCGCGCATCATGCGAATTTCCGCAGGAGTTTCGTAAGTTGGACCTCGCCAATGTACATACACCCCTTCTTCCAGAGTGGAGTCTTCATTCTTAATTAATTTTCTAATTCTCGCGCTATACAAATCGGTTAAGTCCACAAAAGTAGCGCCGGTCAGTGGGCTTACTCCAGTAAGTGAGATGTGATCTTTGATAATTACGGGTTGACCAACTTTAAAGTTAGCGTTTATACCCCCACAAGCATTTGTCAGAATTATGGTTTTACAACCGGTTTTAACTGCGGTTCGGACACCATGTACTACTGGTTCAATACCTTTACCTTCATATAAATGAGTTCTACCAAGAAAAACCAGCGCGCGAATTACGCCGTTACTTCCAGCAATGTCATATGAACGGATTAACCCACCATGGCCGGCAACCGTTGGCGCGGGAAATCCTGGTAAATCTGTTACCGAAAATTCATGTGTTGGTGTACCAAGTGCTTCGGCGGCCGAAACCCAACCAGATCCCATGACTAGTGCAACATCGTGGGCGAGCTTTCCAGTCATATTTTTAAGCGCAAGCGCTGCGCTTTCAGCAGCACCCATCGGATCCGAGTAGATATCTATCACATCCAAACCTTACCGCTTGGGCTTGGCGATAACCTAGGCTAAGCAGAAGTTAATGCGAATTGTTGCAGAACGGATGTGCAAGTTGTCTAGGGACAATGAAACCGACCCCGGCATAGATGGATTAGATTCAATCGCAATTAAAAAAGTAAATCAATTATTGATCGAGTCCGAAACTAATCGTTCCCGTAAAGATATTGGAAACCGTAAACGTTTTGCACGCTTACTAAGGGAGCCAGCCGCAATTGCAGTAACTATGGGGCTTACCGATGAAGTGATGCGGATATCTAACCCTGTGCGAGCTGCTAAATCTTTTAGAACGGTTTCCAAAGATGCGACTATCTCCGGGTTAGGTTTCGTTGATTATTTAGGCATTAAGATTGCAGTAGCAGGTTCGATGATTTTGCCTAAATTAGTAATGAAAGCGGTACGCGGCCGCGTTGAATTTGCATCTAACGGCATAATTTTGCCTGCTGAGAAGAAAGAGCTTTCATCGCATATTTCAAAACGTTTGCAAGAGAGTGCTAGATTAAATATAAATGTACTTGGTGAAGCAGTACTCGGTGATAACGAAGCCACGGAGCGTTTTAATATGGTAATCGAAATGATTCGCCGTCCCGAAGCTAATTATGCATCAGTTAAGATTTCCGCGATTGTCAGCCAATTAATCACGATCGATCATTTCGGATCGGTCAATCGAGTGTTAGAGCGATTGCGAGTTCTATATCGAGAAGCCAGAATCAATGAAACTTTCATCAACTTGGATATGGAGGAGTACCGTGATCTATCAATCACGGTAGAAGTTTTTAAAACTTTATTAGATGAACCAGAATTTGCAGACTTAAATGCCGGTATTGTGCTGCAGGCATATTTGCCAGAATCTCATTATTATTTGGAAAATTTAATTGAGTGGAGCCGTAACCGCTTTATGCGAAGCGGTGGCACTATAAAAATTCGCATTGTAAAAGGCGCCAACTTAGCGATGGAGAAAGCTGAGGCTGAATTACATGGCTGGACGCCAGCTCCATATCCAAAGAAATCCGATGTCGACGCTAGTTATACCCGCCTAATTGATTTAGCGCTACGACCAGAAAATTCGAAAGCAGTGCGAATTGGTATCGCTAGCCATAACCTCTTTCATATTGCGTGGTCCATCGAAGTGGCTAAAAAACGCGGCGTAATCGAACAACTTGATATTGAGATGTTAGAAGGAATGGCAAATGCAGAAGCTCTCGCGATCGCAAAATCTATGGGTTCAGTTCTCCTTTATACGCCGGTCACTCGTAAAGCAGATTTTCCAAGCGCAGTTGCATACTTGGTGCGAAGGCTAGATGAAAATACTTCTTTAGAAAATTATTTAAGAGCATCTTTTGATATGAAAGAGGGTAGTGCTAACTATCTCGATCAAAAGGATAGATTTGAGAATTCCGTATTGGGGCGACACACAATTGTTACGCATTCTAGGCGCCACTCAAATATTCCGATTAGCCATGCTGGAGAATTTACGAACGCTAGTGATGTTGATTTAACAAATCCTATTTTCCGATCAGTGCTGGCCGCTGAATATGCAAAAATTTCAACTGGAATCGCTGCCCCAATTCCAGTTGTAATAAATGGCGCAGAAATTTTAAATCAAAATCTGGAATTAGGTCTAGATCCTAATGAAGATGGAAAACCTTGGTATAAATATTCGGTCATTAATTCGGACGATGTAGATAACGCCATCAAAGTCGCACAAAATTCGCTGCTAAGTTGGGAATCGATTGGCGCTGTGGGTCGAGCCAAGCTGCTACAAACTGCTGCTACCTTGATGGAATCTGGCCGAGCGAAAACTATTGCAATTATGGCGCGCGATGCTGGCAAAACTGTTAGCGAAGCAGACCCAGAAGTAAGTGAAGCAATCGACTTTGCTAGATATTACGCCGATTCTGCTATAAAAATGAGCGAAGGATCCACACCGCTTGGCGTAGTTTTAATTGTGCCACCGTGGAATTTTCCCTACGCGATTCCAATGGGTGGCGTTTGTGCTGCGCTTGCTGCTGGAAATACTGTGATTTTAAAGCCAGCCCCAGAAACTGTTGCAACTGCCTGGGAGATTGTGCAACAACTTTGGGCTGGCGGTATTCCTAAGAATGCATTGCAATTCCTACCTTCCCGAGATGATGCAGTTGGTAAGTACTTAATTTCTCACCCTGGGATCGCTGGCTTAATTCTTACTGGAGCGCTGGCAACTGCTGAACTATTCTTATCCTGGAAACCTGATTTGAATTTGATGGCAGAAACAAGCGGCAAAAACTCTTTATTAATTTCGGCTAGCGCAGATATAGACAGCGCGGTAAAAGATTTAGTGCAATCGGCTTTTGGACATGCAGGTCAAAAATGTAGCGCAGCAAGTTTAGGAATTGTGGATTCAACTATTTTAAAAAATCCAGCATTTTTAAAACAATTAAGAGATGCGGTTGTCAGTCTGAGCGTTGGATCTGGAGTTAAATACGGAACCACGGTGGGTCCAGTAATTAGAGCCCCAGAAGCGGCGCTCTTGCGTGCGTTAACAACTTTAGAAGAAGGCGAATCTTGGTTGGTGCAACCAACGCAAATAGATAGCGCGGGCTTTATTTGGTCACCCGGAGTGAAATTGGGAATTAAAGCTAATTCTTGGAGCCATAAAAGTGAATGGTTTGGTCCAGTGCTAGGAATAATGGAAGCACCAAATTTTGTCACGGCACTTAAATGGCAAAATGACGTGGACTTTGGCCTAACTTCTGGAATTCATAGCCTTGATACTTCAGAGTGCGCGGAATGGATTAGTGAAATCGAAGCCGGAAATTTATATGTAAATCGAGGTATTACCGGCGCGATTGTAAATCGGCAACCATTCGGCGGTTGGAAACGGAGCAGTGTCGGTGCAACTGCGAAAGCTGGCGGCCCGAATTACTTATCCCAACTCCGGAAGTGGGTACCGCTTACGAATTCAGCCTCGTTAAAAGAGAGCGCAAATCAATGGTGGGAGAGCGCTGGGAAATATGCGATAGATCGCGCTGGTTTAAAGGCAGAACGAAACTATCAAAGATATTGCAAATTCAACTCAGAAATCTTAGTCGTAATCGATAATCAAGTTTCTAATGAAGCTTTGGCTGCTATCGATTGGATATCAAAGAGATTTGATTTATCAATTCGAATCAGCAAAAGAGATTCCATTTCAGATCTATTTTCGCAAATTGAAAGAGGATTGTTATCAATTGGCAAAGTGCGCTGGCTTTTAAATGCTACCCCACCAATTGCAGAATTCTTAGCGCTCGGTATTTCGGTTGATCCACGACCGATTACAAACGAAGGTTCCGTGGAAATACCACGCTGGTTCAGAGAGCAGAGTGTGGCAATTACAAACCACCGTTATGGAAATGTTGGCGCCGGCCCTAAACCAATTTTGCCAAATCAGCTAAATAATCGTTAGGCGCACCTGCAGTTTTTGCAGCTTCGTACATAATTTGAAAATATCTTGAACTAGGTTTACCACCTTCGTATGAATTTAAAACATATAAATAAACTAATGAACTACCTTCAAGAGTTTCGACGCGCAATCTGATTTTTCGATAAAGGTTGGTGTCGACGCCTTCCCATTGATCGAGAGATTTTTCATCGTCCTTAGTTAAATCATAAATCGCAACAAATACATGGCTAGTTGGATCTTCAACAATGGTTGCTACTGCGCCTTCCCAGCCAATCTCTTCGCCGCCGAAAGTAATACGCCAACCTTCAAGCCAACCATTTCCACGATGTGGTGAGTGCGGTACCCGCTTCAGCATTTGTTGTGGATCTAGATTTGATCCATATGCTGCATAAAGCGTCATCGGTACATTTAATTATCTAATATGTTGCAGAGCTTGCTACCACTTGTGATAGTTTCGCCAATATTGGCTGATATATCAGCAATTTTACCGGCTTTGTGCGCAGTAAGTGGTTGCTCCATTTTCATAGCTTCCAATACAAAAATTAAATCCCCAACTTCGACCTGGTCGCCTTCTGAAACTGCAATTTTTACAACAGTTCCTTGCATTGGACTAGTAAGAGCATCACCAGTAAAAATTCCAGTCACGCCATTTTTCGCGCGATGGCGTTTGTGTGTGGTTTCGTTTGCATGAATTGCAACTTCAAATCTATGGCCATTAACTTCGGTAATGAAAGTTTCTGATCTGGGTACGCTAGAAATTCCAGAAGTACCACCTTGAAACATTGGGATTTCGTTAACAAATTCACTCTCAATGTAACTTGTGTAAACTTTGAATTCATTAGCAAATGCTGGATCTGTAAGAATTGCGCGATGAAATGGCAGCGCAGTCGCCAAACCTTCAATATGAAATTCAGCTAACGCTCGTTTAGCGCGTGCAATTGCCTCATTTCTAGTAGCGCCAGTGATAATTAATTTAGCCAAAAGTGAATCAAAATTTCCACCGATAACATCGCCCGCAGTAAAGCCGGCATCAACGCGTACGCCAGGTCCGCTAGGTACTTCCCATTTAGTGATCGTGCCGGGAGCTGGCAAAAAAGATCGCCCAGGATCTTCGCCATTAATTCTAAATTCAATAGAGTGGCCACGGATGATCGGATCCTCATTCTTTATTTTTTCACCCATTGCAATTCGAAATTGCTCTCTAACCAAATCAACACCCGAAACTTCTTCACTGACTGGGTGTTCGACTTGTAGGCGAGTATTAACTTCCAGGAAAGAGATGGTGCCATCAATTCCGACTAGAAATTCACAAGTGCCGGCTCCAACATAGCCAGCAGCTTTCATTATGGCTTTGCTCGAACGGTAAAGCTCAGCGTTCTGTGCTTGACTTAAAAACGGCGCTGGGGCCTCTTCTACTAATTTTTGATGACGACGTTGCAGCGAGCAATCTCTAGTGCTGACAACCATGGCATTTCCGTGTTGATCAACGAGCACTTGGGTCTCGACATGGCGCGGTTTATCGAGATAACGCTCCACAAAACATTCACCGCGACCAAAACCGCTAATCGCTTCTCTAACTGCCGATGCAAAAAGTTCTGGAATTTCCGCGAGCGATCGCGCAACTTTTAAGCCGCGGCCACCGCCACCATGGGCCGCTTTTATCGCAACAGGCAGACCATGTTCTTTAGCAAATGCAATGACTTCCTCTGCAGAATCGACTGGGTCGGAAGTGCCAGCAACTTGTGGCGCACCAACTTTTGCCGCAATCTTGCGAGCCGAAACTTTATCACCCAACGCTCTAATCGCAGCTGGTGGTGGTCCGATCCAAATTAATCCCCCAGCAATCACTGCTTCTGCAAAATCTGCGTTCTCGGATAGAAATCCATAGCCCGGATGGACTGCATCAGCACCAGATTTTTTTGCAACTGCAATAATTTTTGAGATATTCAAATAAGTTTGCGCGCCAGTTATGCCATCTAATGCAAACGCTTCGTCAGCAGATCGCACATGAAGTGTGTTTCGATCTTCATCTGAATAAACTGCAATACTTTTTAAACCATGATCTTTGCAAGCTCGTGCGACTCGTACCGCAATTTCACCGCGGTTAGCAATCAATACTGATTTCATTAGATTGTTACTTCTGAGGTGTATGATTTTGAATTGGCAATTGCAAACCAGTTATAACCTAGGTGATTTATAGTTTTACGAAGTAGCGGCAATGAAAGTCCAATTACATTGCTAGTTTCGCCCTCAATCCGATCAATAAATGGTGCGCTCAAACCGTCTAGCGTAAATCCACCAGCAACTTGTAACGGTTCGCCAGTAGCAACGTAATCTTCTATTTCTTGATCTGTCATATCGGCGAAGAAAACTTTAGTAGATGTGATATCTGATATTTCCAATCCTTTTGCGGTGTCGATAAAGCAGTGACCTGTATGCAAAATCCCAGATTTACCACGTAATTCTTTACATCTAGCAATCGCATTAGTTGGCGTTTCTGGTTTTCCTAAAGATCTGCCGTTGAATTCAAAAGTTGAGTCACAGCCAATCACAATCGCCACCTCATTTATCATTGCTTTGACAGTATGAGCCTTAACGATGGCTAGCGCGAGTACTAACTCCGCTGGAGTTAAACCTTGATATTCAGGCAATTCTTCATCAACACCGCTCACAATTATTTCTGGGTTAATACCTACCGAATTTAATAAGCGTCGTCGTGATGTCGAAGCCGATGCCAGGATAATTTTCATCACTATTTACCATTGTTGTATCTACGATTTTTAACGAGCTCGTTACGAAGTTGTGGCTTTCCCCAAGTATTTCGGCTCGCTACTGGTTTTTTACTGCGCGTTTTCAAAATATTTGCAATCGCTAGGGTTTCGTCAGGATTTGGGGTGCCTTTAGTTATGATGAAGTTCATTTTAGAAATATTCCTAAAGCGGAATATTGCCATGCTTTCTAGCTGGCAAAATGTCGCGTTTGTTTCGGAGCGTGCGTAGCGCCTTAGTAATGTACCTTCTAGTTTGGCTTGGTTCTATTACAGCATCGATAAAGCCACGCTCTGCGGCTAAGTAAGGATTAGCTAGGGTATCTTCGTAATTAGTTATTAATTCTTTCCGAAGTTTTTCTGGGTCTTTAGCGTCACTTAATTCTTTTCGATAAAGAATATTTACTGCCCCTTGTGCGCCCATAACCGCAATTTGAGCGGTTGGCCAAGCTAGATTTATATCGGCTCCTAAATGTTTTGAACCCATCACGTCGTAAGCGCCACCATAAGCTTTTCGAGTAATTAATGTAACCATCGGAACCGATGCTTCACCATAGGCATAGAGCAACTTTGCGCCACGTCGGATAATGCCATTCCATTCTTGATCTGTACCTGGTAAAAATCCAGGTACATCCACCAGCGTGATAATTGGGATTCCATAAGCATCACAAGTTCGCACAAAACGCGCTGCTTTTTCGCTTGCATCAATATTTAGCGTGCCGGCAAGTTGTAGCGGTTGGTTAGCTACGACGCCTACAGAGCGACCTTCAATTCTGCCAAATCCAATTACGATGTTTGGTGCAAAGAGCGATTGCACCTCTAAGAATTCAGACTCATCTAGGATTGCTTCAATAACTTTCTTAATATCATAAGGTTGATTTGGGCTATCTGGAATTAAAAGATCAAGTGACTTATCTAGCGGAGTTACTTCATCGCTCTCGGTTGCACCCAATATTGGGGCTTCATCCATGTTATTACTTGGCAAATATGAAAGTAAAGCTTTTACGTAATCAATCGCATCCGCTTCGTTCTCGGCCAAGTAATGGGAGTTTCCAGTCTTAGCGTTATGGGTATGTGCGCCACCGAGTTCTTCCATGCCAACTTCTTCACCAGTTACAGTTTTGATTACTTCTGGGCCGGTAATAAACATATGTGATGTTTTATTAACCATGATGGTGAAGTCGGTCATCGCAGGAGAATAAACCGAACCGCCAGCGCACGGTCCAAGAATTAATGATATTTGTGGGATTACACCAGATGATCTTGCGTTGCGTCGAAAAATTTCGCCGTATCTGCCCAGCGAAACTACGCCCTCTTGAATTCGAGCGCCGCCAGAATCATTAATGCCTACCAACGGAATCCCATTTTTTAATGCAAAGTCCATCAGCTTCACAATTTTTTCACCAAAAACTTCGCCAAGGCTGCCACCCATTACCGTAAAGTCTTGGGAGAAGACTGCGATAGATCGACCATCTACCGTTCCATACCCAGTGACAACGCCATCACCATATGGTCGGCTATCTTGCATTCCAAAATTAACAGAACGGTGTCTGGCAAACTCATCTAATTCAGTAAAGGAACCCGTATCAACTAATTTTTCGATACGCTCACGCGCGGTCATCTTCCCTTTTGCGTGTTGCTTTTCGATGGCGCGAGCGGAACCAGCGTGCACTGCTTCGTCTAATCGTTTGCGCAGATCTTCGATCTTGCCGGCCGTAGTATGAATGTCTTCGGTCATGGGCTTAAGGTACTAGGGAAATGAGGCGCGGTGATACATGTTCCGCTTAACCCGCAACGAATATCACAGGCGCTTGGCAACGGCTACTGGCGGGTAAAGGTAATTTCAGAAACCACTTCAACGCAGAGTGAAATTATAAATAATTTTTCACCATTACAACATGGTAATTTACTAATCGCAGAATTTCAAAATAATGGTAGAGGCCGGTTAGATCGTAAATTTATTGCGCCACCAATGCGCGCGTTGCTTTTCTCAACTTTTATAAAACCAGAACGTGCTATTTCCGAATGGGGTTGGTTACCGCTGATTATTGGCGTGTCAGTTGCCAAAGCTCTATCTGAATTGACCGGGAAAGAGTTTCTAACAAAGTGGCCGAACGACGTGTTATATGAAGGTAAAAAAGTTTCCGGAATTCTCTGCGAAAGTAATTATGGTGGTGTGATCGCTGGAATTGGCATAAATGTCAATTTTAAAAAATCTGAACTACCAGTAAAAAATGCATCGGCAATTAATTTAATAATTGGCAAAGAAATAGAGCGAGAGTTAGTACTTGCAGCTGTTTTATGTGAAATTTCAAAAAATTTAAGAATTTGGGGTGAGAGTGGAATTAATTCGCTAGCTGAAATCTATTTAAAATATTCAGCCACGATTGGTAAAGAAGTTAGAGTTGAATTGAGCAACGGAAATACAATTTCCGCAACAGCAATCGGCCTAAGTGAATTTGGTGAGTTAAAGTTAAGTAATGGAAGTGCTGTCTCAATTGGGGATGTCACACACCTACGTTGATGGAAATACCCATTTTCGGTAGGCGTAAAATCTAAATAAGGTTCCAATTCCAACACCAATCACGTTTGCACTTATATTGTCTGCAAGCGCTGACTGTAAATCTAAGACGTAACGCGAAAAGGCAAGTGCTAGTGTGCCGATCCCTAACCCAACAAGATTGAGCGCAAAAAAGAGAGTAACTTCGCGATGCATTTTTCCTTTTGGTCGATCGCGCCAAGTCCAAAATCTATTACCTAAATAGGCCACAGTTATTGAGGCAATACCGGAAATTATTGAGCCAGTTAGCGGTTTTTCTGCAAGCGGAGCCCGCGGAACGTGCACTAGAAGGTTAAAACCGCCAACAGAGATCACATACGCAACTGCGCCAACGCTCCCGAATTTCATCAATTCATGGCGGATATCAATCAACCTTTTAATCACTAGCGGAGTCTATCTGCCAAATAACGATTTATATCGCTAACAAGTAATCTTGCGCCGTGAGCAGCGCAGGGTTTCCTACAGTAGGGGTAATTGGCGCTGGCCAGTTAGCGCGAATGATGATCGCTCCCGCAATTGCTCTTGGCATAGACTTAAAATTATTCGCTGCTTCAAGTGAAGATTCTGCAGCGCTCTCTGCGGGTCATGTAGTTGGTAATTTCTTAAACCCAGATGAAGTATTAGCTTTTGCGAAAACTTGCGATGTCATTACTTTTGAACACGAATTGATTCCTAATTCAGTAATTAAAATTTTGGAGCAGAACCAAGTTGTAGTAAGGCCAAGTGCTAGCGCATTTATCTACTCGCAAAATAAAGCAGAGATGCGAAAGATTTTGCAAGAAAATAATCTGCCGATACCTAATTGGGATTTATTTTCTGGGGATAAAGACCACGGAATTTTGTTCCCACTTATTGCTAAATCTATTTCAGGCGGCTATGACGGTCGTGGAGTTTGGGTAGTTGCTGACGAATCTGAATTGCGCGAACTTTTAAAACTTCAACCGACGTTATTGCTAGAGGAAAAATTAAACTATACTTCGGAAATTGCCGTGATGGTCGCGCGTTCGCCGCACGGTCAAGCGGCAACTTGGCCGCCAACTCTCACGGTGCAACGCGATGGCATTTGTATTCAAACAATCACGCCAGCACCAGATCTACCGGATACCTTAAAAATTTCGGCACAAGAAATAGCCTTAAAAATTGCAGATTTGATTGGGTTAATTGGCGTTATGGCGATCGAACTTTTTGTAGTTGGCGATCGATTAGTCATCAATGAGTTAGCTGCTCGGCCCCATAATTCTGGACATTGGAGCATCGAAGGTTCGGTAACGAGCCAATTTGAACAGCACTTACGGGCAATCTTGGATCTTCCACTCGGCGATACTTCTATGAACGCCGATTTCGCAGTAATGGGAAATGTTTTGGGCGGTACTAAAACTAATATGTATCGACCTTATCTCCATCTCTTTGCGAGAACCCCATACTTAAAAGTTCACCAATATCGAAAAGAAGTTAAAGCTGGACGCAAGGTTGGACACGTAACTGCAATTGGCAATAACCTTGCAACCTTGCAGAGCGAAGTTTCGCATGCTGTCGATTATATGAACGGAGTAGTAGATGAGTAATAACGTACGAGTTGCTCTCGTTATGGGCTCCGATTCAGATTGGCCAATTATGCAAGAGGCAGCCGAAATATTAGATGAATTTAAAGTTGCTTATGAAGCCCAAGTTTTATCGGCGCATCGAATGCCGGAAGAGATGTCTAGTTTTGCAAAGCAAGCGAGATCTAATGGATTTGCCGTAATAATTGCTGGCGCTGGTGGTGCTGCTCACCTTCCTGGAATGATTGCATCGCAAACCACGCTTCCAGTAATTGGTGTGCCAGTACCGCTAAAAACTTTAGATGGTATGGATTCGCTGCTATCAATAGTACAAATGCCAGCTGGAATTCCAGTCGCAACCGTTGGTATTGGAAATGCAAAGAATGCCGCGTTATTAGCGCTTCGAATTCTTGGTGCGAGTGATAGTGAGATTGCAACTGCACTAGATTCTTATGCCATCAAACTACATGATGCTGCAATTGAAAAAGGTAGAAATTTACAGAGCAAACGGAGCCAGCGAACTGGCTTTTAGTTTTAGTGGGTCCGACCGAGAGCTCTAAATTTCCAACCAGCTGCTAACCATTTTTCGCGATCTAAATGATTACGGCCATCAATGATGATGGCGCTCTTAACCATTTTCTTGACTGCAATCGGATCCAAATCTTTAAACTCTTGCCACTCAGTTAAATGCAGTACTAAATCTGCATCTTTTAAACATTCTGCAGCGGTTGCAGCGAACCCTAACCGTGGAAATCTTGCTTGGGCATTTGCATTAGCTTTTGGATCGTAAATAACCACATTAGCCCCAGCAGCATGTATTTGTGCAGCAATATCAAGAGCTGGGGAGTCTCGCACATCATCGCTATCGGGCTTAAATGCTGCGCCCAGCACCGCAATTCGCTTACCCTTTAAATCTTCTGATAAATCAACGCGTACTAACCCAATCATACGTTCTCTGGCGCGTAGATTAATCGCATCGATTTCGCGTAAGAATTCTAAAGCTTGGCGCGCACCTAATTCATCGGCGCGTGCCATGAATGCTCGAATATCTTTTGGTAGACATCCACCACCAAAGCCGATTCCAGCTTGCAAGAAGCGCGAACCAATTCTTGGGTCATATCCAATTGCTTTTGCTAAAACTGTGACATCGCCAGCCGCAGCTTCGCAAACTTCGGCCATTGCGTTAATGAATGAAATTTTAGTGGCAAGAAAAGAATTAGCTGCTACTTTAACTAACTCTGAAGTTGGAAGGTCTGCCCGAATCCACGGAATGCCAGATTCTAGAAGTTGGGCATAAACTTCTTTCAGAATAGTTTCCGCAGCATCATTTGTTACGCCGACTACTAATCGATTTGGTCGCAAGGTATCTTCGACGGCAAAACCTTCTCTTAAGAATTCTGGGTTCCAAGCTAAATCAGCGCCGGGATTAACAGCTTTCAAACGATTTAATAGGCGTTGCGCAGTTCCGACTGGAACCGTGGATTTACCAACCACGAGTGAACCCGCTTTAGCGTGCGGCGCGACCGCATCTAGCGCGGCATCAACATAAGTTAAATCTGCAGCCAAACTACCTTTTTGTTGTGGCGTACCAACGCAGATAAAGTGCACATCACAATCTTTAATCGCAGAAAAGTCAGTAGTGAATTTAAGCCTGCCAGAATTAACTTCTTGTTCTAACAATTCTTCTAGCCCTGGTTCATAAAATGGAACCTTACCTTTTGACAGCGCCGCAACTTTTGTAGGCTCAACATCGACGCCGATTACTTCAAAACCAAGTGAAGACATTGCAGCGGCGTGGGTGGCACCTAGATATCCGGTTCCAATTACTGAAAATTTAAGCACGCGTTTTTCTCCCTCGATTGTCGCTAGTCAGTTTACTTGAGCGACCCGCATGGGTTTTCTTCAGCGGTCCGAGTCTTAAACTTATCTACAACTTCAGGTGATGCCGATGGCGAAGCTGAGGGCTTGATCTCATCAATTATCGCTTGATCCTCTTTTAACCGTTGCCATAATTCCGGAGCTAGTACTGGATCCCACAACACTGCGGATGTCACACCATGGGCGCTGTAATTATAAAACTTTAATGGCACCGTCAATGTTCTAACTTTTGCTGCCGATAGATTCCTTAATTGTTTGCCAAGAGTTAGCAGGTCACCTTTATTTAGCGCTTCATCAGTTGTGACCGAAGCCAACGCAGAATTTAAAAAGCTCACAAGTTTAATTGGATTTAGCAGCACACCCGCACTTGTAGCTTTCCTAAGTACTGCGCTCATAAATTGTTGTTGTCGTTGCATTCGACCTAAATCGCCCATGCCATCAAAGTCTCTTGTGCGAACATATTTAAGCGATTCAATGCCATCAAGAGTATGCACGCCTGCACTCATAATCAAGTGGCTCTTTGGATCATTAATATCTACTTTGGAGCAAACTTGAATGCCACCGAGCGCATCAATCATTTGAGCGAAGCCTGCAAAATTTACTTCTACATAATGGTCTATTCGAAGTGTGGTCATCTCTTCAATAGTTTGAATTAAAAGTGGTGCGCCGCCCCAATTAAATGCTGAGTTAATTTTTGAGTAGACCGAAGCATGAATTTTGCCAGAGCTATCGGTATAGCTAGGAATACGGGCAAAAGTATCGCGCGGAATTGAGATCAATACCGCTTTATCGCGCTTCGTAGAGATATGAACCAACAACATTGTGTCGGAGCGTTTACCGGCAGCAGTCTTAACGCTGCCGACTCGGAGCTTTTTAAGTTGGGTTTTAGTTAAACCTTCTCGAGTATCCGAACCAACTAAAAGATAATTAACTGCCGAAGATGATTTTCCAGGACGATTTCCTAACCCACCGAATGCATCAACACGATTTATCGATGCGGTAATCCTGCCAAGTCCAAAAGTAGCGATAGTGGAAATCGCGACAATAGCGATAGAGAGGATGGTAAAAAACCGAATTGCCCGCGTTGATTTCACCGTCGTAGCGTAATTGGGCGATACGGTTTAGGGGCTATGACAAGCCCAATTCGCGCAGGTGAAACTGCGCACTCTAAATTTCCCGCAGTATCTGTGGTTTTACCAGTATTGAATGAAGCGATGCACCTCAAACAATCGATCGCCACAATACTTTCACAGAGTTATCAAGGCGAAATCGAAGTGATTATGGCAATTGGGCCATCGCATGATGGCACAGTTGAAATTGCCCGCGAAATTTTGCGCCAAGATTCTCGAGTAACGATGGTAGAAAATCCTTCCGGGAGAACTCCTGATGGTCTTAATTTAGCAATTGCAAAAGCTCGTTTTGAAATCATCGTTCGAATTGACGGTCATTCTGAAATTGATAAAACTTATATTGCCGATGCCGTTGAAACTATGGAAAAAACTGGCGCAGTAAATGTTGGCGGCATCATGGCCGCTGTCGGAATTACTAATTTTCAAAAAGCAACAGCGCGCGCTATGCGTTCAGTAATTGGAGTTGGGCCCTCAAAATTCCACACTGGTGGAAAATCTGGTCCAGCCGACACCGTTTATCTTGGCGTATTTAAGAAAAGCGCACTCCTTAGTATCGGAGGATTTGATGAGCGATTTACCAGAGCGCAAGATTGGGAAATGAATTATCGGTTGCGTAAAGCAGGCGGTGCAATTTGGTTTGATCCGCGCTTAGTTGTTACTTATCGGCCTCGCCCCGATATTCGAAAACTAGCACGGCAATATTTTGAATATGGCAGATGGCGAAGAGCTGTTGCCCGCTCTTATCCAGAAACGGTGAGCGCTCGATATTTAGCGGCACCAATCACTTTTTTAATCAATTTTTTCTCACTTAGTTGCGGCTTAATAATTCACTACATATTTCTAATTCCAGTTTTAGGATATTTAACGTTAGTTACTTTGGGTGGGTTATTTATCGGAAAAAATTGGCGAGAACGAATTCGATTACCCTTTATTCTGATTGCAATGCATATGTCTTGGGGTTGGGGATTTATCTCCTCGCCTCGTAAGCTAATGTCCTGAATGCTCTAATATAAGTAAGGTAATCTTTCAACAGAGAGATTTTGGAGAAAGCTACAGATTATGAGCGCGATTGATGTTTTCGAGCCATTCCATCGAGGTTTGCCGCCGCTAAAGAAATATACAAAGCAGCTCTTCGGTCGGCGGGCATTCATCGCGGAATTCGCTAAATCTGAATTACGTCGGCAAAATTTCGGTTCGCCACTAGGCCAAATATGGTTGGTGTTAAATCCACTTCTACTCTCTGCGGTTTATTTCCTATTGATCATCATTATAAGTGGTCATACAGACTCCACTAGGTATGCACATTTAACTGCGGGGCTGTTTGCTTTTTATATGATTACAAATTCAATAACTGCGGGCGCTAAGTCAATAACTGCGGGTGGCCGTCTAATTCTTAACTCAGCATTTCCACGAATTATGTTGCCAATAGCTGCATCAGTAGTTGCACTATTTAAGTTTATTCCTACCCTGATCGTGCTTTTTGCAATCCACATAATTCTTGGATTACCAATTACTCCTGCGCTATTTTGGGCAATCCCACTTATCTTTATTTTTTATATTTTTTCGCTAGCTTGTGCAATTCTATTTTCATGCATAAATGTATATTTCCGAGATACCCAAAATCTATTGCCTTATTTGACTCGAACTCTCTTATATTTATCACCAGTCTTGTATGAGTCTTCCGCGCTTACTGAAAAGTTGAGTATTTTAAAAACTATAAATCCGCTATACCCAATGCTAGATTCTTGGTCCCGTGTAATGGTTAAAGGTGAATTGCCGTTCGCCACCGATGTATTTCAATCTCTAATCTGGACACTTGCATTGCTCGCCATCAGTTCCTATCTTTTTTTGTCTAGGGAGCGTGAGTTCGCTGTCCGCATCTAATTTGAACTCACATAACCGCGGCGAAGTCGCAGTTTCAATTAAAAGTCTCAACGTGGTTTATAAAACAACGCTAGAAAAGCGGCCAACTTTAAAGAATCGACTTCTGCAATTTAGTTCTGGAAATAAACAGACGCGAATAGTTAATGCAGTGCAAGATTTCAACTTAGATGTTTCATATGGCTCAGTTTTAGGAGTTGTCGGAGCCAACGGCGCTGGAAAATCCACGCTTATGCGGAGTATTTCTGGAATTTTGCCCCCAACCACTGGCCGGATTGAACTTTATGGATCTGTTAGTACCTTGCTGGCACTGGGCGTTGGATTTAGCCAAGAGATGACTGGTCGCGATAACGTAATTCTTGGCGGACTCGCAGCTGGGTTATCTAGATCGGATATTAATAATAAATTTGATGAGATAGTGGATTTTGCTGAACTTCGAGAAGTTATCGATGCTCCGATGCGCACATACTCCTCTGGCATGTATGCGCGATTAGCATTCGCGGTTGCCGTAACGGTTGAGCCCGATATTTTAATTATTGATGAAGCTTTAAGTACCGGCGATGCACATTTTAAGATGAAGTCGCTTAATCGTGTAAAAGAACTTCGCGGTCACAATCGTGCGCTGATTTTAGTGAGCCATGCGTTAGCCACAATTGAAGAAGTTTGTAATGAAGTTATTTGGTTAAATAAGGGAAAGCTAATCCAAAAAGGTGATCCAGTATCGGTAGTGGCTGCTTATAAGAAATTCTTAGAAGTGGGTAGCAGCCCGATGATCGATGAGGATGTATAGAACCAAGCGAGAGTTTAAATCTCTCGTCTACTTGATCACTTTGCTTTTTGTAACTTCCATTTTAATTACCACGCCCACTTTTGCCGAAGAAACCCCAGCAACATTTACTTTCAATGGATCTGGCTATGGCCATGGCGTTGGGATGAGCCAAATCGGCGCTAGAGGTCAAGCGCTGGAAGGTAAGAGCGCAATCGAGATCTTAAATTATTACTATCCCGGGACCGCAGTAACTTCACAAAGCGATACCCAAACAATTCGAGTAAATATCGGGCATTTACAAAGTACAAGTGAGTTTGCGCTTCTAAAAGAAGTTGGCAGCTTCCAATTGCTTAGAGGCGATCTACCTGTAGGTGTGCCTGGTCTCGAAATAGGTAGCTATCTCCGCGATATTAAAGTCAGTTTTTTAGTTTTTGGAAATTCAATAATTCCGCAATTAACTTCACCAACCACGAAATTTGCAGCAATTTCTGGGGAAACAAGTTGGACTTTGCGATGGAGTCCAGAAGCAGCCGTAGCCTCAAAAATTGCTAATCAAACTTTTCAATTGAAGTATGGTCAAATTAATTTGAAGCTGCTCCAAACAAGCGCTGGTCCAAAAATGGAAATCACAAATTCTTTAAGATTGCATGACGAGTATTTGTGGGGGATTGGTGAAGTTCCATCATCTTGGCCAGCTGCTGCGCTAGAAGCGCAAGCAATCGCATCTAGAACATATGCGCTCAACAAAATAAACTCAGTTAAAAAAGATTGCGATTGTAATGTTTATGCAACCACTTCCGATCAAAATTTTGTTGGTTATGCTAAAGAAATTGAAGCAATTTATGGGACGGTGTGGAAAGCCGCAGTCACTAGAACTAATTCAGATTCAAATACTTCTTTAATTGTGACCTTTAACGGTAAAGTCGCAGCAACTTATTTTTTCTCATCGAGTGCTGGAACGACTCAAAATGTGACAGAAGTCTGGGGTGGCACAATTCCATATTTGACTGGAGTTCCAGATCCTTGGAGTAAAGATGCAAAAATAAATCCGCGTTATTTCAATTGGCAGCGCGATATTTCGCAACAAGTTATGGCTGCAGCATTTGGATTATCGGATGTGATCTCGTATCAAATATTAGGCAGAACTAAGACGGGTAGTGTTCGCACCATAGCGGCCATTTCAAGTTCCGGTAAGAGTTCAGTGATTTCGGGCGAAGTTTTCCGCTCTAAAACCAAGCTTCCCTCTACGTGGTTTGCGCTGCCAACTCCAGCTGAAATCGAAGAGCTGGCTGATGTTTGCGTTTTTCCAGATTCGAAATTTATTTATCAGCGAAATCTCTGTTAATTAGTTCTTATGCAGAACTGAATTTAGCCCGCCCCAAGTACCGGTTCTAGGCAGAGCTTCGAGCGCACCGCTTTTGGAATTTCGTCTAAAGAGCAGCCCGGTTGCTCCGGATAGTTCGCGAGCTTTCACGGTTGCGCCATCTGGCAGTGAAATTATCGAGCCAGCGGTAATGTAAACGCCAGATTCAACAACGCAATCATCACCAAGTGAAATTCCAACTCCAGAATTAGCACCTAATAAACATTTTTTACCAATAGAAATAACTTCTTTACCACCACCGCTAAGCGTGCCCATAATTGAGGCGCCACCGCCAATATCGCTGCCATCACCAACCACAACTCCTGCAGAAATCCGACCTTCAACCATTGAAGTTCCAAGGGTGCCGGCGTTGAAATTAACAAATCCTTCATGCATAACCGTTGTGCCAGATGATAAATATGCGCCAAGTCGAACTCGATCGGCATCGGCAATCCGAATCCCATCTGGGATTACGTAATCAACCATTCTTGGAAATTTATCTACGCCATAAATGGTTATGTGGCCATAATGATTCCTTAAAGCTTCGCGCACTTCGGTAAAATCTGTGAGTGCGCAAGGGCCAGCAGAGGTCCAAATTACATTTGCCAGAATTCCAAAAATTCCTTCTAGCGATTGTCCATGTGGTTTTACCAATCGATTAGAGAGTAGATGGAGTCGTAAATATGCATCAACCGCATCTTTAGGAGGGGTTGCAAGTTCAATCTCGCAATAAACATTCTCTAATTCAACTCTACGAATTTTTGCATTTGCTTGCAGCGCTGCCGCTGATAGATCTCGCTCATGTTTCCCGGTTAGTGTGCCGAGACCCATACTATGGAATGAGACATCTAAAACCACGCCATCAGCAGCGCGGGTGGCAACGCCATATCCAAATGCTTTTTCGCTCATGTGAGAACGCTACCAATTCTGACTAGAGTTACGCCGTGCGAATAGCGGTTTATTGCTCATCATCGGAGAAAGTGGCGCCGGAAAATCTCGAACTGGGTTTCGATCTAGGTGTTGCGATTGCATCAGGCGGTAATGAATTGGTTTGGGGCGGTGGAAAAATTTCAGTAATGGGAACCGTTGCGCAAGGAGCGCGCTCAGTCGGCGGCAAAACCATTGGCGTTATCCCAGAGCGATTAATGAATATTGAATTTATTGATCAAGATAGCCAAGAACTTCTGGTGGTCAAAGATATGCGCGAACGCAAAGGAAAGATTGAAGAGTTATCAGATGCATTCCTAGTGCTTCCCGGCGGCATCGGAACTTTAGAAGAATTCTTTGAAATTTGGGTTGGGCGCTACTTGGGGTTTCATCAAAAACCTATTGCAGTTATAGATCCAAATGGAAGTTACGCCTCGTTGCGGGTAGCGCTTGCGGATTTAACCGAAAAACATTTTATGAAACCAGGCCAGCATGACCAGGTATTTTGGAGCGATTCAATTATTGATGCACTTGCCCATATAAGTAAGTAGCCAAATGAACCTTTCAAAATTTGCCGTAACCATCGAGATAAATTCCAACATTGAGAAAGTTTGGCAAGAATTAACTAATTGGGAGGCCCAAAGTAAATGGATGTTACTAACCAAAGTTTGGAGCCATCGAACTACTAACCATCTCGGCACCAAAATTTTTGCATTTACTGGAGTTGCGCCGCAAAATTTTCCAATTACAAAAAGAAATGCTTTTCCTCGATTGGGAATCCTAGACGAGATGGAAATTACGGAATGGCTACCACCAACATTTTGCAAAGTGGTTCATACTGGAAAAGTTATAAAAGGAATGGGAACATTCGAGCTAGTTAAAATTTCTGATCAAAAGATTCGCTTTAATTGGTATGAGGAGATTGAAGCTCCGACTTTAGTGCTCGCGTTAATCCGGCCAGGAATATTGCTCTCGGTGAGGTTCTCCCTTTGGCGTTTTGCGCGTTCCGTTGCTTGAAGCAACCTAGTAATCTCTGCAAGTGTGAGCTCACAAACTCTGGCTGAATTAATTGCCAACCTCCCTGAAGAGGAACGAATTGTGCTCTCCTTGCATTATGTGAAATCTATGACCACCCACCAGATTGCGACCACGCTCCATGTACCAGAACGGGCGATTATTACGGTTCTTGCTGCGGGGAAAGCCCGACTACAGCAGAGCATTCCTTTCGATTTCCCTCAACCGCGATAAGTGCGCGATAATGCTCCACCTACGCGCGAACATCTTTCCCGCTTCAGCCCTGAAGGAGTCCATAAATGGCAGCCATGAAACCTCGTACTGGTGATGGTCCGATGGAAGTTACCAAAGAGGCTCGTAGCTTGGTTATGCGGATTCCGCTAGAAGGTGGCGGCCGGTTGGTCGTTGAGTTAAACCAAGAGGAAGCCAGAAACCTCGCTGATGTATTACATGCAGCGGTAGCCCTAATCAAGAAGTAGTTTTTACTTTACCTCTTTAAATATTTGGCGCGGCTGCGCAGTGAAATTGCAGCCAACAAAATTGCAATCGGCAAGGTAATTATAACGCCCACCGTAGCAGCGCTTAAATCTGGCCCCGCCAAACTTAGTTGCGCAAAGAGCAGCGAAACTGAAAGCCCGAGCGTTCCCAATATTCCAACAATAAAGTAATCGCCAAGAACTAACTCGTTTTTCTCTTTTGTAATCCGAAGCGCAAGCCAAACTCCTAAGAGTATTCCAAGTGGTTTTCCAATCAATCGTGCGATTAAGAGCGAGACTGTGATTGGGTCACTTAAATTATCTAAATTAAAGTCAACTGGAACCGCTAACGCTGTAAAAATAAATAAAGGCACCACAAGAAAACTAGAAATCGGAGCCCAAATCCGAAGCGCTTCTTCTGCGCTAACTTTATCGGGATCATCATCATGCGAACCAGGCATCACCATCCCTAGCGCAACGCCACAAACTGTTGGATGAATTCCGGATTTGTAAGTGCAATACCAAACTAGTAGCGCCACTAAGAACGAGAGCGCACCTAGCTGTAAATTTCGCGTGCTCTGATAAAAAATAAAGAGCGCCAAGATTGCACCTAATAGCCAAGTAAATTCCAACGACTGGGTAAACCTAAATGCGATAACTAGAATTGATCCGACATCATCCATAATTGCCAACGCCAACAAGAAGCCCCGGAGCGCAATCGGCAATCCTTTACCGAAAATAATCAGAACTGCGAGTGCAATCGGCAAGTCGGTCGCCATCGGTACACCCCATGCAGAAACCGATCCAGATAAAATCTTTGCAAGCGCAAGGTAAATCAGGGCCGGCAGCGCCATTCCAAAGAGCGCACCGAACGCTGGAATCAAACCAACCCGCCAAGATCTCAAGACCCCCCAACGAACTTCGTTGCGCAGTTCTAACCCAGCCACAAAGAAAAAGATGACGAGCGCACCATCGGCAACCCAATGTGAAACCGAAAGTTTTAGGTCGAGGATGCCAAACTCGGTAGCTAAGCCATCGGTTAACCAGCTACCGCTGTTGGCGAGAAATAACGAGAGCAGGGCGACTGGTAGTAGCAGTACTGCTGCGCTTGATTCAGATTTAAGAATCAGACTTAACGCCGAGAGCCGTTGCACAAGATCTCCCTTTTTTCGTTAGCGTCCGCACTATGAATAGAGCAGTCCCAAGACTATCTAGCCTAGAACTTCAGTTTCAGAGTACCAAAAACCCAAAGCTTCTTGCGGGAGTACATGCGATTGCGCTGCCATTATTTGTCGATGAATCTGGTGCAAAGGTTGCCAACGTAAAAGGGTTTGAACGAACTTTAGGAAAAATAACTGGAATCTCGTTTGAGAATGAAATTGCTAAAGCCACGACGCCACTAACTGGGAAAGTTGGCGAGTTGATTGAGATCTCGATATCTGGCGATAAAAATAAATTACAGAAGATTTTTTTAGTTGCCGTTGGAGCCAGCACGCCTTCAGATCTACGAAAAGTTGGAGCGCTACTCGGTCGAAAAGTTAAAGGAAGCAATGCACATCTCTTATCGCTCTGCGGTGGCGATAGTAAGACCATCAAAGCCCATGCTGTTGCGTTGGCGCTCGCCACCTATTCTTGGGCAGATAAAAGTGGTCCAGTGCCTGAAACTCCGCGGTTTTCGATCATGGGTAGTTTCGCAAAAGAAGTTGAACTTGCCCAGATTGAAGTTGAATCAGTTTGGATTGCGCGAAATTTAATTCACACACCTGCAAACATCGCGACCCCAGCTTGGCTAGCTAATCAAGCAAAAATTCTTTCAAAAAACCCGGCTGTAAAAGTCACCGTGAAGAGCGGTAAAGAATTAGCTGAATTTGGGGGATTGCGCGCGGTTGGGAATTCCTCAAAAGTTAATCTGCCAAAATTTGTACAAGTTGGGTATGCACCGCGTGGCTCTAAAAATTGGAAACATGTTGTTTTAGTTGGTAAAGGAATCACTTTTGACACAGGTGGAGTTTCGCTAAAGCGTCCATACGACACCATGACTGCAATGAAGAGCGATATGGCTGGCGCAGCGGCAATTCTGGCCACCGTTATTGCAGTATCAAAATTGGCTCCTAAAGTTCGCGTTACTGCTTTGATGATGTGTGCTGAAAATGCGCTATCTGGAACTTCGCAACGACCATCCGATGTCATCAAGCATTACGGCGGCACAACTGTTGAAGTTATAAATACTGATGCAGAGGGACGGTTAGTTTTAGCAGATGGTTTAGCTTTTGCGGATAAGAATTTAGACCCAGATTATTTGCTTGATGTAGCAACACTTACAGGTGCGGCCACGCTAGGACTTGGCCGTCAATATGGCGCGATGTACACCCGCGATCTTAAATTAGCTAAGAAGCTCCACGAGATCGGTGAAATTTCTGGTGATCGCGTCTGGCACATGCCACTTGTTGATGATTATGACGTTGCACTTGAAAGTGAAATCGCGGATTACAACCACACTGCCGATAAGTTTCATTTCTCGGGCGGCTCAATTACGGCTGCGCTGTTCTTAGAAAAATTTGTTGGCAAACGTAAGTGGGTTCACTTCGATATCGCCGGACCGGGTCGCTCCGAAGTTGATGCTGGCGAGTATGTAAAAGGAGGCACTGGATTCGCAGTTCGGCTTCTAACTGAGTGGATTGCATCGCTGTGAGCATTCCACGCGGCGATATGAATACATTCTCTGAAAATTATCTACCCGAAGATACGGTAACCCAACGCGCGCGAGCTCGAGGTGATGAAATTGGCGCTCTAAATACAGCACCGATAGTTGGCTCACTCTTACGTTATTTAACCCATCTAATTGGCGCAACTTCAGTCGTTGAAGTAGGCACTGGTTCCGGAGTCAGTGGGTTATGGATCTTTAAAGGTTTAGCAAAGCATGGAGTTTTAACTTCGATTGATAAAGAAACTGAAAACTCCAAAATTGCTAGAACTGCATTTGAAGACGGTGACATAAATGTTGCACGCTATCGATTAATCACTGGCAACACTCGCGATGTAACTGCAAAACTTGCGGACAGTCTTTATGATTTATTTGTAATTAGGGATTTCAGCGATTTACTTGAATCAGTAGATCAAGGATTTCGCGCACTTCGTCCAGGTGGAATTTTGTTAATTGATAGCGCTCTCGGTGGTGGCAAAGTTGCTGATCCAACCCAACGTGATCCAATTACTATTTCGCGTCGCGAAACTATTAAAGCTATTCGTGAATCGGATGATCGTTGGGCCCCAATGCTCTTGCCGTTAGGCGAGGGTGTGCTAGTTGCCACGAAGTTGAACTAGAACTATCTGCTGAATCTCAGTAAAATTTCACATAGCCTTTACTTTTATCGTAAAGAATGCAGCACTTATATTGAAACGGAATTAAGTAGATGAGCCAAAAAAATGTGCCAGCCTGG
Organism: Actinomycetes bacterium; assembly: GCA_014190155.1. Taxonomy (GTDB): domain Bacteria; phylum Actinomycetota; class Actinomycetes; order Nanopelagicales; family Nanopelagicaceae; genus UBA7398. The sequence goes on along the minus strand of BJFY01000003.1, from coordinate 43,584 downwards.
TGGTCCCATCCAGATCGCGAGGTAACGCCCGCCCGAAAAGAGCTGCGCAAACCAGTATCAGGCACGATCGCAATTGCCGTTATCGCCGGAATAATTGGTGGTATCGGCGGTAATTACTTCAGCAGCAACAATTTTTCAGCTCATAATGTTAAGTTGGTTTCGGTAAAGAGCACGGTAGAGCGCCAACCAGATTCAATTGCTGGAATTGCCGCACGAGTTTTACCTTCAGTGGTCTCAATAAGAATAAATACTGAACGTGGTGGTAGCTCGGGCTCTGGCTTTGTAATTCGCAGCGATGGCTACATTCTCACAAACAACCATGTAGTGGCTAGCGCTGCTGATGCAAAAGGTCAAATTAAGGTAACCCTAAATGATGGTAAAACTTTTGCGGCTAAAATTCTTGGTAGAGATGCAGCCTACGATCTTGCAGTATTAAAAATTTCAGTCACCGGATTATCAGCGTTGCAATTTGGTGACAGTGATGCAATTCAAGTTGGCGATAACGTAATCGCAATTGGATCGCCACTCGGACTATCAGGCACCGTAACCTCAGGAATCATTAGCGCAAAAAATCGAGCAGTTACTTCAGGAACTGGTACTAGCGAAAGTTCATTTATTAATGCGCTCCAAACTGATGCCGCAATTAATCCAGGAAATTCTGGTGGACCGTTAGTAGATGCCACCGGAGCAGTAGTAGGGGTTAACTCTGCTATTGCCACACTGAGCTCTTCTTATGGACGCCAATCTGGTTCGATTGGTTTAGGTTTTGCAATTCCGATTAACCAAGCAAAAAAGACCGCAGAACAATTAATAAACAACGGCAAAGCTACCTATCCAATTATGGGAATTATGGTTGACACCGCATTCAATGGTGCTGGCGCTAAAATTTCCGAGCGCACCGGCTCTGTTGTAGTTGGCGGGCCAGCTGCAAAAGTCGGTTTAATCCCTGGCGATGTGATCCTAAAAATAGATGGTGTGGCAATAAATTCCTCAGATGAATTAATCATTGCTATTCGCTCTCATGATGTGGGTGATGTAATTTCAGTTACATACACTCGCAATGGAAAAGTTTCAACCGTAAAAATTACCTTGGTTGCTGCTAAAACTAGTTAATTTGAGTCAGGTTGAGGAGTCAGCAAGCTTGACCCTAGTATTGGGCCATGTTTGATATCGGCGCTGGTGAGATGATTGGCTTAGGAGTAATTGCAGTATTCCTAGTCGGTCCAGAACGCTTGCCAAAACTTGCGGTAGATGCCGCTAAATTGTTGAAGAAAGCGCGCAATCTCTCCCAATTAGCCACCACGCAATTGCGTGAAAATCTCGGACCAGGATTTGAAGATTTAGATGTCAAAGATTTGCACCCTAAAACTTTTATTAAGAAACATCTAAACGAAGTAATTGATGAAAATGCTGGCGCAATAAAAGAAATCAAAGAGATTAAGAAAATTACAAAGTTAGACCCTGAAATATTATGACGCTTGCTAAAATTAGCGCCGCTTTAGCTACAGTTTCAGATCCAGAATTGCATAAGCCGCTAACCGAATTAGGTATGGTCGAATCAGTTGCGTTTGAATCCGGAACCGCAACTCTAGGTATTTTATTAACAATATCTGGGTGTCCGATGCGCGATCGACTCACTACCGATATTACTAAGGCAGTGACTGCAATTGCTGAAGTAAATTCAGTAGTAATTAATTTTGGCGTAATGAGCGAAGCCCAACGTGGTGAAGTTAAGAAGATATTAAGAGGTGGCAGAGAGAAATTCATTCCGTTTGCCCAACCTGACTCGTTAACTCGGGTTTTTGGAATTGCCTCTGGTAAAGGTGGCGTTGGAAAGTCTTCGGTCACCGTTAATTTGGCAGTTGCAGTCGCTAACCGTGGGTTCAAAGTAGGAATTCTGGATGCTGATGTTTACGGCCACTCTGTGCCACGTTTGATGGGGCTGGCTGGACAACGTCCGACTGCTATCGATCAAACTTTTATTCCGCTAGAGGCGCATGGCGTAAAAGTTGTCTCTATGGAAATGTTTAAACCAGATCGCTCAGATCCAATTGCTTATCGCGGTCCGCTATTGCATCGAGTTCTAGAACAGTTACTAAGCGATGCTTATTGGGGCGACCTAGATTTCTTATTTCTAGATTTACCACCAGGCACTGGAGATATCGCGATTTCTCTCGGGCAATTAATTCCTGCATCTGAAATTTTGGTAGTTACAACGCCACAAGTTGCTGCTGCAGAAGTAGCCGAACGCGCTGGTCGCATTGCCCACCAATTAAAGCAACACCTAGTTGGCGTTGTTGAAAATATGTCGGAATTTCCATGTCCACATTGCGATGAAATGATTTCTCTATTTGGAAAGGATGGCGGGGAAGCGACTGCCGCTCGACTTAGCGGTTTAGTTGGGGCTGATGTTCCACTTCTTGCAAAAATTCCATTTGATCCAAACCTTAGAGAAGGTGGCGATACCGGTACCCCATTAGTTTTGCGCAATCCTGAATCGAGCGCTGCCAAAGCTTTAGAAGCGATTGCCGATCAATTAACTTTAAGAACCAAATCTTTAGTTGGCGTCCGGCTTGGGCTTAGTACCTGAGTTCTTAGCAATTTCTTCAACTGCATCCTGTAATTCACTCCGCACAAAATCACGAGTTGCAATTTCACCTATAGCAGTTCGTAGGCTTGCTAGCTCTCTTGTTAAATATTCGGTATCAGCAAGGTTGCGATCATCGCGTGCGCGATCTTCTTGATATTGAATTCGATCGCGGTCAGCTTGTCTATTTTGCGCTAACAAAATAAGTGGCGCTGCATAAGAAGCTTGTAGCGAAAGAATTAAAGTTAAGAAAATAAATGGAAAATTATCAAACCGCCACTTATCTGGCGCTAACGAATTCCATAGCCCCCAAGAGAGCACAAATACGGTCATGTAGACTAAGAAGCGTGCTGTACCAAGAAAGCGTGCAAAGTTTTCCGAAAGCCTTCCGAAAGTTTCTGGATCGTAGGATGGCCGAATTGAACGCCGAGCTTCGCGTGGCGTATCTAAACCCTTAAATCGTGCCATTTTTTATCCTTCCACTTTCATATTTCTAATTTCAGAATTCTTTGAACCGTTGTTGCTTGCATGGCGCCAGTTTTCAGGCAGCAAGTGGTCCAGCACATCATCCACTGTTACTACACCAAGCAGTCTCTCATTTGGGTCCACGATTGGCACAGCTAGTAGGTTATAACTCGCAAGATATGAAGAAACCTCGCTAAGTGGTACCTCGGGAGCTAACGGTATTGTCGTAATATCAACAATTGCGCCAAGCAATGTTGCTGGTGGCTCGCGTAATAATCGTTGAAAATGCACGATTCCAATAAATCTTCCAGTGGGCGTTTCGAGCGGGGGCCGACAGACATAAACTTGCGAAGCAAGTGCTGGTGGAATTTCACTCTGCCGTACCGTAGCGAGCGCTTCCGCAACCGAAGTATCAGCAGTTAGCACAATGGGCTCAGTGGTCATCATGCCGCCGGCAGAATAATCTTCATAACGCATCAAGCGCCGCACATCTTCGGCTTCATCAGGTTCCATTAATTCCAAAAGTTTTTGCGCACGTTCTTGTCCGATTTCACGAAGCAAATCAGCGGCATCATCAGGATCCATTTCACTAAGTACATCGGCAGCACGCTCGCCCTCTAATTCTGCAAGCAATTCCACTCGAGCGCTTTCATCCATCTCTTCTAATACATCGGCAAGGCGCTCGTCATCTAATGCGCGTGCAACTTCTACTCGACGCTTCAACGTTAAATCGTGTAAAACTAAGGCCAAATCTGGCGCTCGTAAATTTGCCAAAGTTGCTAACAAATTACTCACACCTTGATTAGATTCTAAAGTTGCAATACCTGAAATATCTTCCCAATTGATAGTCGAGGAAGCACCGCGGCGACGTAATCCACGACCCTTGCGCATGACATGTATTCGAGTTAGAAACCAATCTCCGCTTCGATTAATTTCCATCGCGATATCTTCAACTAAAACTGGTTCTGCAGAATCAACTAATGTAACAGTCCGATCTAAAAGCTCACCAATTACTAAGATTTCACTCGGTCGTTGTTCGTAACGACGCATGTTTAATGTGCCAGTGATGACAACCGTGCCATTTTCAATCGAGGTAACCCGAGTAATTGGAATAAAAATTCGGCGTCGCGGTGGAACTTCAACTATCAAACCTAAAACTCTTGGTGGTTGATTATTTACACGAAGGGTCGCCACAGCATCTCGCACCTTGCCAACTTGATCCCCGTTGGGCTCAAAGACTGCTGTCCCTGCTAGCCGGGCGAGGAATACACGATCCATTACATTCCCGCTCATAGCACAAAGGATAGTCCTTGAAATCGCCGGCATGCGACACTAATTACTGAATCAAATTTTAATTATCTAACTGTTACTAACCACGTGCAGCCAGCCATTAGTTGGGGTTAGCACTTACCCCGTAGCATTATGCAGTGATTGATTTACATACCCATTCCAACATAAGCGACGGTACGGATTCACCTCGGGAGTTGATTCGAAAAGCAGAAGCAGCTGGAATTTCTTTGTTAGCCCTAACTGATCACGACACTATTTCTGGCTGGCAAGCAGCTTGCGATGCACTAATCCCAGGAATGGATTTAGTTCTTGGCGCTGAAATATCGTGTCAGACCGAAGCAGGGATTAGCGTTCATATGCTGGGCTTATTATTTGATCCAGAAAATGAAGCGCTACTAACGGAGCTTGCTAAAACTCGCGAGAATCGATTAACTCGTATGGACCGAATTATTGAAAAATTAAATGCGGCTGGAATCGAAATATCAATCGAAGATGTGATGGCACAACTAAGTGATGGTGCAACTCTAGGAAGGCCTCACTTAGCAGACGCACTTATTGCAAAAGGGCATGTAGATAGCCGAGAAGCTGCGTTTACAGCGCTACTTCATAATGGTTCTAAATATTACGTTTCACATTATTCGCCAACCCCAGAAGCTGCGATTAGATTAATTAAAGCTGCAGGTGGCGTCGCAGTTATTGCACATCCTTACGCGTCACAAAGAGGAAAAATTATCACCGCAGAATCTTTTAGTAGTTTAGTTGAAGCTGGATTAGATGGAATTGAAGTAGATCATCGTGACCATAACGAAAGTGAAAAAACTTTGCTTTTGCGCGTGGCTTACTCTTATGATTTAGCAATAACTGGTGCTAGTGATTACCATGGAAGCGGTAAAATAAATCAGTTGGCGGAAAATACGACAGCGCTAAAGCAGTGGGAAAAACTTGAATCGCGAGCAAATAATCGACGGGTGGTGCGAAAGTGAATCTAGATAATATATCCGCAGTTACATTTGGATTACAGGCGTTTGTAACTTTATTTGTAATTATGGATCCACCTGGAGCAACGCCAATATTTTTGAGTTTGGTAGCGAATAAACCTGCCGCAATTCGCAATCGCTTAGCTTGGCAAGGCGCGGCCGTCTCCTTTTTTGTAATCACACTCTTCGCACTTTTTGGTCGCTTAATTTTAAATTACTTAAATATTTCGATTCCAGCGCTGCAAGGCGCGGGCGGTTTGCTATTACTTTTGGTTTCTTTAGAATTATTACAAGGCGGTAAAAATGATAAGGCCAATCAGAAAGATGTAAATGTTGCGCTAGTGCCGCTTGGAACTCCATTACTTGCAGGACCGGGCGCGATAGTTGCAACCATGTTATTCGTTCAGAAAGTTCATGATGTTAAAAGTGGAATTGCTTTAATATTGGCGGTTATTGGAGTCCATTTAGTAATTGGTCTCTCGCTCATGTTTTCGACGAAAATAGTTTCCCTGATTAAAGAATCCGGAGTGATGTTGGTTGCTCGAATCGCAGGGTTGCTGCTCGCTGCAATCGCATTCGAGATGGTTATTAATTCGATAAAAGCCTTTTTTAATCTTTAAAGCGAACCAAAACCAACTTTACGTGCAGTGGGATCGCCTATCTCTACGAAAGCAATTTTTGCGGCAGGAATAATAACTTGCCGGCCTTTGACATCATCCAATATCAAAGCGCTGCCTGAATTAATTGCAGAGTTTACGAGAGCAAGCACATCACTTTTAGAAAGTGCGACCTCTAACTCAACTTCGCGACTTAAATCAGAGATTGAAATCCTTACTTCACAGCTACTATCAGTTTTAGTTGAACTTTTCTTAGTTGTCATGATTGAATCTTATCGTTTCGGCAAAAAATTGCAGAATTACTTATTTTCATTTTGATTTAACGGGAAACCAGATATTCCTCGCCAAATCAGGCTGGTTACCAAATTTGCGGCTTGCTCTCGGTTTAATTTTCCATCGCGGTCTAACCAATGACGCGCTGTTATTTGGGCGCTGCCAATTACGCCAATTGCGATAATCATTGATGCTTCTTTTGGAAGTCCAGTATCTAGAGAAATCACTGCACTTACTGCGGCAGCGCAATCGTAAGTCATCCGATTTAAACGTTCGCGTACTTGTGGTTCAACGCTCATATCACTTTCAAATAACAATCTAAATGCTTCACCTTCACTATCAATAAAACCAAAATATGCATCGATGGTTGCTTTAACTCTAGAAGAGTTATCTGGCGTTGATGCAATCGCTGTTTGGATTGCGAATACCAGCGAATCAATATGAACATCAAGTACCGCTAAATAAAGTTCTAATTTTGAAGGAAAGTGCTGATATAAGACGGGTTTACTTACGTTAGCGCCATCGGCAATTTCATCCATTGCTGCAGCGTGGTAGCCAGAGGCAGTAAAAACTTCGAGAGCAGCAGCAAGAAGTTGGGCCCTACGCTCATCCCGCGGCAAGCGCGCGCGGTTTTCACTCTTACTATCTGGATTATCAGTACTCATTGGCAACATCGTACGACATTAATTGTTGCTATGGGTTAAAGTCACACTTTAATCGCAATCATTAAGATTATTTTCGGGGGAGTTTATGACCAAGAACGCTCGATTATTACTAGTTCACGCGCATCCAGATGATGAAACTATTAATAACGGCGCAACTATGGCGAAATATGTGGCTGAAGGCGCCAGCGTAACTCTGGTCACATGCACTAGAGGCGAAGAAGGCGAAGTTCTTCTTCCAGAACTTTCAAATTTAGCTAGCGCAATTGATGGTGGCTTGGGGAAACATCGAGAGCTAGAACTTGCGGATGCGATGAGAATTATTGGAGTATCAGATTTTAGATTCTTAGGTGCCCCAAATATTTCTTGGCGCGATAGTGGAATGATGGAAACTGAGTCAAATAATCGGCCAGATGTTTTTTGGCAAGCTAATCTTGATTTAGCAGCTGGTGAGTTAGTGAAAATCATTCGCGAAGTTAAACCAGAAGTGATGGTGACTTACGACGAAATTGGGGGATATGGCCACCCAGATCATATTCAAGCACACCGAGTGGCGATGCGAGCTGCGGAATTAGCCATGGATAAGTCATTTGGCGAAGGCGAAATTTGGGAAATTTCAAAAATCTATTGGAACACAATTCCGATTTCAGTTATTGAAGAAGGAATTAGTGCAATGAAAGAAGTTGGCTCGGATTTCTTTGGCGCTGAAAAAGCCGAAGATTTGCCCTTTGCAAAACCAGATGGATTAGTCACGACTGTGATTGATGGCGAAGCTTTTGTTGAGAAAAAAATGGCAGCTATGAAAGCGCACGCAACACAAATTGCAACAGATGGCCCATTTTTTGCGCTCTCCAATAAACTCGGTTTAAAAGTTTGGGGTCAGGAGTTTTACACTTTAGTAAAAGGCGTCAAAGCTGGCGCATTAGATGGAAACGGCCGGGAAACAGATTTGTTCGCAGGACTGCGATGAAATATTTACTTTCAATTGTTGCCGGTGTGCTAATTGGCGCTGCATCAGTTTTGGTACATAACCTATGGCCACCGTTTGGATTAATTTTTGTAATTCTTGCGATTTTCGTTGGGATTCGTCTGGTCGGAAAAACTTGGGGTGGCCGGGCCGTACGGATATTTGCAACTTTTGGTTGGACATTAGTTGTAACTAGAGCTGGGACTATTGGAAATGGTGATGAAATTTTAATTCTGGGAAACAACATTGGTAATTTTTTTATTTTCTTAGGATTGATTTCTGCGATACTCGCGACGTTAGCAAAAGCTTAATTTAGCCAGCGCCATTCTTGCTCATTACCTTTGTCTTGCACTTCAACTCCCAATTCAGTTAGCTGTAATCGTAATTCATCGCTCAATTTGTAATTCTTTTCTAGGCGCGCGCTCAACCGTGCTTTTAATATTACCGAAATTTCTGGAGTTAAAGTTTTGACTTTTTTTGGTGGCACCGTTAAATCCAAACCAAATAGTTGATCCATCGCCGAAATTGCAAAGCTTTTTTCCGAATCTGTTAAATCCGAGCGTTTGTAGGTTTGTCTTAACACTTGCATCGCTCTTGGGGTATCTAAGTCTGCGGCAAAAAAACCGAGCACTTCATCGGTAATAGATTTAGTTAGTGGGCTTTCGGTTTGATTCGAAAGGGCGATCCAATTTTGCCAAGCACTACGCCATTTATTCAAAGTTTCATCAGCTGCGGCAATGCTGGTCCAATCTAGATCCATCTGACTGCGGTATCGATTTTCTAGAAAACAAAACCTAACTGCAAGTGGATCAAAACCTTTTGCTAATACATCAGATATCAAAACTACATTTCCTGAACTTTTAGCCATTTTCCTTCCTTCAAAAAGCAGATGCTCTCCATGTAGCCAAAGGTCGACAACTTCATCATCGACGGCAGCAAGAATTGCATTTGACTGAGCACGTTCATTTTCGTGATGTGGAAAGCGGAGATCGATGCCACCGATATGAAGATCAACATGTCCATTGAGAAAATCTAAAGACATTGCCGAACATTCGATATGCCAACCTGGGAAACCAACTCCCCATGGCGAATCCCAAACCATGTCGGTTCTGTTACCAGCAGCTTTCCAGAGCGCCCAATCGGCGTGGAATTTCTTTGCGCCATCTTCTTGATAATCATATCGACGGCCTGGCTTTAATTGGTCTAACCGATTTCCGCTTAGCGCGCCATAAGTAGGAAAACTTTCAGCTGCAAAATAAACAGTTTGGTCACTACCGATGTATGCGCTACCAAGTTCAATCAACTTACTTATGTGCGTCTGCATCATTTCGATGCACTCACTTGCCCGCGGATTATGGTCAGCTGGTCTGATATTTAAGGCAATTAAATCAGATTTGAAATGCTCTTCATATTTTCGAGCAATCACAATTGGATTAACTTTCTCAATTATCGATTGGCTTAATAATTTGTCTTCACTATGGTCGTCAGTCATATGACCCACATCTGTTATGTTCTGAACTACCAAAGTTGCTACTCCTAAATAATTAAGCGTCCTTACAACTAAATCACTCAATAAAAAAGTTCTTAAGTTCCCTACATGCGCATCTCGATAAACTGTTGGCCCACAACAATAAATTCGGATTTCACGGCCATTTGTGGATCTGACAATTTGGTTAGACCTGCTCTTTGTATCGTAAATCGATAGTTGAAATCTTTTCATTAGCAGCACTCCGCGGGTTTATTTGCTGAAACTAATTTACGGTATCGATAAGTGTGGTGCACTTTAAAGCCCATCTTTTCATAGAGTTTTATCGCTTCGTAATTATCTGAATTGACTTGTAATGCGAGTTTGTTGCACCCAACTTTTTCAGCGGAGCGAGCCATTTCAGAAACGATCGCAATCCCAAGACCCTTCCGACGTTGATCTTCGGCAACAAAAATTCTAGTGAGAATTCCCCAACCGTCAGCAATGGAAAGTCGACCAACTGCTACAGCCTTATTCGCAATTTGAAGTTCTATAAATTTAGATGGGTAACCTTCTAGAATTTCATTAACGCTTTGATCTCCCTGTAAATCTAACCAAGATTGCGTTAATTTACTCGCTTCGATAATTTTGCCATTGTGCTCTATGAAAATGAGTTCGCGGGTGTCACCAACCATTACCAGAATTTCAAACGGGGATTCCCAACCATTTTTTGCTAAGTAATCATCCAGTTCTTGATGAACTGGTAAGGAAACGTGAAATACTGGGTCTAGTTTATGCTCGAGATACTTCGAAATTACATAAGCAACTGATTCAGGGAGTTCTAATGGTGGTTCACCAAATGGCGCAACGCCAATTGGCAATACTGAATTTGCTCGGTATGAAAAACCTTTTGAGATCCGAATTTGCCATTGACCAAAAATCTCTACTGAATTACTCGGCCAAGTTTTTGAGGCTGCAATTTCTAAATCTCGAATTCTCATAGAGAGCGGTGCTCCAGTGCCAGCCCTAAAATCTGAATCCACCACAACGCGCAGCGCAGCTACTTTTGCAGGATTGAAAAATACAATTTCGCCATTTTTCTTCCTAATTGAATCTGGACTCGCTAACTCTCCGAGAAGATCGCGATAACTGCCATCGCCATCATGGAGACGAACGCTAACCCGTTGCCCAATTAGCGGGGCTAGTTCTTTTTCAGGCTGCCCTCCAGTTAGATGCTTCCTCATACCGCCCTATTCTGTACGATTACGGGGTATTCGCAGGGTTCAAACTAGCCGACCGATCGGCAAATCGGCGGGAAAGTAATCAGAAAAAAAGGAGCGTTCGATGACCTACATAATCGCAGAACCGTGTGTCGATATTAAAGATAAATCTTGTATCGAAGAATGTCCGGTTGATTGTATTTATGAAGGCGATCGAATGCTTTACATCCAACCAGATGAATGTGTGGATTGCGGTGCCTGCGAACCGGTCTGCCCGGTTGAAGCGATTTTTTACGAAGATGACGTTCCGGAAAAATGGAAAGATTTTCACAAAGCTAATGTGGAATTCTTTGATGAACTTGGATCCCCGGGCGGCGCAAGCAAAACCGGACCAACCGGTAAAGATCATCAGATTATTCTGACGATTCAAAAGAAACCTGCAGCGGAATAACGAAACTGAAACTTCCAGATTTTCCTTGGGATGCGCTCGCTCCATTTGGCGATAAAGCTCGAAGTAATCCACTTGGAATAATTGATTTATCAATTGGAACTCCAGTTGATTCGACGCCAGAATTTATTCAAAAAGCGCTTAGCGAAAACGCAAATTCACCGGCTTATCCAGCTACTGCTGGTACCGCGGAGCTGCAGAAATCTTTAAAACGTTATGCCACCGAAATACTTGGCGCGACTGGAGATTTTGCGGTGCTTCCAACAATCGGTTCGAAAGAGTTAATTACATTATTGCCAACGCTGCTCGAATCTCAAAAAGTATTAATTCCTAAAATTGCATATCCGTCTTATCAAGTCAGCGGATTGGTCAGCAAGAGTGAAGTTGTCGAAGTAGATATTGCTTCCGACACTTGGCCAGATGGCGATTTAGCCTGGGTAAACACACCATCTAATCCAACTGGCCGAGTTCATTCCGAAGCAGAATTAAATGCCAATATCGCTTGGGCAAGATCTGGCGCTAGGGTTCTAGCGGTCGATGAATGCTATGTCCCGTTCCCAGATTCCAAAAAGCCATTTTCAATCTTCTCGTTAACTAACGGTGATAATCGAAATATCATTGCTGCGCATTCGCTTTCAAAACGTTCTAATTTGGCGGGTTATCGCGCCGGCTTTATTTTTGGTGATCCAAGAATTGTTGATCGACTCCTAGAAGTTCGAAAACATCTTGGTTTGATGGTGCCACTACCCGTGCAAGCAGCAATGGTTGCGGCACTTAGCGATGAGACCCATGTGCATGAGCAAGCCACAAGATATGTGGCTCGTCGTAAAGTTATGGTTAGCGCTCTTGTTGCGGCTGATTTTAAAATCGAATTTTCCGAAGCCGGTTTATATGTTTGGTGTGCTAGAAGTGAAGGTGATTGGGAACTGGTTTCTTGGTTTGCCGAGCGTGGAATATTAACCACCCCTGGCAGCTTTTATGGCCAGGCCGGAAAGCAGTACATTCGAATTTCTTTAACTGCGACCGATAAAAATATTGCAGCTGCAGCGGATCGAATTCGGCAGGGATAATGAGCGTAAAAGGTATTTTATTAGTTGGTGGCAAAGGCACCAGACTTATGCCGCTCACAAAAAATACACCGAAACCAATGTTGGAAGTTGCCGGTGTGCCTTTTACTGCACATCAGCTAGCTAAAGCTAAAGCGGCTGGAATTACGGAAATTGCACTTGCGACTTCGTATATGGCCGAAGTCTTCCAACCATATTTTGGTGATGGGTCGAAGCTTGGAATGAAACTACATTATGCAGTAGAAACTGAAGCTCTCGGAACTGGCGGTGCTATTAAAAATGCCAGCAAAGCTTTGAATTTGCAACCTGGAGATTTGGTTGTCATTTTTAATGGAGATGTACTTAGCGGCCATGATTTAACCGCTCAGATTAATTTTCATAGGAATTCTAAAGCTGCCGTAACTTTATTTCTAATTGAAGTAGAAGATGCTCGGGCATTTGGGTGCGTGCCGCTTGATGGCGATAAAAACGTGCTCGCATTTTTGGAGAAAATGGATAGCCCCGTAACCAACTTGATCAATGCCGGATGCTACATTTTTGATAGTTCAGTATTTGAAATGATTCCTGCGGAAATTGTGATCAGCGTGGAACGCGAAACTTTTCCAGATTTATTAAAGCGAGGTCTAACCGTTAAAGGATATGTAGATCAAAGTTATTGGTTAGATATCGGCACACCAGCGGCTCTAATTACCGCCTCTCAAGACTTAATCACCAAGAAATTGCAATCTCCCGCCACTCCCGAAAATGATGGGAAGGCATTGATTGCACTCGATGTAACCCTGGGAAAGTCGACAAAAATTGCGGGCGGCTCGGTAATTTCCAAGAGCGTAGTTATCGGCGAAAATTGCGAAATTATTGGATCGATAATATTTGCAGGTGCGAAAATAGCTGATAATTGCCGCATAATTAATGGGATTGTGGCTCCAAATTCGCAAATTGCGGCAAACACCGTGGCCACCTCGGAAATAATTGGATATTGACCCAGTAAAAAACTTTCGATTTTTGCCAAATCTGACTTGACTCAAATGAATAACACGCGTGTAATTCACCTATTAGCGCTGCCGGAGCGGTGGCCCATCCATTTAGGAGACCTATAGATGTCTGAACTACGCCGAGTTGAATATGTGAATAGCGGCCCCAGCATCCAACTAGGAAATGGCGAGATAGTTGAACTATCTTGGCAAGAGCGAGCACTCTGCGCTCAGACTGACCCAGAAGCTTTCTTCCCTGAAAAAGGTGGATCTACTAGAGAAGCCAAGCGTGTTTGCATGTCGTGCGAAGTTCGCTCAGAATGTCTCGAGTACGCACTAGCTCACGATGAAAGATTTGGGATCTGGGGCGGATTATCCGAACGTGAACGGCGCAGATTGAAACGACGTCCAGCGTAACTTCAACTTTAGTGCCAAGGGTGGTGCAAACACTATGGCAAGCAAGCCAGATGAATTAACCCAATATGTAACTGCTGTTTTGGTTGCGCATGATGGCGCAACTTGGATTACTGAAGTGGTTGCAGCGCTAACGTCACAATCAAGAAAAATTGATCGCTTAATTGCAATTGATACCGATTCAAAAGATGAATCAGCCAAAAAATTACGAAGCGCAGATATCACAACGCTTTCGATGTCGCGTGGTACCGGTTTTGGTGATGCGATTGATGAAGCCCTTCGCAAATTGCCATCGAAGAATTCTGAAACTGTAACTGAATGGATTTGGTTAATTCATGATGATTCCGCACCTGCGAAGAGTGCGTTAGCCGAATTATTAACTGCGATTGAGAATCGGCCAACAGTTGCAATAGCTGGGCCAAAAATAAAAGGCTGGCACGATCGAAATCATTTACTAGAAATTGGCGTCAGCATTGCCGGCAACGGTGCGCGCTGGACCGGACTTGAATATCGCGAACAAGATCAAGGTCAGCGCGATGGTATTAAAGATGAGTTAGCAGTAAGTACTGCTGGTGCTTTGATTCGCAGAGATGTCTATGAGGAGCTAGGTGGTTTAGATCCGAACCTTTCACTTTTCCGAGATGACGTTGATTTTGGCTGGCGCGCTAACGTTGCTGGCCACGCAGTCATATCGGTTTCGAACGCCGTCATTTTTCATGCCGAAGCTGCTGCCTCTGAACGGCGCTCGGTAGATGTATCCGAGGCATTTTTACATCGCCCGTTACTGCTTGATCGCAGAAATGCTGCATATGTAATTTTGGCTAACTCATCTAATTGGTTGCTACCAATTCTTGGCCTTCAATTATTTGCTTCTGCGTTAGCGCGAGCAATTGGTTATTTATTTGCAAAACTTCCCGGTTATGCAGCAGATGAAATTGCTGCAGTTGGTTTGTTAATCATTCGACCTAATCTAATTTTTCAAGCACGAAGAAACCGAAAAAAGACGCGGCTACTATCACCGAGAACTGTTGCACGCTTTGTACCACCACGGGGCAGCCAAATGCGATTAGCAATAGAACGCTCCCGCGCTGTCATAACTCGCTTTGGGGAGAGTCGCAAATCCGCCGAAGAATTAAGTGAATTGACACTTCCTACAATTGATTTGGGCAATGAAGATGCGGAAGAAGTAGATAATTCACCGCAACAATTTTTAAAAATTCGAGCGCTAGCAAAACGTCCAATTTATCCGTTGACTCTATTAATTTTGATATTAACTCTGATTGCATCACGAAATCGTTTTGGCTCGCTAGCTGGGGGCGCGCTCTCAACCGCACCTGCAAGCGCTTTTGATTTATTTAAAAAATACCTAGATTCATGGCACCCAATTGGGCTTGGCTCAAGCTCAAGTGCACCTCCTTGGATTTTTCTCTTAGCGCTCTCATCGATAGCGTTATTGGGTAACATAAAATTATTTATCGCATTGCTTTTCATTTTTGCAGTTCCACTCGCTCTAATATTTATCTATCGACTGGCTCGAAAAATAACCGAATCGCGCACTATCGCTTTTATGGCTGCCATGCTTTATGCATTTTCGCCACCAGTATTAGGAGCGATCAATACTGGATCTTTTGGCACACTTTTTGTAGCGCTGGTTGCTCCATTCTTTTTTACCAACCTGATATCACGGCGTGATTTAAGATCACATTCGTGGGCGAAATTAGCCGCCTTCGCACTTTTTGATACTTTCATTTTAATTTTTGCACCATCAGCTTTTCTAGCTATATTTTTCTGGCAATTGACTCGCTCGCTCCCGGAGATAATAAAATTATTACGAGTAGTTAAAACTCGGATTGAGTTCTTTGAAGTTTATAAAGTTTTGATAGTTAAATTGACTTTCTTACTTTTAATGCCACTCGTGCTGACCCTGCCGTGGTCGCTAAATTTGATTCGAAACCCATCGCGCTTCTTACTCAATCCCGGAATTCCAGTACCTGGGGGCAGTGCGCTGAGCACTTTGTTAACAAATCCAGGTGGATTTACCAGCTTGCCATTTTGGATTATCTCACCAGCTTTAGCATTTGCAGTTGTTGCGTTATTTAGCACTAAGAGTCGCGAGTATGGCGAGTTAGCAGTATTTATGGTCGGTTTTGCGCTGCTCACAAATGTTTTTCTAATCACCGGAAATGGCGTTTCTGCATATTTTCATTCTTGGTCGGGAAGTATTTTAACGTTAGCAACGTTAAGTGCGATTTTTGCTGGAATAAATCTTTCAGATAACAATATCCCGCGATTATCCAGAGCACATTTTAATTTTCGACATATTTTGCTCTTTGCAATTTCATTCCTGTCGGTTGCCTATTTAACACTCACTACATCATGGTGGGTTTCAAGCGGTGCTGATTCACAAGTAACTGCGAGTCAACTTTCACGCCTGCCAGCATTCTTAAGTGCTGGTGGACAAACTGATGAGCGCTATAAAACTTTAGTTTTATACAAAGAAAAAGAGGTTCTTAATTACTTCATTGCAAGAGATGCAAGTATTGAATTGGGAGATGCAGATATAACGTTCAGTTCAAATAAAATAGTAGATGATTCAATAAAGAATTTGGTTAATGGAAGTGGCGTAACCAGCAGTAAGTATTTAGGGGAGTTTGGTATTAAATTTGTTTTCATGGCAAATCCCGTTGATAACGAAGTAGTTCGAACTATCGACGGCATTGGTGGCTTTACTCGACTCTCCGCAACGCGAGACGGTATTTCTTGGAAGATTGGTAGTGCGCATAACCGAATCTCCTATATTTCAAATTCTGATGGATTGCTTGGGATGGTAAGCGGTTCTGTTGGAACGCAATCAACAGTTCCAGGCGCTGGCACCGTCGTGATTGGCGAAAATTTTGATAGCAGTTGGAAACTTTTGCTAAACGGTTCAGCGATGAAATTGCTTAAAAGTGAATTGGGTATGCCAGAATTTAAAGTGCCAGCCGCCGGTGATGTAATAATTTATCATGATGGAACTTCAAGAAGAGCCTGGGTTTCACTCCAAGCAATTCTGGCAATTTTTATAATCGTGCTCGCAAGTCCTGGCCGAAGACGCAAACGAGAATTTGCGGATGAGGAGTTAGCATGAAGAAATATGGTTTATTGCCGTATTTATCATTTCTGGTAATCAGTTTTCTGGTTGCAACTTTATGGACCGTAGAAACCAGACAAGTTGAATTCACAGAGAGCTATCCCGCCACCGTCTGTCCGGCTTCCGCAAATTCGGGAAGTGAAGTTGCGCTGTTACCAAATAAGAATTTAAAGGTTAGAGATATTGCTACTGGAAAAACTGCGCTTAAGTTTAGAAAACCAGGGAGCAATTCACCGATTATTACCGCAAATCCAATGCTGATCACGGGGAACCCCGCAACTACCGCGGTAATTCAAAGTAAAGGTTCATCTTGGACTGGTGCCGCAATTTGTAATGCAGGAATAGCGGATTCCTGGTTTGTCGGCGGTTCTGGTGGTGTAACAAGTCAGTCTGTACTTTCTATCGTGAACAGTGGTCTAAATGAAGCCATCGTTGATATCTCGGCCTATAGCGAAAAAACTGGAGTAGTGAATCGTGCGATAACTATAAAATCGAACTTACAAATCAATATTCGGTTAGATTCACTTGCGCCCGGCTCTGAATATACGGTTTTACATTTACAAACTAGATCTGGTCGAGTAACAAGTTATTTATTTGACGAGCGCAAAAAAGGTTTGAAATTTTACGGTGGCGACTTTGTCAACTCGCAATCTGCGCCAAAAACCAACTTATCAATTGCTGGAATAATTACAAACCCAGGTAAAAACGGAAAGATTACTCACTCAGTCAGATTATTAGCACCATTTGACGCAAACGCAAACGTCAATCTGGAAGTTCTTGGAAGCAATGGGGTATTTACGCCAGTAGGTTTTGATTCAATCAATCTGAAAGCTGGTGTTGTAAAGGAGCTTCCGCTCAATATTGATTTAGGAAAAACAGCAATTGGCGTAAAGGTAACCAGCGACCAACCAATTGTTGCTAGCGTCTATACATATGTAGAAAGCAAAGCTTCTAGAGATTTTATTTGGAGCACTCCAAGCGGCAACCTATCAAAAGTTTCGCTAAATATTGATGGGTTAGAGCCAACCTTGACCATGGTTGGATCCGCAATAGATGTAAACATTAAATGGAGCAGCGCTTCAGGAAAGTCATTCAGTAAAATACTTCGCGCAAGTGACCTAATTAACTGGAAAGTTCCACCGAATACTCGCCTTATTGAGATTACTTCACTACCAAACGCACTTCCTTTGGAAGGTGCTGGGTTTAGTTGGCGCTCCACTGCTGGAATTGCTTTTTTACCCTTTAAAATCGGATCAACTTTAGAAAGTTCCAGTCTGCCAATTTCAAATATCGCGATTATTTCCTAGCGTTATTGGAATTAGCCAAGAGTTCTGGCGCGAGTAAATCCCAGCTTTTGGAGAGTTGACCTACTAATCTTTCGGTATGACTTCTAGCGATTCATCCACTGCACATACACGTGCCTTGAATCGAACTTGTTCGAGGTCTGGGTGTCGCAAAAACGCTATCAAAACTCTAACTTATATTTATTCAGATTCAACAGCAGTACTTGGACCGCTCGCCACTTATGCTGAACCACACGCATATGATTTATGTGAGCCGCATAGCGAAAAGATGACTGTCCCAATGGGTTGGACCGTTTTGCAACATACTCCAGATGCAAAAATCGCTGGACCTAGTGATGATGATTTGATGGCAATCGCAGATGCAATCCGAAATGTCGGTAAGAGTGAAAGCACAGAAGCTCAAGTTGTAGCCAAGCAAGTGCCACAACAAGAAGTTGGTCGACGAGGGCATTTACGCGTTCTACCTTCATGATGAATACAGAGTTGCTTGACAAAATTATTAAAGCTTACGATATTCGTGGATTAGTTGAGAATGAAATTACAACCGAATTTACATTTGCAGTTGGTTCTGCTTTTGCAAGGCTTTTAGAGCTAGAGCGAGAACCAGCAACCATAATTATTGGTGAAGATATGCGACCAACCTCAACCCAATTAGCTGATGCATTTTCTGATGGCATCACATCACAAGGTATGGATGTAATTAGAATTGGTTTGGCCTCGACCGATCAACTCTACTTCGCTGCTGGTTACCTAAATTTTCCGGGAGCCATGTTTACCGCTAGCCATAATCCAGCTGCGTATAACGGAATTAAATTATGCAAAAGTGGAGCTCGCCCAATTGGAAAAGAGTCTGGATTGGTTTGGATTCGAAATGCGATTGCTGATGGGATGCCGATTTCCAATCGTCCAGTCGGAACTGAAACTTCTCGAGATATGTTGCAAGAATATGTTGAATATTTATTCTCGCTCTTTACTCATGATTTCGGTACTGGTCGCAATTTAAAAATAGCAATCGATGCTGGCAATGGAATGGCTGGACACACAGCGCCCGCAGTAATGTCACGAATTAGGGCGGAAGTTTCCCCTATTTATTTTGAATTAGATGGCTCGTTTCCAAATCATGAGGCAAACCCAATTGCACCCGAGAATTTAGTAGATTTACAAAAACTCGTTAAGAAGCGGCATGCTGATATTGGTTTAGCTTTTGATGGCGATGCTGATCGTTGTTTTCTTGTAGATGAAAAAGGTTCGCTGGTCGCACCATCAGCTCTTACCGCATTGATTGCGGAGCGAGAACTGAAAAAACGGCCAGGTTCTGGAATTATTTATAATTTAATCTCATCCAGAGCTGTTCCTGAAGTTATCTTAGAAAATGGCGGTACGCCACTTCGTAGTCGTGTGGGCCATTCTTATATAAAAAAAATGATGGAAGAATCTGGTGCTATTTTTGGAGGCGAACATTCTGGCCATTTTTATTTTAAAGAGTTTTGGCGAGCTGATTCTGGAATGTTGGCTGCGCTCCATGCAATTGCAGCGCTACAAGAAAGTGCTGAACCGCTATCAAAATTACTAGAGCCATATCAAAGATATGTTTCAAGCGGTGAGATTAATTCGGTAGTTAAAGATCAAGTTGCAGCAGTTGCGTTTATTGAAAACCATTACCGCGAGTTAAGCGATAAGATTTCATTAAATTTGGAATTTGATCATCTAGATGGGCTAACGGTCACAAGCGATAATTGGTGGTTCAACGTCCGGGCCTCAAATACCGAACCGTTGTTGCGGCTTAATGCTGAAGGCGTTACCGAAGCCGAGATGGTCAAAATTCGCGATGAGGTGCGCAACATCATCAAGACGCGGTAAAGTACGCAGGTCTTGCAGGGCTAAATTTTTCGTCTAATGAGGAGATTTCTTAAGTGAACCCAATAACCATGGCTATTCCAAAACACGACATCGCAGATGCATCACTGGCCGCGGAAGGTAAGAAGCGGATCGAATGGGCAGAGCGGAATATGCCAGTTCTGGCACAGATTCGGGAACGGTTCGCTAAAGAACAACCATTTGCTGGAGTTCGACTTGCAGCATGTATGCATGTAACCACTGAGACTGCGAATTTAATGCGGACGCTAAAAGCTGGTGGCGCTGAGATAGCGCTTTGTGCATCTAACCCGCTCTCAACTCAAGATGACACCGCAGCTGCACTAGTACATGAATATGGAATTTCAGTATTTGCAAGAAATGCGGTTGATCGCGATGGCTATTACAAGCACATCAATGCTGCCCTTGATATCGAACCACACCAAGTTTTTGATGATGGTTGCGATTTAGTAAATACTTTGCACACAACTCGTAAAGAATTGCTTGGCACAATTGTTGGCGGTTGCGAAGAGACCACAACTGGCGTGATCCGATTGCACCAAATGGCAAAAGATGGCGCGCTAACTTTCCCAATGATTGCGGTAAATGACACCGACACCAAACATATGTTTGATAATCGATACGGAACCGGGCAATCAACACTTGATGCAATTTTCCGTGCGACCAATACTTTGCTTGCTGGAAAAATCCTAGTTGTTGCTGGTTTTGGATACTGTGGCAAAGGTGTTGCAGAGCGCGCCAAGGGTATGGGCGCTGATGTAGTTATAACTGAAATTGACCCAACAAAAGCACTTGATGCGATGATGCAGGGCTATCGTGTAATGCCGATGTACGAAGCTGCAAAAATTGGCGATGTTTTCATCACTGTTACTGGGAACCGAGATGTACTTAGATCTGAACATTTCTCGATGATGAAAGATGGCGCAATTCTTGCTAACTCAGGTCACTTTGATATTGAAATTGATGTCGCTTGGTTAGAAAAATTCGCAAAGCAGAAAAACGAGAAAATCCGACACCAAACTGATGAATACGTACTATCTGATGATCGTAGAATTCTTTTGGTTGCTGAAGGTCGATTAGTAAATCTAGGTGCTGCTGAAGGTCACCCTGCCGCAGTAATGGACATGTCATTCTCCGATCAAGCACTTACTGCGGAATGGCTAGTTAAGGCTGCAAGCTCCCTAACCGCAGGCGTGCATAACGTGCCTACCGAAATTGATAAAGAAGTGGCACGATTAAAGTTGCAAAGTATGGGTGGCGAGATCGATACTTTAACTCCAGAACAATTCTCGTATCTGAATTCGTGGGAGCACGGTAGCTAAATGACATCGGTATTGGTCGTTGATGATGATCAAGACCTTGCCGAAATGTTGGGAATCGTTTTAAACGGCGCAGGTATTGAAGTTGATTTAGTTAGTCGTGGCGACGAAGTGATGGATGTTTTTCGAAATAATCCACCAGATTTAGTTTTGCTCGACCTAATGCTTCCTGGTCTTGATGGCATCGAAGTTTGTCGTCAAATAAGAGCTTTTTCGGTAAGAGTTCCAATCGTTATGCTCACCGCCAAGAGCGATACACATGATGTAGTACTTGGGCTTGAAGCTGGTGCTGATGATTACATGGTTAAGCCATTCAAACCTTCTGAGTTAGTAGCGCGTATTCGTACTCGATTACGTAGAACTTCTAACGAACTTTTGGGCATTTTATCGTTAGCAGATATCGCAATTGATGTTTTAGAACATACGATCACTCGTGGTGGGAAAGAGATTCTGTTAACAAGATTAGAATTTGATTTATTAGTAGCGTTAGCAAAAGAACCTGGCCGAGTATTCACAAGAGAAGCTTTACTAAGCGAAGTTTGGGGCTATCGACATTCAACGGATACTCGATTAGTAAATGTCCACATCCAAAGGTTGCGAGCTAAAGTTGAACATGATCCAGAAAATCCAACAATCATTACGACCATTCGAGGAATAGGTTATAAAGCAGGAGTTTCTGGAACCCGAGGCCACTAGCCGTGCGTGGGTTTAAGATTTATAAAGGTTTTCGAACTTCTTTAACTTTGCGAGTTCTAAGTACAACCTTAGTTTTAACCACAATCGTCTTATGGGTAGTGGGATCGGCGCTCTTGAATCGAATCTCCACCGGAGTGGTTAATGAAAAGATTAAATCAGCTCTCTCGGAATCCACACTTGCGGTCTATTCTGCCCAATTTAGATTTACTAGCGGCGGAGTTACAGATGCTGCACTTAAGAAAATTGCTCAAGAAGTTGTAAATGCGAAAAAAGTAATCAGAGCAACCGAGTCTGGTCGTGAAGTCATTTTGATTAGGTCTGCCAAAAATTTAGATCCAGAGGTAGCAATTGACACTGTTTCTAATCGCGTTTCTTATGAATCAATTCCATCGGAACTTCGAGTTCGCCTTTTGAATAGCGGTGATGCAGTTTGGGCACGATCAATAATTGAATATGCAGATGGAAATAAAGTTCCAGGAATTGTTGTAGGAGATAAATTAAGTATTCCTAGAGTTGGTCCTTACGACATCTATTTTCTTTTCAGTTTTGAAAGCCAAGCAAATACGCTCAACTTAGTAAAGAATTATTTATTTTTGGCTGGCTTCATCCTGCTATTACTTATCATCGGCATTACTTGGTTGGTTATTCGGCAAGTAATCGAACCAGTTAGAGACGCGGCAAGGATTGCGGAAGAATTTACTGCTGGAAAACTTGAGAAGAGAATATCAGTTGTTGGCAGTGATGAGATATCTCGACTCGGAATTTCATTTAATGCGATGGCCACTGCGATAGAGCAACAAATTAAACGTCTGGAAAACTTATCTAAAGTGCAACAACGATTTGTATCTGACGTTTCACACGAATTAAGAACCCCACTGACCACAATTAGAATGGCTTCTGACTTAATTTATGCTTATCGAGATAAATTTGAACCAAACATCTCTAGAAGCGCAGAATTATTACAATCCCAAATAGATCGGTTCGAGTTGTTGCTGTCGGATTTATTGGAAGTTAGTCGATTTGATGCTACCGAAGCGGCAATGGAGATAAGTGAAATCGATCTAAACGAAATGGTGGCTCGATGCATTACAGATTTAACTTTAATTTCAGCAGAGAAAAATGTTGTGGTAAATTTAGAGAAAGACTTAGTAAACCCAATTGTTTCAGTAGATGCGCGCCGAATTGAGCGAATTTTGCGGAATCTCCTAACAAACGCGATCTACCATGCAAATGAAAAACCGATAGATGTAACCATTAAATCCAATAGCTTCGCGCTTTCGGTGAGTATTCGTGATTACGGAACTGGAATCGACCCAGCTCAAGTATCGCGAGTTTTTGACAGATTCTGGCGTGCTGATCCAGCTCGAGCGCGGAGTAGGGGTGGAACTGGTTTAGGACTTTCAATCGCCCAAGAAGATGCCCACTTACATGGTGGCACCTTAAAAGCCTGGGGAAAATTAAACGAAGGCGCTCAATTTATACTTACAATACCGCGCAAAATTGGCTGGAAAATTGAAACGGAACCGATCGAACTCTTAACAACCAAATAATAAACTACTGCTCAACCACAACTAAAAGATATTCACCACTTAGTAATTTCTAAAATAACGCTGAGCTATTCATTGAGATAGTGCATTAATGCGTATCTTTTTAGATTCAATCCGAACGTTAATTTATCCCAGTTCTTGTTTGATGTGCGATCAGCCAAATATTCCACTCTGTACTTCCTGTAGATTCAAGTGGCAAAATTCATCACGTGATTTTTTAATTTTGAATCACAAAGTATCAGCTGCGATTCCATATGATGATCGGGTGGCTCGGATCGTTCTATCTGCTAAAGAAGATAATTTAGAGGCCGCGAAAGATTGTATTTTGATGGGTTTAAACGCAGCGTTTAGACAATTGATTCGCATACAAGATATCCCCAGCCGCACGCTTTTGATTTCTATTCCATCTTCGCGGGCTGCCAACCGCAGAAGAGGTGGTGATTATTTATTCAAACTTTCCCATCAAATTTCTAAGAATTCAAAATACCCAATCTCCAAATTGTTAACTGCTCCTAAGGTTCCATTGCTAATTCAGAAATCAAATGTACGAGATCAATCCGGATTAACTGCGCGAGAACGTATGCAAAATATGGATTCCGCCCTTTATGTGAACCCAAGAATTTCAGCTAAATTAAAAGATTTACCTACCACTGTTTTGTTAATGGACGATGTCATAACTAGCGGAGCAACCCTGAAATCGGCGATTTCTGCGCTAGCAGCCAGCAAAATCACAGTAATTGGTGCGATTGCTGCGTGTGCGTCGCGGCACCAAATGCGAATACCATAGGCCAATGGTTGCGATACTCGACAGGATTCTTCGCGCGGGCGAAGGTCGTACCCTCAAGCGACTTCAGAAAATCGCCGTCGAAGTAAACACCCAAGAAACGGTAATAGCAGTACTAACCGATGAACAATTGCGCGCTAAGACCGAAGAATTTCGCAATCGCTTTAATGATGGTGAATCCCTTGATGAATTACTACCGGAAGCGTTTGCAGTTGTCCGCGAAGCTGCAAAGCGAACTTTAGGGCAACGACATTACGATGTTCAGATGATGGGCGGCGCTGCGCTTCATAGTGGAAATATTGCTGAGATGCGGACTGGCGAAGGAAAAACATTGGTCGCAACGCTACCTGCGTACTTAAATGCCCTACCTGGGCTTGGGGTACACGTTGTTACGACTAATGATTACCTAGCAGAGCGCGACAGCGAATGGATGGGTCGAATCCATAGATTTTTAGGATTGAAAGTTGGCGTAATTCTCGCTTCGATGTCACCGAGCGAACGGCGCGAACAATATGCCGCAGATATTACTTACGGTACAAATAACGAATTCGGTTTTGATTATTTGCGTGACAACATGGCTTGGTCGCTCGAAGATTGTGTTCAACGAAAACATAATTACGCAATCGTTGACGAAGTGGATTCAATTCTCATTGACGAAGCCCGAACTCCATTAATTATCTCCGGACCCGCCGATAAAGCCACTAAATGGTATGTTGAATTCGCAAATATTGTGACCCGACTTTCACGTGAAACTCATTATGAAGTCGATGAGAAAAAGCGAACTGTTGGAATTTTAGAATCAGGTGTTACTAAAGTTGAAGAATTCTTAGGAATTGAAAATTTATATGAATCCGTCAACACCCCAATGATTGGCTATTTAAATAACGCCATTAGAGCAAAAGAACTGTTTAAGCGAGATAAAGACTATGTTGTAATGAATGGCGAATTGCTGATTGTTGATGAGCACACCGGCCGCATGCTTTCAGGGCGTCGCTACAGCGAAGGCTTACACCAAGCTTTAGAAGCTAAAGAAAAAGTTGAGATTAAAGACGAGAACCAAACACTTGCCACAATTACACTCCAAAATTATTTCCGACTTTACGAAAAAATTTCCGGCATGACTGGAACCGCAATGACTGAGGCTTCGGAATTTATGCAGATTTATAAGCTCGGTGTAATCCCAATTCCAACAAATCGCGACATGCAACGATTGGATCAAGCAGATTTAGTGTACAAAACCGAAATCGCAAAATTTGAAGCAGTAGCTAGCGATATCGTGGAGCGCCACCGTAAAGGGCAACCAGTTTTAGTAGGAACAGTAAGCGTTGAAAAATCTGAATTACTTTCGCTAACTCTTCGCAAAAAAGGAATTCCACACGAAGTTTTAAACGCAAAACAACATGAACGGGAAGCTGCAGTAATTGCACGTGCCGGAACCCTTGGCGCTGTAACAGTTGCGACAAATATGGCTGGTCGTGGAACTGACATTATGCTCGGTGGTAATCCTGAATTTATGGCTGATTTTGAATTGCAGCGCCAAGGCATTTCGCCAGTAGATCACGCGGATCAATATGAAAATTTATGGCCGAACGAAATTGCTAAACAAAAATCTGCAGTTGCTAAAGAGCACGAAGAAGTTGTAGCCCTTGGCGGGCTTTATGTTCTAGGTACCGAGCGCCATGAATCACGCCGCATTGATAATCAATTACGTGGTCGATCTGGGCGTCAAGGTGACCCTGGCGAATCTCGCTTTTATTTATCGCTACAAGATGAATTAATGCGTCGCTTCAATTCGGCAATGGTGGAACGTTTCTTGACTGCTGCCGGTATCCCAGAAGATCAACCAATCGAATCCAAGATGGTTTCAAACGCCATTCGTTCAGCGCAAACTCAAGTCGAATCCCAGAACTTTGAAATGCGGAAAAATGTATTGAAATATGACGATGTTATGAATCGTCAACGTGAAGTTGTTTACGGGGAGCGCCGTGAAGTTCTGGAAGGTGCCGATATAAATGAACAAGTTTCCGAATTTATCGATGACACCATTTCAGCTTATGTTAATTCTGCAACGGGTGTGGGATTCCCTGAAGATTGGGATTTAGATACTTTATGGACCGCTTTAAAATCACTCTACCCAATTTCATTTACAGTTACAGACGTTGAAAATGAGATAGGTGGCCGAGCCGGTATTGATAATGAATATTTGCTAACTAAAATTATCGATGACTCCAGAGTCCAATACACAAATCGCGAATCAACTCTCACCCCCCAAGTTATGCGAGAATTGGAACGAAAAGTTTTACTCTCAGTGTTAGATCGTAAATGGCGAGAGCATCTATACGAAATGGATTATCTACAAGAAGGCATTGGGTTGCGTGCCATGGCGCAACGTGATCCATTAGTTGAGTATCAAAAAGAAGGTTACGAACTTTTCGCTGCGATGATGGAATCAATCAAAGAAGAGATGGTTGGTTATCTATTCAATGTAGAAGTAAGCGTTGAATCCGATGGCGTGGAAGCAAAGGGTTTACAACAAAATAAACCTACTCAAGAATTGAAATATACAGCGCCAAGTGAATCTGGAACCATAAGTCGGGACAATAGTGTTTCTAGAAACTCACCATGTCCTTGTGGATCTGGTAAGAAATATAAAAGATGTCATGGAGCGCCAAACTAGAAATTAGATAAGAAAAAGTTCGGTACATAACCAACGCTTATCAACTCCTTCAAATCTAATTACTAGTGACCTAATTCGCTCACCAAATCTAAGCGTTACTGTTATTTCTTCCACGCCTTCGATTGGTTGACTCCGATAAATTTTGCGAACTTTTGGAAGCGTGCTAATTGAGCCAATTTTGCGGATAAGTTCTTGATAAATAGCGCGATGACACCATCGGGAGAGTTGTTGCGGAGCTCGTTGTCCGGTCCATATTTCTAACAGACTAACCACAAATTTCTTCAACCACGGTTCAATATCTGGTAGTTCATCTAGCGCGCTTGGTTGCGGCGCAAAATCCGGATCGTACTCATCCCCAAATGTTGTTGGTACTAAATAAAGCTTTCGAGTAGTTACGCTCGCATCTGGTTCTGGTGGTGGTTGAAATAGCGCGAGCATGGGATGTGACCAAAGCTGCGAATCAAAATTGAAGTTTGGTTCTGCCAGGCTAACTTCGTGGAATTGGATTTCATCGGTATCTATATTTGTCATGGCGAGATCTTGATCGAAAACTACCGAGAGTTAATCGGGCAAAAGCCGAGGTTACCTCGGCTAAAGGTATGACTGTGGATAACTTATTAGAAAATGTCAGTTATGGGTTATTTATCAACCATGAAAAAAATCGAAAACCTGATAACCAGAAGAAAAATCAAAACTAACTCACGAACCATTATTGGAATCTTGATGATTCTTTTAGCCTTTGTTGCGGCTGCATTAATAAATAGAGAATCCAATCGCACAGTATTAGTTTGGGGAAGTTACGGTGAATTAGCGCCTGGCGATGTAATTGCACAATCAGATCTGGTGCCAATTAAAGTTATGTTGCCAGAAAACTCCAGGAGATACATTTCGGTGAATGCGGATCTAATTGGAACTGTGGTTGTTCGCAAACTTG
Source organism: Actinomycetes bacterium (assembly GCA_014190155.1). Lineage (GTDB taxonomy): Bacteria > Actinomycetota > Actinomycetes > Nanopelagicales > Nanopelagicaceae > UBA7398. The sequence continues at coordinate 15,895 of BJFY01000003.1, read as the reverse complement.
GAGCTAATGAATTAATTCCCATGGAATCGCTCACAAATGCACCATACGGAATTGATACCCGAGAAACCCCAATTGAAGTGTTGAAAAATGATTTACCTGCAGATTTAGTTCGTGGTTCTATTGTTGATATTTATGCGCTTCCGAATGAAGTTATGCAAAACGCTGGTCGGATGGACCCAACCCACTTAGTTGCGGCCGAGGTTTCGATTGTTTCAGTCGATCAAAAATCTAAAGATTTAGGAGGCAGCGTTGGTGTTGTGCTTTCGCTATCGAATTCCGGTGTTACAACTATGTTGGCTGAGATCCCAAGCCATCGGATCGTGTTGGTTAAACATGGCTAATTTGAATCCATTCAAGACGGCAGTCAATGTAATTACTGGAATCGCTAACCCAGAACGCGAAGCATTTGTAGCGCGCACCTTGTTTGAATCTGGAAAAAATATAATTTTTCGGGCAATTTCTGGCCAAGATTTATTAGAATTTTTGAGAAATAGATCTCTGGATAGCGCAAGGTGGATTGTGATTTACACCAATGATCTACCTGGAATAGCTGAAATCGATATTGCAACATGGAACGATGCCGAAACTTCGATAATTGATTTAGGGAGCAACTCAATTGATATTGATTTGAACGCGCTTAACGAAATGATTTCAAGGTCACTTCGTAATCCGTTAGTTCACACCAACTCCATGAGCTATTTGCAAAATTCAGCTCGGTATCGATCGTTAATTGGAATAATCGGAAGCGCTGGCGCACCAGGCAGAACTTCAATATCATTAAATCTTGCGGCAGAAGCAGCGCAACAACAACAAACCGCGCTAATAGATGCCGATAATGCAGCACCAGCTTTGGCGTTATTGCTCGGTCAATCAGATGAAAGTTCACAAAACGAATTTTCTTTGACTGAAAATCTCACACTGTTTACTGACTTAAGTTCTACAAATGAAAAATTCCAGAACTTGATAGATATTAATTCTAAAATATATGTTGATTTAGGAGTAATGCCTAAGTTTGCTGATGCCATCATAGATCGAAGAAAATCTGCCCAAGAGTTTGCGCAATGGTTTGAAAAATTTAACGCCATTATTTATGTTGCAAAATCGGAAGAATATTCAATGCGTGCGTTAGAACGGTTTATTGATAGTCGTTCTGACTTGCCGAAGAATCTCAAGGTATTTCATATTCTCAATAAATCTGGAACTTCTAGAAGGCACCGTACAATCGAACGGAGATTTCAAGCATTGATACCGAACGGTTCCGGACTGGTAATTCCCTATGACTATTCTGCTTTTGATCGCGCTCAAACCAATTGTTCGCCGATTTCTGGCGTGGCCCCACGAAGCGCAATTCGAAAGTCATTTGCTGAATTGTTGGCTCGAATTGAGAATCTTGAGACTCAATCCTCTCGCTAGGATTTCCCTATGCAAACTTTTAGCACCGCACTGACCCAACGTACTGCGCTCAGTGAATCTGATAATTTGCGCTTGGCAGAACTAGTCGCTGAATGGCAATTGTTGGCTGATCTTTCCTTTGCAGATTTAATTTTATGGGTACCTCGCCGCAAAGATTATAAGTCTTGGCCAGAAGGTCACGTCGCAATTGCGCATATACGTCCAACAACTGCCGCAACAGTGTTTAGCCAAAACGTAATTGGTAATGAAATTCTTTGGGGGAGTAAACCTCGAATCGATCAAGCGCTTTCTAATGGTGAAATTATTCGCGATACTGAACCTGAAAAAGTAGGCGAGATACTCGTTAAAGAAGAAACTGTTCCAGTATTTTTTGAAGGCAATTTCATAGCCGTAATTTCGCGCTATCGCAATGTTGAAACAATGCGTACTCCATCGAAACTTGAATTAAATTATCGCGAGATTGCTCATAAAATTTACAAAATGGTTTCTGAAGGTAACTTCCCAATTAAAGAAAGTGTATATCTAGCAGAGTCAGCGCCTCGAGTTGGAGATGGCTTAATCAGATTAGATGTAAATGGCGTAGTGATTTTTGCTAGTCCAAATGCTAGATCTGCGCTAAATAAAGTTGGTTGGCCAAGTGATTTAGAAGGTCATAATTTGGGTGATGTTTTGGATTCGCTTCAAACTGGAAGCATTAGGAATATTCCACGTGAAGAGAATTGGCACGTTGCAATGAGCGGAAAAGGGCTACGCCGCGAAGAATTTGATTGCGAAACTGGCACCATTGATTTACTTTCAATTCCATTAACTCAAGCTAACAACCGAATTGGCGCAATTGTGTTAGCGCACAACGTTACCGAATTACGGAGACGAGATAGAGCGCTCCTGTCGAAAGATGCAACTATTCGGGAAATTCATCATCGGGTTAAGAATAATTTGCAGACCGTTTCAGCTTTACTCAGATTGCAATCACGGCGTATTGATGATCCAAACGCCAGCGCAGCCTTAGAGGAAGCTGTGCGCAGAGTTGCATCTATCGCTATTGTGCACGAAACGCTATCTACAAGCGATCAAGATACAGTTGCTTTCGATGAAGTAATGGATCGAATCATGGCTAACGCAGTGGAATTAAGTACTAGAACTAATGAAATCACAATTGAACGAACTGGTGATTTTGGTGGCTTTCCCGCGATAGTTGCAACGCCACTTGCTTTGGTACTTACCGAACTAATTCATAACGCGCTGGAACATGGTTTAGGAAGTGTTGGTAGTAAATTGGAATTGCGAGTTGAGCGAACTGAAACTCTTTGTAGAGTTTACGTAATCGATAACGGTAGCGGGCTCGCGGAAGGATTTAAGCCAGAACAAGAAGCCAACCTTGGTTTGCAAATTGTTCAAACTCTTACAGTAAACGAATTAAATGGAAGTATTGAATTTAAGCGGTTATCGCAAGGCACTGAAGCTATTGTGACTTTTCCGATTAGAAATTAGAAGCGGTTCTGATTTTCTAATTGTCGAGCGCGGTTTCTAGCAGCGCGGCGTTTCATAGCGCGGCGTTCATCTTCAGAAAGCCCACCCCATACGCCAGCATCCTGTCCGCTTTCTAACGCCCAAGCCAAGCAAGCTTCTCTTACATCGCAGCGATTACAGACTTTTTTCGCTTCTTCAATTTGAGCTAACGCAGGACCGGTATTACCAATCGGGAAGAAGAGTTCTGGATCTTCATCGCGACAAGCTGATTTATGACGCCAATCCATTCCTGCTCCTCCTAACTTTGACCGTGGTTCTGCCTTGACTTTCGACATGACCGAACCAAAACCAGTGTATTTTTTGCTGATCGCCGGAATCGACAATATGCATATTCTCTCTGTTTAAAGTTGTATTAACAAGGACATTCACCTGGTAATTCGCTTAAAGTGCTTTATCTCATAATCCCTGAAAGAATATCGCCATGTCTGATTTAGCATATTTTGCAACGGGTTGCTTCTGGGGCGCTGAGCGTAAATTTTGGAATCTTAATGGTGTCACAAATACATCAGTTGGTTATATGGGAGGGGCTACCTCTAATCCAACTTATGAAGAAGTTTGTACTGGGAAAACGGGCCATGCAGAATTAGTTAAAGTTGAGTTTGATTCAAGCGCAATTTCTTATAAACGTTTGCTTGAAGAATTTTGGGTTATGCATGATCCAACTTCGCTTAACAAACAAGGTGGCGATATCGGCACCCAGTATCGCAGCGCAATCTTTACCACCACTCCGGAGCAGATGATCGATGCGGTAAACACTAGAGATATTTATGAAGCCGAATTAACTAAGGTTGGAATCGGTAAAATTGTTACCGAAATTCAAGAAGTAGGCGAATATAAGTATTGGATTGCCGAGGAGTATCACCAACGCTACCTAGAAAAAAATCCAAATGGTTACGATTGTCATTCGTCAACTGGAATCGAATTTCCGATGGCTGCGCATGAATAACGAAGAGTTACCGCTAGTTACTCCCAGCGGGAATGCATTTCCAATTCAATTAAATGATCTGGAATTAAAAGCTAAATTAGATCCACTCTCTTTTGATGTCTTACGTAAAGCCGGAACCGAACGCCCTTTCACTGGTGAATATACTGATTCTGAAACTGTTGGTGTTTATAAATGCAAAGCCTGCAACGCTGAACTTTTTCGGAGCGAAACTAAATTTCACTCTGGCTGTGGCTGGCCATCTTTTTACGCACCCACTAAAGATGACGCAGTTCTCTTGATTGAGGATCGCTCACTCTTCCCAAGAGTTAGAACTGAGGCGCGATGCGCATCTTGCGGCTCCCATCTCGGCCACGTTTTTGAAGGCGAAGGTTATGACGTGCCAACAGATCAACGTTGGTGCATTAATTCAGTTTCGTTAATTCTCGAACCTAAATAAGTTCGGTGCCACGCCAGCAATACCAAGCAACATGACTTCGAAAACCCACGAATTTATCGCCAAGTTTCTCCAATTTTTTTGGTTCTAATTCAACTCTCGCTTTATGAATCTTTTCCCAACCACGTCTAACACCTAAATCTCCAACCGGCCAAACATCTAGCCGGCCAAGTTGAAACATTAAGAACATCTCTATAGTCCATCGACCGATGCCAAATAATGGAAGAAGTAGCGCAGAAATTTCAGAATCAGATAGCTCATGCAATTTATGAACACCAGATTTCTTATCAAGAAAGACATTACTAAGTTCGGTAAGGGACCTAGTTTTAGCTCCGGAAACTCCAGAGGCACGAATTTGTTCTTGACTCAATTTAGCAACTCTTCTTGGCGTCAACTCTCCGCCCGCTGTCCCAATGGTTCGCTTAATGATCGTATCTGCGGCCTTCGTAGATAATTGTTGGGAAAGAATTGATGCAGCAAGAGAACTGAAATGGGTTTGATCCGATTTTGTTCTGCCAATAGTACATAATTTAGATTCGGCAATTACTTTTGAAAAGGCTGGATCAATCTCAACTATCTTCTTTGCAATAGCTCTTGCTTTATTATCAGATATTAAAGTCTGGGTATTCATCTGTTACTAGTAAGAACGCATATCCCGCTACTCGGTTCCAATATGAAATTGTTCCAACCACACCTTTAGAACACCGTTCTGGATACTCGCCAGAAATTAAAATCGAAATCCACGCAAAAATTGTGAGCGCCAATGCATAAACGGCATAGACCGCGCCTACTAAATAAAGAGGGATTGCCAAGATCCATTTAACAAGAGGTAAGTAGCGATTTAATTTTTTACCACCTTCAATTTCTGGAAAAGTTATTTCAACTCTTGGATCCGACTCAATTGAGGGATAACCATCTTGAAGTAAAAGCACAAAAGCGACGATTCGATTTGAAAGCCCAAGAAGCGCTTTATTAAAGCTAAGTACATAACTTGGATAGACCTCACGAAAAACTAGTGCAAGTAGCGCCGGTAGAACTAGGAAAGCAGTGGGCCAGCCATTGGAAGCGTCTGAGATTGAAAAAGAAGATTCGAAAATCGCGATCGGCGCGACCAAAATCAACCTAAATAGCACGCTAATTCGGTCTCTAGATTTAAATTCAACTTTGATATTGGTCTCAATCTGTGCGGACACAAGCTCTCCTTCGCTTAGTGAAGTGCAATTACTTTATTATTTTAATATGATTCACTTATGAGCGCAACAGTATGGTTAGTAACGCTATTAGCTCTTGGCTTGATTCTCACAATTGATCTTTTGATTGCTATTACTAATCGACATAAAGTCACAACTATGAAAGCTGCTGCAATTTGGACGGTTTTTTATATATCACTTGCAATTGCATTTGGTTTATCCATGGGAAGTTGGGGCAACGCGCAAGCACAGGGAGAATTCTTCGCAGGTTGGATAACTGAGTATTCGCTCTCAATGGATAACTTATTTGTCTTTATTTTAATTTTGGCACGGATGAAAGTCAACCAGGAAAAAGAAGAATTGGTACTGCTAATTGGAATTGTGATGTCACTCTTCCTTCGTGGAATCTTTATTGGAGCTGGATCAGCGCTTGTAAATCGATGGTCGTGGGTATTTTTCTTATTCGGAGCTTTCCTGCTTTACACAGCATACAAATTGATCGCGGAGGACTCCGAAGAAGAGTATGAAGAGGGACCGTTTATTAGGTTTCTTCATAAGAAAGGTGCTTCCAACTTCGTAATTGCGCTTTCAGCGATTGCAACTACAAATGTTATTTTCGCATTTGACTCTATTCCAGCGATATTCGGGCTCACTAAAGATCCATATATTGTGGTGACAGCAAATATTTTTGCGCTAATGGGATTAAGGCAGCTTTACTTTATTATTGGTGGTTTAATGAAAAAACTAATTTATCTCTCCGAAGGTCTCGCGATTATTTTAGGTTTCATCGGACTCAAATTGATTTTCGAAGCCTCTCACTTTCAAGGGTGGGAGAAATTCTTTGGCGTGCCCATCCCAGAAATTTCTTTGGCATTAAGCCTTTCGGTAATTCTTGGAGTACTACTACTAACCACCGTGCTTAGCCTGCTTAAAGGCCAAAAGAAAATCGCTTAACTGGAAATTAATGGCAATTTGCGGCTAGCCAGATTGCGATTTTCACTCTACTTTTAGCCTTTCCGCAAATATTTGCTGCAAATTTGCAGCGCATTCTTTAATTGGAGGTCTCGAGTGAGTTTAGAAGTCGACCATTCAAAGATCGGAATTAAAGAAGTAGCAATTGAAGCAGGAGTTTCACCAGCAACAGTTTCGCGCGCATTACGAGGCTTGCAGCATGTAAACGCTGAAACTAGAAGAAGAATTGTTGATGCCGCTGAAAAATTGAATTATCCAATTCCACAAGCTCCAGCAAAAGCCATATATGGTCGAACAAATAGCGTTGGCGTTGTTGCACCATATGTATCTCGATGGTACTTCGCACAAGTTATTAACGGCGCCGAACAAGCGCTACGTGAATCTGGTTTGGACCTACTGCTCTATAACTTTTCGCAAATGAAAGGTCGAGAGCGGCTATTTCAACACCAGATGCTAAAAGGTCGAGTTGATGCTTTAATTGTTATTAGCTTGCCACCAACCGAAGAAGAATTTGAATCAATGCTGAGCCTAGGTATTCCAATTGCCTTAGTTGGAATGCACCACGACCGTTGTTCAAGTGTTGCAATTGATGATGTTGCTGGCGCACGAACCGCGACGCAACATTTAGTAAACCAAGGACATAAAAAGATTGGCTTACTTTCTGGTCGCCCCGATGACCCATTTGGTTTTAGCGTTCCACAAGATCGCCGAAATGGTTTTATGTCAGTACTTGCAGAGAGCGGAATCGAATGGAATCCAGCTCGAGAAGTTTACGGAGACTTCACAATGCACGGCGCTAGTAGAGCAATGGATGATTTATTAGCTCGGCCTAATAGACCAACTGCAATTTTTGCGGAATCCGATGAGATGGCACTCGGCGCACTACAAGCGATTCGCCGCCATGGTTTAAAAGTTCCAGAAGATATATCAATTATTGGTTTTGATGGCCATGAAATGGCTGAATTTTCTGATTTAACCACAATCGAACAGCCAGTAACGGTAATGGGCGAGATGGCTGCTTGGTCGATAATGGAGCGGTTAAAAGCGCCAAAAAGCGAATTACATTCACTTACACTTCCTACAACACTTATTGTTAGAAACTCCACGCGCAGGCTGGAACCGGACGAAGTGTAAAACTACTTTTTTTTAGTGGAATACTGGCGCAATGAGTGAAAAAGTAATCGCAGATTCTTTAGCGCAACTGCAGAAAAGATCTAGTTCTAAATGGCGTTTTTACCCAAGCGATATTTTGCCGTTGCCGGTTGCCGAAATGGATTTTCAAATTGCTGAACCGATTAAGGCGGCACTCCACGATTTAGTTGAACGCTCAGATACCGGTTATTTAGGACCGATTCCAGAGTTGAAAGAAAATTTTGCCGGGTATGCAAACCGGAAATGGAATTGGATTTTAGATCCAGAAGAAGTCCGAATCGCTTGCGACGTTGGAGTTGGCGTTATCGAAGTTTTGCGTACATTTATGAGTGTCGGCGATAAATTAATGATTAATACCCCTGTTTATAACAATTTTTTTACTTGGATAAATGAACTCAAACTCACAAAAGTTGAAGTCCCATTAAAGCGTGAAGGCATGCACTTCACTTTAGATATGGCAGGGATTGAAGCAGCCTATAAATATGGCGTTAAAGCTCATTTACTATGTAATCCGCACAATCCAGTCGGAACTGTTTATACGAAATTAGAGTTGATGCAAATTGCAGAATTAGCAGATAAATATGACGTAATAGTGATTAGTGATGAGATCCATGCACCGCTAACTTTTTCTGATACAACTTTTACCCCATTTCTAGCAGCTTCAGATATTTCAAAAAAAGTTGGTATAACCGTAACTTCAGCAAGCAAGGCTTTTAATCTTGCTGGTTTGAAATGTGCAACCATCGTCGCTCAGGATCCTAAATTAAATGCCATGTTGGATACTATGCCCGAGTCTGTACATTTCAGGGCTTCACTATTTGGTGCGATTGCTGATGCTGTGGCATATAAATCTGGCGACACATGGCTAGACAGCGTAATCGCAACCCTGGACGAGAACCGTCGCCTAGTCGCTGATTTATTGAAGGCCAAAGTTCCAGCGATTAAATACCGAATTCCTGATTGCAGTTACTTAGCTTGGTTAGATGTTTCTGAGTTAAATCTTGGAGAAAACCCAGCTGCCCATTTCATAGAGAAAGGCAAAGTGGCCTTTAATCCGGGCCATACATATGGCGCTGATTATTCACAATTTGTTCGTTTAAATTTTGGAACAAGTCCCGAAATCATCACTGATTCGATTGGACGAATTCTTAACTCCTTATAGAATTCTCATATGTTTAAAGCAATTCGCCGGATAACTGCGCTATTCGCATTACTTCTCCTTGCAGTCAAAGGAGTTTTTACTTTTCTCTCGTGGGTAGAACGAAGTGATGAATCTGCCAGCGCATGGGTCGATGAAGATGAATTCGAGGATGTAATTTGAGCGCCGAATATATCCCTGGAACTTGCAATTTAGGGAAGAGCGAAGTTCGTCGTCGCCAAATTGTTGCGCTAATTGGGGCAGCTTTTTCAATTTCTAGCGGTGTAACTCTAGCTTCTTCTGACGTTTCCACAATTGGAAAGTTTTCTATCTTTTTGCCACTCATGGTTTTTGCAATCGGTTTTGTACAATCCAGAAAGAAATTCTGCTTAGCATATGGGCTTGCCGGGACTTTTAATCTTGGCAAAATGGGCGAAATTTCTAAAGTACAAAATCCATTAGATCGGGCCGCAGACCGTAAGACCGCTTTAATTATTCTGCTGCAATCAGCTGCGCTTGCGCTAGCTCTCACTTTAGTTTTCGTAATAGCCACTCGTTAATTAAAACTACTGCCGAGAATCGGAAATCTAGATGACTGATGCAAAAACTTGGGGGATAACAATCGCAGTACTCCTCGGCGTACTTGTGCTGGATTTACTGTTAGCAATTAAAAATCGCAAACGAGAAACCACGCTAAAAGAAGCTGCGCTTTGGACAATTTTTTATGTGATTGCCGCGATTGTCTTTGGAATAAACCTGCAATTTAATGGGGTTGCTGGCCATGGTGAAGAATTCTTTGCTGGGTGGCTGACGGAATATTCACTCTCGGTAGATAACGTCTTTATTTTCATAATATTGCTAGCGAATTTGAGCGTTAAACGGGAGAGTGCACAATTAATTTTATTGGCTGGCATAGCAATCGCACTGGTTTTGCGAGGTATTTTTATTGCCCTAGGTTCGGCACTGATTTCTAAGTTCTCTGCAGCATTCTTTATTTTTGCCATAATTTTAATTGCCACTGCTTGGAAGCTAATAAAAGAAAAACATGGTGATGAAAAGGTATATAAAGAAGGCCGGATAATCACCTCACTTCGAAAGCGCGGTGCGTCTACCTTCACGATCGCTTTGGTGGCAGTCGGAACTACTGATTTGATATTTGCACTTGATTCAATACCTGCAATTTTTGGTCTAACCAAAGATCCTTACATTGTCTTTACCGCTAATGCCTTTGCTTTAATGGGACTTCGCCAACTTTATTTCTTGCTGGTCGGGTTAGTTGACCGTCTAATTTATCTTTCGAAGGGTTTGGCGGTAATTCTTGGATTTATTGGATTTAAGCTCTTCATTGAAGGATTGCATGGCGTAGGTATCCATAAAATCGGTTTCTACGAAATCCCACATATTTCTCTTGCGGTGAGCCTAGGCGTGATCGGAGCTGCGTTATCTGTTACGACCTTGATAAGTTTAACGGCGACGCGAAAATAGCTTCTTAAATAAGTGCTCGTCGAGCTAGCGCAAGCGCCACAAATCCAACGGATATTCCAGCAGTAAAAGAAGTCGTAAATTTTACTTAGTAGGTCTATAGTCATTTGCAGAAGGGAAAAATATATGGAAATAATTATTCATGCAAGGAACGCAGCCCTAGCAGAAGATTTCAAAGAAATTGTCTTAGAAAAATTAGATAGCATTAAAAGATTTAAAGTTAAAATTGATCGCATTGAATTGGAAGTTCTACATGAAGGAAATCCTCGGTTAGGTAAGAAGTCACATAAAGTTATCCTTACATCCAGAGGAAGTGGACCGTTACTTAGGTCAGAGTCTTCAGATTTCAATGATTTAGCGGCATTTGATGGTGCGATAAAGAATTTCGAATTGCAAATTAGAAAAGTTCATGAAAAGTCCAAAGATATAAAGCGCGGCTCGATTCGAAACAAACCTGCTGGCTAAATTTATTTTAAATACTTTATAGCAGATTCGTAAGCATCATAAAAAGCGATGTTCCAATTACCCTGGTTCGGATCGAACATCTGTCCGTTGATTTCACCCTGTCCAAGTAAGAAGTCGATACTTGATTGAGTGTCTGTAATCACCGTGCTCAAATTTTTTTCAAAAGATACTATCAAACAAATGCGATAAGCGTCCATCTCTTCGTAGATTTTTAAGTCGGATTGCAAAACACCGATAGCTTTATTTGCAATCGATTTCACCAGTTCTATCGTTCTAGTTTTATCGGATAATCCCGTTTTATATTTTAAAACCTCCGAGTGATATGTACTCCATTTTTTTTGACCTACTTCTTCTTCGGACATTACAAATGCCCTAAGATTTGAACATTGGTTTACTTCAGCCGAATTTAAGACGATCGGCTTTGGAAAAAATTGAATTGTGCCCCAAATCGAGCCTGCTGAAAGTGTTAGCAGAATTGGTAGTAAGAGCCAGTAAATCGGTTTGGTTGACTTCATTAGCCAATTATTACAGAGTGCCGCTTACGGTCAACTCGCAATCAAAAAATACGCCCGAGAAATAGCGGCTCTAAGTTAGGCTACCCCTATGTCAAAAGTTCTTGCATCGCTCCCAGTTGGCGAGAAAGTTGGAATCGCATTCTCTGGCGGACTCGATACTTCAGTAGCGGTTGCCTGGATGCGCGAGAAAGGTGCTATCCCTTGCACTTATACCGCAGACCTCGGCCAATATGACGAACCAGATATTGCATCAGTTCCAGACCGAGCAAAAGCTTACGGCGCAGAAATTTCACGGTTAGTGGATTGCCGACTTTCACTAGTTGAAGAAGGGCTTGCTGCGATTGCTTGCGGTGCATTTCATATTAGAACTGGTGGAAAACAATATTTCAATAGCACTCCACTTGGTCGCGCTGTAACTGGAACGTTATTAGTGCGCGCCATGTTGCAAGATGGTGTTTCAATTTGGGGCGATGGCTCAACTTATAAAGGTAATGACATTGAACGTTTCTATCGATATGGGCTATTGGCTAATCCAAAACTTAGAATATATAAGCCATGGTTAGATGCAGATTTCGTTGCTGAACTTGGTGGCCGAAAAGAGATGTCCGAATGGTTAGCTAACCATAAGCTGCCTTACCGAGATAGCGTTGAAAAAGCTTATTCAACCGATGCCAACATTCTTGGCGCAACTCATGAAGCAAAAACTTTGGAACTGCTTGAAACCTCAATTGAAATCGTCGAACCAATCATGGGTGTTAAATTCTGGGATTCTAAAGTTTCTATCGAAAGTGAAGATGTTCGTATTGGATTTGTGCAAGGACGACCAGTTTCAATTAATGGCAAGGAATTTAAAGATTCTGTTGCGCTAATGAACGAAGCTAATTCAGTAGGCGGTAGACACGGCCTTGGCATGTCAGACCAGATTGAAAATCGAATTATTGAAGCTAAGAGCCGTGGCATCTATGAAGCGCCTGGTATGGCGCTCTTATTTATTGCGTATGAAAGATTGATAAGTGCAATTCATAACGAAGACACAATTGCTAATTACCATGCCGAAGGACGGCGTTTAGGTCGATTGCTTTATGAAGGTCGATGGCTTGATCCGCAGGCGCTAATGCTTCGAGAATCACTTCAGAGATGGGTTGCTTCGGCAGTTACGGGTGAAGTAACAATTCGACTCCGCCGCGGTGATGATTACTCAATTATTAATACAACCGGTCCATCTTTTAGCTACCACCCAGATAAATTATCGATGGAACGAACTGAAGGCGCAGCATTTGGACCAGTTGATCGAATTGGCCAATTAACAATGCGAAATCTAGATATTGCAGATACCCGTGCCAAGTTAGAGCTATATAAAGCGCAAGGACAACTAGGTGGCGGCCAATTTAAATTAGTTGGCGAGATAGATAGCGGAGATTCAAAGAGCTAATTAGTTTGCTACAAACTAGTTATGCTTTTAAGTTTCCACCTAGTGCAATTCCTTCGCGGATACATATTCCTTTTGCAATTTTAAGCGAGATTTCTAAATCCTCGTTTCCATCGGCAATTGGGTCGGCATCTTGTTTTCCAGTTGTGGCAAGAGTATGGAAAGCAGCTAGTTCAATCTCGAATGAAGGTAAATACGACTCCGTGGTGGTATTTTCATGATCCAGTCCGATTCGTTTCGTTGAAATCAATTTTGTAGGAACTCGAAGAATATATGGGCTAGGGAAGATGATGTGATGTCCTTCGAACTCGTTTACCCATCGAATTTCTTCTTGGTAGAGCGGGTATTGATCTAAATAGAACCATCTAATTGTGATTCTGACATTGTCGGCAGTACGTGCATTAATAATTATGGAATGAGCTTTTTCACTGCCGTCATTTGGCCAACGATCCACAAAATCAACTTCAGTGATATGTATATCTAGAGCCCGTAAAACGGATAACTCATGAATAACGCTACCTAAAATTACATCGGTATAAAAACTTCCAAAAGAATCCGCCGCAGCTTCGCCCAAGGCAGTAACTTGGATCTGTCGGTCGCTACTCTTAAATTTCTCAATCAATTCTTTTGGTGCTGGCGCAGATTTTACTGAAATTTCCGTTGTTGCAAGCTGGCTCTCGCCACTTGGATGCAGCACGACAACATCCACCGTACGTGGGCGACTTTTAATAAGTTTCTTTGCCGCTGTTACTGCGGGATCAAATGTTTTCATGTAACCGATCATGAGTTTTTTGCCAGAAGTACTAAGTGCAACTTCTATAGATTTCATTTCTTCTCTTGTGTAGGCGAGCGGTTTTTCGCAGAATACATCTAAGCCAGAATTGAGAGCTTTAACGACAACTTCAGCATGGCTTCCCGAATTTAAAATTACAACGGTATCTATCAATGATGATGCAAACATTTCTTCAGGAGCGGGAAATCTATTAACTATTCCAAAACGGTCCGCCAGCAAATGAGCCGCAGCAATATTAAAATCGGCAATTGCAGCAACTGCGAAGAGATCACTCCGTCGCGTGAGAATCGGGAGGTGGACGGAAGAAGCGACCGCGCCAGCACCTATTACTCCTACACGAACGATCTGATTGCTCACGCTTTCCTCCAAATTAAGTGACTTATTTCCACGAAATCTTAGCGAATTTGGTAAAAAGTAGCGAGTATCTGCATAATAATTCGAAGCATGATGGAAAAAAGTAGCGCTCCTACTCCAGAAGATTTGCAATGGTTAAAAACGGTAGTGACAAATATCCATATAAAAAATCGCCAGCGCGGCCACGCAACTTGGTGTGGTCATGATTTTGATTTCACCTGTCCTTCTTCAGTAACTTACCCATTTCAATGGTTCTGGGATTCTTGTTTTCATGCAATTGCGCTTAGCCATATTGATTTAGCAAAAGCCGAAGCTGAGATAAGAAGTCTATTAAAGAATCAACATGACGATGGTTTTGTTTCGCACGTCACATTCTGGCAACGCGATAATTTTGAAGAGATGGTTTCAACTTACGCGATTGCATTCCGTTCAAATTACTTATCAGATGAGATGCAACCACCCTTGTTAGCTGAAGCTGTGCAAGCTGTCGCACAACGTGGCCGCGGCGCTGAATTCATTAACGAAGTATTGCCGAGTGTTCGTAGGTTCTATGAATGGTTGCATAACGTTAGAAATCCATTTGGTGACGGGTTAATTCGCGTGGTCCAACCCGATGAGACTGGCCTCGATCACTCTCCTAAGTGGGATGAGCTAATGAACATTCAAGATGAAGAGCATGATAGTTGGGATCGCGGTTGGCACTCGATTTGCGACCCTTACGATAAATTTAATCGAGATCCAAAGAAGATGATTGCGTTAAATCATTTTGTTGTTGCAGATGTAATGGTAAATGTTATTTATATTGAAAATTTAAGAGTTCTTGCAGAGCTTTGCCGGCAAGTTAATGATGAGGCTGGCGCTGCTATTTATATAGCTCGTGCAGCGAAAGCTCGAGATTCCTTAGAAGAACTTTGTTGGGATGAAACAGATGGTCTCTATTACGATGTAAACGGCAGAGAGAATAAGAAACTTCGAGTTAATACATTTACCTCGCTAATGCCGCTCTTATTGGCAGATTTAGCGCCTAAAAAAGTCGAAGCATTGATGGCTCATCTGCTCAATCCAGAGGAGTATTGGGCGGAATTTCCAATACCTAGCACTGCAATGAACCATCCGACTTATCGTCCAGAAACGGTTGGCGGAAATCTAGTGTGGCGCGGACCAACTTGGATTAATAGCAATTGGTATTTAGCGCGTGGCTTAATGCGACATGGCAGAGTAGATCTTGCTCGAGTGATTGCGAATCAAAGCATCGTTGCGATGCGTAAAAGTGGTGTTCGTGAATATTACAACCCACAGAGCGCCTCTGGCCGCGGCGCACCAGATTTTAGTTGGTCAACTATTCTCCTTGATTTGGTTATGATGGTTCTCTAATGACAAATCCGAGAATTAGATTGCACAATGCAAAAATTGGCATAGTTCCCTTGAATTGGAAATATGATCCAAACCAAAAAGAGAAATTTCTTTTAGAAATCGCGCAGTATGGTTTTGCAGGAATTCAAGTTTCAGGTGAACAAGCCGAATTCTCGGAATTTCGCGAGTTGATGAAGAAATATAACGTTGCGCCTGCCGAACAATATTTGCCAATTAAATGTAATGAGGATGGTCTGTTGCCAGGAGCAGAAGCTGAAGCTGAATTAATAATTAAGCAGGCTGCGGGTGCTGGCGTTGAAATGATTGTGTTTGCGGCGGATGGTTCCGAAGATCGCGACCGGAGCGCTGGAAATGCGGATAACGGTCCCGGACTTTCCGAAACGGGTTTTAAAGTTATGGCTGAATTCGTAGAGCGGCATGCGGCGGTTGCTGCAAGCCACGGGATGAAATCTTCATTTCATCCACATGGTGCTACCTATATCGAAACTCCGCGCGAAACTAAGAAATTAATGGCTATGTTAAGTGAAAAAATAGGGCTCTGTTTAGATGTGGGTCATTGGATTGTTGGCGGCGGTGATCCAGTTGTAGCAGTATCTGAATATGGCCATCGAATAACTCACGTACATGTGAAGGATGTAAGCGGGGAAGTACTCGCGAAGATGCTCTCAAAAGAAATTGAAACCATGGGTTTTGCCGTTGATGAGTTAAA
>BJFY01000002.1:9208-153368 GCA_014190155.1 Actinomycetes bacterium | reverse complement strand
AAACCACGTTCCGATAAACCACGTTCCGATAAACCACGTTCCGATAAACCACAAGAACGAAAGCCGTTTGCCAAGCGACCATTATTGCGGCGAGAGTTAGAACGAAGAGTTAGAAAATTCGCAGAACCAGATATTCCCGTCGAAATAACAGGAGAAGAATTAGAGAAACGAGTGCGCTTCCAATTAACTTCACTTGCAGTTGAAAATGCGGAAGCTGTTGCAAAACACTTGGTAGCGTTAGATTTCTTTTTAGAAACTGATCCGGAACGCGCTTATTGGCATGGCCAATCGGCATCGCATCGAGCCGGACGGCTAGCAATTGTTCGCGAAAAAGCTGGAATTGCCGCAGTAAAATACGGGAAATTTGATATCGCACTCCGTGAGTTAAAAGCAGCGCATCGGATGTCGGCGAATCCTTCGATTTTACCTTACATCGCTGAATGCGAACGCGCTTTAGGAAACCCACGTAAAGCGTTAGAGATTGCGGGTTCGATTGCAACAAATAAATTAACAGATGTAGAGCAAGTTGAACTTCGAATAATTTCGGCTGCTTGTCGGATCGAACTTGGGCAAATGGATGCCGCGGTAGTAACACTAACTTGCAAAGAATTAAATCTTGCAGATGCTCCTTGGGGAGATCGATTACGAAATGCTTACAGCGCGGCGTTAATTGCGGCGAATCGAGGCAGCGAAACTCGCCCTTGGGGAAATTAATTTAATTTTCCACAGTTGCAAAGAAGGACCGGGAATTTTGTCAGGAGATTGTTGTTGCAGGGGTGTTACGGAGACGCTTTTGGAAGCGCCCAACCGGTTTAGCCAGCCGTTAACAAGTAGAAGCGCGCGATTTGGCCCGAATTTAGATACGGTTAAGGCATGAGCAAAGAGCCAGCAGCGTTATTAAAAGAATATCTCGCAAAAATTAACAAAGGTGAAAAATCTGCCCAAGAGGTTTTGAGTGCGGTCGGTGGATGGATGAAAGAGAGTGGAGATTCGCTAAAACATAAAATTGAAATTGAGGTTGAAGCTGCCGTTAAACGGATGGGCTTTGCTAAAAAATCGGATGTAGATGAGTTAGCCGAGGAAGTCGCTGAGCTAAGGAAATTATTGAAAGTGAAAAAAGAAGCGCCTAAAGATATTAAAAAATCAACCAAGAAGGCGGCAAAAGGTAAATCTAAATGAGCGAGAATCAAAACAATACGGGCGAAAGATTAGATCCGTTAGTAAAAATACATTTGATTAAAGCGGAAATTGCAGCCGTGCCTAATTCACCGTTAACGGAACATGGCGAAAAATTTGATCAGATACATCAAAAACTCAACGGTGCTCTCTCTGATATTGAAGGCATTTAAGTTAGATAAAAATGCGGATTCGTTTAGATGCCGAATTAGTTCGCCGGGGACTTGCAAGATCTAGAGAGCACGCCGTTGATTTAATTGAAGCGCGCCAAGTTCTCGTTGGTGGCATTCCTGCGACTAAACCCGCCACTCAAGTGAACCCAGAGACATCTATAAAATTGGCAGGGGTGCGCGACAATTTTGTTTCGCGCGGCGGTCATAAATTGGCAGGCGCTTTGGATGCATTTCCAGGTATCAAAACCGAAGCTAAAGTTTGTTTAGATGCTGGAGCTTCTACTGGTGGCTTTACTGATGTTTTATTAAAACGGGGCGTTGCTAAAGTAATTGCAGTTGATGTTGGGTACGGCCAACTTGCGTGGGAGCTACGGAGTGATCCTCGAGTACAGGTTTTGGATCGGACAAATGTGCGCCATATTTCACCAGAAATAATCGGGGAGAGCGTTGCGTTGATTGTGGCAGATTTATCATTCATCTCACTCACCATAGTAATTTCAGCTCTCAAATCGGTCTCCACTGATGAAACTGATTATTTGGTTATGGTGAAGCCGCAATTTGAAGTTGGTCGCGAAAAACTTGGCGCCGGCGGAGTAGTAAGAGATTCACAGCTAAGAAAACAAGCAATTGTGGATGTCGCGAACTCCGCTTTTGAACTAGGTTTAGGGTGCTTAGGAGTTTGCGCAAGCCCACTTCCTGGTCCAGCCGGCAACGTGGAGTATTTCCTCTGGTTAAAAGCCGGTGCCCCACTTCTAAGTGATGCAATTATTGATGCAGCGATCGCGAAAGGACCAGAATGAGTAGCGCTATTTCACGGCGATTGCTGCTAGTTGTGCACCCAACTCGCAGCGACGCAAAGACAACAGCCGAAGCGCTAATTGCAAAATTATCTTCCGAAAACTTTGAGATTGTTTCAACTTCTGAAGTAGAAATTGCGGGAATTGCGAAAATCTCTCTTTTGGAATTAGGCGATCTGAAATCAAAGTCAGCAATAGAGCTTGCTGTGGTGCTCGGTGGTGATGGCACAATTTTGCGTGCAGCTCAAGCAATTCGCGGCAGTTCGATTCCACTTCTTGGCGTCAATTTAGGCCATGTTGGTTTTCTAGCACAGATCGACCGACCGACGATTGCAGAATTGGCTACCGCGATAATCGCGAAGAATTATGAATCAGAACGTCGGATGGTGTTGCAATATCGAATTGAACGCGCTGGTGAATCTATCGCAAACGGTTGGGCGCTTAATGAAGTAACCATTGAAAGAAGCAGTGAAGCGATGGTCCAACTCTTGGTGCAAATTGATCATCGACCATTATCGCGATGGGGATGTGACGGAATAATTTGTGCGACTCCAACTGGTTCGACCGCATATGCTTTCTCTGCTGGCGGTCCAATTGTTTGGCCAGAGGTAGAAGCGCTGGTTTTGCTGCCGTTGGCTGCGCACGCACTGTTTTCTAGACCGATGGTGATTAGCCCAGAATCAATAATCGCTGTAGATATTGAATCCGAGGATGCAACACTCTCTGCTGACGGGCTAAGGAAATTTCAACTTGTCAAAAATGATCGCGTGATCTTAACCAGTGATAACTCTCCAATAAATTTAGCGCAGATTGATCCAGCGCTATTTACAGACAGATTAGTCGCAAAGTTCAAATTACCGGTCGAAGGATGGCGTGGTGAGTGAGGCCGATCGCTCCGCTCTAGAAGAAATATCAATTCGCAATCTTGGCGTCATTGAAAATGCGGTTGTACCTTTCACTAAAGGGCTAAATGTATTAACCGGTGAAACCGGTGCTGGTAAAACCATGGTTTTAACGGCGCTAGCGTTGATCTTGGGAGGCAAATCAGACCAAGATTTGATTCGCAGTGGTAGTGAACGACTAAGCGCTGCCGGAATTTTTCGATTATCAAAAAAATCTGAACCAGAACTCAAAGAATTATTAAAAACCCACGATCCAGAAATTGAGAATAATCGCTTACTTTTTACCAGGAGCGTGAGTAGTGACGGTAAAGCGCGCGCAAATTTGGGTGGGGTAGCGGTTCCAGCTTCCGTATTAGCAAATTTTGGCGAAGAGTTAATCGAGATTCACGGCCAGTCTGCAAATGTACGATTAACGAAAACGGTGCGGCAACGTGAGTTGCTGGATCGTTATGCTGGCGAAAAATTTGCGGAAAAGTTATCGCGATATCGCGATGATTACCAAAGTTATCATGAGCTATCTAAAAATATTGCCGAGTTAAAGGTTGCGCTGAAAAAACGTGACCAAGAAATAGCGGATTTAGAAGAATTAGTCGAGGCTTACGCGAAAATTCGCCCTAATTCTGGCGAGTTATCCAATGTTGAGAATGATATTTCGCGATTGGATTCAATTGAAGATTTGCGAGCCGGAGCTGCGATGGCTGATAACGTTCTTAACTCCGAATCCGAAAATGTTTTGATTTCATTGGCGATAGCGCGTCGGTCTCTAGAATCTATAAAAGGTAAAGATGCCCAATTGGATGAAATTCGAGAAGCACTTGTGGAATCAATCCTCAATTTAAACGATGTTGCCGCAGATTTATCACGATACACTGAAAATCTTGATCTCGATCCAAATGCGTTAGCCAACGCCCAAGATCGACGTGCACAATTAAATTCCATTATTAAAAAATTCGGTAAAAACCCTGATAAGTATCAAGCCCTGGAAGAAATAATTGTTGATGCCGAGAAAGCTAAGGCGCGAATTATTGATTTAACGGGTGGTGAAGATCGGATTACGGCGCTATCGAAAGAACTCGAAGCATCGTTTCAAGTTCTACAAGATAGCGCCCAAAAGATTTCTGGATTGCGAGCGGCCAGTGCCAAGAAATTAGGTAATCTGGTTACCACTGAAGTTCGCCAATTAGCGATGCCCCATGCAACGTTCTCTCTAAAAATCAACACGTACGATTCTGCTGAAATTAAGAATTATTCAATAAATGGTTTAGACGAAGTTCTGATGATTTTCGCGAGCCATTCTGGAGGTGAATTGTTACCGATAGCAAAAGCTGCCAGCGGCGGTGAATTATCGAGATTGATGCTGGCGCTAGAGGTAGTTATTGCAGAGAGCGAACCTTTAGGAACATATGTCTTTGATGAAGTGGATGCAGGGATCGGTGGTAAAGCCGCAATTGAAGTTGGGCGAAGACTTTCGGCGCTTTCTAAAAACGCACAAGTAATTGTGGTGACACATCTCGCTCAGGTAGCGGCTTGGGCAGATAACCATTTAGTTGTAATTAAATCGGAATCTGGCGTTATAACTGAAAGTAGCATCACTAAAGTGGCGGGCGCGGAACGAGAATCTGAGATTGCGCGGATGCTCTCTGGTCAAGAGGAATCCGCTATTGCTAAAGAACACGCGAAGGAGCTCTTAACGATAGTTCGCGGCTAACTGAAATCGATGATAAGTTAGCCTTCCATGACCGCCCCTCATGTGACCAAGCATTTATTCGTTACCGGCGGAGTGGCATCTAGTTTAGGCAAAGGTCTAACTGCCTCCAGCCTCGGCCGTTTATTAGTAGATCGCGGATTGCGCGTAACAATGCAAAAACTCGATCCGTATATAAACGTTGACCCAGGAACCATGAATCCTTTCCAACACGGCGAAGTTTTTGTAACCAATGATGGCGCGGAAACTGATTTAGATATTGGGCATTATGAGCGGTTCCTCGATACGGATTTACATGGTTCGGCAAATGTCACAACTGGCCAGGTTTATTCGAAGGTAATCGCAAAAGAACGGCGCGGAGAATATTTGGGCGACACCGTTCAAGTTATCCCACATATAACTAACGAAATTAAAGAACGTATTCTCGCAATGGGTGGGCCAAAAATCGATCTCGTAATTACTGAAGTGGGTGGAACTGTCGGTGATATTGAATCACAACCATTTTTAGAAGCTGCACGCCAAGTTCGTCAAGAAGTTGGTCGCGAAAATGTTTTCTATTTACATGTTTCGTTGGTTCCATACATAGGTCCTTCTGGGGAGTTGAAAACGAAGCCAACGCAGCACTCAGTTACCGCACTTCGCTCGATTGGTATTACCCCAGATGCAATTGTGATTCGTTCGGATCGCCCAATTCCATCTTCAGTAAAAAAGAAAATTTCGTTGATGTGTGATGTTGACCTAGAGGCGGTGGTGGCAGCTGTTGATGCGCCTTCAATTTATGACATTCCTAAGGTTTTACATAGCGAAGGTTTGGATGGTTATGTCGTCCGTAGAT
The DNA here is from genome assembly GCA_014190155.1 of Actinomycetes bacterium. Taxonomy (GTDB): domain Bacteria; phylum Actinomycetota; class Actinomycetes; order Nanopelagicales; family Nanopelagicaceae; genus UBA7398. The sequence goes on along the minus strand of BJFY01000002.1, from coordinate 147,780 downwards.
TAGGTCTACCGCCTAAGGATGTTAATTGGACACAATGGAATGCGCTATTAGAACGGGTGCACAATCCGGCAGTAAATGTAAAAGTAGGGCTGGTTGGTAAATATATTGATTTACCGGATGCTTATCTTTCGGTAACTGAGGCGTTGAGAGCTGGTGGCTTTGCCAACAATGCGAAAGTGGAAATTGTTTGGATCGCCAGTGATGATTGCGAGCCAGCATCAGGCGCAGAAGCGCTACTAAAGGATCTTGACGCAATTTGCGTACCAGGTGGTTTTGGCGTGCGCGGCATTGAAGGAAAAGTTGGCGCCCTTAAATATGCACGTGAAATGAAAATTCCAGCTCTCGGATTATGTTTGGGTTTGCAATGCATGGTAATCGAATCTGCGCGGCATATGGCCGGAATTATTGGCGCAAATTCAGCAGAATTTGATCCATCTGGAAATGAACATGTAATTTCAACTATGGCTGATCAGCGCGAGATTGTTGCTGGACAGGGCGACATGGGTGGGTCGATGCGCTTGGGTCTTTATTTAGCGAAGTTTGATAAAGGTTCAACCGTCGCAGAAGTTTATGGTGCTACTGAAGCATCGGAACGGCATCGCCATCGTTATGAAGTTAATAATTCTTATCGCGATCGGATTGCAGCCTCCGGTTTAATATTTTCGGGGTTATCGCCAGATGGAAAATTAGTGGAGTATGTAGAACTACCGCGCGATTTACATCCGTATTATGTGGGCACGCAAGCACATCCAGAATTTAGATCAAGACCAACTCGGCCGCATCCACTTTTTGTTGGCCTAATTAAAGCCGCAGTACAGCGCCGTGGCGCAAAGTAACGTTTTTCTTACAACGTATCTAAATCATTTAACGGTCGAGCGCGGACTTTCTACAAACACAATCGCAGCCTATAAACGAGATCTTAAACTGTATGAAAATTATTTAGAAGAAAAAAGTATTGCCATCGATGCCGTTGATTCCGAAATTGTATCGGGCATGGCTGGTTGGTTGCGAAAACGTAAATTGAGTGAGGCAAGCATCGCTAGAAATATTGTCGCGGTAAGAAATTTCCATGCTTTTATTGCTAAAGATTTTTCTTTGCCAGATCCAGCGCGAGGTGTGTTGCCGCCCAAAATTCCGAAACGATTGCCAAAAGCTATTTCAATTGCAGAGATCACAAAACTTTTAGAGAGTAAAAACAGTAGTGGCTCTGCCTTGCGAGATCGGGCTTTGCTGGAATTGTTATATGCATCAGGTGGGCGGGTAAGTGAAATAGTTGCTATGAATGTTGAAGATTTGCAAAATATGGAATTTGAAATAGGGCCCGCAATAGAAAATCAGGTGCTCACCATGAAAGTTTTAGGAAAAGGTGGAAAAGAGCGGTTAATTCCGATTGGCAGTTTTGCACAACTTGCTATTACGCAATATTTAACAAGGTTGCGGCCAACTTATCTGAAAAATCATAAAGAAAGAGCCCTGTTTTTGAATACCCAAGGCAAACGGCTATCTCGACAGAGCGCATGGCAGATAGTGCAAGACGCAGCCCGTGCGGCTGGGATGTCTGAGGTAGTTACACCCCATTCATTGCGACATTCTTTTGCTACGCATTTAATCGATGGCGGTGCTGATATTCGCGTAGTGCAAGAGTTGTTAGGACATTCGTCGGTTACAACTACGCAGATTTATACTTTAGTTACCATCGACAAATTACGCGAAAGTTACGCTACTGCGCATCCGCGATCTAAATAAATTACCGACCGCGCAACCTTCTTGCAATAATACTTTGATCTCCTTTTGATTCTAAGTCGGCAATGACTATTGCAATAGATTCGCGCACAATTCGGCCACGATCTACCGCTAAGCCTAGATCTCCACGAAGTAATAATCTTGCTTGCTCTAAATCAAAAAGCTCTTCCGGCGAAATGTAAACCGTAATTTTTTCATCATGCTTTTCGCGACCAGAAGGGGAGCGATCGAGTTGGTTAGGTCTACGTCGTGGCGTGTTACGCACACCAGTTTTTTTAACTTGCGCCGCCGCAGTTGCGCGATTCGTTGGCGCTACCTCAGCCGTGGTTTCATCCTGAGTAGGCACTGCACTAAGGGTGGTCTTGCGGAAAAGTTCATCCGCACCTGGCAAACTGATTCGACGACTCATTTAACTCCTCCTAGAGCGATAACTTCACGAGCTAATCGTCGGTATGACGCAGCCCCACTAGATGAACTTGCATATGTTGTGATTGGCTCACCTGCAACTGTTGTTTCTGGGAATCGAACTGTCCTTGCGATTGTGGTGTCGAATATTTTATCGGGGAATGCTTCAACAATTCGATCAAGAACTTCACGTGAATGGACAGTTTTCTTATCGAACATGGTTGCCAAAATTCCGAGCAACTGTAAATCCGGATTGGTGTTCGCCTGAACTTTTTTAATGATATCCACCAAGAGCGCAACGCCTCGGAGCGCAAAATATTCACATTCGAGCGGGACAATCACAGTATGCGAAGCTGTTAAAGCGTTAACGGTAAGCAAGCCAAGTGATGGTTGGCAATCAATCAAAATTACATCGTAGTAATCGGTAACTGGCGCGAGAATACGTTTCAAAACTTTCTCACGCGCGATTACATTCATCAAACCACCCTCCGCGCCAGCTAAATCTTCATGGCTTGGAATCATGTCCATTCCTGGCACTGAAGTTTTTAAAAGGTAATCGTCAATGCGAGTAGATTCGTCCATCATTAAGTTATAGATTGAACCTTCAATATTACGAGTATTAACATTTAAACCAACTGATAATGAATGTTGTGGATCAAAATCAACTAAAAGGACTCGACGCCCTAATTCAGCTAGCGCTGCGCCTAAATTAATTGTGGTAGTCGTTTTTCCAACGCCGCCCTTTTGATTTACGACTGAGATAATTTGTGCCCCGCCATGCTCAGTTAACGGAGTTGGGATCGGGAAAGTTTTGCTGGCTCGATTTAAAACCGAAGCAGTTGTTACTACTTCCTCTTCGCGATGGCCCTTTGGCACCATTTTCATTGTCGACTTAGCACTCAATCGAAAACCTCTCTTTAACCTTTTATCGTTCTATCAACAATTGGCGACTCTACGGCGATGGTTAAATCAAGGCAAGTGGCTGGAAATAAAGTACGGTTCTGTCGTGAGTATTGAATCTGATGCACCCGCTGCGCAATTAGAGCCCACAGCCGGTGCAACCACTTTTTCAGGTGAAGGTCGGGTAGCCGGATTCTCAGTACATCTCGCTAATTTTGATGGCCCGTTTGATCTATTGCTTCAATTAATTTCTCGCCATCGGATGGATATCAGCGAAGTTGCGCTTGCTTCGGTGACTGATGAATTTATTAGCTACATGCGAACACTAGATGGCACTGAAGCGGGTTGGAAATTGGACCACGCGACTGAGTTTGTCGTTGTTGCGGCCACCTTGCTCGATCTGAAAGCGGCCCGATTGTTGCCTTCCGGAGAGATCGAAGATGAAGACGATTTGGCCCTCTTAGAGGCGCGGGATCTACTTTTTGCCCGGTTGCTTCAATACCGCGCATTCAAAGAAATTTCCGCGATATTCGCCGCTCGAATTGCTGCGGAAGAGCGGACTTTCGCCCGTATGGTGGCGATGGAGCCGACATTTGCGGCGTTGTTGCCTGAGGTATTAATTGGAGTCGGAGCCGAGAGATTTGCCGCCATCGCGAACCGCGTTCTTACTCCGAAGACCATCGCTACTCTGTCAGTGGAGCACCTCCACCTCCCGCTGGTAAGCGTTGCAGCCGAAGCCCTCAAAGTAGTTGACCAATTACGGCGCCATAAGTCCCAAACTTTCAGGTCTTTGGTTCTAGATGCTGAATCGACGCTCGTTGTGGTGGCCAGATTTTTAGCGCTTTTGGAGCTTTATCGAGAGGGAGTGGTTCGATTCGAACAAGTTATCTCCTTAGGCGAGCTACATATAATATGGATTGGTACCGAATCTGGTGACATTTTAGTTAGTGATGAATTTGATCTACTACCTCAAATCGTCGATGGGGAAATCCAGGTTCAAGATGAAAATGAATAGTGAAATTGAAAGGTCGTAATGTCTAATCCAGAGGTTGAACGTTCTATAGAGGCCATTCTAATGGTGGTCGACGAACCCCTTTCTGAGGTAGTTCTCGCGCAGATTATCGAAACTCCAACCGAGCAAATTCTGGATTCGCTACATAATTTGCAGAACCGATATGAGAATGATTTCCGTGGTTTCCAGCTTCGCCAGGTATCAGGGGGATGGCGTTTTTATAGCCATCCAGACCTTGCCCCCTTAGTGGAGAAGTTTGTTCTTGACGGCCAACAAGCAAAATTGACCCAGGCGGCGCTTGAGACACTTGCGGTGATTGCCTATCGACAACCCATCTCGCGAGCTCGGGTTTCTGCGATCCGTGGCGTAAACGTAGAAGCTGTGATGAGAACACTGGTCACTCGAGGCTTGGTTGAAGAGAGCGGAGTAGAGCATGAAACTGGCGCAATTTTGTACAGCACCACATCTTTTTTCTTGGAGCGGTTGGGGCTCAATGCTGTGTCAGATCTGCCGGCACTTGCTCCGTTCTTGCCAGATATCGATGGGCTCGATGAGGTGATTGCTTCACTTACCGACTAGAATCGAGCGATGTCTTTGATCCGATTACAGAAAGTTCTGGCTGATGCTGGCGTAGCCAGTCGGCGGGCGTCGGAAAAGTTGATTCTTGATGGCCGAGTGAGCGTCGATGGTCGAGTAATCCGCGAACTAGGAACCAAAATTAATCCGATAAACTCTGTAGTTCAAGTTGATGGTGAAGTAATTGTACGCAAAACGACCAAGTCTTATATTGCATTTAATAAACCAGTTGGTGTTTTGTCCACCATGTCAGACCCTGAAGGTCGGCCCTCCTTAAACGATTTTTTCGGCGGCAGAAATGAACGGCTTTTTCATGTCGGTCGATTAGATAAGGAAAGCGAAGGTTTACTTCTATTAACAAACGATGGCGAATTAACTCACCAGAGCACCCATCCATCTTTTGGGGTTGAAAAAACATATTTTGTGGAAATTTTCGCCCCAATCACAAAAGAGCAAATTTCGGAATTAAAAAGCGGAATTAGATTGGCTGACGGGCTTGCCAGACCTTTGAAAGTTGAAGCGATCCCGGGACAAAATTGGGCAAGGGTTGTAATCCATGAGGGACGAAACCAAATAGTTCGAAGAATGTTTGATGAACTTGGGCAACCGGTTCAGCGGTTGGTGCGGTTAGCTTTTGGTCCAGTAGTTTTAGGAGAACTTCCAGTTGGGAAGTGGCGCGAGTTAAATGTTGCCGAAGTGCTTAGTTTACAAAAGGTTATATCTCTTAAACCATAAGTCATGTTTGCTATTAACTATTTATCCATATGTCGGTATTGAGGCCTATCAATAATATCGACATATTAACAATTATGAGCATATAGAGGGGAGTCAATATCTATTTATCGGTAATAGGAATATTAGATTTTAAAGAACCGACTCCTTATTTTATTGTTAATATCATTTTATTAATTAATATATAAAACCATAATCATTTCGAGCGGAAACTAAGAGTGATGCACAACGGGTACCATTGACCATGGAGATTCGAGCGATTCGGGGCGCGGTACAAATTACCGAGGACACAACGGACTCGATGCGCCTAGGGGTTCAAGAATTAGTCCGCAACCTCCTATCCGAAAATGAAATTGAAATTGAAGATCTAATTTCAATTTTCTTTACCGCGACTCCAGATTTAGTGAGCGATTTTCCGGCCGCCAGCGCCCGAGGGCTTGGTTTAGATGCAATACCGTTAATTTGCGCGGTCGAGATTGCGGTTCCTGGCTCGCTACCGCGGACGATTAGAGCCATGATGCACTGCCGGAGCCGTTTAAGTCACCGGGAAATTAAACATATCTATCTTGGCGGGGCAGCTGCGCTCCGACAAGATTTAGCCCAGTAACTAGAGCACCTTCTTATGAATAGATTGCCGCGGGTGAAAATTCAAGGTTCAGGCCTAATCGGTACCTCATGCGCGTTAGCGTTGAAGCAGCGTGGATACGAGGTAGCTATCTTCGATGAGAATCCAGCAGCGCAAATTCTTGCTAACGATCTGATAAATAACAAAGCGCCAAGCCAAGTTATCGGCTACGACCTAGTGTTGATTGCAGTCCCAGTATCGCAAACATTATCGGTGTTGAAAACCGAATATTCTCTAAACCCAGACTCGATATTGCTTGATGTTGGTAGTACAAAAAATGAACTTCAAGTTGAAGTTGATGCATTATCGGATATCAAGACACGATTTCTTGGCACTCACCCGATAGCGGGTCGAGAAGTAAGCGGTGCGTATGGTGCCCGAGCCGATCTCTTCGATGGCAGAGCTTGGATCATTACCCCGACTACTCAATCTTCGCCACTAGCTATCGCTATGGCCACTGAGATTATTCAAGCGTGTGGTGCGACGGTATATTCAATGTCACCAAGCGAACATGATGAGCTCTTAGCGCAAATTTCGCACCTACCGCAATTGGTTAGTTCGATGTTGGCCGGGGAGTTGCTAACTCTTTCAGAGGCGAAGTTAAGTTTGGCTGGCCAAGGTTTAAGGGACACGACTCGGTTGGCCGATTCAAGCGCTGCGATTTGGCTTGATATTTTGGATTCTAATCGTGAATTAATTATTTCAAAGTTGGAATCATTCACTTCAAGAATTAATCAATTACGCGATGCTTTGGTAACTCGAAATAGTAATCAAATCGCTGCGCTATTTAAAGATGGTAATTCTGGCAGGTCTCAAATTTCCGGAAAGCACGGAGCCCGCCCACGAAGTTATTCCTATTTATCAGTTGTGATTCCGGATAAGCCAGGACAATTAGGTGCATTATTTTTGGAGTGTGCTACTGCGGAAGTAAACGTTGAAGATCTAGCACTAGAACATTCGCCTGGGCAATTTACTGGTTTAATAACTTTAGCGCTTTCCAAAAGCGATGCGATTAAGTTAGAAAAACATTTGCGAGCAAATAATTGGAAGGTACATACAACGTGAAACCGATAGTGCTTGCAATAGATGGTCCAAGTGGGGCCGGTAAATCAAGCACTTCTAAAGCGTTAGCTACTAGAGCTGGTTGGTCATATTTAGATACAGGAGCACTTTATCGCGCGGTTACATGGCTAGCGCTTGAAAAAGGTGTGCAGAAAGAGCATGAGTTAGTAAATCTTTTAACTGACGTCTCAATTGTATTTCGTACAAACCCACAATCACCCGATGTAATTTGCGGTGGTGTCGATATTACGAATGCAATTCGCGATCCACGAATTACTGAACGCGTTTCCGAATTTAGCGCCATGCCAGAGATACGTAAAATTCTTTTAGAATTACAACGAAAAATAATTGATACTGCGAAAGTTGGAATAGTTGTTGAAGGTCGAGATATCGGCACTGTGGTAACACCGAGCGCTGAATTAAAGATTTATCTACATGCAGATATTGCGGCTAGAGCTCAACGACGAGAACGAGAATTGATTGAAAGCAATATGGTCAAGAAAGTTGGCAGTACCGAGGACGTAGCCGCATCCTTAGAATCCCGCGATTTTGTGGACTCAAATCGAAAAATATCACCGCTAATGCAATCTAGCGAAGCGTTTGATTTGGATTCAACGAATTTGAATTTGGTTGAAACGGTAGCGATAATCTGGAAATTGCTGCAAGATCGTAATTTGCTCGGGTTGCCAGTGATCGCTGTAATCGGTCGACCTAATGTTGGAAAATCAACTTTGATCAATAGATTTATTGGTAGTCGGGAAGCAATAATTGAAGATAACCCAGGTGTTACTCGTGATCGAGTTTCGTATGAAGCTGAGTGGAATGGTAGACGATTTGTAATTACCGATACCGGTGGTTGGGAAGCAACTCCGGAAGGCATCGCGGTAAAGATAACTGCAGCGGCTGAAGATGCAATAACCCAATCTGATATGGTGATTTTTGTTGTAGATGGACAAGTTGGCGCGGTAGATGAAGATGATGCGTTAGTTACAGTCTTACGTAAGAGCAAGAAGAAAATTATGTTAGTTGCAAATAAAATTGACAACGAAAAAGATGAAGCGTATGCGTATGGTTTGTGGAATCTTGGATTAGGGGAGCCACATTTTGTATCTGCACTACATGGACGTGGTAGCGGTGATCTCTTAGATATTTTAGTTTCAGAATTGCCAGAAGTAGGCCAGAGCCAAATCGATGACGGCTATCGTCGCGTGGCAATTGTTGGTCGCCCAAATGTTGGTAAATCTTCCTTACTCAACGCCTTGGCAGGTTCGCAACGTGCGCTAGTTGATGATGCCGAAGGCACGACCCGTGATCCGATAGATGAATTAATTCAATTAGGTGATCGAACTTGGCGTTTTATAGACACTGCCGGTCTTCGCCGAAGAGCGCATCAAGCTTCTGGAACTGATTATTATGCAATGCTTCGAACAGAGCGAGCGATAGATAACGCCGAGATTGTGGTGATGATGATTGATGCATCTGTCCAGATCACAGAACAGGATTTGCGGATCATTACGATGGTCGAAGAATCCGGCAAGGCGCTGGTTATAGGTATGAATAAATGGGACTTGGTGGATGAAGATCGGCGAGTGGTTTTAGATAAAGAGATTGATCGAAATTTCGACCAAGTTGAATGGGCGGAGCGAGTTAATCTCGCCGCGAAAACCGGGTGGCATAAAGATCGTTTACCAATAGCGTTGGAGCGGGCGTTAGAAAGTTGGGAGAAGCGGATTCCGACGGCAAAATTAAATGCTTTTTTAGGCACAATGGTCGGCGCCACCCCGCCACCAGTTCGAGGCGGGAAGCAACCGAAGATTCTTTTCGCTACACAGGCTGGTATCCAACCGCCGAAATTCGTGGTTTTTGCGACCGATTTCTTGGAAGCGTCCTACCGTCGCTTCATCGAACGAAGACTGCGGGAGGAATTCGGATTCCTGGGCACACCAGTTCAAGTGGCAGTTCGAGTTAGAGACCGTGAGTAAATTAGAAGCATGGGCAATCGCGAGAATTTAACTATCCCAAATTTGCTCTCGATTATTCGAGGTTTGGGTATCCCACTTTTTCTCTGGCTTATTTTTGTACGTGATGAACCCGTGTGGGGAATTGTTATATTAGCTCTAGCTGGTGCAACGGATTATCTTGATGGAAAAATTGCCCGTGCTTGGAACCAAGAGAGCCGGTTAGGGGAGTTGCTCGATCCAGCCGTGGACCGACTTTATATCGTCGCTACATTAATTACGCTCTATTTGAAAGCTGCGATTCCATTTTGGATGCTGGTAATTCTCTTCGGTCGAGACCTTTACCTTGGATTGCTCTTGTTGGTATTGCGCCGTTACGGTGTTGGGCCATTTAAAGTAACTTATTTAGGAAAAGCCGCGACCTTTAATTTACTTTATGCCTTTCCCATCCTACTTTTAATAAAGGAAAGTTCTGGATTAGTTTCAGATTTAGCTTTTATCTTTGGCTGGAGTTTCTCGGCGTGGGGGATCGCTTTATATCTTTTAACTGCGATCCAATATTCACTTATCGGAATCAAGTCGGCGATAATCGGACGGAAGAGGTAGTATCCCGCCATGTCATTGATACCTAACGAGTTAAGATATACAAAAGAACACGAATGGGTTGCTGCAACTGATAGGGCTGGTATCTTTAGAATAGGCATTACCGATTTTGCGCAGAGTGCCCTTGGCGATATCGTTTACATTCAGATGCCAAAGCCAGGCGAAGAAGTAATAGCCGATAAAATCTGTGGCGAGGTTGAATCTACAAAAAGTGTCTCGGAAATCTATGCGCCGGTCACTGGCAAAATTGCGATTGTCAATGATTCACTTAATCAAAATCCAGAAATAATCAATAGTGACTGTTATGGCCAAGGCTGGATTGCCGAGATTGAAGTAGTCGACATCTCCGTTATAGAAAAGTTACTTTCAGCCCAGCAGTACCAAGATCTTACGGCTTGACCTAGTCGCTCACTCTGAATAGTGTCAGCCTCAACAACAGGCTGAGGCATCTCGGTTTTTTCAGACGGCGATTTTAGAAGTGATCGGAGGATCAAGTGAGCGTTACTGCCGAAGATCCTAAACACGATTTAACTTCTACAATTAATCTGTCATCTTTAAAAGCGCTTTCGCCACATGTCGCTGCGATTATGGATTCGTTGTCGGAAGAAGAACGTTCAGTGCTAGCTAAATTGCCGCCTGGTTCGGCCATGCTTTTAGTAGTTTCTGGACCAGCACGTGGTTCGCGATTTCTTTTAAATATTGGTAGTACCCGGATAGGCCGTTCCCCAGAGTCCGATATATTTTTAGATGATGTAACGGTCTCTCGATCGCATGCGGTTGTTGAACACTCTGTAGGAAGCAATTATTTAGTAAAAGATGTTGGTAGTTTAAATGGCACATATGTTGATGGCGTTGTCACGAACGAAAGAGTGCTATCAAATGGGAGTGAATTGCATATCGGCAAGTACAAATTAGTTTTCTTTATCAACGATAAAAATCTTTTCGCGAAACCATAAAAACAATAGGGGAGTAAGAAATGGGCGTACCGGCTAGAGCGTACTTGAGCATTGGCGAAGTTCTTGGGAAGTTGCGAAGCGATTTTCCAGATGTAACAATTTCTAAAATCAGATTCCTTGAAGCAGAAGGTTTGATTGAACCGCAACGTACCCCATCGGGTTATCGTAAATTCACATCAATCGATTTAGACCGCTTGCGCTATGTTTTATTCGCACAACGAGACCAGTATCTCCCGTTAAAAGTTATTAAGGAGAATTTAGAGGCAATCGATCGAGGCCTGCAGCCGGCAACAACTTCTGGGGCACCAGCTGCGCCTCGGCTAGCAACTATTGACGGCGGATTAGCGCCAAGCGCTTTCGTAGAACAAGGGGATTTAAAGCTTTCTAGAGATGAATTAATTTCATCTAGTGGAGCAACCGAAGCCCAATTAATCGAATTGGAATCTTATGGATTGGTAGCAATGAAAGGGCGTTTCTATGATGCGGACTCGCTTGCGGTTGCAAAAGTTGTGGCAGAGATGGCTGGGTTTGGGATTGAAAGTCGGCACCTACGAGCCTTTAAAACTGCGGCCGACCGTGAAGTTGGTTTAGTAGAACAAGTTATTACGCCGTTATTGCGTCAGAAAAATACTGAATCTAAAGCTCGCGCTGAAGAGGTACAACGCGAATTAGCTTCACTCTCGGTTCGGTTACATGCGGCGTTAGTCCGCACCGGTTTGCATCGCAGTAAATAGCGTTATTTACTTAAAACCACAATGGATTTTCACGCAATCGATGTAGTTGGTGTTCGAGTTGAGATGCCTTCCAATCAGCCGATAGTGCTTCTCAAGGAGATCGGTGGTGTTAGGTATTTACCGATTTGGGTCGGTGCCGTCGAAGCCACCGCGATCGCCTTCGCGCAACAAGGCGTTGAACCACCTCGACCACTGACCCATGATCTAATTAAGGATTTATTAACCGCACTTGGAGCCGATATCGATTCAATCCACCTTACCGAAATAAAAGATGGGATTTTTTACGCTGCGATAAATTTAAAAGGGGGAGTGAAAGTTTCAGCCCGACCTAGTGATGCGATCGCGATTGCGCTTCGAACCGGCGCTCCGATTCTAGCCAGTGAAGAATTATTGACAGAGGCGGGCATAGAGATCCCCGATCAAGCCGAGGACGAAGTGGAGAAGTTTAAAGAATTTTTAGACCAAATTAACCCTGAGGACTTTTTAAGCTAAACCTCTACTTGAGGGTTGGACCGTGTCGGTGATTGATTCCAAGATACTAAGGCTCTACCTTCTCCTAGTAGGTAGGAATCCTTCCCTCGGCCTATAGATGAGGCGTTAAATGTCTAACCATAAAATGATTGGATACCGTGGCGCTACCGCCTGTACCGCCGCCGGCATCTCTTATCGCCAACTAGATTATTGGGCCCGCACTGGCTTGGTCGAACCTACCGTTAGAAGCGCTTCGGGTTCTGGCACCCAACGTCTATATGGTTTTCAAGACATTTTGGTATTAAAAATTGTGAAGCGGTTATTAGACACCGGTGTATCTCTCCAGAACATTCGCACTGCGGTAAACCATTTACGGGCGCGCGGAATTGAAGATTTAGCTCGGATAACTCTAATGAGCGATGGCGCATCAATTTACGAATGCGCAAACTCCGAGGAAATTATTGACCTCTTACAAGGTGGGCAAGGTGTGTTCGGAATTGCGATTGGCAAAGTTTGGAGCGAGGTCGAAGGTTCGCTCTCGGTTCTACAGGGAGAGAATCTTGATAGTGGGTTGATTGTTGCGGGGAGTAAAAGTGACGAACTCGCGGTTCGTAGGAAAAGCCGTGGCGCTTAATTTCCGATAGTTTTCCTTCCTTAGATCTTATCTCTACATAGATAGGACAAATTGGAAAGCGCGGGGCAGAGTGTGAGTAGCGTTCGCGGTGAATTTAAGGATCGCCATATTGGTCCATCTAGCGCGCAAGTAAAGACCATGTTGATGGAGCTAGGTTTTGCAAACCTTGCCGATTTTATCGCAAAGGTTCTTCCCGAGAGTATTGCGATGAAGAGCTCGCTAAGTGATCTTTTGCCGAATGCGATAAGTGAAGTCGAGGCAATTGCAGAGCTTAAAAATTTTGCCAGTAAGAACAAAATCGCGACATCCTTAATCGGTGCTGGGTATTACGGAACAATCACACCGCCAGTTGTCTTGCGGAACGTTTTCGAAAATCCGGCTTGGTACACCGCGTACACGCCCTATCAACCTGAGATTAGTCAAGGACGATTGGAAGCGGTTTTTGCCTTTCAAACCATGGTTTCGGATTTAACTGGCTTGCCTATTTCGAATGCTTCAATGCTAGATGAAGGCACAGCGGCGGCGGAAGCTATGACATTAGCGAATCGGGTTTGGAAAGGAGCCACAGATGCAGTTTTCCTGATTGATAAAAATTTGCATCCGCAAACTATTGCAGTGATCATCACGCGAGCAAAACCATTGAAAATTAATACTGAGATCTTGGATCTGGCAACGGTCAAAGGCTTGCCCGAAAATGTTTTTGGCGCGATTATGCAATACCCAAATACATATGGTGAGATCTCTTCGCCTTCTGAAATAATTAATTGGGTGCATCAACGTAACGGCATCGCAATCACCGCTGTTGATTTATTGGCGCTAACTCTAATTAAATCACCGGGAGAGTGGGGTGCTGATGTGGCGATCGGTACTGCCCAACGTTTTGGTGTCCCAATGGGATTTGGTGGGCCACATGCTGGTTTCATGGCAGTTCGTTCGGGACTAGAACGTTCTATGCCTGGTCGATTAATCGGAGAGAGTATTGATGCGCATGGGAATCCGGCACTCCGGCTAGCGTTACAAACCAGAGAACAACATATTCGTCGAGATAAGGCAACTAGCAATATTTGTACTGCGCAAGTTTTATTAGCAGTGATGTCAGCACTTTATGCCGCGTGGCATGGTCCCGAAGGTTTACAAGCTATTGCGGAACGAGTTAATTCATATGCGTTAACTTTTGCGTTGAAACTCCGCGAACATGGCATTACCGTTTTAACAAATGAAGTTTTTGATACCGTTGCTTTCAAGCTTGATAACTTGGAAAGTTTGCGCGAGAAGGCAAGCACAGCTGGTTACAACCTTCGCTATGCTGATAATTTAGTCGGAGTCAGTTTCGACGAAACGACTACCAAGAGCGTTTTAATTGATCTATTTACATTTCTTGGAATCACATGGGATTCAGAGTTAAGTGCGAGTGCAGTATCGAAAAAACTTTCTCGCCAAACAAAGTATCTGCAGCATCCAATTTTTAATACGTATCATTCGGAAACCGCGATGTTGCGCTATCTGCGGATGCTCTCAGATCGAGATTTAGCGCTAGATCGAACTATGATTCCGCTTGGTTCTTGCACTATGAAATTAAATGGCACCACCGAGATGGAATCAATTACTTGGCCGGAATTTGCGTCGTTGCATCCGTTTGCCCCAGTTTCACAGAGCGCTGGTACTCGTGAATTGATTGCTCAACTTTCGGCTTGGCTGATCGCAATTACTGGATACGACGCGGTTTCGTTACAACCCAACGCCGGGTCACAAGGTGAATTTGCTGGATTGCTAGCGATTCGAAATTACTTAGATAGCAAGGGGGAGAGTGGGCGGGATATTTGTTTAATCCCATCTAGCGCGCACGGCACTAACGCAGCTAGCGCCGTGATGGCGGGGATGCGCGTAGTAGTAATTGAATGCGATGAGGCTGGAAATGTGAGCGTTGCGGATTTGCAAGCGAAAATTATGGAATATCGCGGTAAATTGGCGGCTTTGATGGTCACATATCCATCTACACATGGCGTATTTGAAGAAGCTATTGGCGAAATCTGCGAATTGATTCATAACGCCGGCGGTCAAGTCTATGTTGATGGCGCAAATTTAAATGCGTTAGTTGGATTAGCCCAACCCGGAAAATTCGGTGCTGACGTTTCGCATTTAAATTTACATAAAACATTTTGTATTCCACATGGCGGCGGGGGACCAGGAGTGGGTCCAGTTATCGCGAGATCGCATCTAGCGCCATATTTACCAAATCATCCGTTAGATGTAACGGCAGGCCCTGCCACTGGTCCAGGTCCGATATCGGCAGCACCGTTTGGTTCGGCTGGTATTTTGCCGATCTCATGGGCATATATTCGAATGATGGGTGGCGCTGGTTTAACTACCGCAACGGAAGTTGCAATTCTGTCGGCAAATTATATTGCCCTGAAATTGAGAGATTCTTATCCAATTCTTTACACTGGCAAGAATGGTTTGATCGCACACGAGTGCATTATTGATTTACGTGAAATAACTAAAATAAGTGGTGTGAGCGTTGACGATATTGCCAAGCGGCTAATGGATTATGGATTCCATGCACCAACCATGAGTTTCCCTGTGCCAGGCACGCTGATGATTGAGCCAACCGAGAGTGAAGATATTAAAGAGTTGGACCGTTTCGTCGCGGCGATGTTGGCAATTCGTTTAGAGATTGCAGAGATCAGTAGCGGCAAGATTAAAATCGAAGATTCGGCGCTCCGGCACGCGCCGCATACGATGAGCGATTTATTGCAAACCGATTGGAGCCGACCATATTCGCGTGAAATGGCAGCTTTCCCCATGGGTGTTGAAGTTGGTCTAACTCGCGCTGGTAAATATTGGCCAACAACCGGCCGCATTGATGGCGCGTACGGGGATAGAAATTTGGTTTGCTCTTGTGAACCGATTGCAGCGCTAGCTATTAACTGATTTACGCTCGCTTTACTTTACATAATGTAACTTATCGGTGATATTTATAGCTCCCAAAGCCCCATTTTGTGACGTTCCAGAGCGCTTCTATAACGATCTTCTTACTCATTTTAGAAACTCCACCCGCTCGTTCAATGAAAGTTATCGGTATCTGTGCGATGGAAAACCCGTTGATGGAACTGCGTAACGCTACTTCAATTTGAAAGCAATAACCTTGCGAGTTAATGCTCTCTAATTCAATTTTCTCTAAAACTTCACGATGAAATCCACGATAACCGCTAGTAATGTCTTTTAATTCTAATTTCAAAACTATTCGAGCATAACCGGTACCGACTTTTGAGATTAACTGACGTGAAAGAGGCCAATTTACTACCGATCCACCAGGCATCCAGCGGGTTCCAATTGCTAGATCGTGGTTGGCCAGCGCATCTAAAAGATTCACTAATTCTTCCGGTTGATGACTTAAGTCCGCGTCAATTTCGCAGAGGTAATCAAAATCTTTAGCCAAGCCCCAATTAAAACCAGCAATATATGCTGGTCCTAGTCCACCTTTACCAGGACGATCTAAAACATGAATCCAATCCAGGTTTCTTGCTTTAACGGCATTTGAAGTACCATCTGGCGAATTGTCATCTACTACTAACAACGACAAATCGTAATAATTTTCTAGCTCGTCGCGTGTGGTGCCAATTCTGGTAATTAAATCATGGATGGACTCAATTTCATTATAAGTTGGTGAGACTATTAAAACTTTTGGAATCTTAGCCATGTTTCCTCCGCAGGGAAGTGACCACAAATATCAAGCCGACAGCAATTTCTGGGACGTTACGATTTCTGCTAATTGGAGTGCGGTAATTATGCAAAGTTATTTCTTTGAAGAGTGCGGTGGATTGGAATTGTTTTGCTTGCAACGCTACTCCCCCTTTACTATTAATAAAACCGGTAAAGCCTGTAGTGGATACCACAGCAGCCACTTTACGCATTTCGTATGCTCTCACACGAGCGATTAAAAATTGCTGTGCCGCTTCTGAACTTTTTCCAAAAGTTGCATTATTTGTCATCGAAACTAAGAAATTGCTCTCGTTTGCACTTTCAGTAAAAACTTGATCGTCTAATAATTCAAAACAAATTATCGGCGTAAATTGTCCAGTTTTAATCCTGAAAATCTGACGTATTTTGCCAGATTGGAAATCGACGACATTTCTCGCTAATGGCGAAATGTTTTCGGCCAGAGTTCTTAATGGGACATATTCACCAAAGGGAGCTAAATCGCGCTTTATATATTGAACAATCTCACCCGTCTTTTTATAATGAATTGCCACATTCTCTGGGCCTGCTTTTCCATCCAGTACTGCACCTATCAAAAGATCTACTCCACCTTTTTTTCTCAGATTGGCTATCTTATCCGCAATGCTCTTGGTTCGGAATGGATCTAAATCGCTAGCATTTTCGGGCCAAATTATTAAATCTGTTGGCTTTGTTGCAAAATCTTTGCTTTTTAAATATTTTGAAGTGGTGTCAAAATGTTTATTAAAAACCGCCATCGGAACGCCATTGAAGTTGAGATTTGCCTGAGGCACTCCCCCTTGAATCAAAGTAAGCCGGATAGTTTCAGTTTGAGCATCTTGCGAAATCCGGTTATCAATTATTTTTTCGATGCCATATCCAAATGCCACGATCACCACCAAAGCAATAAAGGTTTGCTCACGGAATTTATTATCGGCAAAAAGTACGGCAAAAATTAAGGTAAGGAAAGATAATCCGGTCACGCCAATTAGCGGTAGATAAAAACTAAGCGGTGATTGAATTTGAGAAAATCCAATCCGTCCCCAACCAAAACCCCCAAACGGAAATTTCTCCCGGGCTAACTCGATTAATGCCCAGAGCGCAGGAAATTTTGCGTAATCTAAGGTACTTTTTTGCCACTTCACGGTAGCAAAAAGCAAAAAGAAGAGTGATTCTCCTATCGACAAGATTATCCACGGCAGCGCACCAACAAAGATTGAACTCCAATGTAATAGCGGCGCGAAAAAGAAAATGCCGTAGATCAGTGAAGTTTGTAACCGTAGCTTCAGTTCAGACTCAACGAGTTGATTGTAGAAAATTGCTATTGAAATCGGAGCTAAGAACCAGAGATTAATAGGCGGAAAGCTTGCCGAAAGTAGAACTCCGGCAATTAAGGTTTTAAGTATCTTCACCAACCGAGCGCTGCCATCATTCGATCAATACTTGAACCTAAGCCATAACGAATTCGAAAATCTTTAATCGCTTCCAAATTTTTAGGACGGGAAGGCATTTTGTGTGATAACTCTGGAATCGGAGCATCGAGCGCACAATTAACTAATTTCGGTGCGATCTTAATGTAATCTGCTCCCTCGATAAGTTTTCGTTGCAATAGCGGCTTCAATCGAGCATCACCGGCATGAGCGGCTGCCAACGCTTCGGTAATTGATTGAAAATTATTAGCAATTATCGCCGCACCTTTTTCACCAATACCACGGACTCCGGGTAGCCCATCTGAAGCATCACCTCGGATCATTGCAAATAGCGCATATCGATCACCTGGGATTTCATATTTATTCTTAATCCAAGCATGATCAACTAAATCATGAGCCGAAATACCTTTAGCTAGATAAACAATCTTTACATCTTTAGCGCTATCAACTAATTGAAAGAGATCCCGATCCCCGGTAACAATTCTGGTGGGCCCTGCTTCATTGGCTGCGATAGTTGCAATTACATCATCGGCTTCGTAGTTATCCACCCCAATAACTGCAATTCCAAATAAATCTAACAAGTCCAACAGAATCGGAACTTGCGGTGTTAAAAGATCTGGTTCTTCTTCTCCGCCAGCTTCGCTTAAGCGGTTAGCTTTGTATTCTGGGAATAAGTCCACTCGCCAAGTTGGGCGCCAATCGCCATCTAGGCAGGCAATTAAGCGATTAGGTTGATATTTTTGAATTAACCTCGCCGACATATCTAAGAATCCTTTTATTGCATTTACCGGAGTGCCATCTGGCGCTAATAGCGTGTCGGGCATTCCATAATAAGCGCGATACCAGAGTGAGGCGCTATCGATCATCATTAAAGTCATGCGGTTACCGCCGAATAAGCAATAATTCCACGGTCAATTCGTTTCAGCGCATCTTTTATAACCAAGCGCATCTCTGGACGTGCGCTCAATAATTGGCCAAGCAGATCAATCAGTTGCCTTATTACTCGCACAAAATCGCCAACTGTTATTTCACTATCGCGTAAAATAGAAGTAAGTGAATGACCGCTAGCCCACCGATAACTCTGCCAAATAAAATCCAAGTCTGGTTCGCGCTGGGTGGCTAAATTAAATTTACTTTCCAAAATAGTTAACTCTGCCCAGGTTTTTAGCAACTTCTCCAACGGTTCATTGAGCGATCTAGGAATTCTCGGTGAATTACTCTTATCGCTCCTATTTTCAAAAACACAGGTTGAGAGTAGCGCGATTAATTCAGGCGCTGGTAGATTGTCCAGGATTCCCTTGCGTAAAGATTCTGCAATTAAAAGATCTGTCTCTGCATAAATTTTTGTTAAAATCTCGCCGGATTCGGTGAGCACATCGTGCTCAATATATTTAAGTTCAGTTAGAACTGAAATTATCCAATCGAAAGTTTTCGGAATAACGTTAGTGCGTGATTCTATTCGTTTGATTAAACCTCCATTCTCCCGAACAAGTCGTTCACCTTTCTCCGCAATCCGCGCGTGCGCTTCTCGGTCCGGACATTGGTGACATGGATCAGATTTCATCGCTTTACGAAACGCAGTAATTTCGTCTTCACTTCTTTTGAGAAATTCTTTTCGATTGCCACGGTAATTTCGTCCTTGGGCAACAACTTCGCGTTCAATCGCTTTAATCTCTGATCGATACGACATGTATTTAACAAAATCACCCAAATGACATACAGATTCGTTGGTATATTGCGCAATCAATTTTTCACTTTTTCCAATTTGTTTTGTTAAGCCAACTACTGCGCGATCTGCTTGAAATTGGGCGAATGAAGCTGCTAACGAACTCCGTGCAAGTTCGTGATTGAACTGGGAAATTAAATTTGCGCTCATATTGTAAGTTGGCGCAAACGAAGACCGAAGTGGATATGTTCTGGTACTGGCCAACCCAGCCGCTGTTCCAGAATCTACGGTTTCATTCCAAAGCACGATCGCGTTTCCTTCAATATCAATACCGCGTCGACCAGCCCTACCAGTTAGTTGGGTGTACTCCCCCGGCGTAATCGCTGCATGCGTTTCACCATTCCACTTAGTGAGTTTTTCTAAAATTACAGTTCGGGCTGGCATATTTATACCCAAAGCTAAAGTTTCAGTTGCAAAGACACACCTAATCAGACCTCTTTGAAAGAGCTCTTCAATAGTTTCTTTAAACATAGGCAGTAATCCCGCATGATGCGCTGCAATTCCGCGTTCTAGCGAGTCACACCATTGATAAAAATTTAAAATTGCGTAATCTTCCTGCGGTAATTCCGCGGTTTTTTGCACAATTACTTCTTGGATTTCAGCTCGTTCCTCACTAGTTGTCATTCTAAGATTTGCTTGGATACATGATCTAACGGCAGCATCGCATCCAACCCGTGAGAAAACAAAAAATATCGCTGGTAGATAACCTTGACTTTCCAATTTCTCGATTATCTCGGGCTTAGTAATTTGTTTTTGACGGCGAGATTTGTAATCTGAACCGCTCCAATTTTGTTGATTTGACGTACGTACATTTCGTTGCGACTCCTTTTCTATTCGTAAAATTTCTGGATTCACTCGACCATCGTCAACGAAGAGATCCAATAGACGATTACCCATTAATACATGTTGATAAAGCGGGACTGGACGGATTTCGCTAACTACCACAGCGGTCTCGCCTCGGATCGTGTTCAACCATTCTCCAAATTCTTCTGCATTTGAAACTGTTGCAGAGAGTGAAATTACTTGGATTTGCTCCGGCAGGTGAATGAGAATTTCTTCCCAGACTGCGCCACGAAACTTATCCGCGAGATAATGAACCTCATCCATGACGACAAAACCTAAAGTTTCCAAGGTCTGGGATTGGGCGTAAATCATATTCCGCAGTACTTCAGTCGTCATCACAACTATTGCAGCTTCACCATTTATGGATGAATCACCAGTGAGTAACCCAACTTTTTCTTCACCGTAAACAGCTACCAATTCTTGAAATTTCTGATTTGATAAAGCTTTAATTGGCGTGGTGTAGAAGCATTTTGAACCTTGCTTAATCGCTAAATGCGCCGCGAATTCACCGACAATAGTTTTTCCGGCTCCAGTGGGAGCTGCCACCAAGACACCTTTGCCAGATTCAATGGCATGACAGGCGGTTACTTGAAATTCATCAAAAGGAAAGGCATAGCCAGACTCAAACAATTGGGTGGCTGCAAATTTTTGACGATTTTTTGCAGCGACAAAACGTTCGGATGGCGTGTCCATTAAAAGTTTCGATGCCATGTAAGTAAAGCCTTTGGCACAACTTTTGCGGTTATCGGCAACGGGCCCATCCGTTCGCCATCGCCATAAGCAATTGCATTGGCTTCGATTGTAATCTCACGGCAACGCCGGATTGTGACCGCTGGGTGAGTTATGTGTTTGCCAGAAAAAACTTTAGGAAAGACTTTGAGGAATTCAATTTTAGAAACGGGTGCCAGGATCATCACATCAAAAAGCCCATCGGTTATGGAGGCTTTTGGGCAAACTTGCATACCGCCACCGTAAGAACTGCCATTTGCAACCGCAATCAGCATCGCTTTTGATTTCAGCAACTCTCCATCTAAAGTGAATTTATACTCTCTCGGTTTAAAAATCGGTAATTCCAGCGCGATTGCAACATTATATTTCATTGGTCCACGTATAAATTTAATACGGTTAGCGCGTTCGTTAACCATGGAATCAAAACCTGTACTCAAAACATCAACAAAATATTCTTCTCCTGCAAAGCCAAGATCGACTGCTTCGGCTGGCTTGGAGAAAGAGTGAATCAATATCTCAGCGGGGTTATTCAATGGAAAATTTAGAGTGCGCACAAAATCATTTCCGGTGCCTGCTGGAATTACTATTAAAGGAATCTTGGATAGGGCTAATTTTTGAATGGCTAAGTGCACGGCGCCATCACCACCAACTAAAATTACTCGTTCGATATCGCCTTTGTTTAGTTCTGTATTTAGCGAATGATTAGTTGCGGCCGCAGAATTTTCGAGGATTTGATGAAATTTGAGATTTCGGCTATGCAGCAATTGAGATGTGTGGGCTCCTATTTTTTTTCCTTTGCCTCCGCCCGAGGCGGGGTTAATAACTAGGAGCGTACGTTTCATTTTTTACTCTTTTTCGCAACCGACTTCTTTTTCGCATCCGACTTCTTAACCTTAGAAATGGGAATTATGGTCTCTGAAAACTCTAAATCAGCTAGCGGAGTTGGTTCATTGTCCAATAAAGACGCGACATCATCGGAGATTGTCGGCTTGTTGCTTCGTCGTTTTTTATCAACCAAGAGAGCTATGCCGCCGCTTCCGAAGTAAAAAATAATAAGCGGTAGCGCCAGTAGACCCATAGTTATCGGATCTCCAGTTGGCGTAAATGCTGCGGTAAAAAGACAGATTCCAAAAACTGCTAATCGCCAGGGTTTTAAGATACTTTTACCGGTTAATACCCCCGCCAAACTAAGCGAAACCAGAAAGACTGGAAGTTCAAATGCTATCCCGAAGAGCAAAATCACGCGCATTACAAAATCTAAATAATCATCAAACTTTACTAAATTGGATAGCGCATTTGGGGTGAACCCAAAAAGCACTTTAATCGCCATAGGTAAAATTAAATAACCAAGTGTTGCGCCACCCGCAAAAAACGGGGTTGCGCATACGATGAAGAGAATTGAATAGCGACGTTCTTTCTTATGTAAGCCGGGCGCTACGAAAGCCCAAAGCTGATATATCCAAAATGGTGCGGCCAAGATAATGCCAGTTAAAAGTGCTACCTTAATTTGTAAATTTAATGGCCCTAAAACGCCATTTATATATAACGAACCGCACTGGGTTGCGCCGGCCAATTGCGCTTTTTTTAGATCGCATACTGGTTCCGAAAGCGTTGTAATAATTGGGTTATAGAGAATCCAACCTAGAATCGAGAAAACCAGAATGAAAAACGTTGCTTGTACTATTCGTTTTCTAAACTCTCTTAAATGTTCTAACAACGGCATCCGGCCGTCAGCAGATGACGCCATTGCTAATGTGCTCCGTTACCTAAATTGGTATTTCTTAGCGCAGGCCTACTTCTCAGCTGATGGAGTGTCACCCTTTTTATCTTCATCCTTATTCAACTCTTTAACTTCGCTCTTAAAGATACGGAGCGATCGACCCAATGACCGAGCTGATTCTGGTAAACGTTTGGCTCCGAAAAGTACAATTACGACTAAAAGCAAAATCAAGATATGTGATGGTTCGCGAAGAAACATTGCCCACCCTTTACTTATCACTATGCGAAAGGCTTAATCCCTTCGACGGCTGCGCTTACGCTACCCCAAAAACCAACATTTCGGAATGTGAAGTCAAAAAATGGCGGTTTTGACCTCAATAATTGGAAAGCGCAATTTTGGCTCGGGCGGCTACTTCCGCGGCGAATTGCGCGGGAGCCAAAATCTTAATGTGGCCAGCATTTGCAAGCACATTCCGCAATATCCATTCACTATCCCAAACTTCAACTGATGCAATCATTGTGGTTTGATCAATTTCGATTACGCGATCTTGGAGATGCTCAATGAAAGATAAAGCGGCTCGATCGTATTGGAATTTAATCGTGACTCGTCTCTCCGTAGCTAACAGAAGTGAATCAGTATCTGAATTAGAGTCAGCAAAAGTATCGGAAGCCTGGTCGCAACTTAAAATCCGAGCGATTGCAAAAGTGCGATTTGCCTTAGATAAATAGCACCAAGTTAAAAGCAGAAATTCATCTCCTTGTTGAAAAACTTCTAAAGGCAAAATTTTCCGGGTGGTGATTTCATCTTTTGAGGTATTCAAATACGAAATATTTAGAGCAGTGCGGTTTCGCATCGCACTATTTATATTATCTATATATGGCAGATGTCGGTCATCAGCATAAAGAATTGAGTTCGCAGTTGCGCTCTCTATTAGTTGTTTCAACCTCGTTTGTAGATTTTTTGCGGTTTGCTGCTTGCTCGGATCAGTTATCTGAGTTTGTATAACATCTAAACCCATTATAAGAATCGAAAGTTCTTCGCTACTAAGTTTTCTTGGTTTATCTAGATTTTGTGGCTCTCGCACTGTTACGAATCCGTGTTCGAAGGATAGATCTATTAACTCCAACGCAGTGTATTGCGGTAACCCGCACATGAAAATCAGGTTTAAATCCGCCAAAATTTCTTTTTCAGTAACACCAAACTCCTTAGCTAAATCGATGATAGCAATCCCTTGGTGCGAAAGAATAAAAGGTATTAAATCTAATAATCTAGCGGTCCGAGCAAGTGGCTTATCCATTTTTTGCCATTTCTTGTAACGATGCCACTACGGACATCTTCAATTCTTTGGGTGAGATCACAACTACATCTGGGCCGTACCAGAGGATCTCTTGAATGGTTTGAGGACGGTTATTTTCGATAAATTGGAGTTCGTCCCATTCCACATCATTTCTAATTATTTTGGATTTCTGGCGCAATCCGTGGCATCTCTCTTTACGAACGTGCAGAATTACTGGAATTTGTGGTGGGTCTTGGAGCATTACTAAATGGTGCGAGATATCGAAATCTATCGGTAGTTTAAAAGCGCCAACCTTGCCCCCCACTTTGCATCCGGGAGCGATCCGCGCGACTTTAAATACACGTATCGCGTTTTTTGCAATATCTCGTCCAACTAGATACCACTGGCCGCGCCAAGCCGCAATTCCATACGGTTGGATTTCGCGCTCCGCTAATTGGTTTGACTGGTTTGGGTATTCAAATATTAAAGTTTGTGCCGCAATGGTGGCGCTCCATAGCAGTGCAAAATTTGAATCGTTGATTTTTATATGAAATGGTGCATCCACATAATTGGTCGCATCGTTTTCGATTCCAAGTGAGCGAAGCTTTCGAAGCGCACTCTGCGCAGAATTGGAAAAGGTTGCGTCTTGCCAAGTTTTAGCCGCGATTGCTAGTAGGGAAAGTTCTGCGGCAGTTAAATTCTCTAACGCAAGGGCATATTCACTCTGCTTTATCCGATAACCCGGTTCATCATCGAAAAGTGGATCTAATCCCCCCACCTCAATGACAATACCCAGATTTCGTAAATCATCCTTATCGCGTTCGAACATTCGCTCCATAGCTTCGGCGCTTCCACTATATCCAGCCACGACTGCGAAAATTTGACTCTTTTTTATGTAACGTTGGGCAGCCAATAATGCCATTGTGAGGTTTATTAAACGTTCCGCTTTCTCAATAGGCATGAGGTAAGGCTACCGACCTTGCTAGGATTTGCTTTACGCTCTGACCCTGGAAGAAACCGCAGAAAGATAGGTTGAAAATGCAGAAGCTTTTAGCATTACCTTTACTTTTAATTATTTCTATTGCATTGAGTGCATGTAGCACCGACGGAGGAGTTGAAACTATGAATGACAATCAGAGCAATACCAATGCAGCAGCAGGGCTTCCAGTAGTTACTGGCGCCGCTGGTGCGGAACCCATTATTACGCCACCTTCCGGATCCGCACCTAACGCTATGCAAACTCAAGATTTGATCGTGGGCACCGGTGATGTGGTTCTAGCAACATCTACTTTGACCGTTCATTACGTTTTAATGGCTTGGTCAACTGGCAAAGTTGTTGAATCATCTTGGAGCGGTGATCCAGCTACCTTTCCATTGAGCGGAGTTATAACTGGATGGCAAGAAGGAATGCCGGGGATGAAAACCGGGGGTCGACGATTGTTAGTTCTACCGCCGGATAAAGCTTATGGCGAGGCAGGTGGTGGTGCGATTGGACCGAACGAAACCTTAATCTTCGTGGTCGATGTAATCGCGATTAGCTAAAAATTACTCGTCGTCAACGGCGCCGTATGCACCTTTAGAGGGGCGGCGGCGCCGTTTTAGCGCGGTCGTACCTTCTGCAACTTTGCGTGTAAAAATAATGAATCCAGTGTGAGCATTCATCTTGTGCTGTGGACGGACCGCGAGCCCTTCATGATGCCAGCCTCGAATTAAACTCTCAAAACTTTCGGGTTCAGTAAAACGTTCATCAGCCTTTAGCGCCTCGGCTAATTTTGATAATTGGGTTGTGGTTGCGACATAGGCGGCAAATACGCCGCCTGGTTTCATTACCTTATAGGCCATTTCGACACATTCCCATGGCGCTAACATGTCAAGAATCACGCGATCGTAATCTGAACCATCTATTAAATCTTGCACTGCGCCAATCGTTAGTTGCCAATGTTTAGGTTTTTCGCCAAAATAAGAAATTACATTTTTTTCTGCGATGGTTGCAAAATCCTCGCGCTTTTCGAATGAGCGCAGAGAGCCATTGGCACCTACCGCGCGAAGCAGCGAAATACTTAGCGCACCGCTACCCGCCCCAGCTTCCAATACTTTTGCGCCTGGAAAGATATCGGCATATCCAAGAATTAACGCTGCGTCTTTTGGATAAACAATGGTGGCACCTCTTGGCATTGAAAGCACGAAATCCGTTAATAACGGTCGGAAGGCTTGATATTTCGTTCCGGCATTTGTGGTAAATGTAGAACCTTCTGGCGCTCCAATTAAAGCTTCGTGTTCTAGCCAGCCTTTATGAGTGTGGAATTGTCCGCCTAGCGCCAAATTGATTGAGTACAACTTTCCTTTTTCGTCGGTTAATTGCACGCGATCGCCAACCCGAAATGGGCCAGATGGATTGAAGCTCATGGTGACACCATATCTTCACTATTAAACAAAAACTAATCTTCTATAGATATCCTGCAGTTTTTTAACATCAATATCTATTAAAGATGGCAATACATGCAAACGTGGACTCCTAGGCAGTTCTCTTAGATGTGAAATTCCGATCACTACTGCACCGCTAGCGATAGCTGCAGTAATTCCCACAAAAGAATCCTCCAGAATTAAACACTCTTGAATATCGACACTTAGCGATTCAGCCGCCTTGCAATAGCCTTCTGGCGAAGGTTTGCTTTCTGAAACATCGTCGCAAGAAATTGTGGTGCGAAATCGCTCAAATCCAATCGAAGTTATTGCGGCATTTACCAGCGAGCGAGAACTTGCAGTGACCAACGCCATTGGGATATTGGCCGCAAAACAATCGTCAAAAAGTGCCTTTGCGCCATCGGCGTAAGCAACACCCGCTGCTAATTTTATTTCCATTCGCGTTACTAAATTAGTCGCAAAATAATTTGGATTTTCTTGGTGGCTAGTTTTATCAGCCATATACTCAGCAACGCGGGGCATTGGGCCGCCTAAACAAGCGATTTGATCAGCTTCATCCCAACTAGTATTAAATGTGGCCATTATTTCTTGTTCAGCTTCTATCCAAAGTGGTTCCGAATTGATCAGGGTGCCATCCATATCCCAAAGGACTGCTTTAAAAGTTGTTACATTTTTAGGTGGCATTGAAATATTTTGCTTCTGGATGATGCACGATAATCGCAGATGTTGATTGTTCCGGATGCAGTTGAAATTCTTCGGAAAGTTCGACGCCAATTCGGCCAGGTTCTAGAAGTTCGCACAATTGTATTTGTTGCTCTAAATCTGGGCAGGCTGGATAACCAAAGCTGTAGCGCGATCCACGATATTCTTGATCTAAGATTCCGGCGAGAGTCTGGCCATCTTCGCCACGAAAACCCAATTCTTCGCGAATTCTGCCATGCCAGTGTTCGGCAAGCGCTTCGGTTAACTGCACTGATAACCCGTGCAGTTCAAGATATTCGCGATACCGATTTTCTGCGAAAAGTTTTCCAGTTGCAACGCTTACTGAGTGGCCCATAGTAACAACGTGAAAACCCACTACATCGGTCTCACCCGAATTCTTTGACTTGAAGAAGTCACTTAAGCAGAGTCTGCGATCTCGACTCTGCCTTGGAAAGGTAAAGCGCAACCGTTCCTTACCGGCGTCAACTCCTTGGTGATGCAAAATGATTAAATCATTACCTTCACTAACGCACGGAAAATATCCATAGACAACCGCTGCGTTCAACCAACCTTGCGCCTGTACTTCATTCATTAAAGCCCGCAACCGTGGGCGTCCTTCATTTTCAACCATTAAATCATATTCACCGCGCGCACCCTTAAGCCCCCATTGCCCAACAAAGAGCGCACGTTCGTCAATTGCTCCGGCGTAATCTGCGAGTGCAATACCTTTAACTATTCTGCTCCCCCAGAATGGTGGCGTTGGTATTGGATTATTGGTCGCTACATCGCTTCGATTAGTATCAATATCGGCACCGGTAGGTAATATTTTTGCTGGACGAGTTCTTCGTTCTTTAAGTTCGGGCAATTTGGCATCTGGATCGCCACGTTTAATCAGCATCATGGTGTCCATCAACTTTAAACCTTCAAATGCATCGCGGGCATATCTAACTGTTCCAGGAAAAATAAGTGCTAAATCTTGCTCCACAAAAGTGCGAGTGAGTGCAGCGCCGCCCAAAATTACTGGCCATTTTTGCGAAAGTTTACGCGATTCCAATTCCAACAAATTCTCTTTCATTATGACAGTTGATTTAACCAATAGCCCACTCATGCCAATTACATCTACGTTATTGGTTTCGGCTGCTTCAATTATTTGAGTTATTGTCTGCTTGATTCCGATATTTACTACGGTATATCCGTTATTAGTCAAAATAATATCAACTAAGTTTTTTCCAATATCGTGCACATCGCCCTTTACAGTGGCCAGAAGCATGGTGCCGCGCCCGGCATCATCGGTTTTTTCCATAAATGGTTCCAAAATCGCAACTGCGTTCTTCATTACTTCTGCTGATTGGAGCACGAATGGTAGTTGCATCTCCCCCTTACCAAACAGTTCGCCAACAGTCTTCATTCCTTCTAGAAGATAATCATTTATTATCGAAAGTGGTGGAATTTTTTCAGATAGCGCTTCTGTTAAATCTTCTTCGAGACCAACCTTTTCACCATCGATGATCCGGCGCGATAGTCGCTCCCCCAGCGGCAGAGCTGCTAATTCTGCTGCTCGAGTTTGTCGATTGTTGGTAACTTCAACACCTTCGAATAGTTCCAAAAATTTTTGCAGTGGATCGTAGATGCAATTATCGCCATCAAATTTCCGTCGGTCATAAACTAAATCGAGTGCAACTTCTAGATGCGCTGGGTCAATCCGGGATATTGGCGTGATTTTGGAGGGATGCACGATTGCTGAATCCAAACCAGCTTTGACGGCCTCCGCTAGGAAAACTGAATTGAGCACGATTCGGGAGGCTGGATTGAGCCCAAAGGAAACATTGCTTACTCCGAGAGTTGTTTGCACATCCGGGAATTCGCTCTTTAACGTTCTAATCGCATTGATGGTTTCAATTGCATCTTTGCGAGTTTCTTCTTGACCAGTTGCTATTGGAAAAGTTAAACAGTCAATCATGATGTCACAGGTAGGAAGGTCCCATATTTCATTTAGATCGTTGATTAACCGGCGCGCAACTCGTACTTTCCATTCTGCACTTCTAGCTTGGCCTTCTTCATCAATTGTTAACGCAATTACACTTGCGCCATGTTCTTTGACGATCGGCATGATCCGAGCAAACCTTGAATCTGGACCATCGCCATCTTCGTAATTAACCGAATTAATCACAGAACGACCACCAAGATGTTCTAATCCCGCCTTTATAACAGCAGGTTCCGTCGAATCAAGCACAATTGGTAAAGTTGCACTCGTTGCTAATCGACTCGCCAGTTCTTTCATATCTTTAACGCCATCACGGCCAACATAATCAACCGATAGATCCAACATATGAGCACCATCTCGAATTTGATCGCGCGCAATTTCCATACACTCTTGCCAATCTTCGGCTAGTAACGCATCTCGAAAAGCCCGTGAACCATTCGCGTTGGTTCGCTCCCCAATAGCCATGTAAGTTAAATCTTGTCGGAATGGGACGAATTGATAAAGCGAAGAGGCGCCAGCTTCATTCTCTGGATTCCGGGTGGTTATTTTTCGACCGCTTAACAATTTCGAAACGGCTGCGAGGTGCTCCGGAGTGGTGCCGCAACAACCACCAATTAACGAAACCCCATAATCCTCTACAAAAGTTTCCAGCGCGCTGGCTAATTCAGTTGGCGATAACGGATAGAGCGCGCCATCCGGACCAAGAATTGGTAAGCCCGCGTTTGGCATACAAGATATTCCAACAGTCGCTGATTTACTAAGAGCTCGTAGGTGTTCGCTCATCTCAGTAGGTCCAGTTGCACAATTCAAGCCAATAAAATCTATACCTAAGGGCGCTAGTGCATTTAGCGCTGCGTTTATCTCCGAACCGAGCAACATAGTGCCAGTTGTTTCAACAGTTACTTGCACAATCAAAAGTACATCTCTTGCAGTTTTATCTATTACCGAACGTGCGCCATTTACTGCCGCTTTAGCTTGTAATAAATCTTGAGTGGTTTCGATTAGCAGCGCATCGCACCCGCCATCCACCAATCCTTGAGATGCTAGCGCGTAGGCATCTTTCAGCTTTTGATAGGTAGTATGACCAAGAGTCGGTAATTTTGTACCTGGTCCGAGCGATCCGAAGACCCAACGAAGTGAGGTTGTCGTGGAAAAATTATCTGCAACCTTTCGTGCTATTTGCGCACCCGCAAAAGCTAATTCATAAATCCGATCTTCAATTCCATATTCGGCTAGGTTGGCCCAGTTGGCACCGAAAGTGTTGGTTTCGACCGCATCGACCCCAGCTTCGAAGTATTTCTGATGGATTTCCGCAACTATTTCTGGCCTAGTGATATTCAAAATTTCATTACAGCCTTCATAATCTTGGAAATCTGCCATAGTTGGATTTGCGGCTTGCAACATTGTTCCCATAGCGCCATCGACGATCACAACTTGGTGTTTAAGAGCAGTACGCAGCGTTCCTGCGGTTTTGTTTGGTTTTAGAGCGCTCATTCGTCCTAGGTTATCGTAGGCTCGGCTTATGTACCTCTTTGAAAGTCGATTTCCCATTCGAAATCCGGTGATGATTGCAGCATTTGAAGGATGGAACGACGCCGGCGAATCTGCTTCTGGGGCTATTTCGCATCTATTGTCGGAATGGGACCATCATTTAATCGGTGAATTTGAACCCGAAGATTTTTATGATTTCCAAGTTAATCGACCACAAGTTAAAGTCGATGAAAATATTTTGCGCGAAATTGTTTGGCCCAACACCCAAATTTACGCAATTAATACGCCCCAACTAGGCCACGATTTCATCATCGTTAAAGGCATGGAGCCTTCAATGCGATGGCCTACTTTTGCTAAAGAGCTTCTGGATTTAGCAGATGATCATGAAGTTTCAATCTTTATAACGATGGGAGCGTTATTAGCAGATGTCCCACATTCTCGACCCATTTCAGTCAGCGGTAGTGGCGCGCATCCCGAGGTTGCCAAGCGATTAGGCGTGGAAATTTCTCGTTACGAAGGACCGACTGGAATTATTGGAATTTTGCAAGATGCTTGCACTAAACGTGGCTTAGATGCAGTTTCATTATGGGCGGCAGTTCCTCATTATTTTTCGCAACCACCATCACCTAAAGCTTCGTTAGCTCTTATTAATGCACTTGAAGATTTTCTGGAGATTTCAATACCGCAAGGTGACCTGCCGGAATTAGCGAAGGAATGGGAACGAGGCGTTGATGAGATGGCCAATGAGGATTTGGAAATCGGTGATTACGTCAAACAACTTGAGAACAGTAAAGATGCTGCAGATTTGCCAGAAGCTTCCGGGGATGCCATTGCGCGCGAATTTGAGAGATTTTTAAGACGACGAGAGGATGGCGCTTAAAAAGTAAGGCCAAGCAGTGCATCGAAAACACGGGCTATTTCGCCCGAAGACCCACCACTTCGACCCGATTCAGTATCGAAACACCAGCGGTCAACTAATTTAAAAACTTTAGGAGTATCCAAATCATTCGAAAGAGCCGTAATTATCTCATCAATTAGTGGATTAGTTGGAGCAACTTCCTCGCGTGATAATGCGCTACGGATACGCATCACTTTTTCTTCTGCCTGAGCCAATCCAGCACCACTCCACATTCGATCATCTCGATAACAGTCTTGCATTAAATGAATCCGAATTACAACTGGATCAACGCCATCAGCCAGCAATTTTGAAACAAATACTAAATTGCCTTTGCTCTTGCTCATCTTTTCACCAGCTAAACCAATCATCCCGGTATGTGCATAAATCTCCGCAAACTCTCGATTGGCTAAAGTTCTCCCCTGTACCCCACTCATGTAATGGTGCGGGAAAATCAAATCTGAACCACCGCCTTGAATTGTCAAAGTTGATTTCGGATTTCCACTCGCGTGCTTGAGGGCAATCGCGGCACACTCGATATGCCATCCTGGTCTGCCTGGTCCAAAAGGTGATTCCCAAGCAGGTTCATTTGGTCTTCCTTTAAGCCAGAGCAGTGTATCTAAGGGATGTTTTTTACCAACTCGATCTGGGTCGCCGCCGCGTTCTTTGAAAATGCGAAGTGATTCTGCAAAAGAGAGCGGCAAATTTTCTAACGCACCTGGGCACTCTGCGATTGAAAGATATAGATCGCCGGCAATTTCGTAAGTCAAGTTCGCTGCTTGGAAGACTGCAATCTGCTTGAAAACTTCGTTCATCGATTCGATGGCACCGACATATGAAGTTGGCGGTAGAACATGTAATGCGGTCATATCGGAACGGAATAGATCAATCTGGTTTTCTGCCAAATCTTGCCAATCTACTCCATCTCGAGCGGCTCGTTCCAAAAGTGGATCATCGATATCCGTGATGTTTTCGATAAAATTTACATTGGCTCCGGCTGATTTTAGATATCGATGAATTAAATCAAAAGCTATATATGTTGCAGCATGACCACAGTGAGTTGCGTCGTAGGGTGTGATGCCACAAACATAGATACTTAGCGGTAGTTCTTGATTTACTGGTACTAATTTCTTTGTATAAGTAGAGAAGAGATTGAGCTGTGGATAGTTGGCGGTTATCGGTGGGAGATACAAGTCGGGCCAAGAACGCATTCCAGTACTCTACTTCAAGATTTATTAAATTGGCGGCCACGGAATAGCGGGCCATTCCTCACTTGGCTCGGGGAAAATCCCAGCGTCAATAAGCGACGAAACTCTTGCAAATAGCGCATCTACTTCCAACACTGTAATTAGATTCCTTAACGACACCGTAATTCGTTCTCGTTCTGAAATGAATTTTTGCAACTGACCTACTTCAATTTCAGTGAGCTGCATGCCGCGCCATTGCCATAAAACTGTGCGTAATTTGTTCTCAGAATGTAATGAAACGCCATGGTCGATTCCAAACAATTTATTATCAGCATCCATAAGTAAATGACCAATTTTGCGATCAGTATTGTTAATAACCGCGTCAAAAAGCGCAATCTCCCGCAACCGAAAATCGTCGGTTTGCGAAAAGGTGATCAAATCAAATGCTTCATCAATTTCAATCCACTGCTGCACCGCGCCAATCCCATACGGGCCATCTCGTAGCGTTGTGAATGGCACTATGTTGAAACCTAGAAATTTATTTATTTGATATGCGGCAACTTCACGAGAAGCTAAATCACCATCCGGAAAATCCCATAATGGCCGCTCTCCTGCAATTGGTTTGTAAATTATTGGAATCTCGTGCACTCCGGTGTCAGAAATTACCTTGCCAAATAAGGTTGCGTTAGAAGCATCGACAAGTCTTCCTGAAATCAATATTTCCGAAGTAGCAATACTCTTAACAATCGATAAGGGATCCAATTCCAACATTAACGACGATACCCGTTTGCTCTGGGACATAGATGTCCACCCGGGTCAATTGGTATGCCACAGAATGTACAAGGAGTCCGGCCGGCATCGATAACTGCAGTAGTCCTTCTTATGAATTCTTTTACTTGTGAAATCGATACTTTTACTCGCAACAAATCCGGCCCTGCCAGATCATCATCTGGAATTAATTTTGGGTCGCCTTCTTCCGCTTCACTACCCGAATCGCTGAAAGTTAGTTCTTGGGAAATAGCCTGCGCCTCAATCATTATTTTCGCTTCAGCGTTTAACCAAGTTATCGCCATCACGCCAGCCCGGAAATCTTCCGCGATTGGCGGATCTAAGGGTTGATCATCTCTTGCAGTGTTCGAGTCTTCAGTAATTTGTATTTCCTTATTTTTACGGATCTCTTTTAACAAAATCTGCAATCTTTCAACTAACGCCTGAGCTTGCGTTTTTTCGATAGCAACAGTTACAAGCATTCCCGAAAAACGAGCTTGGATATAGAAAGCTCGCTCGCCAGGTTCACCTACGGTGCCGGTAACAAAACGATCTACCGACTCAAAACTATTGATAATCCGCGCCATTATTTCCTTCGTTTCGCTTTTGAACCGGCGCCGCCACCAAGTGCAAATCTCTGACCATCGACCGCAACTGGTTCCGCTCTAGAATTAACGGTTAGAACCCGAAATTTCTTACCGATGATAGAAATTGCAGTGATTGAGGCAGGGTCTATTGCGATCTTTTGAAAATCATTGAAATCCATATTTAAAGCAATAGCAGTGGCTATTTTTATGACATCGCCATGCGTAACTACTAAGATATTTTTGTTTTTATGCAATCGAGCAATCTCCAATAACCCTTTTTTAATTCGAAGATTTAATGAACGAAAACTCTCACCTTCTGGAAAAGTGACAGTAATTGGATTATTTTGGATTTTTCGCCATAACGGTTTCAACGCCAGTTTTTGTAATTTAAGACCGCTCCAAGCTCCATAATCCATCTCGACGAAGTTTAAATTCTCGATAATCGGTTTAGTAAATCTTCGTTTTTTGGAAGATTCCGCAAGATAGGGCGAGATGGTTTCACTACATCGCTCTAACGGGCTAACATAAATCTGATCAAATTTTACATAGCGGTAATTCTTAGCAAAGTTTTTCGCTTCGCGCTTCCCGACCTTAGAAAGATGAACGCCCGGCATTTGGCCCGCCAAAATACCGGCACCGTTGGCTTCGGAATGTGCATGGCGCAACAAAAAAATAACGGTCATAGTCGCAAGATTAACGGTTAAAGCCAAAACATATTGCTAGGGTCTCCACTATGGAGCGCAGACGGCTAGGAAATAGTGGGCTTTTTATCTCACGATTAGGTCTCGGCACGATGACATGGGGTCGCGATACCGATGAGCATGAAGCCGCAGAACAACTTAGAGTCTTTCTCGACAATGGCGGCAATTTCATCGATACCGCAGCTGTATATGGTGACGGTGATAGCGAACGGGTTCTTGGTGGTTTCCTAGGAACGCTGGTGCAACGCGATGATGTAGTCATTGCAACTAAAGCTGGCATTAGTTTTAAAACTGGTGAACGGAAGGTAGATAATTCTAGAACGTCGTTACTGGCCGATTTGGATCGCTCGTTATCTCGGCTTGGCGTTGATTATGTGGATTTATGGCAGGTTCATACTTGGGATAAGAACGTTCCGCTGGAAGAGACGCTAGCGGCATTAGATTACGCGGTCACTTCCGGACGCACTCGCTATGTAGGAATATCAAATTTCTCTGGATGGCAAAGCGCGCGCGCAGTCACCTTACAAAACCCCATTTTCAATAAAGCGCCAATCATTTCGACCCAGAATGAATATTCATTACTTAAACGGTCAATTGAATCTGAGGTTCTAAGCGCCGCTAGCGCGCTAAATGTTGGTTTCTTAGTTTGGTCGCCATTAGGACGGGGTGTTCTTACTGGAAAATATCGAAACGGGATTCCGTCAGACTCGCGCGGTGCAAGTCCGCACTTCTCTTCTTTTATTGAACCCTATTTGAATCCGCGTAGCGCAAAGATTGTCGAAGCCGTATGCGTTGCCGCTGAAGGGCTTGGATACTCCCCTCTTGAAGTTGCGCTCGCATGGGTACGCGACGCCGATGGGGTAACTAGCTCGATAATCGGTGCTCGAACCGGCGCACAGCTACGTGGCGCAATGACTAGTGAAGAAATTGCACTACCTGCTCAAGTACGAGAAGCGTTAAATGAAATTAGCGCTTAACAATTGACTAAGAAATGATGCAGGGTGCGCACACCAAATTTTAGACCATCTACTGGTACGCGCTCATTAATTCCATGGAATAGCGGCATAAAATCAAGGTCAGCTGGAAATCTAATCGGACTAAAACCAAAACCAACTATTCCTAAATCAGATAGCGCTTTATTGTCGGTGCCACCGCTCATTAAATAAGGTACCGGAATCCCCTCTGGATCTTCGATCTTTAATGCGGCGCACATCGCATCAACTAGTGGACCTGAGAAGTCCACTTCTAGGGCAATATCTCGCGTTAAAACTTCAACTTTAATATCTGGTCCAACCAATTCTTTAATTGTCTCAGCTAATTCGCTTTCATACCCGGGCAGGAAGCGACCATCAATAATTGCTGATGCACTCTGTGGGATTACATTAGCTTTATAGCCAGCTTCCAACATAGTTGGGTTTGCAATATTTTGTAGCGTTGCTCCGATCATACTTCCCATTGAACCGAATTTTGGTAGCAATTTTCCTAAATTATTTTCGTCGTACTCCACGTTAGTTAATTCAGCTACTTTTTTAAAAAGAATCTTGACAGTTTTGGTTGGCCGAATTGGCCATTTGTGTCGACCAATTTTTGTGACTGCCTCAGTTAATGCGGTTACGGCATTTTTCTCATTGATCATAGAACCATGGCCGGCGTTACCCGTTGCAGTTAATTTCATCCAATTGATGCCTTTTTCCGCGCTCTGCACGGCATAAATGCGTTTACCAGTATCTAGCGTGTAAGAAAACCCACCCACTTCTGAGATCGCCTCAGTGCAGCCCGAAAATAATTCGGGTCGTTTTTTTGCAATCCATCTGGAACCATAGATACTGCCAGCTTCTTCATCTGCAAAAAAAGCCAAAACAATATCTCGCGGAGGTTTGTAACCGATTCGAGCCCATAACCGCACAATTGCTAAAATCATGGCATCCATATCTTTCATATCGATAGCACCTCGACCCCAAATGCAACCATCCTTAATTAATCCACTAAATGGATCTACTTCCCAATCGGCGGCATTAGCGGGAACAACATCAAGATGCCCGTGCAAAACTAAACCAGGGCGCGTTGAATCGCTCCCTTTTAACCGGGTAACAACGTTGAGTCGGTTTGGGGCGGTTTCAATTACTTCACAAACAATCCCAACATCTTTTAACTCCGCAACTACGAAATCTGCGATAGCGCGTTCATCACCTTTACCGTCACCAAAGTTAACGCTCGGGATCCGAATAAGTTCTTGGCATAATCGGACTACATCTGCTTCAAGTTCTGATACTTGTGCTGGCGTTAACGTGATATTCATGAGTACATCTTGGCTCGTTCGCGACAAATATCCAAGCTGCTAGTCGCGTTTTCCTAACACTGGTAATACTTGCTATCGTTTGCCCGCTAACCCGCGAGGGTTACACCGGCCCAGGTGGCGGAATTGGCAGACGCGCTAGCTTGAGGTGTTAGTGCTCGAAAGGGCTTAGGGGTTCAAGTCCCCTCCAGGGCACGGTTGTTGGCTTAAAGAATGATTCGCATACAGGTTGTTTAACGCTAAATTGCGCCAGTGAACTTCGAGATTGCAAAGAGCAAAATTTTAGATGTGGTTGATTATCCAAAACCAGGCATTATTTTCAAAGATATAACGCCGTTACTAGCCGATGCTTCGGCTTTCAACTATGTCATTGCTAAGTTAGCGGAAAAATTGCAATATTTGGAGATTGATGTTGTCGCTGGTGTGGAAGCGCGTGGCTTTATCATTGGAGCCGCGTTAGCCAATCAACTACAAAAAGGCTTCGTTCCTATTCGTAAGCCTGGCAAGCTCCCCCGCAAGACGATTCGCCGTGAATATCAACTCGAATACGGAACTGATGCTCTTGAAATTCATGATGACCTACTTGTGAAAAATTCAAAAGTCCTAATCGTCGACGATGTATTGGCTACCGGCGGCACCGCAATCACAGCTGGTCAATTGATTCTTGATTTAGAATGCCAAGTGGTTGGTTTTGCGTTCCTGTTTGCCGTCGCAGGCTTAGCGGGGTCAGATCGAATTAAAGCCGCAGGTTTTTCACCTGCCCTAGAAATTCTCTTTTAATCGAGAAATATGCGAATTGTTCGCTTTAATGAGAAGATGAGAATATGGCAGAATTAATTTATTACTGCGGCACCATGGATAGTGGTAAATCTACTCTGGCCTTACAAACTGCGCACAATCATCAAAGCAGGGGCCGCACCGGATTAATTTTTACTTCGCAAGATCGGGCCGGAAAAGGCACGATTTCTTCGAGGCTTGGCTTGAAATCTGAAGCAATCGAAGTTTCGATCGAATTAGATTTACATAGGTTTGTTGTGGAGGCGTTATCCCAAGGCAGTCGGATCGATTACGTAATTTGTGATGAAGCTCAGTTCTATCAACCGGAGCAAGTTGAACAACTTGCCAAGATTGCTGATGGTTTGGGAATAGATGTATTCGCTTTTGGAATATTGACTGATTTTAGAACTAAATTATTTCCCGGCTCCGCACGGTTGGTGGAACTCGCTGATCGAGTTAATACTTTGCAAGTTGAAGCTCTCTGCTGGTGTGGTGAACGAGCTACCCATAATGCTCGGACCGTTGGCGGCACTATGGTTACCGAAGGAGCCCAGGTGGTAGTTGGTGATGTTACTGCTAGCAGCGAAATTGCTTACGAAGTTCTATGCCGGCGGCACCACATGCGAAAAGTTACTGCCAAAGTTTCTAAAGCCGCGCATACCTCACCAGAGCCATTACCTTTTAATTCATGATTCCTTCTCGAGGGTTTGCCGCGCTAACCGCTCGAGCTCCGTTAGCGCCTTGGAAATTTGATCGGCGATCATTGGGCGACCGTGATGTAAAAATAGATATTCAGTATTCGGGCATCTGTCATTCCGATATTCACCAAGCACGCGAAGAGTGGGGTCCGGCAATATTTCCAATGGTTCCGGGGCATGAAATTGCCGGCATTGTTTCCGCGGTTGGTAGTTTGGTGAGAAAATTTAAAATTGGTG
The DNA here is from genome assembly GCA_014190155.1 of Actinomycetes bacterium. Lineage (GTDB taxonomy): Bacteria > Actinomycetota > Actinomycetes > Nanopelagicales > Nanopelagicaceae > UBA7398. The sequence goes on along the minus strand of BJFY01000002.1, from coordinate 109,181 downwards.
ATCCGATTGGCGTCGGCGTATTTGTAGATTCATGCCGCAAATGTGCCAGTTGTAACTCCGGCGATGAAAATTATTGCGAAAAAAATATGACAGCAACCTATAACGACCGCGAACGTGACGGTATCACTCCCACGTATGGCGGCTATTCAAATAATTTCGTGGTTCACGAGGATTATGCTGTTCTAATCCCAAAAAATTTAGAGTTATCTGGGGTGGCGCCGCTCTTATGCGCGGGAATAACGCTCTACTCCCCCATGAAACATTGGAATGTAAATTCGAAATCCAATGTAGCGATCATGGGATTGGGCGGCTTGGGTCATATGGGTTTGAAATTCGCAAAAGCGTTAGGTGCGCGCGTGACCGTTCTTTCACATTCAGCTGCTAAAGAAAATGATGCATACCGAATGGGCGCTGACAATTTTCTGCTCTCAACCGATAGCGATGCCCTACTCAACTTAAAAAACTCTTTCGACCTAATTTTCAATACGGTTTCGGCGGAGCACGATATAAATATTTATCTAAACACGCTTAAATTAAATGGCACAGTAGTGATTATTGGATTGCCCGGGAAACCATTCTCAGTAAACGCTGGGATTCTCCTCGGTGCCAGACGAAGCATGGCAGGTTCAATGATTGGTGGAATGAAGGATTTGCAGGAAATGATTGATTTCTGTGGTGAGCAAAACATTCTTAGTGAAGTTGAGATCGTCGAGCCTGCATATATCAATGAAGCTTTTACTAGAACTGTGGCAAGTGATGTGCGTTATCGTTTCGTGGTTGATGCAACTAAATTTTAAGGAAACTGATTTTAAAGAAATTGATGAACCAATAGCGCCATTGCTGGCGCTATTGCTAAAGCTGGCAGTAGATTTGCAACTGCTATCTCTCTAATTTTTAATAAACGAAACGCAATCCCAAGGAGCATAATGCCGCCAACAGCGGTCATCGCTGCTATCTGATAATCCATAAGTATGGAACCAAGTCCAAACCCAACGAGTGTCCATAACCCTTGGTAGATACCTACCGCGACGGCCGAAACCGCTACTCCCCAACCAAGTGAGGCCGCAAATGCGATTGCGGCAAAGAAATCCAAAGTACTTTTCAAAACTAATTGATCTATTCCAGTACCCATACCATCCGAGATGCTCCCCAGAATTGCTAGCGGACCGATTGCAAATATTAGGGATGCGCTTACAAACCCATCCACAAAAGGTGATGCACCGCTCGGATCAAATTTTGATTTTAAAAACTCACCAGTTTTTTCCAACTTTGATTCAATATTAATTGCAGATCCTAAAATTGCACCTAGCAAAAGTGTTATTAAAACAGTTAATAAAGTCCACCCGGTTGGTACTGCGCTCTTAAAATTCGGATCCCAGATAGCGTAAATTGCGCTGGCGCCAGCAATGATAGTGATGAAGCCAAGTACATCCGTGACTAAATTTCGAGTAGTTTCTTTAAATTTCTTGCCAAGGAGGATTCCTAAAATAGAACCGAAAATTATTGCAACTATATTTACTATGGTTCCGAATCCTGGAAACATTATATGAACTTCACAATCGAGATAGCTCCGATAAGCAAGCAATAAAGTGCAAATGGATAGAGCGTTTTGCTTTGAAACCACTTAACTAAAAACGAAATTGAAAAATAGGTAGCGGCAAACGAAACGATTGAGCCGGCAATAACTGGCCCCGCTAAATGACGCAGATCCGGGGTGAATAATTCCGGTAATTTCAAGAGGCTTGCTCCAGCAATAACAGGCAGCGCTAGTAAAAACGCAAATTCTGCTGCAACGCTATGGTGCATTCTACGGATTAGCCCAGCGCTAATTGTGATTCCGAAACGACTTATGCCGGCAAAAAGCGCCAAGCATTGACCAAAACCCACGGCGAGTGCAGATACTGGCGTTATATGATCGGAAATATTGTCGAACGCGCTTTGCGATCCCACCAACGCTTTATTGTTTCGCGTTAGCCGTTCAACTAATATCAAAATTAAGCCGTTGAGAGTTAGGAAAATCGCACTTGGAAGTGGGTCGCCGAATAAATTCTGTAATGGTTCTTCAAAAATATAACCAAGTAGGCCTACGGGAATGGTTGCAATTACCAGCATCAAAAATAATTTAGTGTTGGGCGTTGAATAGTCACCCTTACCAACACTTTTTAAAGTTGCGCTGAACATACTAAACCAACGTTTTCGAAAGACTAAGAAGAGCGCTAATGCGCTTGCTGCATGCAACGCAATCGTGACGGTTAAGTATGGTGAAGCTGGATCAATTATAAATCTCGCCCAATCACCACCGACCCAAGCTGGAATCAAAACCGCATGGCCTAAACTAGAAATGGGAAATAGTTCAGTTATTCCTTGAATTAATCCTGTCAATATTGATTGCGCATACGAAAGTTCCATTGCGGCAGGTTACCTAACTTCCTACTGAAAAATTCATAGTAAGGTTCCATAATGGCGATTAGTTTTGGTGAGTTTCTTAGGCCACACCGCACTATCCCAAAAACACCATGGAGCGCACCTTCGCGGTGGGCTATCTCGCCGTTGCGCGTTTTAGTTTTAGTGCTTGGTTTATTCGTTTTTGGATTAGGTGAAGCATTTTTACTGCAATCTGGAATCGGTAACTCGCCCTGGACCGTACTGGCCGAAGGAGTTTCATTACACTTTTCGTTTCCAATCGGTGGCGTCACAGCTTTAATCAGTTGCATTGTGCTTTTACTTTGGATCCCATTAAAAGAAAAACCCGGATTTGGCACGCTAATGAACATTTTCGTAATTGCTGCAGCTCTGCAGATTGGGATTGCACTTATCCCTCATCAAAATAATTATTTCATTGGTCTGGTTTTCGCACTTTTAGGAATTGGCGCAGTTGGTATCGGTAGCGGAATTTACATAACCTGCGGCCTTGGGCCCGGTCCACGCGATGGGTTAATGACCGCGTTGCATAACAAAACTGGGGTTCGAATTGGCCGAGTGCGGTTAACTTTGGAAGTATTGGTTTTAACGGGAGGCTGGCTATTGGGCGGCACTGTAGGTGTCGGAACTGCGCTCTTTGCGCTCTTGATTGGGCAATCAATTGCGATTTGTTTCGGTGTCGTTTCCCGACTTACTTCGCGGTAGGGCGTACGGTTTAATCCTTCCCTCGGTCTGTGGACCGTCTCCGCACGGGGTCGCAAACACCCCCGAAACCAAAACAGATGGGGGTAGGTCATGCTCGATAGTTATTTTAAAATCTCGCAACGTGGCTCAACCGTAGGACAAGAAGTACGTGGTGGTGTCGTTACTTTCTTCACGATGGCTTACATTGTGGCGTTAAATCCGCTAATCATTGGGTTGGCAAAAGATGGCGACGGAAAGTATCTTGGTGGTGGCGATGCGCCTAATCTCGCACTAGTTGCTGCTGCTACCGCTCTTGTCGCGGGCGTAATGTCAATTCTTATGGGTGCGGTGGCTAATTTCCCACTCGCACTTGCAACTGGACTTGGCTTAAACACTTTTGTTGCCGTAGGAATCGCATCACAGATGACGTGGGCAGATGCTATGGGCTTAGTTGTTCTCGAAGGTTTAATTATTACCGTTCTAGTACTTACTGGATTTCGTGTCGCGGTATTTAAAGCGGTACCGACCCAACTTAAAGTTGCTATCTCGGTAGGTATCGGACTATTCATTGCGTTAATTGGTTTAGTGGATGCAGGCTTTGTCCGTCGTACCGGTTCCGGGCCAGTCCCAGTCACTTTAGGTGACGGTGGCACATTAGTTGGTTGGCCAATAATAGTTTTTGGTTTTGGCCTGCTTCTGATGATCGGTCTAATGGTACGAAAAGTTAAGGCTGCGCTTCTTATAGGAATCGTAGTTTCCACAATTGTCGCGATTGTAATTGAATCATCGTTCAAAATCGGACCTAATTTCGATGGCGCAACTGGCAAAGTAAATCCAAAAGGTTGGGGCCTCAACGTTCCGGCGATGCCAGATTCTGTGGCAGCAACACCTGATTTTGGGTTACTTGGACACTTCAATCTATTCGGTTCTTTCAGCAGAATCTCCGCAGTATCTGCACTTCTTATCGTTTTCAGTCTCCTACTTGCAGACTTCTTTGACACCATGGGAACTATGACTGCGATTGGACAAGAAGCTGGTTTGGTGGATCGCGATGGCAACGTCCCAGGTGCGGAACGGATTCTGTTAGTTGATTCGCTCGCCGCAGCTGCAGGTGGCGCTGCTGGTGTTTCTTCTAACACGTCATACATTGAATCTGCTGCTGGCGTTGGTGAAGGTGCTCGTACTGGCTTAGCTTCAATAGTTACCGGTATCTGCTTCTTGCTAACCACTTTCTTGGCACCTTTAGTTGCAATTATTCCTTACGAAGCCGCTACCCCAGCGTTAATAATTGTTGGTTTCCTAATGATGACTGGAATTAAGCAAATTGATTGGGAAGATTTAGGAATAGCGATTCCAGCGTTCTTAACAATCATCTTGATGCCGTTCACTTACAATATTTCAGTAGGTATCGGCGCAGGTTTTGTGACATATGTAGTAATTCGATTTATCCAAGGGCGCAAGAATGAGATCCATCCGCTTTTGTTCTTGGTTTCCGGCCTATTTATGGTTTATTTCCTAGCATCTCCAATCAATTCTTGGATTGGCTAGTAACGGATAAACTATTGGTAGAAATAGGGCCTGAGAAATCGGGCCCTATTTTTTTAAAGTGCTTGGGCAAAATAGCGACCCCGAGTCATTTCTAAGGAGATTGGAATTCCATAGAGCTCGGTTAGCGTTTGCGACGTTAAATTATCTCCGATTGCTCCTTGGCGCATTGCTTGCCCGTTTTGCAACAACAAAACATGCGTTGTGCCTGCTGGTATCTCTTCGATGTGATGGGTAACAATTACAGTGGCAGGCGCGGTTGGTTCTGCCGCAAATTGTGAAATTCTTCGTAAAATATCTTCGCGCCCACCTAAATCTAATCCCGCGGCTGGCTCATCTAGAAGTAATATTTCTGGATCGGACATGATCGAGCGGGCGATTTGTACCCGTTTTTTTTCACCTTCACTTAACGTTCCAAATAGCCGATCACCTAATTCCCGGACACCAAAGGTGGTTAATAAGGCCTTAGCTCGTGATTCATCCCATAAATCGTAAACTTCCTGCCATCGTTCCAACATCGCGTAAGCAGCGGTTAATACGGTGTCAATTACTTTCTCCTCTGGCGGCAACAAATCCATCATCGCACTAGATGTGAAACCCACTCGATTACGCAATTCGAATACATCTACTTTGCCAAGCTGTTCGCCCAAAATGCTGACCGTCCCAGAAGTTGGATGAGCTAAAGTTGCGCACATCTGTAATAGCGTAGTTTTTCCCGCTCCATTTGGCCCAAGAATTACCCAGCGCTGACCGGCCGACACTTCCCATGTGATTGGTCCTAAAACGATTCGGTTACCTTTACGAACCGAAACATTTTGCAACGATAAAACAGCGCTCATAGGTGAGAAAGATACCGATAAACTCGGTGAGTGAGCGGACAAACACAGAAACGCCCGATGGCTTCATTTACGGGTTTATTACTTTTTAGTGGTGTTGACCGGAGTGGAATTGCCGCTGGGATTTTCTCGGCTTTGTCGCCTTTCTCAGTAAAAATTATCGATTTAGAGCAGATATTGATTGGTGATCGAACTATATTTGCCGTACTTATCGAATTAGATCCCGCACACGCTGATGTAATCGAAACAGAATTGAATGCAGCAGCGGCCGGTTTAGATTTAGATTTTGCGGCGCAATTTACAGAGAAATTCGATAATGCACCTAAACTTTCAACCGCAAAAGTAATCATCGTTGGCGAAAATTTCAAGGCAGCCACACTCTATGAGATAGCAGCTGCAATATCTTTACTCGGTGCAAATATCGACCGAATGGTGCGAATTGCCGCCACCCCCGTATTAGCCCTTGAGTTCTCAATCTCGTTTACTAGCTTCGAAATAGACAATTTGCGCAAGGCTCTCTCGATGATTGGTAAGGCTAATGACGCAGCCATCTCACTAATTGAAAGTGGGCCTGCTTCCGGTTCACGCAAATTGGTTATTTTTGATGTCGATTCGACACTAATTCAAGAAGAAGTAATCGATCTATTAGCAGCACGGGCTAATGTAGCCGCAGAAGTTTCTGCTATTACAACGGCAGCGATGCGTGGTGAGCTTGATTTTTCAAGCTCCTTAACCAAACGAGTTTCATTGCTAGCTGGATTAAGTGCTGATGATTTAATCACCGTTCGTTCCGAAATTCATCTATCTGAAGGTGCTAGAAATTTAATCAAATTTTTGCACGCGCAAGGCCATATCGTCGCGGCAGTATCTGGTGGTTTCGTAGATGTAATCGAGCCGTTAATGGCTGAATTAGGCATTGCAAACTATCGTGCGAATAAATTGGAAATCACTGATGGAAAATTAACTGGCGCCATAATTGGAGCAGTTGTGGATAGTAAAAGTAAATCGGAGACCCTTGTAAAATTCGCACACGAATTTAAGATCTTGATGACCGACACTGTTGCCATCGGAGATGGCGCTAACGACATAGCAATGTTGAAATCTGCAGGAATCGGGATAGCCTTTAACGCGAAGCCTAAATTGAAAGAAATTGCCGATATCGTTTTAGATATAGCAAGATTGGATGCCGTTATTTATTTGTTAGGTTTGAGCAATCTGGATGTAACTAGCAACTAGTTTATTAAAGACGACTCGCGTGAATATCTGTTACTAATATCCCTCTAGCACCAACTTGATAAAGATCATCCATTACGGAATGAATATTTTTCCGCAAAACCATAGCTCGAACCGCAGACCAGCCGCTTTTTTGCAATGGTGAGATTGTTGGCGATTCGATTCCTGGGGTAATCTCACAGGCAGCTTCTAAGTTTACGCTCTCGATATCGTAATCGACTAAAACATATTGCCGGGCTATTACTACTCCAGTTAAACGTCGAATCAAAGTATCAACTTGTGCATCTCGAACTGCGCCTTTCCTCTCAATCAGAATTGCTTCGCTTTGCAGTACTGGGGTACCGAATACTTTGAGTCCCGCTTGTTTCAAAGTCCCGCCAGTAGAAACTACATCCGCAATTACATCAGCTACGCCGAGTCGAATAGAACTTTCTACTGCGCCATCCAATCTAACAATGGTTGCGGTTATTCGCTTTTCGTTGAGATAAGAAGCAACGATTCCTGGATAAGCAGTCGCAATGCGCTTACCTGCAAGTTCGGATTCATCGGAGATTTGGGTTGCGGCCGCAAAACGGAAAGTACTTTTTCCAAAATCCAAACCAAGGACCTCGCTGGCCTCGGCCGCGCAATCAATGAGCAAATCGCGACCCGTGATACCAATTTGCAATTCGCCAGAACCGACATAAATTGCGATATCTCTTGGGCGTAAATAATAAAATTCCAAATCGTTTTCCGGATCGATAAAAATCAGATCTCGCAGATCATTGCGTTGGCGATAACCAGCTTCACGTAAAATAGCTGTAGCAGCTTCAGATAATGAACCTTTGTTCGGCAGCGCAACCTTGAGCGTCATTTACTTACCCCTTTACTTATGGTCTCAAAGCGCTTCATAGATATCTTCCAATGTTAAACCACGTGAAATCATTAGAACCTGTACATGATATAAAAGTTGGCTTATCTCTAGGGCAAGCTCTTTATTACTTTCGTGCTCAGCAGCAAGCCAAATCTCGCCTGCCTCTTCAATTATTTTCTTACCAATTGCATGTACCCCAGCATCTAATTCGGCAACGGTTTTTGAACCTTCAGGCCGGTTTCTCGCAATTTGATTTAATTCCGCCCAGAGATTTTCGAAGCTTTTCATTCCCCTATTTTACTAGAGCGTTGCCTGCTCTCGCTGGGATATTTTGAGCCAAGATCTCAAACCCCAATGCACAAGTGGCAGATAAACTCGCAGCCGGGATGTATCAAGGGCTGATCTTCTAAGGTAAAAAAGCATCCTGAGCTAGTTGCCGCAACTTGGTAACCATTTGCGCAGGCTCATTAGATCTGTAAACCGCACTGCCAGCAACAAAAGTATCTGCGCCTGCCGTGCTTGCTAATGCGATTGTTTCTACTGAGATTCCGCCATCAACTTGTAGCCAGAGATCGGTAAAACTATTGCTGCGTAACCAATTTCTAGCAAGCTCTACCTTAGGCATCATTTCATGCATGAAACTTTGACCGCCAAAACCAGGCTCGACTGTCATAACTAAAATCATATCGATCAGATTTAGGTAAGGTTTTATTACTTCAATAGAAGTTCCTGGTTTGATCGCTAAACCGGCTCTGGTGCCATTATTTCTTATCGCGGCTAAAGTTTTTGCAACATTTTCGGTCGCTTCGTAATGAATTGTTACGCTGACTGCTTTAGTAGCTGCATATCTTGGACCTGCAATATCGGCTTTTTCTACCATTAAATGCACATCTATCGGCAATTTGCTGCTCTCAATAATTTCATTAGACGCATCGAAATCGAAAGTTAAATTGGGTACAAAAATGTTATCCATTACATCTAAATGTATAAGATCAGCTGTTGCTTCTACTCGCGCGATCTCATTTGGCAGATCGTCAAAATTTGCATTAAGGATACTTGGACAGATGCGAATCATTAACCTTGCACCTTACTTTCCTTCCGCTGTAACAACGCAAGAAAGATAGCATCAGTTCCGTGGGTGTGGGTCCATAGTTGGAACATGCCATCATCTTGGATGGCAGATGCATACTTCCCATTCGCAACGCCGGTTGGGATAGCGGCCAATTCAAATTCACGATGAGTGCGCAAAAATTCTTTGACTTGAAATCTAGTTTCATTTAAATGCGGCGAGCACGTTACATATGCAATCAAGCCGTCATCAACTAGTATCTCGCTGGCGCTATGCAGTAATTCTTTTTGTAATTGCATCAAAGATTTCAAATCGTTAACAGAGCGGCGCCACCGCGTTTCTGGGCGCCGCCGCAACGCACCTAGGCCTGTACAAGGCGCATCTATCAAAACCCGATCAAACGCGTTTTCCGGTCTAGCAAAACCATTGCTGGCTAACTCTCGACCATCAAATGAAACAACTTCGCCAGTTTTGATGACTTGGCGGACTAGTTTTGCTCGGACTTCGGATAGTTCGTTTGCAAGAAAATAATCATCGCGATCAGAAATTAGCGCAGTTAATAGCGCGCTCTTCCCACCCGGTCCGGCACACATGTCAAGCCATCGTAATTTCTTCGTGATCCCGGCCGATGTGGCATAAAATATTTCAGTTACTAACTGCGATCCATAATCTTGAACGCCTGCTTTTCGTGATTTTATTTCCGATAGCGAACCGGGATTTCCGGCGAAATTCGCGGCGTACTTGGTCTCCGGAACCGCAACCGCGCCACCCGCAACTAATTCAGAGACAGATGAGAAATTCGGCCAAGCAACTAAAGTGGGTTGGGCGGGAATATTATTTGCAGCTAATAGTTCTGCAACTTTTTCATAATCTTTTAGATGATCTAAGTAAGCTGAGATAATCCAATCTGGGTGTGAGAATTCGTTCGCTAAATAAGTATTCTTATCGACTTGACTCGCTAATTCTAACGAGACCGAATTCTGCGGAATCAAATTGGTCATATTACGCAACACAGCATTTACAAAGGATCCGCTCGACTCCCCCGCAACTTTGCGGGCAAGTTCTACCGTTGCGGAAACCGCTGCATGATCTGGAATTCGCATTTCATAAATTTGGTGGACCCCAAGCCTTAAGCAGAGCAACACTTTCGGATCAATCTGCGCCAAAGTTCTTGCTGAACTTTTAGCTATTCTAAAATCATGCTTACCCTGCATACGTAAGGTGCCGTAAACCAGTTCAGTTACAAACGATCGATCTCGGAGATCTAATTCGCTTTTTTCTAGCCGCTTTGGCAGTAATAAATTGCTATATCCACCTTCAAAAGTAACTTCGTAAAGCGTTTCATAGGCCATTAAACGCGGCAAATCTGGGTTTGGTTTTGTGAAATTACGACCTGGCGCTTTATTCACAGAAAGTTCCGACTTCTATCCGAGCCCCGCGAAACCAATCCGCGCCGCTCATTAAACGCTTGCCTTCGGGAGTAACTTCTTCTAATGCGATTGCACCATCCGAAGTGCCAATTACTATCGCTTCATCTATTTTGCAAAGCTCGCCCGATCTACAATCCCCGTTGATACTCCGAGCGCTATTAATCACTAAACGAACCCCGCCAACTTTGGTCCAAGCACCAGGGTTGCTAGTCATCGCTCGAATATGGCAATCAACTTCTCTCTTTGTTAAAAACCAATTAATCGCCGCATCCGCTTTGGAAATTTTGGGCGCTATCGAACCCGCCGTTTGCTGCTTAACCGGCACGGTATCAGCCAGAATTAAATCAATCGCCGTTAAAACTGCGCCGCTTCCCAATACCGATAGCTCCTCCAGCAATGAGTCAGTGGTGGAAGTGTCTGAAATTTTTAACTCTTTGATTACATAGATCGGGCCGGTATCCATTCCTTTATCTAATTGGAAAACCGTTACTCCAGTCGTACTTTCACCAGATTTAATGGCCCATTGCACTGGTGCGGCGCCGCGCCATTTTGGCAAAAGTGAAAAATGTAAATTTAACCAACCATATTTAACTTGCGATAAGAGTTGTTCTGGGATCAATTTCCCGTAAGCAATTGTAATAATTAAATCGGGGGCCATCTCTGTAATCAGAGCCATCATCTCCACAAAATCAATTGGCTTAGATATATCGCGGCCAGTATCGCTCGCCCAATTGGCAAACTCATTTGCAGTTGACACTCGGCCTCGACCAGCAGGTGCATCAGGCGCGGTGATTAAGCCAATTAATTCGTGCTCACTATTTTCGATCGTTTCAATTGTAGGTAACGCAACTCGCGATGAGGACGCAATAGCAATTCGCAACGTAATTACAACCCTAGACCATTAGTGCGGTGCGGTGAAACTTTGAATTGCGGCGATATTCCGCGCTCCGAAGCCAACATAAACCATTCCGATTCGCGGATATCTTTCATCGCTTGTTTCCTTAGGTCCTTAGACAAGCGATCGATAAATAAAATCCCATCCAGATGATCAGTTTCGTGTTGGAGCGCTCTTGATAACAATTCACTACCCTCTACAACGATAGGTTCACCGTGCATGTTGAAACCTTTCGCAACTGCACGGAGCGCTCTTGAGGTTTCATAATTCAAATCTGGGAATGAGAGACAGCCTTCTTCGCCTTCTTGCAATTCCTCGCTTAAATCTAGTGAAGGGTTGATTAGATGACCGAATACATCGTCAATGTGCCAAACAAAAACCCGTAATGGCACTCCGATCTGTGGTGCAGCTAGGCCAGCTCCGGGGGCTTCCAGCATGGTTTCGGTTAAATCCGCAACCAAGTTACGCAATTCTTTATCGAAATCCAAAACGGCGGTAGCGGGAGTCGCCAAAATTGGATCACCAAATAATCGGATCGGTTGCAGCGCCATGCGCGGAGTCTATCTGAGATCAAATCGTAAACGGGTCAACTTGTACGCGTAGCGCCGACATCGCTTTAGCGCTGCGATAACGCTTTAAATCATAAACAATCTTACCTAACTTTGCACTATCAGCGATCGAAACTTTCAAGATAATTTTGCTCTCCAATTTATCAATTTGAGTCGGTCCCAATACTTCACAGTTAATTGAATCTTCGCGCCGGAGTTGTTCTGCAATTAAATTGATTTCTTTACTTGCACTTTGTATCTCGATAAACCTCGCGTAGGGCGGAAATGAAAGACCCTTACGATTTTCTAACTCGCTTCGACTCGATTTCAACGGTATCGGTTGCAGTAAGGCTTGCACTTCGGGATGAGAATCTGGCAACGATAGGTAAATTTGCCCATCTGGTCGGAGCATGGTGAGGGCGTTCAACCAACGGTATCGAGCCTCTTCTTCGCTACGTAAAAACGGACGGTTAAATATTGATTTACCATCCAATAAAACTATTGCAGCATAGCCATCTTGACAGACTGGTTCACAACCGGGCGTCGCAATCACTATCGCGGATTCATTACTAATTCTGACTTTCGCTAACTTAGCATTTGATGAGGTTATGGAAACTTTTGGGAAAGCCTTACCAAATTCTTCCAAATGACGTTCATCGCCTTTCTGGAACCGATAGAACTTTGTCGAGTTACACCAATTACATTTCCATTCGGGATACTTTGTTGCGCAAAGCACACACTCTGGCGAAGTAGCAGCTTTACCTAATAAAAGTTTGGCACCACATTTACATAACGCTTGATTCTTACATTGGTTACAAGTTGCGGCGTTGAAATATCCACGTTCGGAAACCACGATTAAAACTGGACCTCGTTCTAACCCGTGTCGAATTACTGAAAAAACATTTTTACGAGTGAGCTCATGATTTTCGGAGGTGATTAACCATTTTCGGTCTCGTACAAAATCTACCGAGGGGGTGAAAAATGGTAACCATTTGCTTTCTACCAATCGGAGCAGCTCAAGTGATGGCGATGCATCTAGGAACCAGAGTGATATTTTTTCGTTATTAGATCGCAACAACGCTAAATCCCGAGTATTTGTATAGGGTGATCTACGTTCAAAATTTGAAGGATCAGATTCATTCAAAATAATAATGCTCTGCAGATTGGGTATCGGCGCAAAAATTGCAGATCTATTGCCAATAACTAACTGATATTCGCCTTGCAAAATCCTTAAGAAAGCTAAATACCGCGCGCTCTTATCTAACGAAGAATCGAAGCGCAAGAAATCCAATTGCCCGTGCTCTGATAATTTTCCCACCAACCGATCTGTATCTTTTGCATCAGGAACAATGACTAAAACTGGGCCAAGGGAAATTTTCTGCAAGATCATCTCAAGCAAGATTTCAAACGTATCAATTGCAGTCGGCGCTAATATTGCCCCGCTTTTTTTACTTGTTATTGCGGAAATCTTGGAACCATATACTTCTTTCAATAAACCCGTACTTACGTAAGGGGGCGATTTAGATCCAATGGCTTTTTTGGGAAACGTCAAAGAGATTTTCTCGGAATTTGCAACTCTCGGTGGAATCGCAAATCGAATTAATTCATTTGGATTGGTGCAATACCTGGTGGCAGCGATCTGTATTAGCGCCCAAATATTTGGTTGTAATAACGCACGGTTAGTGATTATCGAAACTATACTTTTAAGCGCGACATCATTAATGGTGCGAACACGGATATTAACTACATACCCGGTAGTAACAGTTTTCCCGAATGGAATTTTGACGAAAGCACCAATTTCGCAAAGTTCGCGATCCGAATCGGTTAAAGCATAGGTATATAGACCATCAAGATGTATTACTGGAGTATCCACAACCACATCCACTACGAAAGTACCCTTAGTCGCGGCTTCGTAATTACTTTTAGCCCGTTGCGAAATAAGGCGAAGTGGTCGCAATTGCGCCACGTGAAACTATCCTTTAATCTGAGATTGCAACGCAGCTACGCGATCAGCTTTCTCCCAAGTGAAGTTTGGAAGTTCCCGACCGAAATGTCCGTAAGCTGCAGTCGCCAAATAAATCGGGCGCAATAATTGGAGATCACGAATGATCGCAGCTGGACGTAGATCAAAGACCGCTAAAACTGCATCAGAAATTTGGTTCACTGGAACTTTTTCAGTTCCGAAAGTTTCGACAAATAGCCCCACTGGTTGCGCTTTGCCAATTGCATATGCGACTTGAACTTCGCACCGAGTAGCCAATCCAGCCGCCACCACGTTTTTCGCCACCCAACGCATCGCGTATGCCGCAGAGCGATCCACTTTTGATGGATCTTTTCCGCTAAATGCGCCGCCACCGTGTCGGGCCATACCACCGTAGGTATCAACAATGATTTTTCGACCAGTTAAACCAGCATCCCCCATTGGTCCACCTGTTACAAAACGCCCAGTTGGGTTGATCAGAATTCGTAAATCCTTGAACGGCAGGTTTACTTCTCTTAGAACTGGATCGATAACTTTGGCTTTTACTTCTGGCGCTAATTGTTTCTCTATATCGATATTCGCAGCATGTTGACTTGAGATAACTACAGTGTTCAACGAGACCGGTTTATCGCCATCGTATTCGATAGTTACTTGGGTCTTACCATCGGGGCGAAGGTAAGACAGTTCGCCAGATTTACGCACGGCCGTTAATTTCTCGGCTAACTTATGCGCTAACCAAATCGGAAGCGGCATTAATTCTGGAGTATCGGTAGTGGCATATCCAAACATTAATCCTTGATCGCCTGCACCTTGCAAATCTAATGGATCAACCGATTGTGAAACTCGTTCTTCAAATGCATGATCTACACCAGCTGCGATATCCCCAGATTGTTGGCCGATCGAAATTGATACGCCACAAGAATTACCATCGAATCCTTTATCGGAGGAGTCGTATCCGATTCCCAATACGGTATCTCGCACTAACCCCATCACATCGGCATAGCCATTAGTTGTGACTTCACCAGCGACATGTACTTGGCCGGTTGTTAGTAAAGTCTCTACTGCTACCCGAGAATTTTTGTCTTGGCTCAATAGTGAATCCAGGATTGCATCTGAAATTTGATCTGCCATTTTATCTGGATGGCCTTCAGTTACAGACTCAGAAGTAAAGAGACGTTTAGACATTGGCATACCTTAACCGCTCCACAACGTTATCGAGCAATATCTCAGATAGCGTGTCTTTCGATACCGCTTCTACTTTGGCAACACTGCCTTCTCGATCCAATATGTACCCAGATGTGAAATCAGATCCAAAGATTGCTCCTTGGTTAACTTGATTGACGTAAAGAAAATCGACACCTTTTGCGAGCAATTTTGCTTTGCCAAAAGTTAGCAAATCTGAATCAGTTTCAGCTGCAAAACCTAATAGCACTTGATTACTTCTCCGCTTTTTTGCAATATTTGCCAAAATATCTGGATTCGTTACTAATTGAATTTGCGAAAGCGCAGATTTTTTAATTTTGTTATCGGAGTATTGGTTGGGTTTAGCGTCGGCAACAGCCGCACACATCAATAGCGCATCAGCATCTGGGAATCTATCGCGCACGACTAAATCAAGTTGATCTGCACTTTCGACATGTATCGTTCTGATGCCCTCAATATCTGGGATCGTACTATTCGCCGCGATTAGCTCTACAATTGCGCCGCGTTTAGCTGCTGCAAATGCAAGCGCGTAACCTTGTTTACCACTTGATCTATTACCGATGTAACGGACCGGATCAATTGCTTCCCTAGTTCCGCCCGCAGTTATTAAAATCTTTTTACCTAGCAGATCGCAATTGCTCTGCGAGATTTCTAAGAACTTGGCAATTATTTCAGAAGTCTCTGGAAATCTGCCGGCCCCAATATCGTTACCGGTTAATCTGCCGACCGCAGGCTCTAACACGTGAATTCCGCGAGAACGTAGTAAGGCGACATTTGCAACCGTGGCTGGGTTTTGCCACATTTGTGGATGCATAGCGGGCACTAGAATTATTGGAGCCAGTGTGGTTAAAACTGTGTTGGTCAATAAATCATCAGCTCGCCCCGCTGCAATTCTTGCGATCAAATCTGCGGTCGCAGGAGCGATAATTAAAAAATCAGCTTGAGCGCCAAGTGCAACGTGCGGCACAGCGGGGATATTTTCCCAGACATCGGTATTAACTATTCGACCAGAGAGCGCCTCCCAGGTTGCTTTGCCGACAAAGTGCAAACTTGATGGCGTTGGTACGACGGTTACCAAGAAACCATGATCCTGAAGGCGTCGTAATAGATCGCAGGATTTATAAGCAGCGATTCCAGCGCCAACGCCGAGGACGATTTCTCTACCTCGAGGGAAGGTAATATCTATCATTTTCAAGTTTCCTTTTAACGGCAGTTAAAAGATCAAATTAATTCTGAGGAGTCGGCTCAAGATTTTCGATAGTCAGCAAGCCCTCATTTATTTCACGGAGCGCAATTGAAAGTGGCTTCTCATGAACATGTGTTTCTACCAACGGGCCAACGTATTCGAGTAAACCTTCGCCAAGTTGCGAGTAATACGCGTTGATCTGACGAGCTCGCTTAGCAGCGTAAAGCACCAAGCTATATTTTGAACCAGCCTTATCTAGAAGTTCATCGATTGGTGGATTGGTGATGCCATCTAGGTTTGCCACAAGTTGCTCCTCAGGAAATTATTTCGGTGGTTGCGCCGAGTCTGACTCACTCAACCGCAGTCGCCAAGGCTACCAGCCCCGCGACCACCTCATCGACCTCGTGATTTACCAATATATGGTCAAATTCCGACGCAGTAGCCATTTCAGCCGCCGCGATTTCCAGTCGTGCCGCAATCCGTTCTGGGTGATCAGTCCCGCGCGTTGTTATTCGCATCGATAATTCTTCAAAAGAAGGCGGCATTAAAAAAATCAAAATTGCACTTGGAAACCGGTCTCTAACCTGCCGAGCGCCCGAAATTTCAATCTCTAACAACACATGTTTGCCGGATTTTAATGCAGTTTCAACCGCAGCCCGCGGCGTCCCATATTTTGCTCCAGCGAAAGCGGCATACTCTAAAAAAGCATCAGCGACAATTAACTCATCAAATTTCGCTGCCGAAATAAAATGATAATCCAATCCATCAACTTCATTCGTTCTGGCTGCACGAGTTGTGTATGAAACACTCAACCAAAACCGACTATCTTTACGAATTTCCCTACTTATTGTGCTCTTGCCCACGCCACCAGGACCAGAAAGCACTAATAATTTTCCAATCATCAGTTGATTCCAAATTCAGATTTTAGCGCAGCTAATTGCTGCGAGCCTAGCCCTTTCACTCTACGTTTTTCAGATATGCCAATTCGTTCCATGATTGCAATGGCACGCACCACGCCAACACCTGGTACTGCTTCCAACATCGCCTTGACTCGCATCTTTAATATCGCTGGATTTTCACTCAGCAACACTTCAATTAACGGAATCTCGCCACGCTTTATTTGTTCTTTAACTCTGGCACGTTCTTGTCTAGCCGCAGCAGCTTTCGCCAGCGCGGCTTTTCGTTCTGCTGGCGTTAAAATTGGTGGCGCTCCCATGGCTTAATTAAACCTTAAAGCGAATCAAGAATTGCTGCCGCAGCCTTGCCTGGGTCATCAGCTTCGGTGATCGGGCGGCCAATTACTAAATAATCCGCTCCGCTTTCAAGCGCTAGCGTGGGGGTCATTACTCGAGATTGATCACCAATGCCGCTACCTATCGGACGCACTCCTGGCGTAATCAACAAAATCTCTTTTGGAATCGCGTTTCGGATTGCCGAAACTTCTAGTGGGGAACAAACCACAGCCTTGGCCCCACCTAAAACCGCAATTTTTGCAAGATTAACCGCGCTCTCTAACGCAGCATCTTTATATCCAATTGCTTTCACATCACTTTCATCTAGTGAAGTCAAAATAGTTACACCGGTAATTCTGGAATCTGGCAACGCAGCAGCGGCTGCGGCCACCATTTTTGCACCACCAGCGGCATGCACTGTAACGAAATCAGGTGCGAGTGGCTGCAAAGAACGAGCTGCGCCAGCTACAGTATTTGGGATGTCATGTAACTTTAAATCTAAAAAGAGTTCAAATTCAAACTCTTTGCGTAATTCGATAATTCCGGCAGAACCAAGTTTTAAGAAAAATTCTAAGCCTATTTTATAGATTGAAATCGAACCTTGAGTTGCGGCGATCCAAGTTTTTGCAACCTCTAAGTTGGTTGTATCTACCGCTAAAATAATGGGAGATTTATCCGGCATTTTCACTCCGATGCGCAAACCCGACCGCTTCTTTAAAGGTAGTGAAACCACGTTCTATCAATAGATTGGCTAACTCGTCTCTAATTTTTATCACTGCGTTTGGATTTCCAAAAGTTGCAGTACCAACTGAAATTCCGCTAGCGCCTGCCAAAACCATTTCCAGTGCATCACCACCACTTGCAACCCCACCCATTCCCAGGATTGGAATTTTAGGAAACGCTTGATGAACTTGATAAATGGCGCGTACCGCTACTGGTCGAATTGCTGGCCCTGATAGTCCCCCAGTTTTTCCACCCAATTTTGGCCGCATAGTGTCGACATCAATTACCATTCCGAGCAAGGTATTGATTAAAGCTAGACCATCAGCACCTGCCGAAATAACTTCGTTAGCAATCGCAACAATATCGGTGACGTCAGGCGATAATTTTACGATGATTGGTAGTTCACCACCTAAAACTCGACGAACTACTTCTACTACAGAGCGCGATGCGATTGGATCGCAGGCAAAAACTTGGCCACGATTTTCTACATTGGGACAGGAAATATTAACTTCCAACGCAGAAAGTCCAGGAACACCGCGAAGCCGTCGTGCTAACGAACCATAATCATCAACGCTCTCACCCGCAATCGAAACTACTATCCGAGCGCCATTTTTTTGTAAAAATGGAATATCTTCTGCAATAAATTGATCGATTCCAGGCCCTTGCAATCCGATCGAATTAAGCATCCCTGATGGAGTTTCCGCCATTCGGGGGGTGGGTCTGCCAGATCGGGCTTTTACCATTATGGACTTAGTAACTACCGCACCAATCTCCCCCAACGGGAAAAATTGGGCAAGTTCTTTACCCGATCCTGCACAACCGCTTGCGGTGAATATCGGATTAGGAAAAACGGCGTTTTGAAAATTGGTGCTGTAATTGAAATTAGACATTTGGCGCACCGTAAGTTCCTGCAGGAATTTTTCCGCCAGAATTCCAAAGTACATTCGCGCCATCCATTACTGGTCCATCTACACAACTACGCGACATTCTTATTACACCGGCTTCATCACGCAACGGCACTACGCAGGTCATGCAAACGCCGATGCCGCATGCCATAGATTCTTCAACTGCGCATTGATGTATAATTCCAGTTTGGGCAGCGATATCTTGGATAGCCGCCAACATCGCCATCGGACCGCAAGAGTAAATAATATCTACGTTATGACGCTCGATCAGTCCAGGCAACACCGAAACCACTTGTCCTTTAGTACCAGCGCTGCCATCATCAGTGGTGATTGTCATCGAGTTGACTGCGCGCTTTCCTTCAAGCGGAGCATAAATCTTTCCGGCTGAAGAGGCGCCAAGCACCATATCTACCCGCGAACCGCCATCTTTTAATAATTCAGCGAGACCAAATAACGGTGCAGAACCATAACCCCCACCTACTAACAACGCATTTACTGGCTCAGTTGGGATACCAAAATTAGTACCGAGCGGTCCGACCATGTCCACAGTTGCATGCATTGGTAACGCGGTTAACCATTTACTTCCTTGACCGTGCGGTGCAACCACGAGTTCTAAGGTACCGCCATAATTGCCACGATCATGGGTTCGATAAATTGCAAAAGCCCTCCGTAGCACCATCGCGCTTCCGGGACCACCTACGCTGATCGCAACGAAATTGCCCGGCAGAGCATGTAGCGCCATATCCCCTACCGCAAAAATCATATGGTGGTAAGCGCCAACTTTCTTATTGCTAACTATTTCGACAGTACGTTGTTGGGCTCGACGATTAATTTTCATGACAACCAACTTTGTAATGAGCGCACCGCGAGTTGGTCATTTCGGAGAGATTGGATTCCAGCAACCGCAGCTTTAAATCCAGGGATAGTTGTGATGCAAGGTAATGAGCGTTGGATCGCGGCCGTTCTAATTAACCAGCCATCTTGTCTCGTGCCACGACCTAGCGGGGTGTTGATAATCAAATCAACTTTGCCCGAAGTAATTATTTCAACCGCTGATTCATCATTCGCGTTTCGTCCATCCTCGGAATGTTTGCGGACAGAGGTAGAGCCAACCCCGTTTGCCGCTAAATAAGTATGCGTACCCGATGTGGCATAAATCTTGAAACCCATTGCAAATAATTCTTTTGCCGAGGAGAGTGCTGCGGATTTATCCTTTTCCGAGAGCGATAAGAACACCGAACCATTTTGCGGTAACGGTCCAAAGGATGCAATCTGGCTTTTTGCATAAGCAGCGCCAAAATTATCGGCAATTCCCATAACTTCACCAGTAGAGCGCATTTCTGGACCAAGCACTGAATCCACACCTTTTCCATCAATTCTGCGGAATCTATTCCACGGTAATACCGCTTCTTTCACTGAAATCCCGTGCGCTTTACCAACTTCAAGATTTGGCAGCATCTCGAGTTCTCGTAATTGCGCAATCGTTGTGCCGACACAAATCCGTGCCGCTGCTTTTGCGAGTTGGACGCCAGTCGCTTTCGAAACATATGGAACGGTCCTAGAAGCACGTGGATTTGCTTCTAAAACATATAGTTGGCTCCAAGCTACGGCGTATTGAATGTTAATTAATCCGCGAACTCCGACGCCGCGCGCAATTTTTTCGGTAGCTTCTTTAATTTCAAATAATTGAGATTGCGTTAGCGACATGCTCGGTAACACACAGGCAGAATCTCCAGAATGGATACCGGCCTCTTCAATATGTTCCATGACCCCCGCTAGATATAACGATTCGCCATCAAAGAGCGCATCCACATCAATCTCAATCGCATCATCCAAGAACCGATCAATTAATACGGGATGGTTCGGCGTAATCTCGGTGGCTTTGACAATAAAAGATTTCAACGATTCATCATCGTAAACAATCTCCATACCTCGGCCGCCGAGTACAAAGGATGGTCTAACTAAAACTGGATATTTGATTCGGGTTGCCACGGCGACGGCCTCTTCAAAAGAGAACGCCATTCCGTACTCCGGTGCTCGTAATCCAGCTTCATTTAGAATTCGTCCGAATTCGCCCCGATCCTCAGCGAGGTTAATCGCGGCCGGGCTAGTTCCAAGAATTGTTACGCCGGCATCCAGTAAACCTTGAGCCAAACCCAGTGGAGTTTGACCACCTAATTGTGCGATTACTCCTAAAACTGGTCCAGCTAGAGTTTCAGCTTTAATAATTTCTAGAACATCTTCTAAAGTTAGAGGTTCAAAATAGAGGCGATCCGAAGTGTCATAATCGGTCGAAACCGTTTCTGGATTGCAATTTACCATAATAGTTTCATAGCCGGCTTCGCTCAATGTGAAAGAAGCATGCACACAAGAGTAATCAAATTCTATTCCTTGGCCGATTCGATTTGGTCCTGAACCTAAAATTATTACTGCTGGTTTGGTCCGTGGTTTAACTTCACTCTCTTCCTCATAGCTTGAATAGTGATAAGGCGTGAAAGCTTCAAATTCCGCAGCACAAGTATCTACAGTTTTATAAACCGGTCGCAGCTCAAGCCGATGGCGCAACCTACGTACTTCCTCTTCTGATATCGCTCGCAGTGTTGAAATTTGCTGATCCGAAAAGCCCATCCGTTTTGCTTGTAATAATAATGGGCGGTCTAAATCTGCGGCAGCAGAAATATTTTTCGCCAACTCGTTGATTAGATCAATCTGGGTTAAGAACCAAATATCAATTTTAGTTGCGCTATGAACTTCTGCCACCGAAGCGCCGAACGCAAGGGCTTGTTGGACTTGGCGCAATCGAAATTCAGTGGGGGTTCTCATCAAATCTAAGAGCGTTGCCAGATCTTGACTTGGGGTCTCCCACGAGAAACTACTTCCCTTTTTTTCTAAAGAGCGGAGCGCCTTTTGCAAAGCTTCTGGAAAACTTCTACCGATCGCCATTGCTTCACCTACGCTCTTCATGGTTGTGGTTAACCGAGGATCAGCTTCAGGGAATTTCTCAAAAGCAAATCTCGGCACTTTTACCACGATGTAATCCAGGGTTGGTTCAAAAGATGCCGGCGTCATTTTTGTAATGTCGTTTTTAATCTCATCTAACGAATACCCAATCGCTAACTTAGTAGCGATTTTTGCGATTGGAAAACCAGTAGCTTTTGATGCTAAAGCACTGGAACGGGAAACTCTGGGATTCATTTCAATCACAACAATGCGACCATCATGAGGGTTGATTGCAAATTGGATATTACAACCACCAGTTGCCACGCCCACTTCACGGATGATCTCTATTGATAAATTGCGAAGCTTCTGGAATTCAACATCGGTCAAAGTTAAAGCAGGAGCGACTGTTATTGAATCCCCAGTATGCACTCCCATCGGATCAATATTTTCAATGCTGCAAACTATTACTACGTTGTCATTATGATCTCGCATGACTTCTAATTCAAACTCTTTCCAACCTAAAATAGATTCTTCTAGCAATACTTCAGAGGTGGGACTATGGCGTAATCCAGCTCCGGCAATCAACTCTAAATCTTCACGATTAAAAGCAATTCCAGAACCGAGTCCCCCCATAGTGAAAGAGGGACGAACAACCACCGGATAATTCAATTCTGTTACTGCCTTATAACAATCGGAGATCGCATGGCAGACCACGGATTTAGCGGATTCACCACCAATTTTCGCCACAATACTGCGGAAAATTTCGCGATTTTCACCACGTTCAATCGCATCAACATCAGCGCCGATTAATTTGGTCCCATATTTTTCTAACAAACCAGCGTTATGTAGACCAATCGCGGCATTAAGCGCGGTTTGCCCACCTAAGGTAGCCAAGATCGCATCTGGACGTTCTTTAGCGATAATTTCTTCGAGAAACTGGGTAGTTATCGGTTCTATATAAGTAGCATCAGCAAATTCTGGATCAGTCATGATGGTTGCGGGATTGGAATTAACTAAAATTACCCGGATTCCTTCGGCACGCAATACTCGGCAAGCTTGAGTTCCGGAATAATCAAATTCGCATGCTTGCCCGATAACGATCGGACCGCTACCGATTACTAAAACACTTTTAATCGAAGGATCTTTAGGCACGCACGCTCCGCATCAAATCTGCAAAATCATCAAAAAGGTAGTTAGCGTCATGTGGACCAGCTGCCGCTTCCGGGTGGTATTGCACGCTAAATGCTGGCCGATCAATTAAACGCAAACCTTCAACAACGCCATCGTTAAGCGAGATATGGGTTACTTCACCAGCGCCGTAAACAGTTGTGAACCGCGCATCGGTCGGGGCTTCGACCGCAAAACCATGATTGTGTGCGGTGATCTCAACCCGACCGGTCATTTTATTTAGAACTGGTTGATTTATTCCGCGATGACCAAATTGCAATTTATATGTTTCAAAACCTAACGCACGACCTAAAATTTGTTGTCCGAAACAGATTCCAAAAATAGGAATTTTACGTTCCAAAATTTCACGCACTAGCTCAATTACCCCATGCATTGTGGCTGGATCCCCCGGTCCGTTTGATAAAAATACGCCATCTGGGTTAAGCGTTTCGATATCTGCGATGGTAGTTGTAATTGGTAGTACATGAACTTCCATGCCGCGGGCAGCCATATTTCTTGGCGTTGCAGCTTTAATGCCAAGATCAATCGCAGCAACCTTAAATTCCTTTGCCACTCCTGCGGGTGGTGAAATTACATATGGTTTCGCGGTGGAAACATCGTCAGATAAAAAAGCCCCACTCATCGCTGGTGCTTGTCTAACTCGAATCACCATCTCTTCATGGGTTAATTCCATTTTTGAAAAAATGCCGACGCGCATCGCGCCGCGATTTCGCAAATGTCTGGTGAGCGCTCTGGTGTCTATTCCACTAATCCCAACAATGTTAGCTTTAATTAAATCGCTTTCTAAATCCGAAGTAGCACGCCAATTTGAGGTTACTGGTGAAGGATTTCGCACCACAAAACCAGAAACCCAAATTTGTTTAGATTCCTCATCAATTTTATTCATTCCAGTGTTACCAATATGCGGTGCGGTCATGATCACAACTTGCTTATGATACGAAGGATCTGTGAGAGTTTCTTGGTAACCCGTCATGCCGGTAGTGAAAACTGCTTCTCCGAAAGTTTCACCGGTAGCAGCCCAAGAATCCCCTTCGAAAATTCGACCGTCATCAAGAACGAGAAAAGCTGACATCAAGAAACACTAACTATTTTAGAATCACGCAAAACATGTTTTCCATTGTAAAAAACATCTGTGACAACTCCGGGAAGTTCCATCCCGTGAAAGGGGGTATTGCGGCTCTTTGACATAGTTAAATCTTTATTCACGGTCCAGCTTTTATTCGGATTAAACACTGTGATGTTTGCGGGATTACCAATTGCTAACGGGTTCCCATGATCGGGGTAGCCGGCAATTTTCGCGGGGGCTATTGAAAACCTATCAACTAGATCACTCCAACTCATCAATTTACTTGAGATCATGGTTTGGACCACGATTGAAAGCGCGGTTTCCAACCCAAGCATCCCGAATGATGCTGCAGACCATTCGCACTCTTTGCTCTCGGTTGGATGCGGTGCATGATCAGTTGCGACAATATCGATAGTGCCATCGGCTAAACCTTCGCGGAGCGCCTCCACATCGCGGGCAGTTCTTAATGGTGGATTAACTTTATAAACTGGATCGTAACTTTGCGCCAACTCATCGGTTAACAAGAGATGGTGCGGTGTAACTTCTGCAGTCACATTAATTCCTCGAGCCTTTGCCCATCTAATTAATTCCACACCACCGGCAGTTGTAACATGGCAAACATGAAGCCTTGATTGGACATGATCTGTCAGCAAAATATCGCGAGCGATAATCGCCTCCTCCGCGACTGCGGGCCAACCTTTTAACCCGAGCTTGGCTGAAATTTCGCCTTCATTCATTTGGGCATCAATAGTAAGTCGTGGGTCTTGTGCATGTTGTGCGATTACACCGTCGAACATTTTTACATATTCAAGAGCGCGACGCATGACTAACGGATCGAAGACACAATGACCATCATCGCTAAACATTCGTACTTTCGCGGCTGATTCGTGCATCGCTAAAATTTCAGCTAATTGTTCTCCGGCTTGACCTTGCGTTACAGCTCCAATTGGGAATACATCACATAGACCCGCCGCTTTACCTAAACTAAATACCTGCTCAACAACCCCAGCAGTATCTGCAACTGGATCAGTATTTGGCATCGCCGAAATCGCAGTGAAACCGCCAGCGACCGCAGCGCGCGCGCCACTTGCAACGGTCTCGGCATCTTCTTTGCCAGGTTCACGAAGATGCGTGTGCAGATCTACCAATCCTGGAATTAGGATTGAACCAGAAACATCAATAACGTGAGCGCCAGATACCGGAACTTTGTAAGAGATATCAGTAATTTTTTGGTCAGTTATCGTTAAATTTATTTTCTCACCTATGGCGTTGCAACCACCCACTAACGAAATTTGTGACATTTACATTCCCACTTTCTCGTTACTCTCAATATTTGCTGCCGCGGCTAATGGTGCACCACCCAAAAGTAGATAGAGAACAGCCATTCTCACACTTACTCCGTTTGTAACTTGTTCAACAATCACAGATTGGAGACTATCGGCACTATCAGCTGAAATTTCCAGACCACGATTCATCGGACCAGGATGCATCACAAGTGCATTTGGTTTTAATTTCTTTAAGCGGTCACTATTCAATCCAAATTGTCGTGAATATTCGCGTTCACTAGGAAAGAAGAGCTCTGCCATACGTTCTCGTTGGATTCGCAGCATCATCACTACATCGGAATGCGCAACAACTGCGTCCAATCCAAAGGCAATTTTTACCGGCCAATTTTCGACACCAACCGGAAGTAAAGTTGGTGGCGCAACCAAAGTTATTTCTGCGCCTAGTTTATTTAGAAGCAGAACGTTACTGCGCGCAACTCGAGAATGTAATACGTCACCCACGATTGCAACTTTTACACCCGTAAGATCCTTTTTCTCTGGCCGTAAATGTTTTCGGATAGTAAATGCATCTAAAAGCGCTTGAGTGGGATGTTCATGCGTACCATCGCCTGCGTTAATTACCGATCCAGTCATCCATTGCTGATCAGCTAATCGTGCTGGCGCGCCAGATGCGTTATGTCTAATAATTACCGCATCTGCCCCCATGGCTTGCAAAGTCAAAGCGGTGTCTTTCAAACTTTCGCCTTTACTAAGGCTAGATCCTTTAGCAGAGAAGTTAATTACATCGGCGGACAATCGTTTCGCTGCCGCTTCGAATGAAATCCGCGTTCTAGTTGAATCTTCAAAAAATAAATTTACTACCGTCCGACCGCGTAAAGTTGGTAATTTTTTTACGGGTGCATCAGAAATCTTCGCCAACTCTGCTGCGGTATCCAGAATTAAAACCGCATCATCATAAGTAAGGTCACTGATGCTTAAAAGGTGTCGCTTCATGCCTTACCTTCAATCAACACTTCATCCAGACCGTCAATTTCGGCAAGATGAACTTTAACAATCTCTTCTCTAGAAGTTGGAATATTTTTGCCCACAAAATCTGCGCGGATCGGAAGTTCTCGGTGTCCGCGATCAATTAACACCGCGAGTTGAACGCTATTTGGTCGACCTAATTCCCCAAGGGCATCTAACGCAGCTCGGATGGTACGACCGGAGAAAAAGACGTCGTCTACCAAAATCACATCGGTATTTTCAATTCCGCCCGCAGGGATTTCAGTGGCCAATAACGGCTTAGGAGCGCGCATTCTCAGATCATCCCGATACATGGTGATATCTAAAGTGCCGCGTCGGATTGGTTTTCCTTCAATTTGCGATATTAGATCTGCAACTCGGGCGGATAGAAACGCACCCCTCGTTGGGATACCAAGAAGTACTAGATTTTCACTACCGCGATTACGTTCAATAATTTCGTGGGCGATGCGCCGTAACGCGCGCGTGATATCGCCTTCATTCATGACGTTAGTCATTTTTTGCTCCTTCGCCGCCTCACAGGACGGATCGTTAAAGGTTGCCCGAGGTTACCACTTAGCTGTGGATGGACAAAATTGCCGACTTCCGTCCGCACTACCGTGTCGCTATGAATCAAAATGAAACTGTAGATGTGGCGATAACTTGGCCCGAGATCGGAGAAAACCTCCGAAAAATCCGACTCGTAAAGGGCTTCACACTAAAAGATGTCGAGCAGAAATCAAAAGGAAAATGGAAGGCAGTAGTCATCGGTTCCTATGAACGGAGTAACCGGGCCTTAACCATTAAGAAAGCGATTGCTTTGGCGGATTTTTATCAAGTCCCGCTCGGCCATCTACTTGGCATAACTCAAAATATCAAAATCAAAGACCCAACTAGGATTCGTCTGGATTTGCGGAGAATTGCTCAAGGCGCAAATACTTCACAGATCAAACTCTTTGCTGCTTGGATTACCGGGTCGAGACAAGATTGGAATGGCGAAATACTCAGCATTCGTCATTCTGATTTATTACCCTTGGCCCTAACCTTAAATCTGGCTGAGAGCGAAGTTCTTACTATGTTAGATAATGCAAATCTAATTTACAAAGAAGTTAAGAAATAACAATATCTTCTTTAATAGAGGCGATTCTGCCCAAAATTCCATTTACATATCCAGCCGATTCATCGGTTGAAAGAGTCTTAGCTAGTTCTAGCGCTTCATTGATCGCTACCGAATCTGGAACTTCGGTGGACCATAACAACTCATAGATACCAATACGCAAAATATTTCGATCTACCGCGGGCATTCGATCCATATCCCAACCTTCAGCGTATGTAGAAATCAATTCATCAATTTTTCGCCGATTATCCGATATTCCCTGCAATAGAAGTGATGTGTAATCTCTAATTAGCACGTCGGTCTCAGTCTTACGCGCATCATGAATAACTATTGCAGATTGGTTACGAATGTCAGCTTCGTAAAGCAGATCCAACGCACCTTTTCGCGACTTAGAGCGCGCGCTCACTTATGCTCGACCCAAGTAAGCACCATTACGGGTATCTACCAAAATCTTTTCATCTTGTTTGATAAATAACGGCACCGCGACTTCAATTCCGGTTTCAACAGTTGCAGGTTTTGATCCAGCGGAAGAACGATCACCTTGCATGCCGGGCTCGGTATAAGTAATAGTCAGCGCGACTGAAGCAGGTAGTTCGATATAAAGCGGATTGCCCTCATGGATCGCTACCACTGCGTCGGTATTTTCCAACATGTAATTAGCGGCATCTCCAACCGTAACGGCTTGGATAGTCATTTGATCATAAGTGGCGCTATCCATGAAAACAAAATCTTCGCCATCTTTATATAGGAATTGCATATCGCGTTTTTCTAGAATAGCTACATCGATTTTAATGCCAGCGTTGAAAGTTCGATCCACAACTTTCCCAGAGAGAACAGAGCGTAATTTGGTTCGAACAAATGCTGGTCCCTTGCCCGGTTTGACGTGCTGGAAATCAACAACTGTCCATAATTGGCCATCAATTGTTAAGGTCATGCCGTTTTTCAAATCATTGGTCGATGCCACGTTCACTATCCCATCATCTCTTTTTAAGGATTTAAATCTAATAACGATTAAGGCCTAAGGGTACCCTGTTATTTAGCTAGATTTATCAACGCCAAAATCGCTAGCCGATAAGAATCTAAGCCAAAACCGGCGATGGTTCCGTTTACTACACCAGAAATTACCGAAGTATGCCTAAATTCTTCACGAGAAAGTGGATTAGAAATATGCACTTCAATGATTGGCGCTTTCAACATTACAACTGCGTCACGGATAGCATACGAATAATGTGTGAAAGCGGCTGGGTTGAAGATGACCGGAGTTTTACTATCTGCTGCTTTATGTAAAATTTGGATCAACTCGGTTTCGCTATCGCTCTGCATAATTTCGACAGTAACACCAGAATCCTTTGCAAATCTAGTAACTGATTGTTCCAGTTCCGCATAAGAATAATCGCCATATATTGATTTTTCACGCAAATCTAATCGGGCCAAGTTCGGGCCGTTTAATACCAGGATTTTCATTCGCAAATTCTCTCATATATCTCCCGAAGCAAGTTTTCCGAAACTACTTCCAACCGGTCAGTAACGCCGGGAGCTTTAAGTGTTACAAACCTAATCTTCCCGCCTCGATTCTTTTTATCTCGGGTTAGATTCGAATAAACCGCGCTCCATGCCGCGCGTGGATATTGGATTGGAAGGTCAAATTTACTGGCTAATTCACGGTGTAGCGCAACATCCTTAGCGTTTAGCGTACCGTGGGCGTTACTTAATTCCGCAGCAAAAACCATTCCAATCGCCACTGCTTCACCATGTCTCAATTTATAACTCGAATGCATCTCAATTGCATGACCAACGGTATGACCGTAATTGAGAATTTCACGAGCGAAAGCTTCTTTAAAATCGCCAGATACTACTGCGCCTTTTACCGCTACTGATTTCATAATCAATTTCGCATAATCAATTTCGGACCCATTTAAATCCTGCAAAATCGAAGGATCAGCGATGAATCCGCATTTGATCACTTCCGCTAACCCAGCGCTCTGATCGCGTTTAGATAATGACTGCAAAAATTCCAAATCCACAATCACCTCAACCGGGGAATGGAATGCACCCACCAAATTCTTGCCGTGTTCTGAGTTGATACCAGTTTTCCCACCAATGGCTGCATCCACCATTCCGGCCAACGTTGTTGGTACTGCAACCCAATCTAAGCCACGTAACCAAGTAGCCGCTACAAAACCAGCTAAATCGGTGGTCGCTCCCCCACCAATGCCAATTATTAAATCACTGCGGCTCAGATTTATTCTTCCGCAAATGTCAATGATGCTCTGAAAAACCTTAAAACTCTTCTGGGCTTCTCCATTGGGTAACCGCACGATTTCATACTTACTACCTAAATCCTGTAAATACTTTGCAATGCCCGATTCGCGGTCGACATCCTCTGGTATTAGAACCAATACTAAATTGTGCGGTTCTGCGATAACTTGGATACGTTCTAACCAACTCTCACCAATTTGAATGGCATATCTATGTTCAGCGTTAACGATAATCTGCGATTTAGCCATCATTGCAACCCTATTTTTTCAAGTATCTGAGTCGCAACTTCATCTGGCTTCTTATTATCGGTATCTATTTCTAAAGTGGCTAAAGATTGGTAGATCGGTCGACGGTCTGACATCAATTTCTGCCATTGCTGTCTTGGGTTAGCTAATAATAATGGTCGATCTTTATTAAAGCCTATTCGTGGGGCTGCGTTGGAGATAGAGACATCCAAAAAAATTCTATTTGGGATTGCTGTTATTGCAGCGACGCTCTCTTCACGGAGAATGGCGCCACCGCCCAAAGCAACTACATCCGCATCACTTGCACAGGCAGCTAGCACCGCAGCCACTTCCAAATTACGGAAATGAAATTCGCCATCTTCTATAAATATTTCAGATATTTTTTTTCCGGCAGTTTGTTCCACTAACAAGTCAGTATCTATCGAAGTACTCACCAATTTTCGCGCCAGCGCTTTTGCGATACTAGATTTGCCGGCACCAGGCGGACCAATTAGAACTATCCTTGGAGACATCAAATTATCTCTATTTAATTCTTAGCGTTGCGATATAGGCTTCGAAATTTCTACGAGTTTCCGAAACGCTATCGCCACCAAATTTCTCTAAAACAACTTCCGCTAGAACCAGTGCGACCATAGCTTCCGCAACAATTCCTGCTGCTGGTACTGCGCAAACATCGGAGCGTTGGTTTATCGCTTTCGCAGCTTCACCGGTAGCGGTATCGATCGTGTCGAGCGCTTTTGGCACCGTCGAAATTGGTTTCATAGCTGCCCTAACTCGCAAAATTTCGCCATTGCTCATGCCACCTTCAGTACCACCAGCACGATCACTTCTTCGTACTATTTGGCCTTGCAAATTCTTTTCGATTTCATCATGCGCAACTGAGCCACGTCGCTTAGCCGTAGTAAATCCATCTCCGATTTCTACCCCTTTAATGGCTTGGATTCCCATGATTGCACCAGCTAGCTTTGAATCTAGACGACGATCCCAATGCACATGCGAACCAAGCCCAGGCGGCATGTTGTATGCCAACACTTCAACAACTCCGCCTAAGGTGTCACCATCTGCATGCGCTGCATCAATCTCGGCAATCATTTTTTTACTAGTTTCCGGATCAGCACATCGGACTGGATCAGAATCTACCAAATCGCGATTTACTGGAAGCGGTAATTTTGCATCTTCTGGTGTTGTTACCGCGCCTATCGATAAAACATGGCTGAGAATTTCAATACCAACCGTTTGTTTTAAAAACTGTCGAGCTACTGCGCCTAACGCAACCCGAGTGGCAGTTTCTCGAGCGGAAGCTCGTTCTAATATTGGTCGAGCGTCTTCGAAATTATATTTTTGCATCCCGACCAAATCAGCATGACCCGGTCTTGGTCTAGTTAATGGCGCATTTCTCGCTAAGTTAGCAATCTCGGTGACGGCGATTGGGTCTGCCGCCATAACTTTCTCCCACTTAGGCCATTCTGAATTAGCTATTTCAATTGCGATTGGGCCACCTTGCGAGATTCCATGGCGGATACCGCCTAGAATCGAAACTTTATCCGCTTCAAAAGTTTGACGGGCTCCGCGACCAAAACCTAACCGCCGTCGCTGCAAATCGCGATCAATATCAGAGGTTGAAATTTCAATGGCAGATGGCAAGCCTTCAATAATTCCCACCAAAGCTGG
Source organism: Actinomycetes bacterium (assembly GCA_014190155.1). Taxonomy (GTDB): domain Bacteria; phylum Actinomycetota; class Actinomycetes; order Nanopelagicales; family Nanopelagicaceae; genus UBA7398. The sequence goes on along the minus strand of BJFY01000002.1, from coordinate 77,663 downwards.
GCCGTGGGATTCACCCGCAGTTAGCCAACGCATTATTCAACCCCTTAAAGAACGTCAAAACCTGATCCTATTCTCGCAGATAGATAGCCGATACTGCGCGTTAATTAGCTCTTACTAGTAAAAAGAGGTCATCAATGCTGATATCGACCCAAGAAAAAGTGCAGGAGCCATTGGAATGGCGTTTTGGCTTCGTCGAAAAATCCATTCTCCGATTGCGATTAAACCGGCGCTGCTCCAAGCGACAATAATGGCGATTTGATTGGCCAACACAATTTTAGCTAATGGGAGCGATACAACCAGGAACAATGAAATTACCAGCGCATACTTGAGATCGCCAGCGCCTAGTTTGAATTTAGATAATATTGTTAGCCAGGAATAAAAAACCGCAACCACCAAGAAAACCTTGATTCTTTCACTTATTGTTCCGAAGAAGATGGGATCGGTGAATAGCCGAATTATGACCAATACCAAAATAGTGCTGGTCAATTTTATTAAGACAGAATTTCGTATCAAATGCGTGAAATAGTCATAGATTGAGATATAAAGACCAAAAAATAAAAAAATTATTATTTCGATTACGAACATGCCAAATGATAAAGCTGATATAGGTTGTCAAATCAACGGTTGTTGATAACCGCCAGCGCGTGAGTCCGCAATTCTTCATACATCTGATCTGATTCGAAATTAGTTCGGGTCATTAAACGAATCTGTTCTAAAGCCTGTCGAATTAATAGTTCTACTCCGTCAATCACAGCGCCACCAGCTTTCTGCCACGCTATTGCTGGTGCGCTTGGGAACGGCGAATAAACAACATCGAGAAAAACTTGGTTTCCTCTCAACTTGGTGGGTATTGCGGCAACCACAACTTCCGATGCGGTACTGGGAATTGTGCTGACAATTAACGAGTGATTGGCAATATCGTCGAGCTTACTCAAGCCATGGAATTTGATCGCACTCAAGGCAGCTGCATTTTTTACGAGATTATTACGCTTTTCAGATCTTTGGTAAACGCTAATAGCGTTTACCAAGCCATCGAGTGCAGCCAGCGCAGCTCTAGCGGTGCCACCACCACCAATTATTGCTATCGAACTATCTTGATTAATGGCTAGCCGATCGAAGATGGCGCGAAATCCCAATACATCGGTTGAGAGTATTTTTAGATTGACCTCTTGGCTATTTCGATCTATCAAGATGGTATTGGCCGAAGAAATGCGTTTCGCTAGCGGATCAACTCCAGTCAGAGAATCAGTAACTATCTCTTTGAGTGGCATCGTTAATGAGAAGCCGCGCCAATCTACGCTGGCATCTAGCGCAGTGGCCTCTGCAAAGAATTGCGGAAATTCCACTTCTGAAATTTCAATAGCTTCGTATCTGCCAGGAATGCCTAAAATTTCGTATGCACGATTATGCAGGATTGGCGAAAGTGAATGTGAAATTGGCGATCCCAATACAGCGGCTCTGATCATGGCTTAATCTTAAACAAACCGGCCGAAACGTTTCTCTTATATTCAACTTTCCAGCGTAAAAATTCTTCGTTGGATTTAGTAAACCGAGTATCCCCAGGTTTAACCGTTATGAAATATAGCCAATCCCCTAATTCTGGATTCAAGGCAGCCTCTAACGCTGCCAAAGTTGGACTACCAATCGGAGCCGGTGGTAGTCCATAGTTTTGATAAGTGTTGTATTTACTTTTAATTTTCGTATCCTTAATTGCTAACGTGATCTCGCCGCGGCGTTGTAAAAGGTATTGGACAGTAGTATCAAGTTGTAACGGCATTCGAATCTTTAATCGATTGTAAATAACGCGAGATACTTTTGCATAATCTTGGGCATCTGCTTCTGCTTGAATTAACGATGCAATCACCAGCAATTCGTAACCACTGTACCCCGCCACCGCGCTCGTGAAATCTATTGGTGCAGTATTATGATTAAAAGTTTCCAACATCTTTCGAAGTACTTCTTCAATTTGGGTCTCTTTCACAAACGAGTAATTTGCTGGATATAAGAAACCTTCTGGATTGCCAGGTTTGATTCCAAGAGGTAACTCCAAATTTTTCAGCGCAGTTTTGACTTCAGCTTTTCCGTATCCAGCGGCTACTAGCGCCGCAATAACCTCAGCCAGTCGAGCTCCATCTTTAACAATAATTAGACCAACAATTCTTTTGTTATCGAGCAATTGGGTAAGCGCAGTTTTTGCCGGAATATTCCGCTCCAATAAATGATCACCAGGTGCGATTCGGGTGGCTCGCTGATCTCCCACAGCCACTCTAAAAAAGGCATCAATTGATTTGACCACGCCGGAGTCAAAAAGCGATTTCGCAATGTCGGAACCACTTTCTCCATTCGTGACTGTTATTAATACCTCAGCGCCTGCAATTCCCGCAGGATAATCGGGCGCAGCTGTTGGGCCGCTACGAATAAAACGAAGCCCCGCAGTTACAAGTACTACTAACAATAGCGGGACAAGCAGGGTACGAATTAGTTTCATAATGGAACGCCAGCTGGTTTATTTTGACCTTTCTCAACTTGTAATGCGAACTCTAAAATATTCGCAGCCGCAAACTGATCGATAATGTCCCGATTTCGTGATGGTGCTTTGCTGAGAGATTGGAGTTGTCGTTCTGCGCTCCTTGTCGAGAAGCGTTCGTCGATCAAAAAAACTTTGAAACCAAAATTATCCCGAATCATTGCTCCAAAGAGTTTAGCTTTCTCACTACTCGCCCCCGCAGCGCCAGAAAGATGAGTTGGCAAACCTATATAAACATGAATCGGTGAAATGTCATAAAAAAGTTCTGACAATTCACGTAGCAAGGTAGTAACTTCGTTCTTAAGCGTAGTTAATGGTGCGGCTAAAATCGCATCTTGATCCGAAACTGCCACGCCAATTCGCACATCACCATAATCGAAGGCTATCCGCTTACCGCGTTCCATATTATTTACCAGCAGCGGCTGCAATTAATTCTTTAATGGCTACAAATGCGGCATTAATCTTTGTAAGCTCAACGCCACCGCCTTGTGCAAAATCATCTTTTCCGCCACCGCCGCCGCCCAAAATTGAGCTAGCCGCTTTAACGAGCGCTCCGGCTTTAATTCCGAGCGCGCGCACTTTCTCATCAGTCGCAGCGACCAGGACAACCTTGCCAGCTTGAATACTTGCTAGCGCCACAACCGAATTTGGCAATTGCGAACGCAGGTTTAGTGCAATAGTTCGCAGGTCATCGCCAGAGATACCATCCGACATTCTTGCTGCAATTAACGAAATTTTTCCTATCGTTTCTGCGGTTGCGATTAATTTTTTTGAATCTGCGATCGCAGCTGCGGTTTTTATACCTGCAAGTTCTTTCTCGATTTCTCTGAATCGGGTGAGCAAATCTGCAATTCGTTCCGGCAACTCTTCTGGACGAGCACCTTTAATCAAATCTGTAATCGAATTCAGAAGTAGATGTTCTCGGGCCAAAAAGGAATAAGCGTCCGCACCAACTAACGCTTCAACACGGCGGACGCCAGCCCCAATTGAAGATTCACCCAATAACTTAACTACACCGAGTTGGCCAGATCTTGATACATGCGTTCCACCACAAAGCTCGCGCGCCCAATCGCCAACACTTACAACTCGTACTTGATCGCCATACTTTTCGCCAAAAAGTGCCATCGCCCCGGATGCTTTTGCATCCGCTTGCGACATTATTTCCGCGGTAACTTCCAAATCATCTAACAACAGCGCATTTACCCGAACTTCTACTTCATTTAAAGTAGAGAGCGGCACCGCGCCGGCTGCTGGGAAATCAAATCTAAATCTGCCAGGTGAATTTTCAGAGCCTGCTTGTGTGGCAGTTTCTCCTAAAATTTCTCGGAAAGCTTTATGCACCATATGAGTTGCGGTATGGGCTCTTGAGATTCCATTTCGTCGCTCAATATCAATCTCTGCCAACGCAGTTCCACCTTTTGACACTGCGCCTGAAATTACTCGGCCACGATGCACTGATAGCCCGGGGATAGGATTTTGCACATCATCTATTTCAATTATCGCGCCATTATCAAGAGTAATTCGGCCACCATCGGCTAATTGGCCACCACCTTCCGCGTAAAAAGGTGTGCGATTCAAAACAATTTCAATCTCATCATCAACTTTAGCTTCTTCCGAATAAACACCGTCAACCAGGAAACCATTAATTAGGGATTCGCTAGAAATCAGGTCATACCCAATGAATTCAACTTTTCCACACTCATCTAAAATTTTTCGGTATTGTGTTAAATCAGTATGTCCACTCTTTTTTGCTCTCGCATCCGCTTTGGCGCGATCTTTCTGTTCTTTCATCAATCTACGAAAACCAACTTCATCGATGGTTAAGCCTTCTTCAGTCGCCATTTCTAGCGTTAGATCAAATGGGAATCCGTAGGTGTCATGCAACTTGAAAACTTCGTCCGCGTTCAACTTAGCACCGCCAGTTTTCTTAATTGCGCTGCTCGCTATGTCGAAAATTTGCGTTCCACTCTTAAGGGTTTGTAAGAAAACGTTCTCTTCAGCAACCGCAACCGAGAGAATTCGCTTCTTATCGGAAACTAATTCTGGATACTGTGAACCCATCGCGGCGATAGAACTTTCCATCAATTCGCTCATGTTCGCATCTTCCGCTCCTAAAAGACGCATATTACGAGTTGTGCGACGCATCATCCGACGCAATACATAGCCGCGGCCTTCGTTACCAGGGGTCACACCATCACCGATTAGCATCATTGCGGTTCGAGCATGATCTGCAATAACTCGCAGTGAAACATCGCTCTTTATATCTTGACCATATTTAACACCAGCTAATTCGCTTGCTCGATTGAGAATTTGCATTGTGGTATCAATTTCATAAATATTTTCGACGCCTTGCAAAAGCGCCGCGGTGCGTTCTAACCCGAGTCCGGTATCGATATTCTTAGCTGGTAGTTCACCTACTATTGGGAAACTTTCTTTATTTCCACCTTCGCCTCGAATATTTTGCATGAATACTAAATTCCATACCTCCAGATAACGGTCTTCATCGGCAATTGGTCCACCCTCTTTACCATAAGCCGGACCACGATCGTAATAAATTTCAGAACACGGACCGCATGGACCAGGCACACCCATTGACCAAAAATTATCAGCCAAGCCACGTCTTTGAATTCGCGCTTTCGGTACCCCAATTTTTTCATGCCAAATATCGGCAGCTTCATCATCGTCTAAGTAAACCGTTACCCAGAGTTTTGATTCGGGAAATCCAAAACCACCATCGCTAATTGGGCGAGTTAATAAATCCCATGCCAACGCAATCGCTCCTTCTTTAAAATAATCACCAAATGAAAAATTTCCACACATCTGAAAAAACGAAGCATGCCGCGTAGTTTTTCCAACTTCGTCAATATCTAAAGTGCGTACGCATTTTTGTACCGAAGTTGCTCGTTTATAAGGCGGGGTGATCTCCCCTAAAAAATAAGGCTTGAATGGCACCATGCCTGCATTTACCAATAAAAGATTTGGATCATTCAAAATTAAAGAGGCCGACGGTACCACCGTGTGAGTTAAGCCGGCTCGGTTGTCAGATTCGAAGAAGCGTAACCAACGAGCACGTATTTCAGCTGATTCCACCTATTTACTCAAATTCCTCATCATCGACAAAAGATTTTGCCTTTTTTGAAGACTTACCTCTACTTTTATTCTTGCCTCTGCCTTTACCTTTACTTTTACCAAGTTGCACAGCTGTCAATAAACCACCTGCCACTTTCATTGCGAGTTCATTCTTATCTAAAAATGTTGCTGTGGTTGCGGATATCTTAGAAGAGATATCTTCGACAGATTTGGTTACACGATTGATGCTATGAAGTGGCCCATTTACCAATTTAACGGTAGTGGTTACCTCTTCCAATAACGGGGTGGTCTCTTCGGTGATTGACTTCACCGCAACGCCCACTTCATCAATTACTCGCCCAAGTCTTATTACCGCGTACGCGATTGCAATCGCAATAACAGCTAGCGCAGCTGCGGCGATGATTGTTGCTATTCCACCAGGACCCATTTCCCTAGGTTACCTGAATTCATTAGTAACTTGGCGCAGGTTTAGAGCTGATCAAATTTAGGAATCTCAATATCCGGCTTTTTATGGCCCGCATGCGCTTTTACGGCAGCGCCGTGATAGGCCTCAATTGCGACCATATTTTCTTCGACCAAATAATGACGACCATCCGCAATCGTTCCAATTTTGCCTTCGATGACTGCCACCACATCATCACCGGAGAGGGTTTTATGAATTTCTAGCGCATGCGCTACTGCTAGAACTTTTCTCCGATTATCGCGAAGAATAATTTCAGCTTTAGCTAACAATGATGAGAGATTGTCTTCAATCCGATCTGACAATGCGCGCTTCATCTCTTTGCTGGAATCATCTTTTTTGCCACCACCCGGTGCACCAAGGTCCATTCTGCGACTGGATGCATAAGAAGAAACAGTGGAACCCATGCCCCATTGACCTTCCATCAGCGCAGCAACGGTGGTCGCACTTTCCAAATCTCCAGATACACCAGAAGAATTGTCACCATCAAAGAACATCCGCTCACCAGCCAGTGAAGCTAACGAAACTAAAATATCGGATTCATATTCTGTACGCCATCTAGTGAATTGATCATCCGGCGGAATGCTTGCGACCATTCCTAAATAATCCGAACCTTTTTCGATCGTAGCTAAATCAATTTCCATATGTCGGCGGGTTAAGTTCGCCATAACTGCGTGACAAGCTTCGTGTACCGCAACAGCGTGGCGTTCCCGCTCGATATATTCAACATCCTCAGCAGGTCCAAGTTCTTTTAATTGCTTAGCGCGCAACACATCACTCCAAATAATTCCAGTGCGACCATTTCGAATTGCCATAATCAGCGCTTCATTTATTAAATCTTTAATTGTCGCACCGGTAGCGTAAGGAGTAATTGTCGCCAACTTATCAATCTCTTCGCTGGTTAGGGAGTGTGAAACTTTTGCAAAATATCCTTCATAAGTTCGAATGCGTCCGGCCTTGCTTGGATAACCAACACGATACATGCGATCAATTCGCCCCGGACGTAACAAAGCTTCATCAAGCGCTTCTGGCATATTGGTAGCCATTACTACCAAAATTCGATATTTAGGTGGAAGCTTCGGTCGCATACCTAAGGTGCGTCTTACCACTCGATTTAAAAACCCACGCGGTTTCTTCAGTCCTGATAACTCAGTAAGTAGCGCTTGCAAAGTTCCCATGCCGCCACCGCCACTACCGCCAGCGCCACCCATCACAAATGCATTGCGGGCCAACAACGCCGCGGTGTTCTTGGACAAATAGTTACCACCATGACAAGTGCTCGCGAAGATTTCCCGATTACTTTGCTCAGTCGTTCTATTTTGACCACCACCGGAAACAATGCCACGGTTTCCTAGCGAGTCAGCTTCATCAAAGAAAACCACAACCCCGCCGTAGCGCAACGCCAATTTTCTTAATTTTCGGAAGAGGCTTTTAACTTTAAGGACGCCAACACCCATGAACATATTTGTGAAAGCACCTGGATCGACGAAAACGAATGGTTTTCCGGTTTCGCCCGCCATTGATTCCGCCATTAAAGTTTTACCAGTTCCTGGTGGGCCCCATAATAAAATTCCGCCCGGGACATAACCGCCATGTTTTTCAATGCTCTCTGGATTTTCAAGAAATACTAAATTCTCCCGAATTCGGTTTAATACGTGATCTTGTCCCCACACATCAGAAAACCGGGTTCTAATATCATCTGGGAAATAGGTATCAACGCCACCGCGACTTAAGAAGTAAAAGATCGCTGCGAATTGAATAACGACAAAGAAAACGGCAAAGAGTAATTGGCCCAGCATTGGCAATGCGCTCCAAAAAGCTTTTGGTGCAAAGAAAAGTGCTCGTACTGGGGTCTCTTTATAAATCGCGCCCAAAATTACCGCTAATAGCGAAATGAAAAGCAGCCATTTTATGATTCGTGATAACCGAAATCGAGTCCAATCGCTTAATTTATGAATAATCCGATCTATAAACTTGAAATATTTCTGCCAGATACCATGGTAAGGCGCAAGCAATTCGGATATTAAAAAATGTGTTTGTCTAATTAGTTCGATCGCAAGCAATGGAAAAATCCACCAACGAGATTCCGCGCTATTTTGCACCGCATCGGTAAAGCCTAAGATTGGGTTACCCGACATCTCGGCCCAAACCAATATAAAGAAAACTAGGATGAAGAGCGTTATAAATTTAGTGCGATCGTAAAAGGATAAGTGAATTCGCGTTTTACGATCAGTATCGCGCGCTCTGCTGGTTGAAACTTCAGCCATTAGCTATCCTCACCAAGTCTCTATTTTCCTCGTATTGTGAACGAGTTCGCAATCTTATCCAAAGAGTTTTGATTTTGCGTATAGCAAGTAACGCTGCAGCGGATTATCAGCACATAAAGGACGGTTCGGTCCGCTGAGAGGGCAACCGTCTGGTTCATAGTTTCCAAAACTTCATCAGATGCCGCAAATGTATAGATGGTTCTGATTCCAGTAGCACCCTTATCTTTGAACTTTTCATCTGAAATCAAGGTAAATTTAGGAGCGGTTAAAGAACCATCAATCCATGAACTTAACGGCAGCACAATATCGCGCAGCGAATTGAAGGAAACGGCGTTCACCTCGGCGGGATAGAGATTTCGGATTCGCAGAAAAACTATTGGAGATTCTTGAGGCGCTAAGCTGAAAACTTCTTTGGGGCTGATTTTAGAATCTGGGGAATAAGCAATCTGCCACTTAACTGCGGCTAGCCGCTCCGCAGCCCCAGCGTCGGTAGCTTTAGCTTCGAAATCCGAAAGCTCAGTAGCGCTTATTTCATGCCAAGTTTTTGGAACAGTGGCAAAGACACCATCTTCTTTAAATGCTAGAAATGTTTCTGAACTTTTACCGCAGCTTGAAAGCGCGAGCGTAGAGATTAATCCAAAAATTATGACCGAAATGCGGTTACGGTTTCGCTTCAGGTTGGGAATCAATCCCGCTCTCCTTGCGCTGTGCTGGTGTAATTGGGGTCGGTGCACCGGTCAACGGATCACCACCGCTTGCTGTTTTAGGGAACGCAATCACTTCGCGAATAGAATCAGATCCGGTTAACAACGCGCATAATCGATCTAATCCGAGTGCAATCCCACCATGTGGTGGCGGGCCGTAATTAAATGCTTCCAACAAGAAACCGAATTTACTTTCAGCTTCTGCTTGCGAAAGCCCAATCACCGAGAAAACTTCTTGTTGGATATCACGACGATGAATACGGATTGAGCCACCTCCAATCTCATTACCATTTAAAACTATGTCATACGCATATGCCAACGCTGATGCTGGGTCGTTCACAAAACTTTTTTCAAACTCCGGTTTCGGCCCGGTAAATGGGTGATGAACTGCGGTCCAACCACCAGAGTCACTCTTTTCAAACATGGGTGCATCAACAACCCAGAGAAAATTCCAAGCTTTTTTATCGATTAAATCGCAGCGTTCGCCAATTTCAATACGAACCGCACCTAATAAATTCTGCGAACTTTGACGATCCCCTGCTGCGAAAAATATGGCATCGCCTGGTTCAGCACCAGTTGCTGCAGCAACCCCAGCAGTTTCAGTCTGAGATAAATTTTTTGCCACCGGACCACCTAGTTGGCCATCAGGTTGGACCAAAATATATGCCAAACCTTTAGCGCCGCGAGCTTTTGCCCAATCCTGCCAAGCATCTAAATCGCGTCTAGCTGAACTCGCCCCGCCTGGCATAACTACTGCGCCGACATATTCAGCTTGAAAAACTCGAAACGCAGTATTGGCAAAAAATTCGGTTACTTCAGATATTTCATTACCGAAACGCAAATCTGGTTTATCGGAACCAAACCTACGCATCGCTTCATGATAAGTCATATGCGGAATTGGCATTGGAATTTGGTAACCAACTACATCTTTAAATACCCGCGCTAAAACTCGTTCCGCAACTTGCAAAATATCGGCTTGATCTACAAAAGACATTTCAATATCTAATTGGGTGAATTCTGGTTGGCGATCAGCGCGGAAATCTTCGTCCCGAAAACATCGCGCAATTTGATAATAGCGTTCCATTCCTGCAACCATTAATAATTGTTTAAAAAGTTGTGGCGATTGGGGCAGCGCGTACCAACTGCCGGGTTGTAACCGCACTGGCACTAGAAAATCTCGTGCCCCTTCCGGAGTCGAACGCGTTAAATAAGGCGTCTCAATTTCGAGAAAATCACTTTCGGTCATAACAGATCGAATTGCGGACGTAACTTTGGAACGTACCCGCAAATTGTGAGCTGGTCTTTCGCGCCGCAAATCTAGATACCGGTACTTCAACCGCACTTCTTCGCTGATATTAGAAGTGTCTCCACTATCGACTGGAAATGGCAACGGTGCTGCCTCCGATAACACAATTAACTCTTTGCAGATAACTTCGATAGCACCCGTTGGAATTGCGCTGTTTTCATTGCCATTGGGTCGAGCAACAACTTCTCCAACAATTAAAACGCACCATTCAGCGCGGAGCGCACCCGCGACTGATTCGTCTGAGATAACTACTTGGACCGCGCCAGTTGCATCTCGTAAATCTATAAATGCCACGCCACCGTGGTCCCGGCGCCGAGCAACCCAACCTGCCAATTTAATCTCACTGCCGATATGTGAAGGGCGAATATCCCCGGCGTTATGAGTGCGTAACACGTTACTCCTGAACCTTTTTATTACTTTAGTAAAGCGGAATTGATGGCGCTAAGAGTAACCGAAGATGCAACTCCGGTTTCCATATTTTTCAATTCACCAATGCCGGAAGCCAACTCTGAGCCACCGATCACCAACGCATATTTAGCACCACTTTTATCAGCGCCTTTCATAGCCCCCTTTAACGCGCGGTCACCGTAAGCGCAATCCACAATTGCGCCACCATTTCGCAAATCATCTATAAATTTGATTGCAAAATTCTTAGCGTTCTCCCCTAGTGGTATCACATACAGATCGGGCCGAGAAGTTTTAGTTAAATCAATGGCCTCAGCCTCGCACGCCAGCAATGTTCGATCGATACCTAGCCCAAATCCGATGCCAGAAAGATTTTTACCACCAAGGGACTCCATCAAGCCGTCGTACCGACCACCGCCGCCAATACCAGATTGTGCTCCCAATAATTCATGGACAAATTCAAATGCTGTTCCGGTGTAATAATCTAACCCGCGCACCATTCGAGGATTAATCGTGTAAGCAATCCCTAGAGCATCTAAATATTCTTTCACTTTAACAAAATGCGCGGCGCTCTCCTTAGTCAAATAATCGATTAATAACGGTGCGTTTCTCAGCATTGCGATGATTGGATCGCGTTTGTCATCGAAGATTCGCAACGGGTTTAATTTTACCCGCTCTCTTGTTGCTTCATCTAAATCTAACTTGGCAATAAATGTCACCAAATCTATGCGGTGTGCGGCTCGCGAAGCCGCATCACCAAGAGAAGTAATATCCAATCTAAATTTTCGCAAACCTAAGTTACGATAACCGGCGCTAGCTATCGCGATAACTTCAGCATCAATTGCTGGATCATCCAACCCAATTGCTTCAATTCCAACTTGATAAAACTGGCGGTAGCGACCGGCTTGTGGCCTTTCCGCGCGGAAATACGGACCGGAGTACCAAACTTTTACTGGTAATTGTCCGCGATCCAATCCATGTTCAATTACTGCACGCATCACACCAGCAGTGCCTTCTGGTCTTAACGTGATTGAGCGGCCACCTCGATCTTCAAATGTGTACATCTCTTTGCTAACAACATCAGTAGATTCACCAACGCCGCGAGTGAATAATTCGGTATCTTCAAAAATCGGCAGTTCAAGTAATTTATAACCAGCCAATTTCGCGGGTCTAATTAATTCGCGGCGCACAGTTTCAAAAGCAATCGAACGATCTGGAAAGTACTCGCTCACGCCTTTTGGGGCTTGGAACTTCATCGAGCACCTACCGTTAGATTTTTCAAATAAGGGTTGCTCTTTCGCTCTTGCGCGATCGTCGTCTCGGGGCCGTGCCCAGGTAGAACTCTGATTTCATCAGAGAGAGTGATAATTTTCTCTTGCAAAGTTTTTGTCATATCGGTCATGGATCCCGTTGGTAAATCAGTTCTACCAATCGATCCCGCAAAAAGCACATCGCCAGTTACCGCAATTTTATCGTTAACCATAAAAATAACTGATCCACGAGTATGACCCGGAGCGTGCACAATCTTGATGGATAGACCCGCAATTGCAAGAACTTCATTACTTTTAATTTCTTTAACATTTACTGGTTCGTGAAAAGATTTGCGTCCAGTTTCGCTCGCCAGCATAGATAATAGCGCGGCAGATTCTGTACTTAGCGCACGTTCCGGATAAGTCAACAATTCCCGATCGCCTGAATGGATGTAAGTAATGTATTTATTAGCGGCGCTACCATTCTCAACAGAAGTTGCCATCGGAACTACTGAAAAAGTATGGTCTAAATGTCCGTGCGTTAATAAAGTTGCTACTGGTTTTAATTTATATCGATCGACAATTTCATAAATTTCGTTTGTTAAATCCGGGATCGCGATACCAGGATCAACAATCACGCACTCTTCACTCTTCCCCGTGGCTAGAATCCAACAGTTTGTGCCATAAAAGGGTGCAGCTACTGATTCGACTAACATTTCACCCCTCCGATTCATGCCTTGGCGCCCGATCAACTGCGCTCTGCCGCGCTCAGCCAGCGCAAATGACCCGGCCTTTTACTCAACTAGGGGTTCAGGGTACCTTTACCCTCTGCTGCATCGCTTGATTTACTCTCCAAATGGAGTGTGAAACTGGCGAAGTGGCAAGAGAAAAAGCTAAACAACAACCGCCCAACACAACAACAGAGCGTAAATCGTGCGAACGATAATCGCGCAAGGGAAAGCAGGTTCCGGATGGATACCGCAACAAATCAAGGAATCATCAATTCACCAGCCGCAGCATTAGTTGGGGATCCCGCCAAATATGGTCGGGTGGCCGCCGATGGCACTGTCTTTGTAATTACTGGTGATGGCGAAAAAGCAGTTGGTTCATATCCTGGCAAAACACCTGAAGAAGCCCTTGCATACTTTGTTAGAAAATTTGAAGCTCTTGCGTCGGAAGTTGCGCTATTAGCTGCTCGTATTAAGAGCGGTGCGATGGTCCCATCGGATGCGCTTGCCGCGGTAAATAAATTACGGCACCAGGTTGAAAACCTTAATGGTGTAGGAAATCTAGCAGCGCTTAAATTATCAGTTGAACAGATTCCAAATCTCATCGAAGAACATAAAAACATTTTCGAGGCACGCAAAGCCGCCGAAGCGGCAGCAAAAGCGGTCAAGCGCGCGGAAGGCCAGGCAATCAAAGAGAAACTTGTCGCGGAAGCCGAAATGCATGCGCTCTCCGAAAATTGGAAACTTACCAGCGAGCGTTTAAAAACTCTCCTAGACGAATGGAAGAAAGCGCCACGTTTAGATAAGAAAGCCGATGCTGATCTTTGGAAGCGTTTCTCGACTTCTCGGAATAAATTTGATAAGCGCCGTCGCACTCATTTTGCAACTTTGTTGCAAGCGCAATCTGCAGTCAAATCTGCAAAAGAAGTAATCGTCTCCGAAGCTGAATCGCTAGCCAATTCCCGAGATTGGGTTGCAACTGCGCGTCGTTATAAAGCGCTAATGGACCAATGGAAACTTTCCGGTCGTGGCAAAAAAACCGACGATGCAAAGCTATGGGCAAGATTCAAAGCTGCACAAGATACTTTCTTCGCTGCAAAAAATAGTGATTTAGAAAAACGTCAAGGGACTATGAGCGAAAATTTGGCGAAGCGGGAGGCATTGATTCTAGAAATTGAAGCCGTACTTCCAATTGCCAATTTGGATGAAGCCCGCCGTAAATTCCGTGATCTCCAGAGTAAGTGGAGCAAAATCGGGATGACTGAACGGAATAAAAGGGCTGCCTTTGATAAACGCTTCGAAATTGTGGAAACTGCAATCAAGGAAGCCGAAGCCGAGAAATGGCGCAAGAGCGATCCAACTTCAAAGGCTCGCGCTAACGATGTTGTTTCACAATTATCTGCTGCCGTTGCAAATTATGAAGCCCAAGCCATAAAAGCTGAAGCTGTTGGTAATGCTAAAAAAGCAAGCGAGCTTCGTGAAGCAGCTGCTGCGCGCCGAACTTGGTTATCAGAAGCTGAAAAAGGTTTATCCGAATTCACTAATTAATTATTAGTAACACGTGATACATCGTAAACACCTTCAATATTTCGCACCGCGCTCAGAATTGCATCAAGGTGAGAGACGTCAGCCATCTCAAATGAGAACCTTGAAATTGCAACTCGATCTCTAGAGGTACTGACCGCAGCGCTTAAGATATTTACATGCTGATCCGATAACGTTCTGGTTACATCCGATAGCAATCGAGATCGATCTAGAGCTTCGACTTGAATGTTTACTAAATAAATACTCTTTGCGTTTGGATCCCATTTAACCCCGACCATCCGATCGCCTTGATTGAGTTCTAAATCTGCAACATTTATACAATCCACACGATGAATTGAAACACCACTTCCTTTTGTTATGAAACCCGTAATCGCATCACCGGGAACTGGGGTGCAGCAACGAGCCAATTTAATTAGCACCTCCCCCACACCTTCTACAATTACCCCGGAAGCACTTCGTTTTGGTGCATGAATTGTGGCGCCACTTATCAAATTTTCAACAGCTGGTTCTTCATGGGCGTCATCTAAACCAAGTGCTGTTACTAATTTTTCAATAATTGATGCTGATGAAACATGGCCATCACCTACCGCGGCATATAGCGATTCAATATCGGGATAGCGAAGTTCATGCGCCAGTTCTAAGAGCGCATGGCCTGCGAGGATTTTTTGCAATGGCAAACCCGCTTTTCGCATTTGGCGCGCTATCGATTCTTTGCCAGCATCAATAGCTTCTTCGCGTCGTTCCTTGCTGAACCACGCCTTGATCTTGGAACGAGCTCTTGGGGATTTTGCAAATGCTAACCAATCTCTGCTGGGACCGGAGGTTTCGCTTTTATTCAAAACTACTTCGATTACATCACCATTAGATAACGGTGCGGCTAGCGCAACCAGTTTTCCATTCACTTTTGCACCGACGCAATGATTTCCAACTTCAGTATGTACCGCATAAGCAAAATCAACCGGGGTAGAACCTTCCGGCAAGGCAATTACGCTGCCTTTAGGTGTGAACACAAAAACTTCAGGAGTTCTTAAATCATAACGAAGCGCATCTAAAAATTCATTTACATCCGATGTCTCTTGTTGCCACTCATGTAATTGTTTTAACCAGAGCATATCCGGGCTAGCAACTTCGCTCTTTTTTTTCTTACCAAGTTTGTATTTCCAATGAGCCGCTATTCCATATTCTGCACGAGCATGCATATCTTCAGTTCGGATTTGAATTTCAACAGCTTTGCCATTCGGTCCAATAACTGTGGTGTGTAATGATTGGTATAAGTTGAACTTGGGCATCGCTATGTAATCTTTGAATCGTCCAGGAACTGGACTCCAGCGCGCATGCACAGCGCCGAGTACCGCGTAACAATCCCGAACATCCTCAACTAATACGCGAATTCCAACTAGATCATAAATATCGTTAAAATCGCGACCTCGGACCACCATTTTTTGGTAAACGCTATAAAGATGCTTTTGACGGCCAGTTACTTCAGCTTTAATTTTTTCAGTTTTTAGATCCGTTTTTAAAGTGTCTACGAACTCTTCAGTCAACTTCGCCCGAGACGGTGAGCGTTCGATCACTAATCGATCAATCTCTTCGTACTTTTTAGGTTCTAAAGTTTTGAAAGATAGATCTTCTAACTCCCATTTAATTGCGTTCATACCTAATCGATTGGCTAACGGAGCATAGATATCAATCGTTTCCCGCGCTTTACGTTGCGCCGATTCAATCGACACGTATTGCCATGTTCTAGCGTTATGTAAACGATCACAAAGTTTTATAACAAGTACACGAATATCACGCGACATAGCAACAACCATTTTTCTTACAGTTTCGGCCTCAGCGTTTGGACCGTAACTTAATTTATCCAACTTAGTAACACCATCAACTAATTCAGCTACTTCATCCCCGAAATCGCGTTTCACCTCGGCGAGTGAATAGGGCGTATCTTCAACGGTGTCGTGCAATAACGCGGCCGCGATCGTAGGAATATCCAGGCCGAGTTCGGCGAGTATCTCGGCCACCGCAACTGGATGGGTGATGTAGGCATCGCCAGATTTACGTACTTGTCCAGTGTGGGCTGTTTCCGCAGTTGTGAAAGCTCTTTCAAGGAGTGCGACTTCGGCTTTACTGGCACGCTCTAGTAACTTATCAGTAATCCTAGAAATCATTGCGCTCATTTTTGCAACTCAACGTTAGCGGCGGTGCTTGCGTTTCCGTTTAGGTTGGTTTCGTGGACCTCTTGGTCGGTCATCATTTACGGCAGTTACAGATCTTTCATCCGAATTGGAAGTTTTTGTACTTTGAGAAATTGAAGATGCGGTAGCACCACCGCGCGCTGCTACTCGTTTTCTGAGTGCCTGCATTGCGGGCTCCCGTTCGCGCAGTGCTGCTAACAATGGTGTGGCAATAAAGATTGAGGAATAAGTTCCAGTTGCGAGACCAATAAATAAAGCTAACGATAAATCTTTCAACGTTCCGGCTCCGAGTAAGCCAGCTCCAACAAAGAGAATTGAACCAACCGGAAGTAGCGCAACTAAAGAAGTATTAAATGAACGAACTAAAGTTTGATTAACCGCAAGATTGGCTGCTTGTGAATATGTCATTTTCCCGGAACTTGTTACAGATCTAGTGTTTTCTCGTACTTTATCGAAAACCACCACAGTGTCGTAGAGTGAATATCCCAGAATTGTTAAGAAACCAATTACAGTTGCAGGAGTTACATCAAAACCAACGAGCGCATAAATTCCAACTGTTATGAAAACGTCATGAATTACCGCAACGATGGCCGCAATCGCCATCTTTGGCTCGAAAGCCAGCGCTAGATAGAGCATTACAACAACTATGAATGCAATCAGTCCATATAGCGCTTTGCGAGTGATCTCTTTACCCCAAGATGGACCCACACTTTGAGTGTCGATTGATTCAACTTTTACGCCGAATTTAGCGGCAAGTGCATCTTGGATCGCATTAGATTCCAATGTAGATAACGCCCCAGTTTGTACTTGGACTTTATCGCTACCAATTTTTTGTACTATTACCTCAGAAACTAAACCAGTCGAATTAACCGCGGCACGAGCAGCCTCTACTGTGACGCCAGAGTGCGTAACCCGAAACGACGATCCACCCTTAAATTCAATACCTAATTTCAAGCCTTGCACGCTTAGCGCAAATAAAGAAGCAATAATTAAAATTCCCGAGAATGCATACCAACGACGACGCTTCCCAATAAAGTCAAAGGATTTTTCGCCACGGTAAAGTCGTCCGCCTATGCCTGCGAGTGATGACATTACGATTACTCCCCTACTTTTGCGGTTGAAGTTTTAGGTGCTATTCCCAAGCTCTTTTGGGAGAATCCACTAATCGCTGATCCACTATTGAAGAATTTGCGGGAAGCCATAATTGTCACCAAAGGTTTTGTGAAGAAGAACACCACAACTAAATCAACCAACGTGGTTAATCCAAGTGTAAATGCGAAACCACGTACGCCACCAACTGCGAAGAAATAGAGCAATACCGCAGCGATTAATGAAACCAAATCCGCCACAATGATGGTGTGACGCGCTCTTAACCAGCCACTTTCAACGGCCGAACGGAGCGTACGACCTTCCCGAACTTCATCACGTAGCCGTTCAAAATAAACAATAAACGAGTCGGCGGTAATACCAATCGCTACGATTGCGCCGGCAATACCCGCAAGTGTTAAAGTAAAACCAATCCACTTACCAAGTAATAAGAAGAGAACGTAAACCAACGCTGCAGCTATCCCAAGTGAACCAACTGAAACTAAACCTAAACCGCGGTAGTAGAGCATTGAATAAACTACAACCAGGAATAACCCAAGCGCGCCAGCAAGTAGACCTGCACGTAATTGATCTGCGCCAAGGGTTGGTGAAACTTGTTGCACTTCGCCACGGTCAAAGGCCAATGGCAGGGCGCCGTATTTAAGAACATTTGCTAAATCTTGCGCCTCTGCTTGGCTAAAGCTTCCAGTGATTTGGGCATCGCCAGAAACAATTGCTTCGTTGATTCGAGGTGCTGAGACAACCAGACCATCCAACACAATCGCTACTTGATTCTGTGGGGTTGGCAGTGAGACAACCCGAGTGGTGATGTCACCAAATTTTTTCGTACCATCATTGTTAAAGGAAAGTGAGACATACCAACCTGCGGCGCCTTGCTGGTCAATTGCTGCGGTTGCTTTAGAAACATCGCGACCAACAACCTCGGCGTTTGAAAGCACGAACTTACTAGCACCAGCGCGATCGCAAGCCACGATTTGAGCATTGGCATCATCGCCACCACCGGCTTGACGCGATGTTGCTAGCGAACAATCTAGCGTTGCAAATTTCGCGGCAACTTCTGGGGTAACTCCAGCAGGCAACGTTGCGGTTGCGGTATCGCCGGTTAATGAAGTTGCGTTCGCCGCACCCTCTACGAGTACTTGACGGAATCTAAGTTCTGCAGTTTGTCCCACAAGTTCGACTACTCGACGGCCAGTATCACCTGGAACTGAAATTACGATTTGACGGTTAACGCCGCTGCCTTGAGATGAAACTTCGCTCTCGGCTACGCCTAGTGAGTTAACACGTTGTCTGATAATTGAGACTGCTTGATCAATTGCTTCGCTAGTAACTTTGCCGCTCTCTCCCGCCGCAATTCGAGGCTGCAAGGTGACGCTGGTGCCGCCGCGCAGATCTAACCCTAGTTTTACCGCAGTTGCTCCTTGAATAAAGGCAATCGCAAATAAGGCAATAATCGAAACCAACAAAATCGCCATGGTTCGACCCGGACGACCCGTTGTTTTAGCTGAAGTATTTGATGACATGGGGCGCAAGTCTAGGCATCTTCGGCTGGTGTGTCGAAAATGCTGATATTCCCCGATGCTGGTGGCGGAACTTTGCCTAAATGTTTCCAAGCCGCGCTCGTTGCGATTCGACCTCTTGGGGAGCGCGCAATAAATCCGGCTCGTACTAAAAATGGCTCTGCAACACTTTCAATTGTCTCGGTCTCTTCGCCTACTGCCATCGCCAAGGTAGATAGCCCTACTGGCCCACCATTAAAGCGCTCTATCAACGCAGTAATTACCGCCTTATCCAGTCGATCTAACCCAATATGATCAACTTCATACATCGCCAAAGCCGCATTTGTATCTGCAAGATTTACCGCACCGTTGCCATGAACTTGCGCAAAATCCCGGACTCGTCGTAGTAATCGATTCGCAATTCTCGGAGTTCCTCTAGACCGTTTTCCGATTTCCGAAACTGCGCTCGCTGCTATTTGCAGCGTTAATAAATCAGCGCTGCGCTTGACTATATTAGTTAAGTCAGCTTCATCATAGAAATCTAAATGCGCAGTAAACCCGAATCGATCGCGTAGCGGTGCCGGCAATAACCCTGCCCTAGTCGTAGCGCCGACCAATGTGAAATGCGGAAGTGTTAATGGAATCGCAGTTGCACCTGGTCCTTTTCCAACAATTATATCGACGCGAAAATCTTCCATCGCCATATAAAGCATCTCTTCCGCAGGACGCGCCATTCGATGAATTTCATCAAGAAAAAGAATTTCACCTTCGACTAGCGAAGAAAGTATCGATGCTAAGTCCCCTGCGTGTTGGATTGCAGGTCCGCTAGTTATACGAATTGGTGCATTCATTTCGCTAGCGACAATCATCGCTAACGTTGTTTTTCCTAAACCGGGTGGTCCAGATAACAAAATGTGGTCTGCCGGAGATTTACGCTCGCGAGCGGCCCGAAGTAACAAATCGATCTGACTTTTAACTCGTTGCTGTCCAACAAAATCGGAGAGCGTACTCGGACGCAACCTTTGCTCCAGCGATAAATCTTCGCTTTCCGCTTCCGGTTTCATCGAAAATTCTGATTCAGTCATAATTGCAACGCCTAGCGATTCCCAGATTGCGAAAGCGCTAATTTCAAAAGCTCACTTAAATCGGCTTGATTGGCTGCTTCTCCTAAATTATTTTTGACGCGTTCTATTGCCATTTCAGCTTCTTTAGTTGAATAACCAAGACCGGTGAGCGCGCCACTTAATTGTTCATTCCAAATTGGTCGAACCGTTCCAGCTACCCCGACTAAATGATTAGCCATCTTTTCTCTTAGTTCTAGCACTAATCGTTGTGCCACTTTTTTTCCAATGCCTGGAATTTTTTCAAGCGCAGTCGAATTACCGTCAGAGATAGCTTTTGCCATCTCCAACGGAGCAAACGATGCCAAAGCTGCTAGTGCTACCCGTGGCCCAATGCCAGAAACGGTTTGAAGTAATTCAAAAAAATCACGTGCGGCACCATCTAGAAACCCGTAGAGAGTTAGCGAATCCTCACGAACCAGTAAGGAAGTGAAGAACAATTGTTGACTATTAATTTTGCAATTGGTTGCAATTATTGGCGTAACTTGAACTTGCATGCCCACACCGCCAACTTCAATAATCACATGATTAAGCGAAACGCTAACTACTCGCCCTGATAACGATGAAATCATTTACCTTTTGCTTTCTGCAACGCGCTAAGTCGAGATTTCTCTTTTTTAAGAGCTACTGCAACTCTCGAGTTGCCTCTACCCCGCCAATGATGGCAAATAGCTAGCGCTAGCGCATCTGTACTGTCTACGGGTTGCGGAATAGTTTTCAATTTCAACAATTTTTTTACCATTTCTGCCACTTGCTTCTTGTCAGCTCGCCCAGAACCGGAAACTGCAGCTTTAACTTCGCTAGGGGTGTGCATCGCTACTGGAATTCCATTTCTAGCAGCAATCAAAAGGGCTACACCGGCTGCTTGGCCGGTTGCCATCGCAGTTTTTACATTCAATTGTGAGAAGACCCGCTCTACCGCGATCACATCCGGTTTATATTTTTTTATCCAAGTTATAAGTTCGACCTCCAATTGGAGCAATCTAGCCTCGAGCGGTGCAGTCACATCGGTGCGGATTACGCCAACCCCAACCATCTGTAAATCTTGGTAATTGTCGCCATCGACTATTCCAATACCGCATCTGGTTAAACCAGGGTCAACGCCTAACACTCGCATGAATTGAGCCTAATAGGCGGTAATGAATCGTTAGCCCAGGCTCGCCATTACTTCATCGGATACGTCGAAATTTCCGTAAACATTCTGCACATCATCGAGGTCTTCAATTGCTTCAATCAATTCAAAAACTTTCTTAGCCGCTTCCGCGTCTAACGAAATTGAGAGGTTTGGTAAAAATGAAGACTCGGCTGATTCGTATTCAACTTCGCTATTTTGCAGAGCGTTACGAACCGAAATTAAATCACTAGGCTCGCAGACCACTTCGAATGACTCGCCAAGATCATTAACAGCCTCAACACCTGCTTCCAAAACAAACTCAAGAATGGCGTCTTCATTGAAACTTTTGGTTCCTTGAATTTTATTAACTATAACGACGCCTTTACGATTAAACATATATGAAACTGAACCAGGATCTGCCATATTGCCACCGTTGCGTGTAACCGCTACGCGCACTTCTGAGGCCGCGCGGTTTCGGTTATCTGATAAACATTCAATAAGTAGCGCAACGCCATTTGGCCCGTAACCCTCATACATAATGGTTTCCCAGGTTGCAGCACCGGCTTCTAAACCTGCACCGCGTTTAACTGCGCGATCAATATTATCTGATGGCATAGAATTCTTCTTGGCTTTGGCAATTGCATCAAAAAGCGTTGGGTTTCCAACTACATCAGGACCGCCAGTGCGAGCCGCAACTTCAATTGCTTTGATTAATTTTGCAAAATTTTTAGCACGTCTAGAATCTATGATTGCTTTCTTATGTTTAGTGGTTGCCCACTTGGAATGACCCGACATAATTTTCTCCTATTGCACAATCGTTTGCTGACAAACGCTATCAACAAAGTATTTATGGATTCTATTATCGCCAGTCAATTCTGGGTGAAATGATGTTGCAAAAATTGAGCCTTGCCGTACCGCTACTGGATGACCCTGCACTTGCGCTAATACCTCCACACCGATTCCGACATTTTCCACCCATGGCGCTCTGATGAAAACTGCACGTACCGGTATTTCGGTTATGCCATTGAAAGCCAAATCACTTTCAAACGAATCTACTTGCCGACCAAAAGCATTTCGTCGAACCGTTACATCAAGCCCACCAAAAGTTTCTTGTCCCACAATTGCATCTAGAACTTGATTCGCAAGCAAAATCATGCCGGCACACGATCCGAAGATGGGCATTCCGTTTTTAATTCGAGCGCTAATGTCATCGAAAATACCAAATGTCCGAGCTAATTTTGCAATTGTTGTGGATTCACCGCCTGGAATTACTAACGCATCTACTCGCTCTAACTCTGACGCGCGTCGTACCAGGGAAGCCGAAACTCCGCAATCGCTTAACGATCGCGCATGTTCCCTAACGTCACCTTGGAGCGCCAGAACTCCAATTTTCATTTATTACCAGCCCCGCTCCGCTAATCGGTGTGGCACTGGGATATCTGCAACATTTATTCCAACCATGGCTTCACCTAAACCGCGCGAAACTTCGCCAACAACTTTTGGATCATCAAAGAAAGTAACCGCTTTGACAATTGCTGCGGCTCGTTGCTCTGGGTTGCCAGATTTAAAAATTCCCGATCCAACAAAAACGCCATCAGCGCCTAATTGCATCATCATCGCTGCATCTGCGGGCGTTGCAATGCCGCCAGCAGTGAAAAGAACTACCGGCAGTTTCCCAGTAGCGGCAATCTCTTTAACTAATTCATAAGGAGCTTGCATCTCTTTAGCTGCAACATAAAGTTCATCGTCGCGTAGTGATGAAAGTCGGCGAATTTCACCAGAAATTGCGCGCATATGAGTTGTGGCATTAGAAACATCACCGGTACCAGCTTCGCCTTTAGAACGAATCATCGCAGCACCCTCGTTGATGCGACGCAGCGCTTCCCCTAGATTTGTTGCACCGCAAACGAATGGAACCGTAAAATTCCATTTATCAATATGGTTTGCGTAATCAGCGGGCGTTAAAACTTCGGACTCATCTATGTAATCGACGCCGATGCTTTGCAAAATTTGGGCTTCAACGAAATGGCCGATTCGCGCTTTTGCCATTACCGGAATTGAAACTCGCGCTTGTATTGCATCAATCATGTCGGGATCTGACATTCGAGATACGCCACCTTGGGCACGGATATCTGCGGGAACTCGTTCGAGCGCCATCACCGCAACTGCGCCGGCATCTTCGGCTATCTTGGCTTGATCAGCGTTAACAACATCCATAATCACGCCACCCTTTAGCATCTCTGCCATGCCGCGTTTTACCCGCGAGGTACCGGTGATATTTTCAGCCATTTTTTCTGCCTGCCTTCATAGATAGTTTTAGGTGCGTAAGTCTACTTTGTTGTTGCCGGAGATGCACTCGGAGATTTTGGTGTCAAATAGGTGAAATTGGGTTCTTGATCGGTTAAAGCAATCCAAATTTGGCCAGGTGCAAACGGCAATTTACTCCCATTTTCAAGGAGCCAAGTTGTGCCAGTTTCCGCACTAACGCGATTCCAAGTGGCACGAAAAACTTCGCCATCGCGAAGAAGATAGCCGCGTCCAGCACCAACTGTTTCACTCATTGGAGTGACGCCCCCAAATTTATCACCGTAAATAGAGGGTAATATTTTCACCAATTGAATTACCAAAGTTGGCGAACCTAATTGGGTGCCACTAGCCGATAAATCAGCAGAATTATTATGCGATAACAGCCAACGCAATTCACGCTCCGACCAGATAGCTCCATAATTTGCGTTTGGCCAAGATATTTTTACTGCCGATATCGCTTGACCTCCTGCGGGTTTCTTGCCAAATTGCCATCCCATATGTTTTGCAGCGCCTAAATTTTTTGCTTTTGCCATCAAAGGCGCAGAATTTAAAATCATGTTAGTTGGCGCGCTGCGGTTGGGGTCACGGTAATAAATTGTTGGTGGATTGCGTTCTGCACCTAAATCTTCAATGTTGGCGGAAGCAATTACTGCACGCATCTTTGATTGCGCACCACTATAAGCTAATCCAACTCGACCATATTGCGCCAATAGATCGATATCACTTATCCGTAGTGATCTAATCGGGCCAATATCTTTTGGGATCTTCGACGAATAAATCGCAAGCAATCTAGTCAATCCTGCTTCTACTTGTTCAATATAGATCACGTCGGCAAACTCCAACCCAATCTGCGGATGTGCCAGATTGGTATCGTCAATTTTTACAGCCAAGACCGGTCCGTTAGCACCAGGCATACCAGTAAAAGCGTTTAGTTCAATTTTCTCTGATGAACTCTTTGCAATTTGTTTGGAGATCGTGGCGCAACTGGAAAGGGCTGACGCAATCACGATAAATATCGATATTGCCGCTATTAGTAACCGTGATTTCTTCACAAGAGATCATCTTCGAAACCATACTTAACTGGAAGCGGCGCAGTACCAGCCAATCTAAAAAGCCGAAATACTAATTTCTCTCGCAGCGCTTTAGTGGCAGCAACCGCTTCAATATGGATTGCGATCGCTACTCGCACCCGCTCCGTAACATCTTCTAACTTTGCAAAGATTTCTGGATGCAGCTCTGGCAGATCACTTTCGCTCTGCAATAAGTTGAGCGTTCCAGATAAGCCACTTTCTTGATCGCTTCTTTCAAATATTTGAGCTTCGCGCGCGCCGTAAGCCGCACCAGTTAATATCAGGTTTGTTGCGGGATCGATTTCAGGTAAATGCGCAATTTCCAAGGCTATGGCAGCACGTCGTTGCAGCGTGGCATCCAAATTCGCCCAAGAAGTTTCCACCCGGTGATGTAAGCGGTCTAACCGAGTAGCTGAGAATGATAGATACCAGGCAAATAGCAGGAATACAACTAATAAAGCTAATGAAGTTTTCATGCTTTATTAATCATTATCTCTTGTAAATAATCGGTTCCAAGACCGATTCTCCGAAATCAGCCCAACTTTGCCGCCGCCAGTAAGCGCCATCGAATACACATCCATTATCTGCTCTCCTACTTGTGACCAATCAAATCGCTCTGCTGATTGAAATCCAATATTTGCTAAGTGTTTTCGTTTACTGTCATCCCTTAACAGGTCAATGATTATTTTTGCAAGTTCGGTTGCACTTTCAGATTCGAAGAGCGCTCCGTATTCGCCACCGTTAAGCAGGTGCCTAAATGCTGGGATATCGCTAGCGACGATTGCGGTTTCGCTCGCAAGCGCTTCGGTCAAAATAATACCGAAAGATTCTCCCCCAGTATTAGGCGCTACATAAAGATCCACCGATTGAAGCAAGCTAGCTTTATCTGCTTCACTTACCCGACCTAAGAAAACCAACTTATTTCGTAGCTGAGCATTTACACTCTTCAAAGTTTCGGCGCTATCGCCTGGTCCTGCTATCAATATTTTTGCATCCGGGATAAACCGAGTGACAATTGGTAGCGCATCCAAAAGAACTTGCAAGCCTTTACGCGGTTCTTCGAATCGACCAATAAACCCAATGGTATTTGGGCCTAGCCATTGATCATTCGGTAGCGCATTCATAAAAAATTTCACATCGATACCATTAGGAATTATCACAGCATCTGTCTCTAAATGAATCTTTAAGGTTTCTCGAGCGACCTCACTAACTGCAATCCGGGCGCTTAATTTTTCTATGACCGGTTCTAGCAACGGACTAATTGCAAATGCTACTTTCTGTTTTGGCGCCGCCGCATGGAAAGTTCCAACCATTGGACCTTCTCCTAACCAGCAAGCTAAAAGCGATAGCGAAGGAATGGCCGGTTCATGTAGATGTAACAGGTCAAAATTGCCTTGCGATATCCATTGCCGCACCCGCGATGCGGCGACTGGTCCAAAAAGTACTCGAGCTACCGCGCCGTTATAAGGAATCGAAATCGGTCGACCTGCTGGTACCACAAAATCATCCGCTAACAAGGTTTCATCGCTTACCGGTGCCAACACCGAAACATAATGACCTTGATCAATGTAGTACTTAGCTAGATCTTTAATGTGGGTTTGCACGCCACCAGGTGTATCCCAGCCATAGGGTGAAACCATGCCAATTCTTAGCGCTGTGTCTTTTGACGAGTAATTTATCATGAAGTCCACTCTACAAAATCGCCATCAACCCAAATCCGTTGCAACATATGCCAATCTTGCGGGTAGCGCGTAATATTTGCGGCAAACCGATCAGCACAAATTTGGGTAACACCTTGAATCATTTCATCCTTGGATCCATGGGTAGGTAATTCAATTGGTTTTTCAAACTCAATTCGAATTCCAGTTGGTGTGTAGGAAACAAATGCAGTAACTAAAGCTGCTCCAGTTTGTAATGCAAGCGCGGCAGGACCGCCAGGCATCCGCGCTATCCCATCAAAAAAATTAACAGTGACGCCGGATTTTGAGAGGTCTCGATCTGCGACCAAAGCCACTAATTTTCCGCTCCGTAATCGCTGTGCCAAAATTGCCGTCACACGAGAATTCAAATCAAGCGCTTCCATTCCCATTTTTTCGCGATGTTGCAAAAAACGCCTAAAAAGCCGCTCCGGCTTCACATGTTCCACCACGGTGGTTAGCGAGATTCCTTGGGCGCAAAAATAAGCGCCAGCATGATCCCAATTTCCAGCATGTGGCAATGAAACTATTAAACCTTTGCCAGATGCCAGAGCATCAAAAAAATATTTATCATTTATGGTTTCCGCCGAATCTAAAATATGGTTCTTATCCCAGTCTGTGAATCTGAAAGTGTCAATCCAGTATCGCAAATGTGATCGCATGCTTTTTTTAAGTAAATTTGCCATCTGATCTTTATCGTATTCCGGTTTAACTCGCAATAAATTACTATGTAACCTTCTTATGCTTTTGCCGTTTCGAAGTCGGGTTAGATCGGCAATAACGTCGCCTAATCGATATGCAGCGCTTTTCGGTAGCGCCCGCAACAAGCGCCAACAGGATACGTACATAAGATAAGTGAAATATTCAATCATGCAGTTTCCTGATAAACCATTAATAACCGTTGTGCTACCGTAATAAAACTCAATAAAACTAAGATCCAGATACCGAAAGTGAGCGCATAAGGGATGCCTAACCCATGTAAGCCAATTCCTAAAAGCACCAAAATCAATCTTTCAGTTCGTTCCGCAACTCCGCCATTGCACGCAATATCTAGCGATTCCGCTCGGGCTTTTACATAAGAAACCATTAACCCTGAAATCAAAGCAACTAACGCAGGAATAAAAAGTGGATCCGCAGCCCGCTGTAAGTAAATAATTACGCCGATAAATATGGTGGAATCTGCGATTCGATCACAGGTTGAATCTAGTAAGGCTCCCCATGCGCTGCCGCCTTTTGCCGATATTCGCGCCATCGTGCCATCGAAGAGATCGCTCAACGAGAAGATACAGATTGCAATTGTGCCCCAGAAGAAATGGCCGTTCGGATATGCAACCAGCGAAGTTACGATCACTAAAAAGGAGCCAATCACCGTAACCGAATTTGGGGTTAAACCAATTTTCAAGGCAAAACGGCAGGCTGGTGTAATCAACCTAGTGACTGGTGCCTTAAATGGGATCTGTAACATCGTTCCCATCGTAGGCTGACCCGCATGAGTATCCCAATTAACTCGCATATTTCCGCGTTAACTATCGGAATTTCTAGTGCTATCCCAGCAGCTTTCTACGAAGCCATCGGGCTGGTAGGCGCCCTTATCTATACCGACACCGATACCGAACCAGATTTAACTAAACTATCTGGAGCATCGCTCGCTATTTTTGTGGTTAACGCTCAAGTTGGAATCGATTCGAAAATGGTGGCGTTTTGGGATGCATGTCGAGAATCACAACTCCCGAGATTACTTATGGTCTCTGGATTATCCGAAGGCGAAATTGATTTTGATGACATTGTGATGATTGCTAATCGCATTCTTGATCCAGTCGTCACGCCATTTCTAGTACTACATGACGAGAGTGGCCAACCTAACGGCCTAATTGATATTGCAACTTCGCAAACTTATGACTATTCCAAAGGTCCCACCAAAATTGCAACCGCAGACGAAGATTTGAAAACTTTAGTCTCAGAATTTGCAGTGGAGTATCAAGAACTACTTGAAGAATTTGGTGATGCTGGATTCGCAGATGGTTTGCTCTTCCCATGCATTCCTTTTATTTCATCCTTAGGAATCGGCATAACCGAGGCACGCCGATATATCGATCTCATTCCCAAGCTTTAGCTAATTCATTTCTGGTTGTTGCTAACAACTCTGGCAATACTTTTGTCTGACCAATTATTGGCATAAAATTAGCATCGCCACTCCATCTTGGAACTACATGTTGATGAATATGTTCGGCGACCCCTGCCCCAGAAATTGCGCCTTGATTCATTCCTAAATTAAAGCCCGCGCAATTAGAAACCTTACGAAGTGCTGCCATTGCTTTTGCGCTAAATTCAGTAATCTCGTTACGTTCTGAGATAGTCAACTCAGTTAAATCAGCAACATGACGATTGGCGCAAATCAACATATGACCGGCGTTGTATGGGTAAAGATTCATCACTGCATAAACTTCATTACCGCGGGCCACAACTAGCGCAGCTTCGTCACTCATTTTAGGAATTTCACAAAATGGGCATTTAACCTCGTTCCCACCCAGTGGCCGATTTTCTCCAGTTAAATAGGCCATCCGATGCGGTGCCCATAGCCGTTGCCATCGATCTGGCATTCCCACGCCACCGGGCATCTGGTTATTAGTCATAAATAGAAATCAAACTTGGGTCCGTTCCGCGACGGCTTTTTGGATCTCAGAAATTGCATCTGAAATCGCAATTCCATTTTTCTGGTCGCCGTTTCGGTATCTGAAAGAGAGCGCCTTCGAGTTAACGTCTGCTTCGCCCGCAATAATCATGAAGGGGATTTTTTCGGTCTGAGCATTTCGAATCTTTTTCTGCATCCGATCATCGGAGGCGTCAATCTCCGCACGAATTCCCAAGCTCCGCATCTCTTTAACTATTTTTTCCAAATACGGGATATGAAGATCAGCAACTGGAATCGCCCGAACTTGTACAGGAGCTAACCACGGTGGGAAAGCACCGGCATAGTGCTCGGTGAGAACACCAAAAAATCTTTCGATAGAACCAAATAGTGCGCGATGAATCATTACTGGACGTTTTTTACTGCCATCTGGAGCGGTGTATTCAAGTTCAAAACGTTGCGGTAATTGAAAATCAACTTGGATGGTCGACATTTGCCAGGTACGACCTATTGCATCCTTAGCTTGCACTGAAATTTTTGGACCGTAGAAAGCAGCACCACCTCTATCTAAAACTAATTCTAGGTTCTGTTTTTCAGCAGCTTGGCGGAGCGATTCGGTAGCTTCTTCCCAATCCTTATCTTCGCCTACAAATTTGGTTTCATTTTTGGTAGAGAGTTCTAAATAAAAATCGTTCAAACCATAATCACGTAACAGATTCAAGACAAATGTTAAAAGGCTATCGAGTTCCCCCGCCATCTGCTCCGCGGTGCAATAAATATGAGCATCGTCCTGTGTGAAACCTCGCGCTCTAGTTATTCCGTGAATTACCCCAGATTTTTCGTAGCGATAAACCGTGCCAAATTCAAATAGTCGAAGCGGCAATTCCCGATAAGAACGGCCTCGGGATGCATAAATTAAATTATGAAACGGACAATTCATCGGTTTCATGTAGTACTGCTGGCCTTGTTTTTTTATCGTGCCATCGGCATGAAGCTCTTCATCCATAATCATCGGTGGATACATGCCATCGGCATACCATTGCAAATGTCCAGACCGTTCAAATAGCGCCGCTTTTGTTAAATGCGGTGAGTAAACAAATTCATATCCTTCGACTTCATGGCGGTGCCGAGAATAATCTTCCATGGCACGACGCACGATTCCGCCCTTCGGATGAAACACCGCCAAACCCGAACCAATTTCTTCTGGGAATGAAAATAAATCTAATTCGGCTCCAAGTTTTCGATGATCGCGTTTTTCAGCTTCCGCCAGCATCAATAAATATTGGTCAAGAGCTTCTTGTGACGGCCAAGCCGTGCCATAAATTCGCTGCAGCATTGGGTTCTTTTCCGAACCTCGCCAATACGCACCAGCACTGCGCATCAATTTAAATGCTGGAATATATTTTGTGGATGGCAAATGTGGACCGCGACATAAATCGCTCCAAATTGGTTGGCCATCTCGGCCTAAATTATCGTAAATAGTTAATTCGCCCGCGCCAACTTCAACATCGGCGCCGTCATTAATCGCAGTTGATTTTAATTTTACTAATTCGCACTTATACGGTTCGTGTTGCAATTCTTTTAAAGCTTCCGCATCTGTGATGGTTCGACGTTTGAAACGTTGGCCATCTTTGATAATTTTCTTCATAGTTTTTTCTAAAACTTCCAAATCAGCAGGCGTGAATGGACGTTCTGGATCGAAGTCGTAATAGAAACCATCGGTGATTGGCGGTCCAATTCCTAATCGGGCTTGTGAGAAAGTACTTTGGACTGCCTGCGCAAGTACATGCGCAGTAGAGTGTCTTAAAACCATCAAACCTTCGGGTGAACCTATTGATAACCCTTCAACCAGATCACCAGCCTTTACTTCGCTCCATAAATCCTTTAGTTCGCCGTTAATTTTGCAGAGAACAATTGCGTCAGTACCAACCACAGTACGATCTACCGCTTGGCTGGCAAATATTTGGGTAACTTTTTGGTCAGCGTTTACTTTAACCAGAGCGCCATCAACTGTAATCTCAATGACTTCACCGCTAGACATGGTGCGAGGCTACCAAAGTTAAATGCAAAGACGTTGGAAGTGAATTATTTGCTGTAATAAATTATTACTGCACCGATAGAAATCAAGAACCCACCCGCAATTATTAGGTATTTGGCCCATAGCGGCAGCCCAGATTTTTCCGCGGCCGATTTAGCAAGGTTTTTAGTTTTAAGCATCGCTTGGCCCGCCCAGGCGAATTCAGTTGCCAAAATTCCAAGACCTGCGAGTAATACTAAAACTCCAGGACCGGGCGCAATTAAAAGAAATCCACCAAAGATGGTGATACCGCCACCCATAACTCCAATAAAAACTCGCCAAAGTAAATGACCGGCTGAGGTTTTTTTTATCCAACTTCGCAAATTCATAGTGCAAGTTTACTCCAAACCCAATCATTAAACTCCGAAATGAGTTTCGAGCCAATTGCACTGCTTTGATTTGTAGTGTTGTTGTACCGATTTATTGGGCGTATTCCCTTGACGCTTGAGAGTAAGTAGCTGGCGCCACAACTCTGTAATTCGGCAGGGGTGATATCGAGTTCTGCTACCCCAAAATTTTCAATCAATAAGGCGCGGGTTATGCCCGGTAGACATCCGGAAGAAAGTGGTGGAGTAAAGAATTTGCCATCGCTCTCCCATAAAACATTGGCAACCGCAGATTCGGCAACGTTTCCCGCCAAATTCCTAAAAATTACATCATCTGCGCCAGCGCCATTTGCCACCCGGAGCGCGTACGCGTTCTCGCCGTAAGAGAGCGTCTTAATCCCAGCCAGAACTGAGTTCTCATTTTTTGGGTATTGATAATCAACAACTGAAAGTTTGTTGTTAGAGGCCGCAAAAACTTTATGCGTAGCCACCCAATCGCCGTTACTTAAAAAAGTTATCCGAATTCGACCATGCTCAATTTCTCTAGTTACTTCTAACAACTTCTGCGTGCCTGCTTCAACCTCGCTCCGATTAGGTAGCGCAAACCCCATTATCGCCCCACTCTTATAGGCTCGATCTAGGTGACGCGAAAGCGCCCAAATCTTTCCATTAGTACTCTTTAAAGTTTCAAAAATTCCATCTCCCAATAACCAACCGTTTCGACCGGGCTCACCAGATGCTGGTAGCACCAAATCGGTGACCAATTCGCCATTTAAAAGAATTTTCAAAACTTCACTGCACTTTCGACGGTTTTCCCGCTCGCAATTGCGATCAATCGATTTGCTTTCAATTCGGTTTCTTCCCATTCCGATGACGCGTTACTTCCCCATGTAATGCCAGCACCAGTGCCAAATCGCAAATAACCATCTCGTTGATTCCAGAAAGTTCGAATTCCAACCGCAAGGTTTGCATCTCCATCGCAAACCCAACCAATCGCCCCACAATATGGGCCGCGACTAATTGGTTCCATTCTAGAAATAACTTCTAGCGCGGAGCTCTTAGGTGCACCGCTTACAGATCCCGGTGCCATCATTGCTGCAAAGATCTCTCTCCAAGAAATATTTTTGCGAAGCGTTCCACTTACATCAGAGACCAGATGATATAGACCTGGATGTTTCTCAATTCCGAGCAGTCGCGGAACCGCCACCGTGCCAGTTTCGCAAATTACACTCAGATCATTTCGAATTAAATCCACGATCATTACATTCTCTGCTAAATCTTTTTCCAGAAATTCGCTGGTTGCTGAAGTTCCTTTGATCGGGCTAGATATAACGTTTCGTTCCCCTAGCGCAGTTTTTGCCACTCGCATAAATAGCTCTGGCGAAGCAGATGCGATTTCCACTGTGGGTAAATTTAAATAGAGACTATAGGGCGCTGCATTATTTTCTAATAAATCGCTCATCAAAGGTTGCAGCGAAAGTCCATCGGGAATTGGCGCAGATAGAATCCGACAAGCGTTGACTTGGTAAACCCAGCCATCTGCAATTTCGTTTCGAATTGTTTCCACATAATTCAGATACTCATTACGAGAGAACGAACTCTCCCATTTTGTGGCTATCCCTGGCCACGGCCCTTCGTCAACGAATTCACTATCACTTACCTTTTCAAACCTAGCAAAAGTTGGTTCGCCAACAAACGGCGCAATTACTGCCCAAAATCCGGGTTCATCTAGCGCCGCAACATCATGGCGAATCTCAAGACAGTTTCGAGCGCTCTTTCCGGCCATCCAGAAATATGGTTCGGAGTGCGTCTTCGCAAATTCCAACATGACGCGAAGGTACTCCAATGGATCAAACTTGCGACTTGGGAGATGCGCCTTACCTGCGATAGATTTCCCCCTGCTCTTGCTGGTCGATTCTGTCGGGTAGCTGGAGTTTTGCGGACGTAGCGCAGTTGGTAGCGCGGAACCTTGCCAAGGTTCAGGTCGCCGGTTCGATCCCGGTCGTCCGCTCGTTTAATCAAATATCCATGGTCGGGTGGCCGAGAGGCGAGGCTCGGGACTGCAAATCCCGCTACACGGGTTCAAATCCCGTCCCGACCTCCACATTTTTAAATAAAAACTATTACCGTAAAGTCGGCGCATGTCATTAGACCAATACCTTCTCGGCGTCGATGTTGGTGGCACAAAAATAACGATTGGACTTTATAACGCAAAGTGCGAACTCCAAAAAAGCAACCGAATTGATTCTGGAAATCGCTCTGCTACCGATATTGAAACCGATGTTCGAAATACAATTTCGGAGTTAGCGAAAATACAAAGTTTGATTGTGAGCGTCGGAATCTCCAGCGCTGGACCGATTGACTTGCAACGGATTGAAATAAGCCCCGTAAACATTCCAGCTTTTCGAAAATTTCCATTAGGTGAAATTATCCTTGGTGAGTTGGCTAAGTTTGGTTCACATCCGCAAATCGCGATCCAAGGCGACATTATCGGAATGGCTCGTGCCGAAGTATTTCTCGACCCCACATTAAGCGAGACGACTGCATTTTTAGTGAATGCTGGCACCGGAATTGGTGGAGCCTTGATTGATAAAGGAAAAGTTTTAACTGGCGATACTGGAAATTCTGGATATTTCGGCCATGCTTCCGTTGCATTCGCTGGCCCAATTTGCAACTGCGGCGCATTTGGCTGTGTTGAATATTACGCCGGCGGCGCTGCGATGCTTCTTAGAGGAAAAGAGAACGGGATTGTGACTCCTCTTTCAGATTTTGCTACCTTAAATTCCTTGGCAGAATCTGGCAATATCGCTGCAATCGCAACAATTTCCAGTGGAGCTACCGCTATCGCACAAGCCACCGTTAATGTAATGCTTATTAATGACTTTACTAAAGTTATCGTAACTGGTGGCGTTGTCCTAAGTTCCGATATCTTTTATGAAAAAATGGTTTCTGAGATTGCCAGCAGAATTCAGCCACACGCATTTTTACTTGACTTCCAGATTCGGAAAGCGCTACTAGATAGCAGCAGCGCCGAATTAGGAGCTGCTCTTTTAGCACGTGAAGTACTATTAACCTCATGAGTTTAGAGAGATCAGACCGCCCTTGGGGTAATTACGAAGTATTGCTCGAAACCTCTACCCATAAAATTAAGACCATAACGGTTAAACCTGGGGCGAGGCTCTCACTTCAGCGTCATCAAAAGCGCGCGGAGCATTGGTTCATAGTTTCTGGTACAGCGCTAGTGACTATTGCGGAAAATAAATTTGAGAAAACTGCCAATTCATCAGTGGATATCGAAATTGGCCAGTTGCACAGAATTGAAAATATTGGAAGAACAGATCTGATTTTCATTGAAGTTCAAACCGGAACCTATTTCGGCGAAGATGATATTGAGCGTGTTGAAGATGATTTTGGAAGAGCTTAAAAGCAATATATGATTTCCGAAATAAAGAAGGACCGTTAGCGCAGCTGGTAGCGCGTTTCCTCGACATGGAAAAGGTCACTGGTTCGATCCCAGTACGGTCCACTTATTTCAGTTTTGCTAGCCTTTTAAGAATTGGTGGATGCGAGTAATGAACCGCAACATAAACTGGATGTGGGTTTAAGTTACTCAACGAATTAACAGAAAGCTTCTTTAAAGCTGAATACATATAATCGACTGCCCCTGGATAAGTTGCAATCGAATATTGGTCAGCTTGATACTCGTTATATCGTGAGAATGAATTGTTGATTAAACCAAGAACCGTAGAAACCGGTGTGAAAAGTAAGAAGAATGCCAACATTGAAAGGTGGAAACTCGGAATTTTTGATCCGAGCGCCGCAGAAAGATTTGGATTACTTAGTAGCCAACCCATAAGCGAGAACATAATCAGAGTTTGAACCTGGCTAAAAAGAAACATAGTAAAAATGTGCTTTCGCTTATAATGACCCACTTCGTGCGCTAAAACGGCGACAATTTCCTTAGTATTTAATTTCTCGATCAACGTGTCATATAAACCTATGATTTTAACTTTGCCCATTCCGGAGAAAAAAGCGTTCAATTTCGTAGAGCGCTTGGAGGCATCCATTTCATATAACTTAGAAAGTGGGAACCCTTGGGAATTGCAATAGATTTCGATCTCATCGCGTAACTCTCCCTCTGGGAGTGGTTTCAACTTATTGAAAATCGGCAAAAAGATGCGCGTCCCAAAAACAAACATAAATAGAGTAAAACTGGCAACAAGCAGCCAAGCCACCAGCCAAAAAACACTTTGTAATTCTTGATAAATCCATGCGATAGCGTAAAGCAACGGTAATCCAATTCCTAAGCTCAGTAACAAATTCTTAAACTGATCAGCAATAAATAACCGTGGCGTAGTTTTATTAAACTCATATTTTGTTTCTATTACAAAAGTTGAATAGATGCTCGCTGGGAGCGATCCAATTGCGCTTACTACTATTAGAACCGCAATAAAAATTACAGTTACTAAGAGATTGTTAGAAATTCGTTCACGAATAAAATTATCAAGTTTTGCAAAAAAACCAAGTATTATTGCGGCAAGTATCACGCAAGTACTAATTACAGATGAGAGACTTTCAAGCTTGTAATTAGCAGTTCCATACGCCATTGATTTCTGATAATCCGCAGCGGTATAAATCTCGGCTGCTTGCCGGCTAAGAGGTTGATTTTTAGATTGTTCATTAAGAAAATTGATAACGCGTCCAGATGCGAAATCGATAAGAACTAAAGTAAATATCCCGATTAAAATCCAATCAGCGGCACTCATAATTTTCTCCTAACATCGACAATTATTTTTTATCTAGCGGGCGTAATTCCGATACTTTATCGGAAATATTTGTTTTCCCATCTTTTAATAACCCCGCAATAACACCATCTAAATCTGCTTTAGTTTTGTTCTGACTCATCTTGAACGAAACTTCAATGCGGGAAACTTTTAGTTCAATTCCAACAATCGCACGTAATTGCCCCGCCACATAATCTTCTGGAGCATCATCCAATTTCCAAGGTTTAGCGCGGGTAGCCTCGAATTTATTGGTTAAAGCACTTACTTGTTGGCGTAACCAGCAAACATCATCATGAATTACCAGTTCGCCATAAACATGCGCTGTCATGTAATCCCAAGTAGGTACAACTTTTCCGTGTTCTTGTTTCGATACATACCAAGATGGTGAGACATATGAATCGTTTGAAGTTGAGATAAAGAGCGCATCTTCAGTTGTACCGTACGACCATTGTTGATTGCCTCGGGCTAGATGTCCAACAATTGAATTTGTTTCTTCTTGAAAATTAACTGGTATAAATGTTGCGATTAATCCTGCTGATGTATGAGAAACCAAATGGCCTGAATTTATTGATCTTAGAAATATTTGGCCGGCTTCATCACTAGGTTCGAAGTGTTTCGGGATATACATGATCTACCCGAGTAATATATTTTCTAGCCCACGCGTTAAGCCAACTGTACTTACAACGGCTTTAGCGGCTAATAGAGTGCCATCAACATAAGGTTCTGCAGAACTTCCAGCGTCAAATTTAATTGATAGCCGTTGATCCGGTAAACCAAATATCACTTCAGTAGACACTACAAAACTTGGTAGCCGAAT
This sequence comes from Actinomycetes bacterium, assembly GCA_014190155.1. Taxonomy (GTDB): domain Bacteria; phylum Actinomycetota; class Actinomycetes; order Nanopelagicales; family Nanopelagicaceae; genus UBA7398. The sequence continues at coordinate 40,641 of BJFY01000002.1, read as the reverse complement.
CGAATGCACCTGAGTTCCGCCAATATCAGCTCCCCTGGCTTCTTGCGGGCCAGCAATATCTTTTACCGGCACACCAATTTCTGGTTTATGTACTGCGCTCAATTTTTCAGCCAGTTCTCGTGCAGTACCGCTTGGTACATCGGGTTTCTTCTTACTTGCGTAATCGATAACTTCCCATTGCGGCAAATGTTTAGCAACCATCAGAGCTGCAGCTTGAGCTAACGCAGCGGTGAGCGCGTAATTCCCAGCCGCAATTACGCCAACATTTTTTGCTTTGGCAGCGCTTTCTATCTCTGCGAAATCCGCTGCCGACATTCCAGATGATCCGACAACAACGTGAACGCCTGCAGCTATCGCAGCAAGAGTGTTGGCTTTAACGGATGCATGCCCGGTGTATTCGATCATTACATCTACTCCAGTAAGCGCTTTGTTGAGATCCGAATAAATCGGCGTTCCCCAATGTGTGTCCGCGATAACTTCGCCCAGATCTTTACCACCCGTTGTTCTGGTGAGTGCAGAAGTTAATTCAAATTCAGCACTGGCATGTAAGGCTGTTGCTAGAGCTTTTCCGGTCCATCCAGTCGCCCCCGCCAAGCAGATTTTAATCATGAAACCGACCCTATCTCTTAATTTCTTTTGTAACCAATAACACTCCAAGTGCGGCTAATACCATACCGAAAATTCCTATCAAACTTATTCGTTCCCCAAAGAGAATAAAAGCTTGAATCGCTGTTGATGGTGGTACTAAATAATACAAACTAGCAACTGAGCTAGCGCTATCAGTTCGCAGCATATAAAAGAGCAGGAATATCGAACCAATCGAAAGTGCCAGCACGATCCAAGAGAGCGCAAAAATAAATCTTAGATTAACAACCACTGTTGTATCTTCAAAAACTATAGCGAGAATGAAAAATATAATGGTTGCAGCTGCATACTGCACTGCTGTTCCAGATAAAAAAGATATTGCGTTACCAGTACGTTTTTGCAATAAATAACCTACCGTAGTCCCTAGCAGGGCGAGAAAACATGAAAATAAACCAAGCGCAGAATAATTTGTAGAGTAATCACCTTGCAGAATTTTTGGCAGTAACAAAAGGGCGACACCAACTAGCCCTAACAATAAGCCAAGCAATTGCACTATCCGTAATTTCTCGCGAAACATTGGAACTGCTATCAAAGAGACAAAGACTGGTTGCAAACTGACAATCACTGCTGTGATTCCTGCCGATACTCCTAAATGCACAGCATAAAAAACACCTGCAATATAAAGTACGTGCAAAAAAATACTAACCAATATCGATTCTTTGATCTGAGACCTAGAGATCCGCAACGATTCATTTGCTAACTTAGCTAAAGCCACCAAAACAACGGTAGCGGCGAAATATCTAATAGTTAAAAAAGTAAATGGAGATGCGTAGGGGAGAATATATTTTGCGCCGATAAATCCGGTGCTCCAGAGTAAAACGAATATCGCCGGCGCGAACCGTTTAACTAAAAGCAATTCTTAATTTTCTGGAAAATGACAAGCCACCATGGATTTACCAATTTGCAACAACGGCGGCTTCGTTGCACAAATATCTTGCGCTTTCCAACATCTACTTCTAAACCGGCACCCAGTTGGTGGATCTATCGGATTAGGAATATCTCCAGATAACCGAATCCGCTCCCGCGCGCCTGATGCATCTGGATCCGCGCTTGGCACCGCTGACATCAAAGCTTTTGTATATGGGTGCTTAGGCGAGGCGTAAAGCGATACATGATCGGAAACTTCCACGATATTGCCCGCATACATAACTGCTACCCGTTGTGCGAAATGTTTAACTACCGCAAGGTCATGTGCAATAAAAATAAAGGAGAGGTTGAAATCAGATTGCAGACTTTGTAATAGATTTAAAATCTGCGCTTGAATAGAGACATCGAGAGCGCTGACCGGTTCATCAGCAATAATCAATTTTGGCTTCAAGGCCAGAGCGCGCGCGATCCCAATACGTTGTCGCTGGCCGCCCGAAAATTCATGCGGATATCTGTTGTAATGCTCTGGATTCAGTCCGACGATTTCCAGAAGTTCTTGTACTTGTTTTTTTACATCCACCCCTGGATTTATCCCATGAATCTTAAGCGGTGTGGCAATAATTGTTCCGACAGTATGTCGTGGATTCAGCGAAGCATACGGATCTTGAAAAATCATTTGAATTTGCGGTCGAAGTTCTTTGAATTCACTTGCTTTCATCTTCGAGATTTCTCGGCCTTCAAATTCAATCGATCCTGACGTAGTGGGTATCAATTTCGTAATTAATCTCCCCGTCGTGGATTTTCCGCAACCAGATTCTCCAACTAGCCCAAGAGTTTCACCAACATTTAGCTCAAAAGAAACGTTATCTACCGCGTGCACAAACTCTCGTTTGCCAAAAATTTTGTTGTTTTTACTAGGGAAATGTTTGGTGAGATCCGTAACTTTTAATAGTGGCGTCATAATTTTGGCGCAATCTCACTCTTAAAAATCGCCACTCGATCAGTTTCCGATAGATGACAGCTAACTAAATGACTGCTATTGGATTTAACTCCGGCAAGTTCGGGCATCGCAGATTCACAATCGACTTTTGAACGATTCTTGTAGCTACACCTTGGGCTAAAAGAGCACCCACTTGGCAAAGTAATCAAACTCGGCGGGGTTCCCGGAATCGCCAGAAGTTCTGAATCGGTGGCTCCGGTTAATTTAGGTATTGAAGTGAGTAAGCCCCAGGCGTATGGGTGTTCTGGGGTTTTAAGCAATTCACGCACAGTTCCGCGTTCAATCGCTTTGCCGGCGTACATTAAAAGCACATCGTCAGCAATTTCAGCAACAACGCCTAAGTCGTGTGTAATCATCAATATTGAGGAACCGAATTCGCGTTGCAAATCTCGTAATAAATCTAGAATTTGTGCTTGTACTGTTACATCTAACGCTGTGGTGGGCTCATCTGCTATTAACAATTTTGGATTACAAGAAAGTGACATTGCGATCATTACACGCTGGCGCATGCCACCTGAAAACTGATGTGGGAAATCTTCCATTCGTTGCGTTGGATTGGGAATTCCAACTCGTCCCAACATTTCGACGGCAACTTGTTGAGCAGCCTTTTTGGAAACTTTGTTATGAACTTGATATGCCTCCGCGATTTGATCACCAACTTTGAAGAATGGATGCAACGCCGCTAATGAATCCTGAAAAATCATCGCCATCGACTTGCCACGTAATTTGTTCACTTCAGCTTCAGTTGCTTGATTTACATCTACGCCATCGATGAGAATTTCGCCAGAAACAGCGGCGCGACTACCTTTATGCAAACCCATAATCGCAAGACTTGTTACTGACTTTCCCGAACCTGATTCGCCCACAATTCCAAGCGTTTTACCGGCTTCGATTTCAAAGGAAACGCCATCCACTGCTTTAACTAAACCATCATCGGTTTGGAAATGAACTTTCAAATCTTTAACTTGCAAAATTGCGGTCATGCGAGCCGAACCTTTGGATCTAAAATCATGTAAACCAAATCAACCACGATGTTAGCCATCACAATAAATACAGCGGCTACTAATACTGTTCCAACAATTACTGGTAAATCAACATTGCTAACCGCCTCAGTTGCTAATTTACCTAAACCGGGAATATTGAAAACATATTCTGTGATAACTGCACCGCCTAAAAGCTGACCTAAATCCAAACCAAATACCGTAATAATCGGAGTAATGGCAGCCCGCATAACGTGTTTGAAATTAACGCTACGACTAGTAAGTCCTTTAGCGCGCGCGGTCCGAATGTAATCTTCGCTCATAACTTCGATCATCCCAGCACGGGTAAGCCGCGCATAAATTGCTGAAAGAAGAAATCCCAAAGTTAACCAGGGCAAAATCATTCCCTGTGCCCATTCCATTGGATAGTCATTAGGTGAGACGTAGCCGGGTGAAGATAACCACCCTAATTTATCAACCAAGAAAAATTGCAAAACTAAACCGACAAAATAAATTTGTAGTGATGCGCCAGCCAGCGCCGCGCCTTGTGAAAATTTATCTATCCAGGTAGCCCGTCGTAGCGCTGAAACGATTCCACTTGATAGGCCAATAAGTAACCAAAGAATTGACGCGCCAAATGCAATTGATAAAGTCGCCGGCGCTCGATCTTTCAACAAGTTTGTTACCAGTTCGTCAGTTTGGTATGAGTAACCTAAACAAGGTGCCGCGCAATCAAGTTGAGCTTCACTACCGGCCAAGTAGGTCCGCCCTGAAACTATTCCTTTAACAAACCGAAAATATTGCGCAGGTAGTGGAATGTCGAGTTCTAAAGTATGGCGAATTTCAGCCATCAACTCGGGGGTGCAACTCTTACCACAGGCTAGCCGAGCTGGGTCCGCCGGTAAGACAAAGAAAAGACCAAATACAAAAATGCTAACAAGAACCATCACAGTTGCGCCACCAATTAGTCGACGAACTAGATAAGCCAGCATTTTTCCTCCCTAACCAAAGAGTTACCCGATACCTATTTAGATATCGGGTAACTCAATTGTTTACTTAATTTATTACTTTCGAACGAATGCAGCTAGTGGGCTAAGCGTTCCATAACCACCATCTGCTTGTACGCCACCAAGTTTAGAACCAGTCATAAAGGTTGATGCTTCGATGTACATAGGTACAACACCTGCAAAATCAACAACTATTTTCTGTTCTAAATCACCTAGCGCTTTATCTGACTTCACAGGATCAGTAATCATGTCAGCTTTTTCGAAGAGCGACTGCATCGATGGTTCATTCTGGCGCGAGTAGTTAGAGTGTGAATCTGTTGGAGACATGGTGCGACCATCTAGCAAGGCTGGAACAATTCCAGATGCTGCTGCCCAGTCAAATCCCCAAGAAGTTTGAATCACATCAGGTTGCACGACACCAACATCGCGTTGTCCGATTCTGGTGTAATAACCAGCGCGTGGAAGTTTCATCATTGTGACTTTAAATCCAGCTGCTATCAATGCTTGTTGCACTGCAGCTGCACGAGCAGGTTCTGTACCTTTATCGCGATAAGCCAAGATTAGATCCTTCTTTGCTGTTGGTGATTTAGCCAGCAGCGCCTTTGCGGCATCTGTCTGACCTGTTGGACTCGTATGAACATCTCGTCCGCAAACATTGAAATTGCGATAAGCATTTTTCAATGACGTTGGAATTAATGAGTTGGCGTACATACCAGCATTGGTTCCGCCAGCTGCTAGCAATACTGTCTCTAAATTAACAGCGCATTGAATTGCTTTACGTACGTTTATATCTTTGACCGTATCCATATTGATCGCTAGATAACGAGCATATGGCGAGTCAAATGCATAAAGTCGATCTTTGAAGAGCGGGCTATAAGTCAGCGCTTCCGCAAGGTTTGTCACCATTTGGGTATCAAGTGACATGGCACGCTTTGCTTCGCCGCTATCGGAGAAGAGCATGTTTTCTAGAGCGTTCTGTTCGTATCCGAACTTGACCACAATCTTATCTGGGTAATTCCAACGAAGCGGATCACTCTTTGGGTTCCAATTTTTATTGCGGATCAAAGTCATGTTCTTGCCACGATTATAAGATTCGATTTTATATGGACCAGAAGATACTGGGCGCAAATCATAATTTTGCTTTGTATCTTTGGCTTTTGGCACTGGTGAGAACGAACCGAAAGTTGTTACATATGCAAAATATGGAACTGCATACGCTAACTTGTAAGTGATTGCGTCACCTTTAGGCGAGCAAGTAATAGAAGTTAGATCTCCAGTTGGATCGGTATAAGGGCCTTTGAAACCAGTTTCATTTTGCAAGAAATCTTCAGCGTAAGTTGTACCGCCATCAAGAATTTCATCGTTGTATGAACGCATAGTTCCGTATTTAAGATCTTGGCAAGTAATTATGGAACCATCTTCGTACTTCAAATTTGGACGAAGTTTAAAGGTCCAAGTTTTACCGTTATCTGGTGTGGTTCCTAAATCTGCTGCAACATCTGGTACTAATTCAGTTTTACCGTTAATAGTGCGGTACTGCGTAAGGGTGCGGATGAAGAATCGATAGAAATCTAAAGTTCCACCGACATAGTTACGAGCTGGATCAATATGCTCGAAATCTCCTTGGTTCAGAATAGTTAGAGTTCCGCCGGTTACCGCACCTTTAACAGCGGGTGCTGGTCCACTCCATGATGCTGGCGTCGCTGCTTGCGCAGTCGGTGCTATTGACATCGCGGTTGCTCCTAAAGCTAGCGCACCTACCGATGCTAAGAATTTATTTCTTAGGCTCATGCTTTGCCTTCTCTCGAGTTGTATTTGTCCATGGGTTTTATTTAAATCTCCCAATAATTGTTAACATTATCGGGAACTCTTTGGGTCTAGGGCATCTCTTACGCTATCGCCTAATAAATTGAATGCAAGGACCAAAATGAAGAGCGCAAATCCGGGGATAAAGGTATACATCGGATCCACCCGATAGAACGGAACTGAGGCTAAAAGCATCGCTCCCCAATCGGAAGTAGGTTCGATAACGCCAGCGCCAAGGAAGGTTAGCGCCGCCTCGGTAGTTATAAAGGTAGGGATATTTAAAGCTACTGTAACCAGAATTGGCGCCCATAGATTCGGCAGAATCTCTCTAAATACCAAATGCCACCTGCTCGCACCAAGTGCGCGAGCTGCTTCAATAAATTCGCGCTCTCGAAGTGAAATTACTTGACCACGGACAATTCTTGCAATGTACGGCCAGCCAAATGTTGAAATAACAAAAATCATAACCGGAATTCGAACACCATTCCCATCGGGTAATCCAGCTCTGGTTAACACACTCTCAAGAACTGGGGTTATGGCTAACGCAAATAATATTGATGGGAAGGCCAGAATGATTTCCATTAAACGCGAAAGTACTTGATCTACTTTGCCACCAAAAAAACCAGAAATTAATCCTATGCTCACACCGATAATGGTGGCGATTACCGTTGCAATTAGTGCGATCGAGAGTGATGTTCGTGCACCGAAAACAAATCTTAGAAAAATGTCGCGGCCAGTTCGTGGCTCAACGCCAAACCAATGTTGCATTGAAATTCCACCAAATGAACCGATCGGCATCGCACCCATATCTGCATCAAGGGTTTCGGGATGGAACGCATCCGGAGTCGTGTGCAATATCCGCGGAAAAATCGGTGCAATCACCCCAATAAATAGAAATATAAAAACAAAAAAACTTGAGACCCAAGCAGTGCGATCGGATTTTAAATGTGACCAAGCAATCGCGGCTGGTGATCGCCCTGTGATCGGGGCGGCTTCAATAAGTTTCAAAGCTGGGATCCCACTCGCCTTCTACTAAATCGACATAAATCTGATTGGGATTGTAACTGGCTAGCCATCCAAAATAAAGAACCTTCTATACTCGAGCAATGTTCAAATGGCGCAGCCGAGAATTAATAGTTCTAATCCTCATCGCTGGTTGTATTAGGGCGCCGCTAACCAGCCTATCGCCCCAGATAAATCAGATTAGGGAAGATCTCGGCATCTCCGTCTCACTTTTTGGTTTCCTCACATCCATTCCAGTCATCTGCTTTGCAATAGCTGCGCCGTTACCTTATACAAAACTATTTCGCAGAATTTCAAATGAGCTTCTGATCGTACTTTCGCTCTTTCTTTTGGGCTTTGCCACAATTTCGCGTTCAATCGGTAATTCTGCCAATGTTTTCATAGCGACCATAATTCTAGGAATCGCCATTGCAATCTTAAATGTGGTGACCCCCGCGATAGTCCGTCGTGACTACCCCACAAAAATTACGGTGATCATGCCAATTTATTCTGCCACGTTAGCGTTAGTGGCTTCTGCCGCGGCGGGATTTTCAATCCCAATTTCTCGGTTCTTTCATGACAGCTGGCGAATCGGAATCGGAATTTGGGCGTTGCTACCTTTAATTACTGCGCTACTTTGGATTCCAGTATTACGGAAAGCTAAGAAGAAAACATTTGAAGATGTTAATTACTGGGGCACGTTATTACGAAGTAAATCAGCTTGGATGGTGACTCTTTATATGGGGTTGCAATCAACGCTTTTCTATGTACAGATTGCTTGGCTGCCAAAGATGTTAATTGATCAGGGATACAGTGAAGTTAGAGCTGGAGCTTTACTTGGGTTTACTACTTTCTCAGGATTTATTTTTACTTTTGCGCTACCTCTTCTATTTGGTAGAGGTGCAAATCAAAAGAACGCAATATTGCTAACGGCGATTCCTGGAATTTTTGGCTTCGCAGGATTGCAATATTTAAATACGGGATGGACGATTCCATCGCTCGTGCTGGTTAGCGCGACCCATGCGGCGCTTCCAGTAGCTCTTGGGTTAATTGCCATGAAATCACCAACGCCAGAACAAACCGGACATTTATCGGCGATGGCGCAAGGAATCGGCTATGGATTAACCGCAATTTTCCCAGTTGGATTTGGCTTGCTTTATCAAGCAACAAATAGTTGGAACATCGTTATTAATATTTTAATTGGAATTTGTGTAATCCAAGCAGTAATAGGCTTGCGAGCCAATCGATGAAAATTCGTGAAGCAACCTTGTCGGACATTTCAGCCATTACTGATATTTATAACGAAGTCATACTGAAGACCAACGCCATTTATCGTGAGAGTCAAGTAAATCCTGATGACCGAGTTAAATGGTTTAACCAAAGAGTTGATTCTGGTTACCCAGTAATAGTTGCGGAAATCAACGGCGAGATTGTGGGATATGGCGCGTTTAACGATTTTCGATTTGGCGAGGGATATAGCGGAACAGTTGAACATAGCCTCCATGTTAAATCTGAAAACCGCGGGAATGGCGTTGGTGGAGTGATCATGGCTGAATTACTGGCAATCGCATTAAAGCAAAATCGTAAGATTATGGTCGCTGGTATTGATTCTGAAAACACGCGTTCCATAGAATTTCATAAAAGATTCGGATTTATTGAAACTGCTCGCATGCCTGGAGTGGCGATAAAACACGAAAAGCGATTGACTCTAGTTCTAATGCAAAAGGATTTATAGCGATGTTAATAAGAGATGCAGTTTATGGCGATTCCCAATCAATTTTAGATTTAATTCACGAACTCGCAGTTTATGAAAAAGCACCAGATGAAGTTGTTGCCACAATCGACGATATTCGCGGCTCACTTTTTGGCGCTAGCCCATTATCGTTCTGCAAGATTGCGGAAGTAGATGGTCAAGTCGCCGGATTTGCAATTTGGTTTCTCAACTATTCAACTTGGTTAGGACAGCCTGGTATTTATCTTGAGGATCTCTTCGTAAAGCCGGAATTTAGAGGTAGCGGTATTGGCCAAGGCCTAATGAAGACTTTGGCTGAAATTTGTGTAACTCGAGGATACGAACGTTTTCAATGGTGGGTACTTGATTGGAATGAACCTGCCATCAATTTTTACAAATCCATAGGTGCTATCCCAATGGATGAATGGACTGTTTTTAGATTAAGCGGTGATGCTCTGCGTAATTTCGCGAAGCAACCAAATAAGTGAGAAGGTTTGCAACATGAACACTGCGCCCCCGATCACGATTTCCGCAGCAGAAGTTGAATCGGCTTGTTCCCTTGAGGAAGTTGTGGAATCACAGCGTAAAGCGTTCGCTGGTTTAATTTCTGGAACTTCAGTAATGGGTCCAAGGGCGGTAATTACAAATGGTGAGAACGCACAGTTTTCTTATATTGCTCGAGCTGCAATAACCGCACCAACAATTGTTAAATTTGGCAGCGTTACCAGTTCAAATAGTGCCAGGGGTTTGCCAGTTGTGCAGGCATACATTGCAGTTATGGATTCTGAAACCGGTTCTTTAACTTATTTCGTGGATGGCGAAAGCGTTACCCGAATCCGAACTACTGCAGCAAGCATGGTCGCTGCCCAAGAATTAGCAAACAAACTCGATTATATAACAGTTATCGGTAGCGCTCCACAAGCAATTGCGCACGCCAAAGCTGCCCTAGAACTTTTCAAACCAACAAAATTGACGATGGTCGTTAGAAGTTCAGATAAAGGTAAATCCGTTAAGGCAGAATTTGCGGATAATCTGCCAGTTGAGATATCGCAAGATGTTGAGTCAGCAGTGGCAACCGCAGATCTAATTTTTACTTGTACAAATGCAATGACCCCGCTATTCAAAGGGAAACTTAAACCAGGAACTACCTGCATTGCAATCGGATCTTTTGCACCAAATCGGGAAGAAATTTCGGCAGATGTTCTAATCGCCGCAGATAAAGTTTTTGCCGACGATTCCGCAACAACCCAAGTTCAATGTGGATCAATAATTCCAGCGCTAAAATCGCAGGCGCGAAAATGGGCCGAAGTTGTTTCGATAGGCGAAGTTATTAATAGAAGCGCTAACGGACGCGAAAACCCCGCCGAAGTTATCTGCTATTTCAGCGTTGGTCTTGGGATACAGGATGCTGCTTTCGTGGAATTGCTAATGCAGAAAAGAGGTGGAAAATGAAAGATTTGAATCCAGAAGCAATTCTTAAAGATCATTTCGGACTCATTGGTGAAATATCCCAGCTCCCAGGTGAGCGCGACTTAAATTTCAAAGTGGTTACAGATCAGGTCTATGTTTTAAAATTGTACGAAGCCGGAAATCGTGATTGGCTCGAACTCCAAGATTTTGCACTTCGGATGCTAGAAATTGCCGGGATCCCGACTCCAATTCAATCCAAGCAAGGCCATTTCTTAGTTGATCTTCCTAATGGCTGTACCGCACGGTTATTGCAATGGGTGGATGGCGAACCTTGGGCTAAGAGCGAAACTGATTCCAATCTCTTGCAGACACTTGGCGCCAAAATCGCCTTAGTTGATAAGAAGCTGGCCACAATTGCGATAAATGAAAAAAACGCGCAAGTTCTAAATCGCCAATTCATTTGGAATTTATTACAAGCGGGCTCGTTAATTGCAGAAACTAATTTAATTAAAGACTTGGTTTTGCAAGCAGCAGTAACTAAAGTTCTACAGAATTTTAAAGATAACGTAATTCCTAAACTGCGCGCGCTACCTACTCAGGTAATTCATAACGATGGTAATGATTACAACATTCTCGTAGATGGCGACCGATTGGGCTTGATTGATTTCGGTGACATCGTTATCGCCCCAAAGATTGTTGGCTTGGCTGTATGCGCGGCTTATATGGTTCTAGAAAAGGATGAACCGATCAAAGAAATCCTGCCACTGATCCGCGGCTACCACATGGTCGCTCCCCTTACCCCGGTAGAATTAGAAATACTCTTCGATTTAATCCAAGTTCGGTTAGCAATGAGCGTGGTAAATGCTGCCATTCAAAGTAAATCAGCACCAGCAAACGAATACTTATTAATAAGTCAAGGCGTAGTGCCTGATGCACTTATAAAATTAGCTAAGACTGATCGCAATCACTCACATTTTCGTTTTAGAGATGCCTGTGGATATGAAGGAAATCCAAACTCCCGCGCCATTCGTCAATATTTGGAGACAGTTGCTAAACCTAGCGATGTCGTTTGCAAACCATTTGCTTCTGCAAAGAAATATTTCTTTAACTGGTCCATTGATAACCCTGCCTTACCTCGAACCGAAGCCGAACTAAACGCTTTAATGGCGCAAGTGGATGCCCAAGTTTCAATTGGCTATTACTGCGAAGAACGCAATGTTTATCAAGGCGAAGCTTTCAATATAAAGAGCCCAAGTGCCCGTACTTTCCACCTCGGTGTAGATTTGGGAATGCCGGCAGGTTCCGCAGTTTATGCACCTCTAGATGGTGAAGTTTACGCTTTCAACGATAACAACACTTATTTAGATTATGGCCCAGTCATAATGTTGAAACATTTAACTGATACCGGTATTCCGTTTTGGACTTTATATGGTCATTTATCTCGGACATCCCTGCTTCCGCTAACTGTTGGCATGAAGGTCAAAGCGGGCGATCAAATTGCAACTATGGGTGTGGAAGCAGAGAATGTTGGTTGGCCACCACATACCCATTTCCAATTACTAACAGATCTCTGTGGAATGGGATTAGATGTGCACGGAGTAGCACCTCGAGATGAAGTTTCACTTTGGCGGAGTATCTCCCCCAATCCGAATTTAATCTTACGTATCAAAGAAGGAGCAGACGCCCACGGCAAGGTTTCGCCAGAAGTCATTAGAAATCAGCGCGACACTGTGCTTTCGCAAAACCTTAGTTTAAATTTTAGAACACCGCTACAAATCGTTAAAGGTGAAGGTGCTTATCTCTTTGATCAAAGCGGTAGAAAATATTTAGATCTAGTTAACAACGTAGCTCATGTTGGCCATGGTCATTCCCGTGTCGTAGCAGCTGGAGCAAGCCAGATGGCAGCTTTAAATACCAACACCCGATATTTGCACCAGAACATCGTTGAATACGGCCGCGCGCTAACTAACACACTCCCAGACCCATTAACTGTGATCTTCTTTGTAAATAGTGGAAGTGAAGCTAATGATTTAGCCATTCGATTGGCGCACGCATACACAAAACGAAAAGGCATGATTGCTTTGAAGCATGGCTATCACGGCCATACCCAGAGCGTCGTTGAAATTAGTCCTTATAAATTCCTAGGTAAAGGTGGCGCTGGAACGCCGGCTCATGTTGGCGTCGCAGAACTACCCGACCCGTTCCGCGGCCAGTACCGTGGCGAAGGCGCCGGAATTAAATATGCTGCTGATTTTGCAAATGTAATTTCTAATTTGAAAGAACCACTTGCTGCTTTTTTCTGTGAGGGAATTGTTAGCACTGGTGGCCAAATTCGCTTAGCCGAAGGCTTTTTGAAGAGCGCTTTCGAACAAGTTCGCGCGAGTGGCGGAATCTGCATCAGCGATGAAGTACAAATTGGTTTAGGTCGAGTAGGTGAAAAATTCTGGGGATTTGAATTACATGGCGTGGTTCCAGATATCGTAACTATGGGCAAACCGCTAGGAAATGGTCACCCGCTAGCTGCTGTGGTTACGACGCCAGAAATTGCCGCGGCATTCCATAATGGCATGGAGTATTTCAATACCTTTGGCGGTAACCCAGTTAGCGCTGCTATCGGTCAAGCAGTTTTAGATGTTGTGCAGGATGAAAATTTGCAAGCTAACGCGATTGAAATTGGTCGTTACCTTTCAAATAGCGTAAGAGAACTTAGCAAATCTCATTCGATAATCGGTGATGTGCGCGGGTCTGGGCTATTTATTGGCGTGGAATTAATGCGCGATGAAAATACGCCGGCAACTGCAGAGATGGCTGATCTAATTGAATATGCAAAAAATGCTGGAGTGTTCCTATCCTGCGATGGTCCCGATAATAATATTTTAAAAATTAAACCACCAATGATTATCAACCGAAAAGATGTAGATTTCTTTTTAAATGTTTTTGATGCTGGCGTCAAAGCAATAACTAAGTAACTACTCGCTCCATCTTGGGCTAGTACTTTTTGGTGGATATAGCGTTTCCTTGATAAGAATGATTCCTGGAGTATCTTGTTGAAGTGCGTCACCAAGTTTTTCAATTGTACTTTCAGTAAAAGCCAAGCCGAATGAAGCCGCTAACAATTCCCAATTAGGCGAGAACAAATCCACGCCGCGTTCTGGATGTGCTGCTACTTGTTGGTCGTATCGGAGCATCCCGTAACCGCCATCATCAACAATTAGCAAGGTATATGGCAACTTCTCTTGCACAATTGTTGCTAGCTCACCCAATGCAAATGCAACTCCACCATCTCCGCAGACTGCAAGAGTTTTAATGCCCGTAGCCGCAGGACCAATTGCAGCTGGTAAACCAAATCCAAGAGTCCCCCAACCAACTGGGTAAGAAAGCCGCCTAGGCCGCGGTTGTATTGCATAAACGCCGGTCCAATAACCAACTACTGCCATATCGCAGACAATTGCACCATCCTTCGGCCAATTATCTTCAATCGCCGCCACTAGTGCGATACCTCTTGCGCTTTTTTCTTCAGTTACTAACCGTGATCTAACTTTTTGATTTAACGCAGTTACATCTGCCCACTTACTCAGCGCTTTCAATTGGCCAAGTTGAGTTAGCGCGGAACTTAGATTCGCGGTTTGAATTACTACTTGCGGAGATATGTTGCGTAACACAACGGTTGGATCTGCATCAATTAAAACTATTGATTTAGGGAAAGGAATATTCCAATTTTTAGTGTTCATGCCATCTAATTGACTTCCAATAACGATGAGCGCTTCACATTCGGCCATTAAATTTGAAATTTCAGGTTCATGAATTGGGGCTTGTAAAGTTAACGGATTACTTGCGCAAACTCCGCGCGCTGCAAATGATGTAAAAATCGGAGCGCTTAAATGTGTAGCAAGTATGCCAATTTCAAGCTCTGCTGCAAGACCACCGCCACCAACCCAAATTCCAATTTGTGATTTACCAGAGAGCTCTTTGATAGCTGGCGCCAAATCTGGAATAGCCAATTCAATTTTCGATGCAGTTGGAATCTCGCCATCAAAATTTGCTCCTAATAAATCTGCCGGAATTCCGATATATCCAGATCCACTTGGCGCGTTCGTTAAACCAGATATGAAATCAATAACTGCAGCAATTGCACTTTTAGCATCAGTAACGCTAACCGACATGGCCTTACCATTTCTAATCTTCGCAAGTGGGGTAAAAAGTGCGCTTTGATCGTTCATCTCATGTAACAAGCCACGTGATCCATCTTTATGGCGCTTTCCGATTGGTGCTTCTGATGAAATTACTAAAACTGGGGATCCACTACTCGCTGCTTCGCCGAAGGCTCCTAAAGTATTTGCCGCTCCTGGCCCAGTGGTAGTAAGTGCAACCGCTAACTTTCCAGTGCTTCGAGCTAAGCCATCCGCTGCGTAAACAGAGGATTGTTCATGTCTAACTCCAACAATCCTGGGACGATTGGTATCTAGCGCGTTCCAAAATGCGAGATTATGTACACCAGGTATTCCAAAACACTCTTTTACGCCTGCGCGCCAGAGTAAATCTAAAATGGCGCCAGCTAACGTAGTAGTGGAATGCTCAGGCATGAGGCGACAATACCGCGATATGAAAGAGGGAAGAGAATGAGCAACATAGTTTCGAAAAATCCCACAAATCTAAGCGATGTAATTGTCGAACTTCCAGCTGCTACCTCTGATGAGATTGTCGCCGCCGCAAAGCGCGCAAAAACAGCGCAAAAAGCATGGGCAGCAATGCCCGCACCAGCTCGTGGTCGAGTAATTGCAAATGTAGGACGACTTGTTGAAGCTAATAAAGAATTGCTTGCGAAATTAGTAACTCGCGAAATGGGCAAAGTTTATGCCGAAGCGCTAGGTGAAGTGCAAGAAGTTATCGATACCTGTGATTTCTTCATAGGCGAAGGTCGTCGAATGTACGGCCAAACTGTTCCGAGTGAAATGCCCAATAAGAATTTATTTACTTTTAGAATGCCGGTTGGTAGCACGCTAATTATTACAGCTGGAAATTTCCCAGCAGCAGTACCATCTTGGTACATCGTTCCAGCGTTATTAACTGGTAACTCCGTTATCTGGAAACCAGCAGAATTTACGCCAGCCGTTGCCAACGCGCTCACCGCAATTTTCCACGCTGGCGGTGTACCAAAAGATATTTTGATAACTCTTGTTGCAGAAGGCGCTGCAACATTTGAAGCGATGGATAAATGCTTATCTTTAGGGTTAATAAATAAAGTTGGATTTACCGGATCAACTGAAGTTGGTCGAAAAATCGGTGCAAAAACAGGTGAATATATTCAAAGCGCATGCCTTGAACTAGGTGGCAAGAATCCAATGGTCGTAATGCCAGATGCAAATCTAGATTTAGTTCTAGACGGCGCACTCTTTGCCGGCTTTGGCACCGCCGGTCAACGATGCACATCACTTGGCACGCTCTGGCTTCATGAATCTATTTACGATGCATTCTTAGCTAGATACGCCGAAACGGTTGCTAATGCAAAAGTTGGCGATCCGATGAAAGATGTTCTATTCGGACCAATGATTAGCGAGAAATACTTAGAGAGCCATTTAAAACATTTGGGAATGATTCAAAAACACCATACCGTGCTGGGTTCTACCGGTGTTGGCCGGATTACAAAAGAGAATCCACGCGCAGGTTTTGTGGGCGATCCAGAGGCTGGCGTCTTTGCGCATCCAACTATCGTTGCCGGCATAACAAAAGATGATGAGCTTTATGCAACTGAAACATTCGGTCCCTTGGTAACAGTTGGTAAATTCAAAACCATTGAAGAAGCAATTGAACTATCCAATGGCCATGGTTACGGACTTTCTTGCGCTATTTACAGCAGCGATCCAAAAACCATATGGACTTATCGTGAAGGTGTTTCAGCTGGCATGATTTCAATTAATAACTCAACCTCCGGCGCTGAAGCGCACTTACCATTCGGTGGCAACGGCAAAAGCGGTAATGGCTCAAGACAAAGTGGTGTTTGGGTGCTTGATCAATTTACAAGATGGCAATCGCTCAACTGGGATTGGTCTGGAAAATTACAGAAAGCCCAGATGGATACTGTTGAAGTTGCGCATAACCCTAATTTCCGAATCGCTGAATAACAAGTAAAGGGTAGATTTACGCCATGGCCACAAAAGATCCAATTCATCCATTCGACTTACTAGAAGTTGAACGCGAACTAACTGAAGAACAACGCGCTATCCAACAAGTTGCCCGAGATTTCGTTGCCAAAGAAATCAAGCCAAACATTGCGGCTTGGTATGAGAATGGTGATATCCCAGTCCGAGAATTAGCGCTTAAGTTAGGCGTGATTGGAATGTTAGGCATGCATCTTGAAGGTTATGGTTGCGCCGGAACCGATGCGACTTCATATGGGCTAGCTTGTTTAGAACTTGAGGCCGGTGATTCTGGATTACGATCGTTAATTTCAGTGCAAGGTTCGCTTTCTATGTTCGCAATTCATGAATACGGCAGCGAAGCCCAAAAAGAAAAATGGTTACCAGAAATGGCCGCGGGTCGAGTGATTGGTTGTTTTGGTTTAACTGAAGCAGATTTTGGATCTAACCCATCCGGAATGCTCACCAGCGCAAAACGTGATGGCGATAATTGGATTATCAACGGCAGTAAAATGTGGATTACAAATGGAACTGTTGCCGATGTAGCAATCATTTGGGCACAAACCGATGAAGGGATTCGCGGTTTTGTCGTCGATACTAAAACCCAAGGTTTTAAAGCGAACCTAATTAAACACAAACTCTCACTTCGCGCTTCACTTACCGCGGAATTGGTTTTCACAAACCTAAAAGTTTCCGACAGCGATCGCTTGCCTGGTGCTACTAGTTTGCGCGCTCCCCTGATGTGTCTTGCCGAAGCACGCTATGGGATTATTTTTGGAACCGTAGGCGCGGCTCGCGATAGCCTAGAAGCCGCCCTCGCATACGCTGCTACTCGCGAACAATTTGACGGACCAATCGCTCGTCATCAAATTACTCAAGCAAAATTTGCATCGATGGCTACCAAATTAAATACTGCCATGTTGTTAGCCCTCCACATCGGAAAAATTAAAGATGCAGGCAAAATTCAGCCGCAGCAAATCAGTATGGGCAAATACAACAATGCAATGGCCGCCCTTGAAATCGCTCGAGAAGCGCGTTCAATACTTGGTGGCGCTGGGATCACAACTGAATATTCGGTCTTCCGTCATATGGCTAACTTGGAGACTGTTCTTACATATGAAGGCACTCACGAAATTCATTCATTAGTTATTGGTGAAGCGCTTACTGGAATCCCGGCTTACCGTTAGTTGTCGGCTCCAAGCTCAGGTGCACCTAATCGATAAGAAACGGGCGTTTCTGAAAACTTAATTGGGTTAGCAATAGTTTTACTATTTTTCCCAGAACGCGGATCTTTTATGGTAACGATTGGTTCTAAGCCAATTGCAGCCGCCAGGTCAATCCCTTCCGCAATTGAATTAATTGGACCAGCAGGTACCCCAACTTTTGTTAACTCTTCACTCCAATAACTTGCAGTTTCCGTGGCAAATTTTGCATTTAAGATTTCATTTAACGCCAACCTATTTGCTACGCGAAGCGAGTTGCTTTCGAACCGGGAGCCATTAGCAATATCTAAATTTAATACTTTAACTAATTCCAAAAACTGACGATCATTGCCAACCGCGATAATTAAGCGCTGATCTTTTGCTTGATAAACTTCGTAAGGTGCAATGCTTGGATGTGCATTCCCCATAGCTTTTGGAGTAACTCCAGCTCCAGCAACTGCTGCACTTTGATTAACCATCGCAGAAAGTGCTGAACTTAATAAATTAATTTCGATTTTCTGACCAACTCCAGAATTCGCTCGACTAACCAACGCAGCTGATATTCCTAACGCTGCATGTAACCCAGAGATTACATCTACTAACGCTGCCCCTACTTTTGTTGGTGAGTTTTCATCTGACCCAGTAATACTCATCAACCCGCTCATGCCTTGCACTAACAAGTCATACCCGGGAAGTCTCGCAGCGGCTGTACTTGCACCAAAGCCCGAGATTTGGCAATAAATTAACTTTGGAAATTTTTTATGTAATTCTTTATAACCTAGGCCGAATTTTTCCATAGTGCCAATCGTGAAATTCTCCACCAAAACATCACACGTGCTGATGATCTCCAAGGCCTTAGCTCTACCCAGATCGGTAGTTAAATCGGCGGTTACCCCTAGTTTATTTCGATTTACCGATTGAAAATAGGTTGAGTCGCCATCAGAGGTAAATGGCGGACCCCAAGTTCGGGTGTCATCGCCGGTGGCTGGTCGCTCAATTTTGATTACTTCCGCACCCATATCCCCGAGCAACATAGTTGCATATGGCCCTGCTAACACACGCGAAAAATCCGCAATCTTGATTCTGGCTAGCGCTGACATTTACTTAATTAATTCGCGGATTCCGCTAATCAACCGATCAACATCTTCGTTGGTGTTGTAAGGAGCTAAACCGGCGCGGATTGCACCAGCATCACCAAGTCCTAACGATAAACAAGCCTCCAGACCGTAAAAATTTGAAGCCGGCGCATTTACATTTCTACTTGCTAAATGCTGATAAACATCGACCGAGTTTATGCCTTCGAGGGTAAAGAATGCAGTTGGGGTGCGATGCGATGCATTGCTATAAACCTTAATTTTTGGAAGCGCGCGTAATTGTTTATCCATGTAAGCAAATAACTTTTCTTCATACTGTTCCATTGCGGTCATTGATGCCACGATTTGCTCCCGGCGGGAACCGCTCTGATTGGGCAAAATGCCCGCTATAAAATCAATCGCAGCCGTAACTCCCACCATAATTTCGTAAGGCAGCGTGCCAAACTCAAACCGCTCTGGGACTATCGAAGTTGCTGGTAAAAGTTTGTCGTTCTGTAACGTATTTAATAATTCCGGGTCCGCCGCAATCGCAGCGCAATGTGGGCCGAATAGTTTGTATGAAGAAAATCCGTAAAAATCTGCACCTAAAGTTTTCATGTCAATTGGCGTATGTGGAGTTAAATGAACACCGTCAACATAAAAAAGCGCACCGACTGCGTGCACTAATTTTGAGATTGCTGCAATATTTGGTCGCGTGCCCAGCACATTCGAAGCACCCGTTACTGCAACTAATTTTGTTTTAGAAGTTAGTAGGTTTGTAATTACTTCTGGGGCGAGTTCGCCAGTGGCGGTATCAATTTCCGCCCATTTAACAGTTGCCCCAACAGCTTCTGCTGCTTGCACCCATGGTCGAACATTTGAATCATGATCAAGACGGGTGACAATAATTTCATCACCAGCTTTCCAAGATTTAGCTAATGTTCTGGAGAAATCGTAAGTTATTTGAGTCCAACTGCGCCCGTAAACAACGCCAGCTGGATCGCAATTCAATAAATCTGCCACCGCGCTTCGGAAACCAAGTACTACCAAATCTGCATTTTGTTCGGCTTTAGTAGTTGTACCGCGATTAGAAATAGCCGATGTAATAGTTTTTGCCATCGCATCGCCAACCGACTTTGGAACTTGTGATCCACCAGGGCCATCAAAGAAAGCAGTTCCAGAATTAAGCGCTGGGAATTGGGCACGAATTTGATTCACGTTGTAAGTCATGCCAGAAGTCATAAGGTGGATTCTAGCCAGAGGTAGGGCAGTATTAGCGATGTGCATCTAACGCGACGAGAATTAAACGGAATGCTCTTTGCGCTGGTTGCGGTATTTCTATTCTCGCTCTCGCTCCCGATGACTAAATGGGCTTTGGAAAGTTTTAGCCCATATTTGACCGCAACTTCCCGTCCAATATTTGCATCGCTGCTTGCGATTCCGTTGATGCTAGGTGCAAAAGTACCGGCACTGCCGCGGACATCATGGAAGCCAATGATCTACACCACTATTGGGGCTGCGTTTGCATGGCCAATTTTGATTGCCTTAGCTTTGAATAGAACAACATCTGCTCACGTTGCTGTTATCGCCGCGATCATGCCACTCACAACTGCAATCATGGCAGTCATACGTACCAACGAAAAAGTTAGTTGGCAATTTTGGTTAGCGTCCGCTATTGGAACTTTTCTCTTAATTCTCTTTGCGATTTCACGCGGCGGCGCCGAAAACGGTGATCTGCTCGCTGATTTTCTAACAATCTGCGCAGTAATCGCTTCCTCGTTCTGTTATGTTGAAGGCGCGGAACTCACAAAACTAATGCCTGGGTGGCAAGTTATTTCATGGGTAGTAATTCTTGCGCTCCCTATCTGCATTCCCGCTTCCATAATAATTTGGATAAAAACTAATACTGGAGCGCCAATAACTGGTCACGCTATCTTCGGAATCGTGATGATCGGCTTCTCTTCTATGTACATCGGTTTCTTTGCTTGGTATCGCGGGTTAAGTGATGCTGGGACTGCACGCGGCTCCCAAGTCCAACAATTACAAGCAATCATGACGCTAGGTTGGGCCGCACTTTTACTTAATGAAAAAGTCACTCCGTTGATGCTACTAATTGCCCTCGGTGTTATTGCCTCAGTTCTTTGGGCGTTGATGTCACGCAAAAAACCCGAAACTAATTAAGTTAAGCCACGTCTTGTAAGTAGCGGTGTGATAGTTGCATCGCGACCACGAAAGTTTCGAAACATTTGCATTGAATCAATTGAGCCACCACGACTTAATAGCTCTTTGCGGAAATGATCGCCATTTGCACGAGTTAAGCCACCATTTTCTTTAAACCATTCAACCGAATCTGCATCCAATACTTCACTCCAGATATAACCGTAATAGCCAGCAGAGTAGCCACCCGCAAAGATGTGTGAGAAATATGTGGAACGGTATCGCGTATGTACCGGCGGATAATCCAAGCCGTAATCTGCGATTGCTTGCCGTTCAAATTCACTCACATTATCCACAGCATCGGCTTCAGTTAGCGAATGCCATGCTAAATCTAGAATTGCAGCGGCTAGATAACTTGTAGTTGCGAAACCCTCGTTAAAGGTCGCAGCCGCTTGCAAATTATCAATCCAGTTTTGCGGCATTTGTTCGCCGGTTTGGTAATGGCGCGCATAGTTTTTTACAACTTCCGGCCACAAAATCCACATCTCATTCACTTGGGATGGGAACTCTACGAAATCTCGTTGGACACTAGTTCCTGATACTCGTGGATATTTAACTTGTGAAAGCAAACCGTGCAGCGCATGTCCGAATTCATGGAACAAAGTAGTCGTGAAATCTAGAGTTAATAAGGCTGGTTCACCTTTTGGTGGTTTAGGAATATTTAGATTGTTTACGACTACCGGCAATTGACCCAGTAAAGTGTTTTGACGAACCAAACTATTCATCCATGCGCCACCACGCTTTGAATCTCTTGTGAAAAAATCGCCAACATATAGACCCAGCGGTGAACCATCTTCATTTTTAACTTCAAATGCCCGAGCTTCAGGATGGTAAGTGATTAGATCTTTACATTCTTTGAAAGTTATACCGAATAATTTAGTAGCAGCAAAGAAAACGCCATCGTGTAACACTCGTTCTAGCTCAAAATAAGGCCGCATTGCGGCAGTATCAACGTTATGTTTTGCGAGTCGAACTTTCTCGGAATACATCTCCCAATCCCAACTCGCTAATTCAAATTCATGACCATCAGAAAAAATTGCTTCTTGTAATTGCGCACCCTCGTCACGTGCGTTTTTGACCGCGGCTGGTGCAATCTCTCGTAATACTTTATGTACATTTGCTGGACTACCTGCGGTTTGTTCTTGTATTACATATTCAGCATGGGAACTTACCCCAAAAAGTTTTGCTCTGCGGGCGCGTAACCTAACCATCTGCAACAAAATCGCTTTAGTGTCTTTATCGTTATTACGATTTCCTTTTACTAACGAAGCATCCATAATCTTTTTGCGCAATTCTCGATTTTTAAGGGTTGTCAGTAGCGGATTACCCGTGAAATTCACCATAGCTAATAAATATTTTCCTTCATGTCCGCGGTCTTTGGCGGCATTGCTTGCGGTTGCGATTTCGGCCGCGGTTAATCCATCGAGATCCGCTAGGTTTTCAACCATTACCGCCAGATCATTGGTGTCATTTAACAAGTTCTTTCCAAAAGCAGTTTGTAATTTGGAAAGTTCTTCATTAATCCCAGTTAATTGCAACCGCTCTTCGTCGCTTAGATGAGCGCCGGCGTGCACTAAATCTCGATAATATTTTTCAAGCAACCAACTATCTTCACTATTTAGATTGAGCGAACCGCAGTTTTCGTGAAGAGATTTAATCTTTGCAAATAATTTTGGGTTTAATTGGATCGCATCAGAATGGGCTGCCAACTTGGGCGCAATCTCAGCTTCGATCTCATCAATCAAATCGCTCGTGTCGCTAGAAGATTTATTATAAAAAACATTGAGCATCCGACCCAGTAATTGTCCGCTCTTTTCTAAAGCAACAATCGTGTTCTCAAAAGTAGTTGGTTCTGCAGAATCAATTATGGTCGTGACTTCGGCGAGTTGGATTTTAGTTCCTTCATAAAACGCCGGTAAATAGTGCTCATCTTTTATCTCGCTAAACGGTGGCAATTCGAATGGCAAAGTACTTCGCTCAAAAAATGGATTATTAGCCACTTAAACGCTCCACAAATAATCTAGAGTTTTCAAAGATTATTTCAGCATCAAAGTCCATTGTTGCAACATGGTAACTATTCAATAATTCAACTCTGTTCTTATCTAAGCTACCAATTTCTGCCATGATTATTTCAGTATTGGATACCCCGAGCACATGATCATCGACGCTATGGAATAAAAGTAGTGGGGTTTTAACGTTCGGCAGTTTAGATCTGGATTTCTTTAGAAATTCGTAAAGTTGCACAACGCCCGCAGTAGGAAGAACGTCATAACCCCACTCCGTTACCCCAGGTTTTTTAATATCGTCGCCAACCGATGGCATGCCAGCTTTTAATTTTGCCAGAATGCGGCCAAAGCGAATCTTTACGCCCGGAATATGAATCATCGGGTTTACTAACACGATTCCAGAAATCTTTCCTTGGTTCTTAGCCGCGACGTAAAGGGTATTTCCGCCACCCATAGATAGCCCACAGATAAATATTTTTTCGCAAATTTTTGAAAGATCATCAATATCTTTCTGCACGCGATCTGGCCATTCTTGCCATTTAACGTGATTTAAATCTTCCCATTTCGTGCCATGCCCCGGAATTCGTGGCACTCTGATTGTGTAGCCAAGTTCTTGAAAATAATGAGCCCATGGCCGCATTGAGGCCGGCGATCCCGTAAATCCATGTACGAAAATAATTCCAATTTTGCCATTCTTACCGGTGCCATCATGGAGATAATCGGTAAGCCATCCGGCTGGTGCGTTTTTGGTAGCCATGTCGCCACTCTAATGTGAAATGTCATATCTAGCCCGTAGATTAAGAAGATGAGT
Organism: Actinomycetes bacterium; assembly: GCA_014190155.1. GTDB lineage: Bacteria > Actinomycetota > Actinomycetes > Nanopelagicales > Nanopelagicaceae > UBA7398. The sequence goes on along the minus strand of BJFY01000002.1, from coordinate 16,746 downwards.
ACCCCGTTAGATAACCGCACGCTCGCCGAAACTACATTTGTAGTTGTTGATTTAGAAACGACCGGATGGTCACCAGCTAGCGGCGCTGCCATTACCGAGATCGGCGCAGTAAAAGTATGTGGCGGTAAAGTTATTGCAGAGTTCCAAAGTTTGATTAATCCCGGGTCACCGATTCCAGAATTAATCACCAACATCACCGGAATTTCCGATGCGATGGTTATGGAGTCGCCTTGGATTCATGAAGTGGTTCCGATCTTTTTAGAATTCTGCGGCTCCCCTGATGAAACTGTTTTAGTCGCCCATAATGCGCCATTTGATATGAGTTTTTTATTAGCAGCTGCGCAATCTGCTGCTTTCGATTGGCCCGAATTTCCGGTAATTGATACAGCTTACCTCGCTCGAAAAATTCTTACTAAAGATGATGTCCAAAACAATAAATTGGAAACGCTCGCCGCATATTACGGAACCGATTCACAACCAAACCATCGCGCGCTCGATGATTCACGTGCCACCGTAGATGTGTTGCACGGTCTCTTCGAAAGGTTAGGAAGTTTTAGCGTTACTACGCTGGCAGAATTGCTTGATTTTTAAGTAAATTTCCAACTGTGGTTGCAATCGTAAATGGATCAATCGGGTGGGTAACCACGCCATCTGCCCGCGACCACCCGGCTAACCAAGCATCTTGAACTCGCCCAGTAATAACCAATATCGGCGGACAATTAAATAACTCATCTTTCAATTGGCGAGCTAACCCCAAGCCACCTTCTGGGACTGCTTCGCCATCCAAGATGTAAATATCGGCGCGCTTTTTATCGTCGATATAGCTTTTAACCGCAGCACCGGTCGCAAATTCCAGAATTTTATGTTCTGGGAAATCCACCGAAATGCGCTTTCCTAAAGCGCTCATGATCGAACTCCGTACTGAAGAATCATCCGAATAAATCGCGATGGTCAATTTGCGGTCGGAATTCATGGCTCGAGTTTAGCGAGCAAAATCAATTCTTTTTGGTCACTCCGAACCATTCCGAGCGTGATGCGTTTCACCAGTTATACGAGGAAAAAAGGCTTCCCCTTACCCCCTTAAATCGGTATTTCCGCACAAATCGGGAATAATTGCCCTTATGTCCAGCACCGTTACCAATCCGACTTTAATGCCTAGAAAAGTTAATCGTCCAAATGTTGTGGCGGTCGGAACAATTGTCTGGCTCTCCAGTGAATTAATGTTCTTTGCGGCGCTCTTCGCAATGTATTTCACAACTCGTTCCGTGCAAGGCCCGAAAGTTTGGAGTGAATCATCGGCACTGCTCAACATTCCATTCGCCGCCATTAACACCACAGTTCTTGTGCTTTCATCCGTAACTTGTCAGTTTGGCGTTTTTGCAGCTGAGCGGTTTCAAGCATCGAGGAGCGGCAAGTTGTGGCAATTTACAAAATGGGGATTGCGAGAATGGTTCGCGCTAACTTTTTTGATGGGCGCTTTCTTCATCGGCGGCCAAGTTTATGAATATGCAAAATTAGTTTCAGAGGGAATTTCGCTTTCCGCGCAAGCCTATGGTTCAGTCTTTTACATCACTACTGGCTTCCACGGTATGCATGTAACCGGCGGATTAATTGCTTTCTTAGTAGTTTTGCTGCGAGTTTTCAAAGTCCAAAAATTTGGCCATAAACAAGCTACCACCGCAATTGTGGTTTCTTATTATTGGCACTTCGTCGACATCGTTTGGATCGCGCTCTTCTCGGCGATCTACTTAATTAAGTAGGAAGCAAGGTAATGAATTTTATTTCGCGATACCGTCGATCTAGATTCTTTGGTCCTGCGCTTTTAGCCGCCGCGCTTTTTCTGCTTGCTACTTCTTACTCGGTCGCCAGCGCAACCACATTTAAAGCGGTAACGTCAAGTAATGATAAAACCACTTTAATTGCTGAAGGAAAAGAAATTTTCGCTCGCGGATGTTCGTCATGCCATGGCTTAAACCTAGAAGGTGGCGCAATTGCACCATCCCTAATTGGCGTTGGCGCTGCTTCAGTTGATTTCCAAGTTGGAACTGGCCGAATGCCTATGACAGATATGAGCGTGCAAGCTGCCCGAAAGGATCCGATTTACAACGAGGCCGAAACTGCGGCACTGGCAGCTTATGTTGCTTCACTCGCCCCTGGTCCAGCCGCTATCCGCAATGAAGATTTAGCCTGGGAACGATCTGGCGATGCTGCCGAAGGTGGCCAATTGTTTAGAAGCAATTGTTCAATGTGTCATAACTTTGCGGGCCAAGGTGGTGCGCTTTCTCAAGGAAAATATGCACCAAGTCTGATGGGCGTAGAAGTTAAACATATTTACGAAGCGCTTATAACTGGCCCGCAATCAATGCCAGTTTTCTCCGACAAAATCATCACGCCTGCTGAAAAACTTTCAATTATCAAATGGATTAAAGCCGCTGAAAACGAACCTAACCTTGGCGGCGCCTCACTTGGTAGAACTGGACCTGTGACCGAAGGATTACTTTCATGGTCGCTTGGGATCATTGCTTTAATTGGAGTTGCTGTATGGATAACCGCAAAGGCAAAGTGATCAAATGACATCTGATAACCAATCCAACGAAGTTGCACCATTAACTGATCCTGGAATCCCGGCGCACTTACATCGCAAATCAGATTTGGACCCAACAGCCGCTAAGAAAGCCGAACGTCAAGTTGGCATTCTTTTTATAATTTCCGCCCTTGGAACAATTTTATTTCTCTACTCTTACACATTTATGTCCGAAAAAATCTTTATTTTCTTGCCTGTGTTAGGTAATTCAAATGCGAAGCAACTTTTCCTAGGACTTGGAATGGCAATTTCGCTCTTCTTCATCGGAATGGGCGCAGTTCATTGGGCTAAAACTTTGATGCCAGATAATGAAGTTGTCGCCCAACGCCATGAATTGCGATCCGAAGAAGTAGATCGTGAAGACTTTGTAAAAACTGTAAAAGAAGGTGCAGCAGATGCGGGTCTTGGTCGTCGATCAATCATAAAACGGACTCTCGGAATTGCACTTGGTCTCTCCGGATTAACACCGCTGCTGCTTCTCCGCGACTTAGGCCCACTCCCTAAAGATGATTTTTCTAAAACATCTTGGGAAGCTGGAACTCGCTTAGTTACAGATCCAGGTAATCGCCCGATTAAACCCTCAGATTTAGAAATCGGAGCCGTTGCCCAAGTTCTGCCAGAATTACTTGCTGGCAAAGAACGCAAATTAGAAGATATCGGTAAAGATGCGGTTCTACTTATTCGGATCCGTCCTGCAGAATTTCAACTTGATGCTGAACGTCTCTCTTGGACCCATGAAGGCATCATCGCATTCTCAAAAATTTGTTCCCACATGGGATGTGCCGTTGCGCTCTATGAGCAGACAACCAAACACCTCTTATGTCCATGCCACCAATCAACATTTGATGTCACGCGTGCCGCAAAAGTTATCTTTGGCCCATCTGCTCGACCTCTGCCACAATTAGCGTTAGCACTTGATTCTGAAGGTTACTTAGTTGCTAAGCAACCATTTACCGAACCAGTTGGACCAAGTTTTTGGGAGCGTGATTCATCATGACCAGATCTGAAAGAGTTGCTGGCACCGTAGCCAATTACGTTGATGAACGAACTGGCGCTGCGAAATGGTTGAAAAAAAATTTAAATAAAGTATTTCCGGACCACTGGTCCTTTATGCTCGGTGAAATTGCGCTCTACTCTTTTATAATCTTGTTGCTAACTGGAACTTTCTTAACCTTCTGGTATGACCCTTCAATGCAAGAAGTAGAGTACGACGGAAGTTACCAACCACTCTCTGGTTTAAAGATGTCCGCCGCATACGCATCAACTCTCCACATTTCTTTTGATATTCGCGGTGGTTTATTGATGCGCCAAATTCACCATTGGGCCGCTTTGTTATTTATGGTTGCAATCGTGGTTCATTTACTCCGCGTGTTCTTCACTGGCGCATTTCGAAAACCACGTGAGTTCAACTGGATTCTTGGTATTGGATTATTAACTCTTGGTATCGTTGAAGGCTTCCTCGGTTACTCGCTCCCAGATGATCTGCTCTCTGGCACTGGCATCCGAATTGCTGAAGCAATAATTCAAGCCATCCCAGTCGTTGGTTCCTATTTAGCTTATTTTGTTTTTGGTGGACCATTCCCAGGCGAAGTGTTTATACCGCGTATCTACACCGTACATATTCTTTTGCTACCAGGAATTTTCCTAGCGCTGATAACTGCGCACTTAATGTTGGTCTGGTACCAAAAACACACGCAATACCCAGGCCCTGGTCGAACCGAGAAAAATGTCGTCGGATACCCACTTATGCCGGTATACATGGCAAAAGCTGGTGGATTCTTCTTCATCGTATTTGGTTTCACTGCATTTTTAGGAGCGGTCGCATCAATCAACCCGATCTGGCTCTTTGGTCCTTATACCCCGGGCCAAATCACGGCAGGTTCTCAACCAGATTGGTACATGGGATGGCTCGATGGTTTAGTTCGAATGGCACCACCACTTGAAACTCACGCCTTTGGTCACACAATTTCTTGGAACATTTTAATTCCAGCCTTAATAATCCCAGGAATTTTATTTACCGGCATGGCGCTCTATCCATTTATCGAAAGTTGGATGACTGGCGATAAACGCGAACACCATCTTCTCGATCGACCACGTAACGCGCCAAACCGAACCGCGTTAGGTGCAATGTCGCTAACTTTTGTGCTCGTTACGCTACTTAACGGTGGCAACGACTTACTCGCCACCCACTTCAGTTTGACTATTAATCAAATCATGTGGTTCTCTCGTATTGGTGTTTTACTCCTGCCCCCAATCGCATTTATGATCACCAAACGTATTTGTCTTTCATTGCAACGCTCAGATCGTGAATTAGTCTTACACGGTAAAGAAACAGGCAGATTAGTTATGTTGCCTCATGGTGAGTTCGTCGAAATACATGAAGAGCTTTCACCAGAAAAGAAATGGACGCTCACTCAGCATGAACAACTCCCACCACTAGAAATTACCCAAGAAAATTCGGCTGGCGTACGTAATCCAAAAGGTCTCCGCGCAAAGTTGCAACAATATGCATCTAAGGCTCATCAAGAACAAATTGAGAAACCGTCCGCAAAGGATGTACTTGAGCTAGGCGACGGCCACCACTAAACCAGTTTCGGATTGATAAAGTTACTTTCCCCGTGCAATTATCTGGTGGGCGATGTAACCTTGACTATGGCGCTAGAAAACAAACCTCAGAAGGTCGCTCGAATTGAGACCTCATTTTTGCCCCTTCGATATGTAGATCTCATCGAGGATATATTCCATGCAGCGCTAGCCGTCGTTCTCTTTGGCATCTCAGTAGGTGCTTTTTATCAAAGCATGATGCGCTTGATTAGAACCGAACCCTTTTTCCCTAACGGAATGATTCAAGGTGTCAATGATGTTCTTTTTATCGTAATTATCTTAGAAATTCTTCGCACTGTTATCTCCCGATTTACCGATGGTGTCTATCAACTTGATAAGTTTCTTATCATCGGAGTGATTGCGGCGGTACGTCATATTTTAACTGTGGGCGCTTCGTTAACGCTTGAGTCAAGTAAATCCGATACCGCCTTTAACCGAGCGGTATTTGAGATGGGCCTGAACTCTTTGATTGTAGTTGCACTTGTTTTTGCAATCTTTTTATCAAAGTCGGCCCATCGCAACCGCTAACAGGTCAAGATTCGAAGTCCCCGCCTCTTCCCGTTATTTTATTTTTCGATCTACTAGGTCGCTCATAGGCAATAAGTAACACCGCCACAAACGCTATGAAGCAAATTAATACTACAAACTTAGCCACAGTTTTAGCCGAGCACAGCCCAAACTACAAGAGCAAAAATCGCAATTCCGATTCCGACCATCGCAATACCAGATAGCGATAATAATCCGCGCGATTGTGAAATTTTTTGAGCTAATTGCGAAGGCTTTTCTAGCTTCTTCAAATCAAGAATAAGAGCTTCGGCCTCACGAATAGTTGCGTACTGCGAAATTATTGCTAAAACCCCAGTCGCTGCTGCAACACCTACCGTTAAATACTTTGCACCATCAGATGCGGTTTCGAATTTTCCAAAAGCAGCTAACACAAACACACCAATTAGCATCAATGTTGGCCCCATTTGAGCGCTGATTACTTGTGTACGTTTGGTGTTCCATAACTCTAAGAAACCTTTTTCATCCATAATTTCTCTCCTTAAGATAGGCTCTTTTTCAAGAGGCGACGCAATACTAATCTACCTAACAAATCCCCGCATAGCGAAAGGTAAAACCCCGATTTAAGATGATGCCATGGCGCAGGTGAGTAAATGAGGTCGATCCGTTTTCTTCCATTTGACCAATTGCATAGAAGTTTTGGTGTGCTAAAAGCGGCAAATAAAAAAGAGGATCTAATTGTTTTAATCGAAAGCCAAGCGATGGTTAATGGCGCTGACTGGCATCCTGAGCGGCTCTTCTTTTTAATCTCCGCAGCACGTCATTTTGCTAGTGAACTTGAAAGCGATGGTTACCAGGTTAAATACCTAAAAGCTAAAAACACGGTGACCGGATTAAAAGAGATTCAAAAATCCCATCCAAATACTCCCCTAATCTGCGCGGAACAATCTTCCTTTCGCCTAAGTAAAAACCTTAGTGAATTGGAGGCTACCTACCTCCCAAATGATTTCTTCCTTACATCAAGAAGTGACTTTAAATTATGGGCAGATAGCCAAAAAACATTTTTAATGGAGAACTTTTATCGAAAACAACGGGTGCGGCTAAACATTCTAATGGCTGGTAAAGATCCAGTTGGTGGTGCTTGGAACTTTGATAAAGAGAATCGTTTACCACCACCAAAGAATTACACCTGGCCAGCTTACTTAGAACATGACCGTGATGAGATAGATATCCAAGTTGCCAGCGAACTTGGCATTGAAATGAAGCGAACTTGGGCCACGACCCGTAACGGCGCGCTAAAACAATTAAAATATTTTATTAAAAATCACTTTGCAAATTTCGGACCATATGAAGATGCAATGGCTTTAGATAGCTGGACGCTACATCACTCTCTTTTAAGCCCATATTTAAATAACGGCCTGCTACATCCTGGCGAGGTTATCGATGCCGCCCTTATCGCATTTGAAAAAGGCAAAGTTCAAATCGAATCCGCCGAAGCCTTTATCCGTCAGATTATTGGCTGGCGCGAATATGTAAATGGAATGTATTGGTTTCTTGGACCAGAGTTTAAAGATAACAATCAATTAGGTGCTAACCGTGAATTATTGCCACTCTTTACCGATTCAAGTAAGACCAAAATGAACTGCATTAAGTCAACAGTTCAAGATATTGAGGAACGCGCCTGGGTGCACCACATTCCGCGCCTAATGTTACTAAGCAATCTTGCACTTATCACTGGCACCAATCCGCAAGAATTTTTAGAGTGGATGCGTCGAGTTTTTATTGATGCAACCGATTGGGTAATGGTTCCAAATGTTATTGGAATGGGTCTACATGCAGATGGTGG
>BJFY01000002.1:0-8359 GCA_014190155.1 Actinomycetes bacterium | reverse complement strand
CCTGGAAAAATAGCAATGAAAAATGCGGCGGTAGCCCAACCGATCTGGGTGCGATATTTCCACAGTAGGGCAAGCGATAAGCCCAGTATTATTTCTATGGCACCAGAGGCGATGACAACAAAGTCGGCAGATAACGGCACCCAGTTGGGAACTTGTGCTTGGAAGGTGGTTCGGTTGGTTGTCAGGTGAGTGGTGCCGGTGTAGAAAAGGGCAACGCCTAAGAGAAGTTGTGTGGCCTTCTTTATCTGCTGCATTAGATAATTAAAGCGTAATCGAACCCGCTACCTACGCCAGGAACCACTGCTTATTATTTGATTTCAAAGTATTCCTAAAGAGCAGGCGCTGATTCGTGTTCGCATTCCGAAAGGGTAAAGGATGGTGTTACTACTCACCATTTGAAATCAGGGTAATGGGCCTTTAAGCCCTTTTAAGGCAGACAAACTAGTTAAAATGTAGAGAGTGAGGCGAGGGTAGAAAATGAATTCCTTAATAAAGAGAGTTAAAGATTTCGATTATTGGTTTATCGATCAACTAAATCGCAATTCACTGACTCTGCTCCGTTTTAGTTTAGCGATCATATTTATTTGGTTTGGAGCTCTCAAACCGTTTGGGCAAAGCCCTGCGGTGGAACTAATCACAAAAACTGTCTACTGGTTTGACCCAAAAATATTTATCCCAATACTAGGAATCTGGGAAATGCTAATTGGTATCTGCCTGCTCTTTCCCTCACTTATCCGAATTGGACTTGGACTTTTGGCCTTGCAAATGCCAGGAACTTTTCTGCCGCTTGTTCTGCTTCCAGATGTTTGTTTTACAAGTATTCCATTTGATTTAACGCTAGAAGGTCAATACATAGTAAAGAATCTGGTCTTAATCGGCGCGGGCTTAGTAGTGGGCAGTAAATTGATTCCTTTAAAAAAGAAAACTGCAATTTAAATTATCTGTGATTTTCTTTCAAGAATTTTCGTGGCGCTTTTGATTATCCACGAGTTCCGATGTGAGGCTACCCAGCGATATCCAATTCGGGCTATCGGCCCAGACCTAAATATCAGGCTAGCCAATTTTTTATTACCACGTGCATTTAATAAGGTGGCAACCGCTGCGGCTCCTGCAATTACTTGGCCTTGAATTTCTATATGTACCTGAACGCTGCACTGATCTTTGGTAAGGCCAAAACGCGTTGTATCTATCTCTTGATAGGCCAGCGTGGTTACCTTAAGTTTTATTTCTAACCAATTGAGGCAAGCCTTACAAAATCGGCACTGCCCATCATAAATAACGGTGATCAAATTGTTCAGCTTAGAAACCAAACTCGAGTTTGGAAATTACGATGCTGGTTCAATCTCGCGCTCACGGCGGACTGCCCGTTCTGGTTGACCGATTTCAGAGATATGGGTCTACTTTTCGCTATCGCAGATGAAAGGAACGAGACAATTCGCATGCTAGATCATATTGATAATTACAAGAATTATCTTTAAATAATGTTGAGGTAACCCAAGCGCGTGGCGGAAAACATTAGCTTTTCAAGGCGCCTTAGCATCACATCAACGCTATCCTTTCGTGTTACCTAATCAAGGAGTTTTAACGTTGTCTAGCAAAGATATAAAAGTTGGATTACTTGCCTATGGCGCTATCGGAGATGAACATAGCAAAGCGGTTCAAGCCACCGCGGGTCTAACTCTTTATGCAGTCTGTGACACAAATCCAAAGCGGATTGAGGCTGCCTTGCTGATTTCACCTGATGCTAAAACCTTTACCGATGCCAATGAAATGTTGGCCGAAGGCGAAATTGATTTGGTAGTAATTTCAACACCTCCCAACAGTCACTACAAATGGGCGAAACAAGCATTATTACTCGGCCTCCATGTCATGCTTGAAAAGCCAATGGCGCTGACTACGCAAGAGTGTGATGAGTTAATGGAATTAGCTCAGACAAATAGTGCGCTATTGGTTGTTTATCAGAATCGACGCTACGACCTAGATTTCTTAACGATTAAGCAGCAAATTGAAACTGATCAGATCGGTGATCTCTTTCATTACGAAAGCTTTGTCGGTGGTTATTCAAAGCCATGCTCGTATTGGCATTCTGATGCCGCAATCTCCGGCGGCGCAATCTTTGACTGGGGTAGCCACTTTATTGATCAAATCATGTCACTTGTGTCATCTAGCGTTGACTTTGTAAGTGGCCTCAATCAAAAGCGAGTTTGGGATCATGTAACTAACGCAGATCATGCCCAGGTCAGCATTAACTTTAAAGATGGTTTGCAGGCAGTTTTTATTAACTCAGATTTAGCGGCGGCTCGTAAGCCAAAATTTTATATTCTAGGAACAAAGGGTGCATTAATTGGAAACTGGGATGAATCAGCAGGTGGCCCTGTTGCTGACTTACCTGCCATCATCACGCTGCACCGAGGCGATGGAAGTAGTGAAATAGTTGCACATGTAAGCCAAGCACCATATGCCTTTTACTCATCATTAGTTGAATACCTAAACGATGCCACCCCGATGTCAGTTGTAGCAGCGCAATCACGTGATGTTGTTGCACTTATGCAGGCAGCAGAAGAGTCAGCGCTAGCAAATGGAAAACCTGTTTCGCCCATATTATTGAGAGCATGAACGTTAAGTGGGGCTTTATCGGCGCCGGCTTCGTGGCAACCAAGGCAGTAGCGCCCGCCGTTCACAGAGCCAGTAACGCAACGCTGGCAGCAGTAGCCAGCCAAGATCGCAAACGTGCTCAAGCGTTAGCTCCCCAAAAGATTTATGAAAGATATGAAGACTTGCTGGCAGATCCACACATTGATGCCGTCTATATCAACCTTGCCAACCACCAGCATTGCCAATGGACAGTTGCGGCTTTATCTGCCGGTAAGCATGTTTTATGCGAAAAACCTTTAGCTCTCAATTACTCTCAAAGCAAAATGATGGCCGATGCAGCCACACAATATAATCGTGTAATAGTTGAAGCGCTCTGGAATCAATGGCATCCACGATTTGTGCGCATCGTTGAATTAGTAAAGGGCGGCGACATCGGAGCCCTGAAAGCAATTGATTCATCTTTTTGTTTTCCCGCCCAGATTGATAAAAACTATCGACTTGAACCAACTATGGGTGGCGGAAGTTTGCTCGATGTTGGTGTGTATCAAACCCATCTTTGGAGCGCACTAAACCACGGTGAGCCAGAGTTCATTATTGATTCTGTTACTCAGAATATTGGTCTCACTGGAGTGGATTTAACAACAAAGATTGATGGGCAGTTAGCTAATGGTGTGAAAATTAGGGCACTTACCTCATTTGAAAAACCAGAAAGCCAAGAGCTACTCATATCCGGTGAATTAGCAACCATCGAGTGCCTTGGCGGTGATGCATTTACCTCATGGAAAAAACCAAGTTTGCTTCGCATTGGTGAGAATATTGAAGAGTTTGCACCCGTTGACCCTTACGGCTTCATGATTGAAAACTTCAGCAATTTCATCTCGGATGAACCCGCACAGATTCCAACAATTGAACAATCGCTATATGTAGCCAAGTTATTAGATCAAATTAGGGACTTCAATAAGTGAAAAAAATTGATGTCAATGCCGATTTAACAGGCTTAGTTGAAAAAGAATTTGAATCTTTACATTCTGGTGGTGGCCGCAGCTCTATTCGAGGTGGACAGAGCGCAGCAGACCAAGCGCTAAGCAATTTGAATATTGCTGGCTACTCCAAAAATAGATCGGAAGTATTGCCACTTCAATCTCGTGGCGCCTCCCAGTTATCACCTTATATTCGCCACAACCTGCTCCCCCTGCAGCGAGTCTGGGACCACGTAGCTAAGGCGCCCTTTGCAGATCGTGAAAAATATCGTGACGAACTGTTGTGGCAAGAGTATGCACGGCACTTGTATGCGCGAATCGGAAAAAGATTATTCAACAATCTACGCTTTGAGCAAGTTTGGGATAAGCCCGGGAATGGTTGGCCCGAAGGTATGGCCTGCGTTGATTTTGCCACCAGTGAATTAGAAGAAGACGGTTGGTTAGTAAATCAAAGCCGCATGTGGCTGGCATCGCACTGGACTGTGCGCAATGAGTTTGGTTGGTTACATGGTCAAGAAGAAATGTACCGCCACTTAATTGATGGGTCCCGCGCTGCAAACTTATTGGGATGGCAATGGACGGTTGGGACCGGCACTGGAAAACCTTATGGATTTGCACGTTGGCAGGTAGAAAAACGTGCTCCACAACTTTGTGGTGGCTGCGCCCTTAAAAATAGGTGCCCCATTGAGAAATTTCCTAATGAACTCTCGCTAGATGAGGCACCATTTGAGGGGTTACTTCTCTCAGATCCAGATCTTGAAGCAACAACTGGGCCCACAAGTGTTAAAGAAAATAAATCACCCACGACAGTTCTTTTGACTATAGATTCAATGGGCGATGCCGATCCCGCGTTAGTAGCTAATCCACACCTGCCAGTCGTTTTTATCTTTAATGACGGCGCGCTGCGAAAATTGCAACTTTCATCAAAGCGAATTTATTTCTATCTAGAAACTTTGCAGGATTTAGCTAAGCGCCGGCAATTAACGGTATATCTCGGTGATCCATACGAATTTGCTCAACAAAACTCTGTGGCGCTAACTTATGCACCAGTTCCAAGTTTTGCTAAATTCAAAAATCTGGCGGAACTTCATCCCTATCTTTGGCTACGAAAGCCCCATGCAAAATCAGTTCGATCCTTCAGCGCTTGGCGAGGTAAGTCGGCCTGATAATAAATACCCAAATCAAACTTACTTTTAAAGTGTGGCCAGCTTTTCTACAACCTGCTTTGCCGAAGGATTTGTCATCGCACTTCCATCCGAGAACACCAGCGTCGGCACAGTCCGATTTCCACCATTAACTTTCTCCACAATCTCAGCCGTACCAGGCACCTCTTCAATATTGATCTCTTCAAAGCCAACCCCAAGATCAGCCAGTTGAGATTTCAACCTCTTGCAATACCCACACCAGGTCGTCGAATACATAACAAAAGACATGCGTTACCGCTTTCTCCTAATCCAAGCAATTCTGCAATTCTACCCAGTGGCGGTAATAGTGCAATTGAAGCTAAACGAATGCGGTCAAGACCGCTGCTACTTTCTTCTCAAACTTGGTAACCATGCGTTAGGTTAAGACATGGATTTCACTCTAAGCGCTAAAACAATCGAATATGCCGCAAAACTGCAAACTTTTATGGATGCAGAAATCTTTCCTGCTGAGTCGATTTATCATCAACAACGCCAGGAGTTATCTGCCGCGGGCAAAGCCCATCACTTGCCACCAGTTATTGAAGAGTTAAAGAAAAAGGCCCGGTCCTTAGGGCTCTGGAATCTTTTCTTACCGCACTATGGACATGGTTTAACCGTTACAGATTATGCAACACTGGCAGAGATAACTGGCTGGTCACCTGAAATTGCCCCGGAGGCTATCAATTGCGCGGCACCTGATACCGGCAATATGGAGTTACTGGATATGTTCGGCACGGATTCACAGAAAAAGCGCTGGCTAGAACCACTGCTTAATGGTGAGATTCGATCTGGTTTTTCTATGACTGAACCAGATGTGGCATCTAGCGATGCTCGCAATATTAAGACCCAGATTATTAGAGATGGAAATGATTTTGTAATCAACGGTACAAAGTGGTGGACCACAGGTGCGATGGATCAACGCTGTGAAATCTTAATCGTGATGGGAAAGACAAATCCTGACGCCGATGATCATCACCAACAATCAATGGTCCTAGTGCCAACCAAGACACCTGGTGTAACGGTGGTGCGCAATTTAACGGTCTTTGGATATGAAGAACAGCATGGCCACGCTGAGATTTCGTTTACAGATGTCAGAGTTCCAGTTGAAAATCTTTTAGGCGGGGCCGGTGAAGGCTTCGCACTGGCACAAGCACGCCTTGGTCCAGGACGTATCCACCATTGCATGCGCGCTATCGGTATGGCAGAGCGGGCGCTTAAATTAATGATTGAGCGCGCTATGGTGCGCAGCCCTTTTGGAAAAGATTTGGTGCAACAAGGTGTAGTTCAAGAGTGGATTGCCCAGGCCCGCATAGATATTGAACAAGCTCGATTACTAGTATTAAAAAGCGCGTGGATTATTGATACTCACGGTGTTAAAAACGCTCGCAAAGAAATTGCTGCAATTAAGGTAGCTGTACCAAAAATGGCAGAACGCATTATCGACCACGCAATCCAAAGTTATGGTGGCGCTGGGGTAAGCCAAGATACGCCGCTGGCTGCTATGTATGCGGGAATCCGTAGCATGCGCATAGTGGATGGCCCGGATGAAGTTCATATCCGAGATATTGCGCGGTTAGAAATTAAAAATTATTTACCATGAAGGACCTATCTGCGGTCCGCGATGAGGATCGTTTTGATGTTGCTGCCATGCATGCATGGTTGCGTCCATTTATTACCCACGATAACGAACCTGAAGTTCTTCAGTTTCGCAGTGGGGCATCAAATCTGACTTACCTACTTCAATACCCGGGACAAGAGCTGGTATTGCGCCGGCCCCCAGTTGGAACAAAAGCAGTTTCTGCCCATGACATGAAACGTGAATATTTAATTCAATCGAAAATTAAATCTGACTTTTCCTTAGCACCCCAGATGATTGCTTTATGTGAAGATCAATCGGTTATGGGCTCTGTTTTTTATCTCATGGAACGAGTTGTGGGAGAGATATTTCGGCGAGATATCGAGCAGGAAATCACCGCTGCAGATGTTGCCATCATGGCAGATTCTTTCATTGATGGTCTGGTGCAGTTACATGCCGTGGATTCTTCTCTACTACAAGAGTTCAACAAAGGAAATGGCTATGTGAAACGACAAGTTGAAGGATGGTCGAAGCGCTATCGCAATGCCTTAACTGATGATGTGCCAAACGGTGAAAAAGTAATGGCTTGGTTAGATACCAACAAGCCAGATGATGTTGATTCCTGCGTCATCCATGGAGATTGGCGTATTGATAACGTTGTTTTTGACTTAGGCAAAGCCCGCATTGTGGGTGTTTTAGATTGGGAGCTTGCAACTGTAGGAGATCCATTAATGGATTTAGGATCATCTCTTGCTTATTGGGTTGATAGCGATGATGAACCTGCTTTCGCATCACTGCGCAGACAACCAAGTCATTTAGAAGGTATGCCTACACGCAATGAGTTTGTGAACAGATATCTTGCTTTGAGTAGGCGCAGTTGTGATGATTTCACTTTTTATGAAGTCTTTGGCTTATTTAGATTAGCTGTCATTATTCAACAGATTTGGGCTCGCTTTAGAGCAGGGCAGACAACTAACCCTGCCTTTGCAGGCTTTGGGGATGCGGTCAACCTATTAATAAATCGAGCTGAAGGCAAAATGAAATGAGAGCAGGAAGAATTACCGTATCAACCCGAAAATTTGAAGTTGTGGATGTGCCAACACCTAGCGCTGGCGCCGGTCAGGTGCGAATAAAAGTTGGCGCAGCTGGTGTGTGTTTATCAGATGTACATCTACTAGAAGGAATTTTATCTCCTGGGTATTTAGTAGGTGATCAGGTCACTCTAGGTCACGAAGTTGCCGGAACAATTGATCAGATAGGTGCAGGAGTAAGCACGTGTGCCATAGGTGATCGCGTTGTTCTCATTGCAGGTGAGCGCAATAACGCAGATCAAATAACCACCATGGGTTTTGATTACGACGGTGGATGGGCGGAGTATGTTGTAACAAAAGCGCAATTAATTGTCAGAATCCCCGATTCATTAACCTTTGAACAAGCTGCAATTATTCCTGATGCAGTTTCAACTCCTTGGGCCGCAATTACTTCAACTGCAAAGGTGCGTGCCGGAGAGAAGGTGGCAGTTTTTGGTCTGGGTGGTTTAGGTATTCATGCGCTGCAGTTATTAAAAATCATTGGGTGCAGTGTCATTGCGATTGATCCGCGCGAAGCTGCACGAATTAATGCGTTAGCGCGTGGCGCGGACTTTGCTTTTGCACCTGATGATCCTGAGTTAAAGCAGCATCGCCGACTACACGTCGCCTTTGATTTTGCAGGCGTCGCAACCGTCAGAAAACAAGCGCTATCAATGCTGGGTGAACAAGGGCGCTTAATCATTGTTGGTATTGCGAATGAACCTATTGTTATTCCCAGTGATATGGCTTTTACATATATGCGCACCCAGATCATGGGACACTACGGTTCAGAGGATCATCACGTTAGTGAGTTAATTGAACTAATGGCTTCTGGACGCTTAGATTTAACGCATTCAATCAGTGAGATCATGCCTCTAGAAAAGGCCGCGGAAGCGTTAGAAAAGTTAGCTAATAAAGTTGGTAATCCAATCCGGATTGTCTTGAAGCCTTAGC
>BJFY01000001.1 GCA_014190155.1 Actinomycetes bacterium | reverse complement strand
CTCCTCAGTGTCAGTAATGGCCCAGAGACCTGCCTTCGCCATTGGTGTTCCTCCTGATATCTGCGCATTCCACCGCTACACCAGGAATTCCAGTCTCCCCTACCACACTCTAGTTTGCCCGTATCGAATGCAGGTCCGAGGTTGAGCCTCAGAATTTCACATCCGACGTGATAAACCACCTACGAGCTCTTTACGCCCAATAATTCCGGACAACGCTTGCACCCTATGTATTACCGCGGCTGCTGGCACATAGTTAGCCGGTGCTTCTTCTTTGGGTACCGTCACTTTCGCTTCTTCCCCACTGAAAGAGGTTTACAATCCGAAGACCTTCATCCCTCACGCGGCGTCGCTGGGTCAGGCTTGCGCCCATTGCCCAATATTCCCCACTGCTGCCTCCCGTAGGAGTCTGGGCCGTGTCTCAGTCCCAGTGTGGCCGGTCGCCCTCTCAGGCCGGCTACCCGTCGTTGCCTTGGTGAGCCATTACCTCACCAACTAGCTGATAGGCCGCGAGATCAACCTTCATCGAAATTCTTTCCCAGCCCAGTGATGCCACCAGGATGGAGTATTTGGTATTAGCCCCGGTTTCCCGGAGTTATCCCAAAATGAAGGGCAGATTTCTCACGTGTTCCTCACCCGTTCGCCACTAATCCATTCCCGAAGGAACTTCATCGTTCGACTTGCATGTGTAAAGCACGCCGCCAGCGTTCGTCCTGAGCCAGGATCAAACTCTCCATTGAAATGGATGTTGATTCTGGCAAAAGACATAAACAACTGTCGTTTATTGTCTTTGACCAATTGATTTTTTTACAAAGGATTCGACGGGCATGGCAATAAAGCCATACCTCATCGAGGTAATTGGCATTGACTTATGGCACGCTGTTGAGTTCTCAAGGTACGGGCGCGCACCGATCGAAGACGTCAGTCCGTTCTCGGGGCAACCTGCATCGACCCTTTTTTAAAGGGCAGAAGGAGAAACTTAGCCACCCTTAAGCATAAGGTCAAATTGATCAAATCCCTACAAAAAAGTGCAGGAATCCACCAAAAAACCTTGATTTATATGGGTTTTAAAGCTTCTCGGGAAGTGCTTACTTCGCTAACCGGCCGTGATGCGTCCGTCTCGTAACGAAGAAATAAAGGTTATCGCGCTTTATCAGCGTAGGTCAAATCAAGAAGCGAGGGATTTCTCGCAATATCCGTGAAAAATGTAGAACTTTGTTGCCTATTTAATCAACTCTACCGCCGCGAGATCGCGTTTTCCTTTGCGCAATATTAAAAACTTTCCAGCAATTAAATCAGCCGAAGTTGGTGTGAAATCTTCAGTCGCAATCTTTTTATTATTTAAGTATGCCCCACCTTCTTTAATAATTCTACGAGCTGCAGATTTTGACTCACAAAGACCGGTGGCAACAATTAAATCAACCCACGATGGAATTTCTGAAGATGAATTTATTGTTGTTCGTGGCAGCTCCGCTAGCGCGCCAGCTAACGTTTCTGCATCTAAGTCTGTGATTTCGCCTTGTCCAAATAACGCTTTCGCTGCCACTTCAACTTTTATACATGCATCTTCGCCGTGAATCGAAGTTGTCAATTCTTGGGCTAACGCACGATGGGCCTCGCGAGCTCCCGGATTAGTTGCAAGCGATTCTAAAAGTTCGTCTATCGCTGCATGCGACTTGAATGAGAAAATCTTTAATAGCTTTGCAACATCTCGATCATCAGAGTTAATAAAGAATTGGTAGAACGCATACGGAGAGGTCATGGCTGGATCGAGCCAAATAGTTCCGGTAGCAGTTTTCCCAAATTTTTCACCATCACTTTTGGTTAGTAATGGCACTGATAAGCCATAAGCGCTTTCGCCAGTTACTTTCCGAATTAAATCCAATCCAGCTGTGATATTTCCCCATTGATCGCTACCACCAAGTTGCAGTGTGCAATTAGCGCGTCGAAAAAGTTCTAAAAAATCGTAAGCTTGCAAAACTTGATACGAAAATTCAGTGTAAGAAATTCCGCCACTTTCCAAACGAGCAGAAACTGACTCTTTTGCTAACATCTGGTTTACGCTGAAATGCTTTCCGATATCGCGAAGAAAATTCAACGCTGAAACTGGTGCGGTCCAATCCAGGTTGTTGGCCATAGCGGCGGCATTTTTAGGCGCTTTGAAATCGAGAAAACCTTCTAATTGTTTACGAATACGCTCTAACCATTGGGTCACGATTTCTTCATCATTTAAAGTACGTTCGGCGCTGCGACCACTTGGGTCTCCTACCAACCCGGTTGCGCCGCCTACTAAAGCAATCGGCTTGTGGCCCGCTAATTGAAACCGCCGGAGCATCGTCATCTGCACCAAGTTGCCTAAGTGCAAACTAGGCGCCGTTGGATCAAATCCGATGTAGAGAGTTCGTGAACCCGAATCTAGATGTTTCGCTAATTCAACTTCGTCAGTTGATTGCGCGAATGCGCCACGCCATTTTAAATCTGCTATCAAAGCGCTCGTCATTAGTTTCCTGTTCTCATAGCGTCATAGTTCCGATGAATTTTTGAGAGGCAGTTTCTACCCATTTTGCCGTAAGCGCAGCATTGCTACGTAATTTTGCAATCTGCATAACAACACTTTTAGGCGCGGTGCCGTTAGATGTAGCGCGTGCGGCGATCGCGCCTTCAACATTTAGAATTTTTATTAGATCGCCCGCTAACTGTAAGTGTGCTGATTGCAATTCGTTCTCGCTCAATTCATGGAGATCACAATTTCGCGCTTCGGCAATCTGCACGCATTGGCCCGCGGCTTCATGCGCTTGCGCGAAGTTCACACCTTTACGAACTAAATAATCAGCAATTTCAGTTGCTAACGTAAAACCTAGGGGTGCAGCAGCCCGCATTTTCTCGCGGTTAAATTTTGTGGTTGCAACCATACCAGCGACTGGAGCCAACAGGAGCAGTATATTTTCCACACTATCGAAGAGCGCTTCTTTATCTTCTTGCAGATCTCGGTTGTATGCAAAGGGCAAACCTTTAAGCACTGTTAAGAGTGCAGTCAAATTTCCAATGAAACGACCGGCTTTACCGCGCGCTAGCTCGGCCACATCTGGATTCTTTTTCTGCGGCATTATTGATGATCCAGTCGAATATGCATCATCTAATTGGGCCCAACCAAATTCAGTCGTGGACCAGATGCTCCACTCTTCCCCGATTCGCGATAAATGCAATCCAATCATTGCAATAATGAAAAGCGCTTCTGCAACGTAATCGCGGTCGCTAACGGCATCAATGCTATTTTGCGCAACCGAATCAAAACCCAACCGCTTCGCCGTGCTCTCTGGTGAAATTGGCAGCGAAGAACCAGATAGCGCCCCAGATCCGAGCGGTGAAGTAGAAGTTCGCACCATCCAATCCGAAATGCGCGATAAATCTCGCTCTAATGAGACCGCATGTTTTGCTAATTCGTGACCGAAAGAGACCGGTTGCGCGTGTTGTAAGTGCGTAAATCCTGGGGCGATTGCATCAACATATTCTAATGATTTAGACAATAGCGATTCTTGCAAATGTAAAACAGCTGTTGAAATTGCCAACATGTTGTCAATTAAGTAAAGCTTCAAATCAGTGGTTACTTGATCGTTGCGCGAGCGTCCGGCGCGAATGGCGCTACCGAAAGCGCCAATTTTTTCAGTTAAGCCCCGCTCCAGCGCAGAATGCACATCTTCATCTTCTGGTTTCGGCAGAAATTTTCCACTCGTTACTTCGCTAAAGAGAATGGTGAGCGCACTTCTTATTTTTGCGCAATCTGCTTTTGATAACAATCCAGAACTTTCCAACACTTCTAAATGCGCAATCGAACTAACAATGTCATAAGGTGCGAGTCGCCAATCAAATTGCACACTTCGCGAGAGCGCAAACACAGAATCAGCCGGTGATTCTGAAAACCTACCGCCCCAGAGCGCCATTTATTTTCGCTTCCTTGCTTTAGTTTTACGAATATTGGAATTCTTAGATCTCCGTGCTGATGCTGCGAATTCTTTCAGAACCTCCGCCAATGCGGGGCCTCCGTTTGCATGTTTCGCAACTACTAATACCGTGTCATCTCCGGCAATTGTTCCGATAACCTCAGTTAATCCACCATTTAGCGCCGCTCGATCAATTGCGCTAGCCAAAAGATTTGCACCGCCTGGAGGCGTCCGAACAACCGCCAAATTTCCGCTACCAGCTACCGAAAGAATTAGTTGGTCCGAAACTCTTGTAACTTGGTTGCGCGGTTGAGCATCACTTTCCAGGAATCGATAAGTCATCGCGCCGCTAGCCGTCTTGGCTCGGATTGCGCCAACTTCATCTAAATCCCTACTTGCCGTTGCTTGCGTAACTTTAACGCCAGCATCAGCCAACAAATCAACTAAATCGGTTTGCGAATGAACTTTGCCAGCTGAAATAAATTCAATCGCCATCGCTCTCCGGCCGCTAGCCGTAATTCTTCGTTTTGCTCTTTTAACCATTTAACTGACCTAACGACTTTTGGAAAGCTCCTACGAAATCCATCACATTTTTCTTTGTAATGATAAAAGCCGGTGCGATTCTTATTACTTCATCACTGGTTGCATTTACCAGCACTCCATTGCTAAGTAAATCAGCTGCTAATGCTTTAGCATTTGCACTTTTAAGAACAATTCCAATTAATAATCCACGCCCACGAACGTCCAAAATTCCTGAAATTTTTGTTAATTCAATTTTTAATAAATTCCCTAGTACGAGATTACTTTTTAACAGACTTCGAGATTTAATTACGCCGATAGTCGCGTTAGCAGCCGCGCATGCGACTGGATTCCCACCAAAAGTTGAACCATGATCACCCGGTTTGAATAAATTGCTCGCACCTCCCAAAGCAATCATTGCGCCGAGCGGCAAACCGCCACCCAAACCCTTTGCAATAGTTATTACATCCGGAGTTATATCTTCAACTTCATAACCGAACCAGGTTCCAGTTCTTCCCATACCGGTTTGAACTGCATCGATCACAAGCAAGGCGCCAGTTTTATCGCATATTTCGCGAGCAGCTTTTAAATAACCCTTAGGAGGAACGACTACACCGGCTTCGCCCATAATTGGTTCTAAAATAACCATTGCGGTTTTACTGGTTACAGCGCGACGCAGCGCCGCTATATCGCCATAGTTAACATGTTTTATTTTACGCAGCAACGGTTTAAATGGATCGCGTTTAGCCGGTTGGCCGGTGAGTGAAATAGCCCCCATAGTTCGGCCGTGAAAAGCGCCACGTGCCGCCACAATATTGGTACGGCCGGTCAAGCGCGAGAGCTTAATTGCTGCTTCATTCGCTTCTGCGCCAGAATTGCAGAAAAATACTTTAGCGTTCTTATCCCCCGTCATTTTCTGTAACGATTGCGCCAATTGCAAAACCTGCGGATGCATATAGAAATTGCTTACGTGGCTAAGTGTTGACATCTGTTTCATGACCGCTTTAATTATTACGGGATGCGCATGGCCAAGTAAGTTTGTGGCTATCCCGCCAAGAAAATCTAAATACTTTTTGCCGTCGACGTCGTAAACAATTGCGCCTTTACCTTTTACTAAAGCGATAGGTGGAATTCCATAATTAGGTTGGATGGCCTTGCTCCAAATTGCTTGCGCTAATGAATTTCCAAATTTGCGTGGCTTTGTCATGCTGTCACCAAAGTTCCGCCAGAATGCGAAAGTGCTGCAATAAAAGCAGCATCACTTTTGCCATCGATAATCCTCGCTGATTTTGCACCTGAATTTATCGCGTTAATACATGCCGCAACCTTAGGAGCCATACCACTTTCAAATGTTGCGGCAATCTCGGTTAGTGCTGAAACGGTTATCGCAGAAATCAAGGAACTTTTATCAGGCCAATTCCGATAAATTCCAGGAACGTCGGTCATAAAAATTGTGGCATCTGCAGATAACGAACCAGCAATAGCACCAGCTGCAATATCGGCGTTCACATTCATGCCTACGCCATCTCGAGTTTCAGATACCGGAGAAACTATTGGAATGAAACCAGCGTTCATCAATGAAATTAAAATCTCGGGATGGACTCCAACTACTTCGCCAACTTGGCCAATACTTTTCATTTCGCCGTTTACCAGAACCAATTTAGGAACAACGTCGAGTAAGGCCTGACTCTTACCGCTTAGCCCAACCGCAGGCAACCCATTACTTCTAAACAATTTCACGATGGCTCGTAACACTTGTCCAGAAAGTACTTCTTCAACAACTAAAAAAATCTCTGGCGAAGTGACTCGATAACCCCCGACGACTTCTTTCGCTAATCCGCGTGCCGATATTTCGGCATCGATCATCGGCCCACCACCATGTACCATTACAAATCGCTCTCCAAGGGCATGTAATTTTTTTATTTCGAGCAACCAATTTCTAGTTTCGGTGATGGCTAAATCCATCGCATGTCCACCATATTTAATAACAATCATGTTGCATACGCCGAATTCTCATGCACATACATTGCAGTCAAATCATTTGTCATAACGGTTGCACTCTCACTGCCAAAATTCAAATCAATCACTATTTCGATAACTTCACCAGTCATGTCAACTAAATCGCGATCTGCTCCTGGAGAGCTATTGGTACAAACTTGCACCCCATTTAGATTCACATCTATTCGGGATGGATCAAAGGTTGCAGAAGTAGTACCAATTGCGGCGAGAATTCTTCCCCAATTTGGGTCCTCCCCATGTAATGCACATTTCAATAGATTGTTTCTGGCACAAGCCCGACCCACCGCTACTGCATCTGTTTCCGATAATGCATTAATAGTTGTAATGGAAACTATTTTCGAATGACCTTCTGCATCGGCAATCAATTGATAAGCGAGTTCACTACATATTTTCTGTAGAGCGGATTCCAGTTGGTCATCTGAGAGCGCCAAACCTGAAGCTCCAGAAGCTAAGAAGAGAACGGTGTCATTTGTGGATGTACAACCATCGGAATCAATTCGATTGAAGGTTCGATCTACTATTCTTTCGAAAATTAATTTTGCTGAATATTGATCAACTTTTGCATCAGTCATAATGACTGACAGCATGGTCGCTAACGAAGGGGCCAGCATTCCAGCACCTTTTGCGATTCCCGCAAATGAAACTCTAGAAATCTCGAAAGTAGAAACTTTTGGTTTGGAATCTGTTGTCATAATTCCAGTTGCGCAATCTAAGAGGCTGGCATTTGAGAGGTTTGCCATTGCCGCACTTGCTCCATTAAGCAACTTATCCATTGGAAGTCGAGCTCCAATTAACCCGGTTGAGCAAACCACTACATCACTTGCAGAAGCGCCTAATAAATCTGCTACATGCTCTGCAGTTTTATGTGTGTCCACAAACCCTTCTGGGCCAGTACAAGCATTCGCGCCACCACTATTGAGAATTACAGCTTTAACTTCATTGTCTTTAACAACTTCCTGACTCCAGGTCACAGGAGCAGCAACAATTTTATTAGTTGTAAATACTGCAGTACCAAAATTCTGGGGGCCTTCATTTACGATCAGAGTTAGATCCTTTGCGTCATTGCTCTTCAACCCAGCACTTACGCCAGCACCGATAAAACCGGCAGGAAGATTCATGTGCCGATTCCGATCGCTTCTAAGCCAGTCTCTTCTGCATAACCAGAAATAATGTTGGCATTTTGAATTGCTTGACTAGCCGCGCCTTTTCCTAAATTATCAAGTGCAACACTTACAACCAATCGTTGTGTGTGTTCATCTACAGCGGCCTGTATTTGGACTTTGTTAGATCCTGTTACAGATCCAGTCTTAGGCATTTGTCCGACCGGCAAAACATCTACAAAATATTCATTGGCATAGTACTTTGCAAAAAGATCATGAGCCTGTTGGGTATTCGTTGGCTTGATCAATTTAGCCGTAACAGTTGCAAGGATACCGCGAGGCATTGGCGCCAGAATTGGTGTGAATGATATTTTTACCTTCTGTTGTGCAATTATAGAAACAGCTTGTTCAATTTCAGGCGTGTGTTGGTGGACTCCTCCGAATTTATACGAACTCAATGAACCCATTACTTCACTTGCAATTAAATTGATCTTGGCGCTTCTTCCGGCACCTGTCGTGCCAGATGCAGCAACAACTACAACATCGCTAACATCAACTTGATTGACAGCCGGTGCAATACCTAAAGTGATTGCAGTCGCATAGCACCCAGGATTAGCAACCCTGCTCTCATTACCGATAGCTCTGCGTTGACTTTCACTCAATTCAGGCAGTCCATAAACCCAAGCACCTGCATGTGCTCCGCCATAATATTTTTTCCATTGCTGAGCATCTTCTAGTCTGTGATCAGCACCTAAATCAACAATCTTGACAGTTGCTGGAATCCTCTTGATAAGTGATGCAGACTCACCATGCGGTAATGCGATGAAAATAAGATCGATATCTGAAAAATTAATCTCTGAAATGGCTAGGAATTTCTCACCTGAGTGAATTGTTAAGTGCGGATGCACCGAAGTAACAAGTTCTCCTGCATTGGAATGCGCACTAATTGCAGTAACTTGAAAATGGGGGTGAACTGCTAGGAAGCGCAGGAGTTCTCCCCCGGCATATCCACTTGCACCGATGACCGCTGTTTTCATGGCCTGAGGATAACATCATATGTATAAATATACAAAATCCTGCATAATTATGCAGAACGGATTGTGGCTCCGCATGCTTTAACAGCTGCATTTCCCGCAGATTCACGGAGTAGTGAAACCTCTTCTGCCGTAAGAGTGCGATCTTCGGCTCGAAAAACTAGAGTGAAAGCTAATGAAATTTTTCCCTCGCCTACTTGGTCGTACCGGTCAAAGAGCGTTATGGATTCTAATAAATCACCGGCTCCAATTTTGAGCGCTTCTGAAACCTCTGCAGAACTAACTGATTCTGCAACTATGAGCGAAATATCCTGAATTGCTGCAGGCATAGTCCAAACTTTAGGAGCAGAAATTTGTTCCCGAAAAGGCACGGCATCTAGGACAACTACAAAAGCTGAAGTTCGATCTGGTAAACCTAAATCCGAAATTATTCTGGGGTGTAATTCGCCCGCATGAGCTACCGGCTTACCGTCTATTTGAAATTCGGCACATCGACCGGGATGCCAAGGTGCTAAATCAGTATTCGAAACTTTGTAAGTGGCGCCCATTTCGTCTAACAAAGTTGCTGCCATATCGACTGCATCGCTCCATGAAACGGATCTGCCCTTACCCCACCAGCTAGCGTTTTCGATTTTGCCACCTAAAATGCCGCCTGCATGTAATGGTTGTTTTGGCACCGAATTATAAATTTCAGAAATTACGGTGCCAGTTGGTCTTTGATCAGTTCTAATTGATGCTTGTGGTTTCAAGGCAGTTAAGTTTCGGAAAATTGATCCCAATTCAAAAATAGCAATGCTCTTGGCTCCGCGATTTATATTTCGTTGGGCAGTTAGCAAAAGTCCTGGAGTGAGGTGAGTACGCAAAAAGGGCGTTTCTTCAGACATGGGGTTGGCGATTTTGAATGTCTTTGCTCGATCACCAGTGAATCCAAGCAATTTCATAATTTCAGCGCTTACAAAAGGATATGTTTGTACTTCAGTTAATCCTAAATTTGCCAACTTGATTGCAATTGCGCGCTTACGTTTCTGCGCCAAGTTCAATCCGGATTCTTCAGTAATTCTGACAGGTGGCAGTACTGATGGAATCAATTGATATCCGTATCGACGTGCAACCTCTTCTGCTAAATCTGCAGTATTTTGCAAATCAGGTCTCCAACTAGGCGGAGTAATTGCCCATGTTGATGGTTTACCTGATTTATTAACCAAGCAGCCAACCGATTCTAAAGCTGCCGCTACTTGGATATCGGTGTAGCCGTAACCAATTAGCGTTGAAATATTTGCGGGATTTAATGGAATCGTCGGCACATTTCTCATTACGCCATCTGATTCCACTCCAACATAATGAGCCCCGGTCAATTCAATTAATAATTGTGCTGCTCTTGCTGATGCGATTTCAGCCAGTGCAGGATCAACGCCACGTTCAAATCTTCTTGATGCCTCAGACGATAGAATATGGTGCCGCGAATTCTTAGCCACCGCCAACGCTGAAAAATGGGCAGCTTCAATAGTTATTCTCTTGGTTTCAGCTGTTACTTCTGAATCTAGCCCACCCATAGTTCCTGCGATTGCAAGTGCGTTTTTATCATCGGTAATTAATAAATCGCCTTTATTCAAATTGCGTTCCACGCCATCTAAAGTTTTAATCTTGGCAAATTTTCCGGCATTTTGTACATGAATTTTTCCTGATATTTTGTCGGAATCGAAAGCATGGAGTGGTTGCCCAAGCTCGAGCATTACGTAATTGGTAATATCTACCGCAACTGAAATCGAGCGCATCCCGCATTTTTGAATTCGGCGTTGCATCCAAACCGGCGCAGTTTTATTTGGATTAACACTCTCTAAAGTACGCAGGAAAATTATATCTGCACCATTTAATTCATCAATAACAACTGCGATAGGTTTACTAGTTCCTTCAATCTTTAAATTACTGGGTAACACAGAATCAGCAGGATCTTTAAACGCAACCTTTAAAACGCTAGCTAGCTCTCGCGCCGCTCCACGAATAGAAAGTGCATACCCTCGATCTGGATTCACTGTGATATCTATAATCGGATCATCAATCATAAGCGCTGTTATGGCATCATCACCATTTTTTACAGCCGAATCGTTGACCACGATGATGCCGCTGTGTTCATCGCTTAGGCCGAGCTCGCGCGAAGAACAAATCATGCCATTGCTAGTCTTTCCATACGTTTCTCGAGCTGTGATTGCAAAATTTCCGGGAAGTGAAGCGCCAGGTAGCGCCACAACGACTTTATCGCCAACCACAAAATTAGTCGCGCCACAAATTACAAATCGATGTTCTCTTTCTGCGCAATCCAATTCGACATACCGAATCGGTTTTTTATGATCCTGGAGCTCTTCAATTGCGATAACCGTGCCTATTACTAGAGGACCTTTTATATTTTCAGCAGCATTTTCTATCGACTCAACTTCAAAGCCAACGGTTACGAAGTGCTCTGCAATTGCAGCCATGTTCATGTTTTTTGGAATTTCAACGAATTCGGCGAGCCAAGATAATGGCAGCTTCATCGGGTACCCGTACCAAAAGCTTGGGAAAATCTAATGTCGCCTTCAACTATGTCATGCATGTCAGCAATACCGTGGCGAACCATAAGAGTTCGTTCTAGCCCCATTCCAAATGCAAACCCAGAGTACTCATCGGTATCGATGCCGCATGCTTGTAAAACTTTCGGATTCACCATGCCACAGCCGCCCCATTCAACCCAGCGGCCACGATAGAAGAAATCAACTTCAGCGCTTGGTTCAGTGAAAGGGAAGAAAGATGGTCGAATTCTAGTTGTGACATCTGGGCCAAAAATCTTCGCCGCAAAGAAATCAAGTGTGCCTTTCAAATGGGCCATGGTTATGCCTTTATCAATAACTAGCCCTTCAACTTGATTAAAAACCGGTGTGTGGGTGGCATCCAATTCATCAGCGCGATAAGTGCGACCTGGACAGATCACATATATTGGCGGTTTTCGATCTAACATTGTACGAATCTGGACTGGCGAAGTATGGGTTCGCATCACCAAACCTGAATCAAGCGGCTCTACAAAAAAAGTATCTTGCATAGTTCTTGCTGGATGATCGGCTGGAATATTTAGCGCGTCAAAATTTAACCAACCGGATTCAAGTTCGGGACCTTCTGCAACGGTGTAACCAAGTCCAACAAATAAATCTGAAATCTCATTAGTGAGAATAGTTAAAGGATGAAGACCGCCAACGCTTCCGCGTTTAGTTGGAAGTGAAACATCTACCCGTTCCGCAGCTAAAATTTTGCTATCCCGCTCGCCGATTAGAAATTCTTCACGCTCTGCGTATGCCGCATTAACTTCAGCACGTGCTGCCCCAATCACTTTACCAAATTCGGCTCGTTCAGTACCAGGCAAAGATCCGAGCGCTTGATTTGCTTTCGCTAACGGCGACTTATCACCAACATGGGCCAACCGGGCCGCTTTCAAATCATCGAGATTGCCTGCATTCAAAAGCGCGCTAAGAGCCGCTTTTTTATCACTCTCGATAGAAGCTACGGTTAATGACACAGTAGGAGTCTACTGAGTGAGTAGTGAGAGATGCGTTATTTAATCGCAGATTAACGCTTGGTCGCTTGCGAAACTTCGTACATCACAACGGTGGCTGCTGCTGCCAAATTCAAGCTCTCGGCTCGCCCTTCCATGGGTATTGTGACTAAATTCAAATCTGCTGAAATTTCACTTGGTAATCCTCGGGCTTCATTCCCGAAAACCCAGATTGATGGCTTTTTATTCAATTTTAGTAACGCCTCCGGCAATGCAAATTCGCTATTTCCATCCGTACCAAAGATCTGAATTCCATTCTTTTGCGCAAGTTCCTTAACTTCCGAAATTGGAACATCTTCGAAAACTGGAATATGCCAGAGCGATCCTGCGGTAGCTCTAACAACTTTTGGTGAATAAATATCTACACATTGGTCCGAGAAAACGATCGCATTAAAGCCAAACGCATCAGCGGTGCGGATTACTGCGCCAGCATTACCTGGATCTTGAATCTGCCAAAAGTAGGCAATGCGAAGCGGTTGTTTTGAAATGAAATCTGAGAAATTGTGTTTGGAGATATCGCAAAGAGCCAAGATGCCCTGCGGTGTAACAGTGTCAGACATCACGCGCATAACTTCATCAGAAACTTCGACGGTTTTGCCAAGAATCGCACTAGTTAAGAGATTTTCATTTTCGAGCTTTGCTCTGCCTGCTTCAGTTAAATATAGAGTGTCTAACTTAGGATCGCCCAAATTTATTGCTTCGCGGATTGATTGCAAACCTTCTGCAATAAATTTTGATTCGGCTTTTCGTTCCTTCACTCCCCTAGAACCTAAAAGAGCCTTCACTCGCTCAACATGCGGCGAATGAAGGCTCGTAATCATTTTAGATTAGGCAACTTTTACATTTTTACGAGCAACTTCGACCAAATTCGCAAATGCTTTTGGATCATTAGTTGCTAGATCTGAAAGTACGCGGCGGTCAACTTCCACACCAGCGGCTTTAAGACCTTGCATGAAACGATTATAGGTTAGACCGTTTGCACGTGAAGCGGCATTAATACGAGTAATCCAAAGTTGGCGGAAATCGCCTTTCTTATCCTTACGGTCGTTGAATGCATAAACCATAGAGTGCGTGACTTGCTCTTTCGCTTTTGTGAAAAGCCGGGAGCGTTGACCACGGTAACCACTTGCGCGTTCGAGAGTGGTACGACGCTTCTTCGCTGCGTGTACACCACGTTTAACTCTTGCCATTTTATTTCTCCTCTTCTAATTTCTTAAATTTATTTCGGACCGATGATTTCGACTACTTCAAGCCCAATAGGCGTTTCGCAGAAAAAGTATTTGGTTTGCTAGCAGCCGCATCATTAGTGAGGCGACGTGTGTGGCGTGATGATTTACGCTCAAGGAGGTGACGCTTTCCGGCACGCTCGTGCATGATCTTTCCGGTACCAGTAACGCGGAAAGTCTTCTTCGCGCCACTATGTGATTTCATCTTAGGCATTTCATTCCTCCGTTTTATTTAGCTTTGAAATTTAAATCGTTTTAAAGTTGTTGTGAAGCAGCAGCTTTTTCGGCCGCTTTCTTCGCTTTCTTAGCTTCTGCTAACGCATCGCTCTTACGTTTTACCGGGCCCAGAACCATAGTCATGCTTCGTCCTTCTTGCTTTGGTGCAAATTCAACGAATGCAATTTCCACAACATCTTGTGCAAGACGTTGTAGTAATTTGTAACCTAGCTCTGGTCGACTCTGTTCTCTGCCACGAAATTGAATAGTTACCTTCACTTTGTCGCCGCCTTTTAAGAACTTTTCCATATGATTCCGTTTGGTCTCATAATCGTGGCTCTCAATGTTTGGCCGCATACGCATTTCCTTAACCACAATGTGGGTCTGGTTCTGTCGAGCTTCGCGGGCTTTCTGCGCAATTTCGTATTTGTATTTACCAAAATCCATAATCTTGCAGACAGGTGGTGTTGCCTCTGCAGCAATCTCAACGAGATCAAGTCCGATTTCTTCGGCCATCCGAAGTGCGCTATCGATATCGATAACTCCGACTTGTTCGCCAGATGCTCCAATGAGACGAACTTCCGATTCCCGGATTCGATCATTGATGCGTGGTTCAGTGCTGATAGTTACTCCCTTTCATGAAAAATTTAGAGCGAATTGTTAAGCTCTTGAATTGAATGAAAGTAGTTTTGCCGCAATGCGCACCTAAGTGCTCATGACCGCATAAAATCTGCGATCTTCCTTGACCAGCTCGCTGACTTAGTAGTGGCGATGAAGGTGGGAGCGGCAGCTCCACTTGGCATCGGTTTCAAGAACCGAACGAGGCGAAGGCTATCGCAAGAACTAGGAAAAGCCGAAATTGAGCTTAACTAAGCGCCCATTCCATGTAATCCACCATCAACGTGGATAATTTCCGCAGTCGTTTTTGGGAACCAAGGTGAAAGCAGCGCAACTACCGCCTGCGCAGCTGGCACTGGATCGGTTACATCCCAATGCAACGGCGCTCGATCATTCCAAACTGTTTCGAAATCTGAGAAGCCTGGGATTGATTTAGCGGCCATGGTTCGAATTGGACCAGCCGCAACTAAATTCACCCGGATATTTTCACTTCCCAAATCCCGTGCTAAGTAACGCGAAGTAGATTCCAGCGCAGCTTTGGCAACACCCATCCAATCGTATTTAGGCCAAGCCACAGTTGCATCAAAATCTAAGCCAACCACGCTAGCTCCCACTTCTTTTCGAAAAAGTGGCTTTGCTGCCATGGTTAATGACTTAAATGAGAACGCCGAAACTTGCATCGCGATTGCAACATCACTCCATTCTGTATTTAAAAAATTTCCGCCCAAAGCGCTCTCAGGTGCAAAACCAATCGAGTGGACTACGCCATCTAAATACGGCAAATGTTCGCGGACCCGATCTGGCAGTGCCGCCAAATCTTCATCGTTAGTAACATCTAATTTAATCACTGGCGTTAATTTTGGTAACCTTCCCGCAATTCTTTCAGTCAATCTATGAACCCGACCATAAGAACTTAGAATGACATTCGCGCCTTCTTCTTGGGCCAACCGTGCGATATGAAAAGCAATCGAGGCATCGGTTAAGACCCCAGTAACCAGAATATTTTTATCTTTAACGATTCCCATTATGACCCCATCCCTAAACCACCATCTACTGGCAATACCGCCCCGGTTATATAGCGAGCACCACCAGATGCCAAGAATCCGACAACGCTAGCAATTTCGGCGCCACTAGAAAATCTTCGTAGCGGCACTGCAACTGCAATTTCATCTTTACGGTTTTGATCCAAAGTAGCGGTCATATCGGTTTCCACAAATCCGGGGGCGACCACATTCGCAGTTATACCGCGGCTACCCAATTCTTTTGCTAAAGATTTCGTCATGCCAATCAAGCCAGCTTTGCTGGCCGCATAATTAACCTGACCAGCAGCACCAATACTTCCAACTACGGAGCCGATAAAAATCATGCTGCCACGTTTCAATTTAAGCATCGCTTTACTGGCACGCCGAGCAACTCGAAAAGATCCCATCAAATTTGCTTGAAAAACATCTTCAAAATCTGCATCACTCATCCGTAGCACCAAGCCATCGCGGGTAATTCCCGCATTAGCGACCAAAACTTCAATCGCGCCGTACTTTTCTTCGATTTGGTTGAAGCCAGATTCGACGCTTTCTGTGGACGTGACATCCATAATCACAGATTCAAAATTAGCTGGTGGATTACCAGATCTGTAGGTAACAATTACATTGTCGCCAATGGCTTTGAAATGTTCTGCGATTGCGAGCCCGATGCCACGGTTTCCGCCAGTAATTAAGACATTCCGTGACATGTGCAAAATCTACCTGTTACTCAGGCGTAAGTAGGAATTTAAGGTGCGAAGAGCGGGGTTGCGTCTTAGGCTGAGTGTATGAAAGTTCATCGAATCACCTCAGCACAAAGCGCGCTTAGCGATGATCTTCCGGGAAGACAAAAACGCTATTTCATTTCGATGATGATTAGGACGCTTTGTTTCATACTAACTGTTGTAACGCCTTCGCCTTTTCGTTGGTTCTTTCTGATAGGGGCGATAACACTCCCGTATATCGCGGTGATCATTGCAAACGCTGGTCGAGAAACCGTCACCGGTAACACTTCGTACTTCAATGCCAACGCAAAGGAAATTGCTTCGGGTAACGAAGGTCCTAAATAAGTAAGTACGATTCCGTTATGAAACGCGCTTTGCTTTCGCCAGTAGCGATTGGCTTAACTCTTTTAACTTTCTTAGCTCTTATTGGTTGCGCTAAAGCCGGAATTTGGCAATACCACCGCGGTGTAATCCGCCACGATGCAAATGCTCAAGTGAAATCCAACATCTCGTTGGCACCAATATCCGAAACCGAATTTAGCGAGCTCACCAAAAAACCTTCGGCGTTGCCGACAAACCAATGGCGCAGCGTCACGGTCACCGGATCTTTTTCGCCCGAACATGAATTACTTCTGCGAAATCGTTACGAAAATGGAAAATATGGTTTCGGCGTGATCACACTATTTACTGCCGTGAGTGGCGAAATTTTCTGGGTTGATCGAGGTTGGATTCAGGCCGGTAAAGATGCAAAAACGCCGCCGAAATCTGAGGCTACCGGAATTGCCCAAGTAACCATAACTGCGAGATTGCGAACTAATGATTTAAATAACCGAATTCAAGGCAGTTTCTTTGCAATCCCTAACAATGGAAAATCGGAATTACAGAATTGGGATAAGTCACAGTCAGTTAAAACTTCCAATTTTTCTTTAGATTTGTTAAAAGCAAGCGATCAGCGCTTAACGCCAAAGTTTCCTAACCCACTGCCCGAATTAACCGATGGCCCACATTTTGCCTACGCCTTTCAATGGTTTCTATTTGCAGCGCTTGCACTATTTGGCAGAGTATTAATTTTTCGGGAAGAATTACGCGCCGACAAGTGATTGTCGAGCGTAAAGCTCCGAATAAAGTCCGCCAGCATTCACCAATTCATCATGTTTTCCGCGTTCGGCGATGTTACCCTCTTGTAAGACTAGTATTTGGTCGGCAGCGCGAACTGTTGAGAGTCGATGTGCAATCACAATACTAGTTCTACCTTTTAACGCATGCGCTAAAGCTTCTTGAACTAGCGCTTCATTCTCAGAATCTAAATGTGCGGTAGCCTCATCAAGAATTACGATTCGTGGTGCTTTCAATAACAATCGTGCAATTGCTAGTCGCTGTTTTTCACCACCAGACAATCTATGACCGCGCTCTCCCACCACAGTATCGAACCCATTAGGCAGGGATACGATTAATTCCCAGATCTGTGCAGCTTCACAAGCAGCCCGCATCTCACTTTCGGTGGCATCTTTTTTGGCGTAATAAAGATTTGCGGCAATGGAATCGTGAAACATGTGAGCATCTTGGGTAACTACTCCGATTGCTTCCCGCAGCGAAGAAATCTTTAAATCTCTAATATCACTACCATCTACTTTAATTGCACCGCCCGTTACATCATAAAGTCGCGGAAGCAACGCACTGATTGTGGTTTTGCCAGCGCCAGATTGCCCAACTAAAGCTGTGAGTGTCCCAGGCGCACATTCGAAGGAGATTCCTTTTAAGATTTCACCGCTCTCAATTGTTTCTGGCTTTGCTACTGATTCCAGCGATGCTAACGAAATTTCATTTGCTTTCGGATAAGAGAATTTAACGCCCTCAAAAGAAATGCTTAGCGGTTTCTTTTCGAGCGAAATTGCCGACTCTTTATCTTGGACCATCGGCTCTAAATCCAACACTTCAAATACCCGTTCAAATGAAACCAGTGCGGTCATTACATCTACCCGCACATTTGAAAGCGCAGTCAATGGTCCGTACAAACGAGCAAGTAATGATGTAATTGCAATCAAGGTTCCAACGGTCACAGCGCCATTGATAGCTAAATTGCCCCCAATTCCATAAGCAAAAGCCGTTGCCACAGCAGCAATGGAAGTTAGTGCAATAAAAAAAATCCGATTTAAAAGTGCGATACTGATCCCAATATTTGCTACTTTTTTAGCGCGGCTGGAAAAATGCTCGCGCTCTGCAATCGGATCTCCGTAAAGCGATACCAGAAGTGCTCCAGAGACGTTGAAACGCTCAGTCATGGTCGATGACATTTCTGCGTTTAAATTAAATGATTCTCGTGTGTATTTTTGTAGTTTCTTGCCCACCCATTTTGTAGGAATTAAAAATATCGGTAGTAAAACCAACGAGACAATTGTTATCTGCCACGAAAGAATTAACATTGTGACGGTAACTAATATCAGACTTATAACATTACTAATCACTCCGGAAAGCGTTGCCGTAAATGCCTGTTGGGCACCTATTACATCGGAATTAATTCGCGAAATTAGAGCTCCAGTTTGAGTTCTAGTAAAAAATGCAATTGACTGCCGTTGTACATGTTGAAAAACTTGGGTTCGTAAATCATAAATCAACCATTCACCAATACGAGCAGAAAACCATCGACCAGCCATACTCAACAAGGCATCAAAAATTGCGAGTACACCAACTGCTATTGCTAACTTTGTAACTAAATCTGCATCACCGGGAATAACACCTTCATCAATTAATCGCCGTAACAGCAGCGGAGTTGCAACCACCAAGAACGCATCTAATACAACAGTTATTAGGTAAGTAACGAGTGAGGTTTTATATGGAACCGCAAAACTTACAATCCGCTTTATTGTTCCTGGTTTTAATTTTTGATTTTTTACTGATTGGTCTTGTGTGAGCGATCTAAAAGACATCCATGTTGCATGCATTGACATGGGTTAAACAGTAAACCCAATCGCACGTAGTTGTTCGCGACCATCATCTGAGATCTTATTTGGGCCCCATGGCGGCATCCAGACCCAATTTATTTTTACATCGTTGACTAAATCTTGGAGAACTTGTCTAGTTTGGTCTTCAATAACATCCTGCAATGGACATGCGGCTGAAGTAAGCGTCATATCCAACACTGCGACATTCGAGGTGTCGACAGATATGTCATAAACTAAACCCAAGTCGATTACATTTATACCCAGTTCGGGATCAATCACATCTTTCATCGCCTCTATAACATCATCAGCGCTAGCTAATTTCTCCACCACTTACCCCCCCCTTTTTTTTATATTAGGTAACTCTACTAAAACTATCTGATTAAACCTTGCGAAAGCGCATCCTTGAAGGCCATCCAACCTAAAAGTGCACATTTAATCCGCGCTGGAAATCTAGAAACTCCACTAAAAGCTACACCATCGCCCAGAACTTCTTCATCTCCTAGTTTAGCTCCCTTGCTTTGCATTATTTCAACAAAACTATTAAGAATTTCAATTGCCTCTTCAGCGTGCTTGCCAATTAATAAATCACTCATAACCGAAGTGCTAGCAATTGAAATCGAGCATCCAACACCATCCCATGAAAGGTCTGAAACGAGATCATCTTTCAAATGAATATTTAATGTCACTTCATCACCACAGCTAGTATTAACGTGGTGCACTTGGACTGTTGGGTTTTCGTGAAGCGCCTTATTTAATGGATTTTTATAATGATCTAAAATCACTTCTTGATATAACGATTCTAGATCCATAAGTTACGCCGATTTCTTAGGCGAATTAAAAAAAAGTTGAGCTTTTAAAATCCCAGCAATTAGCGCATCCACATCAGAGATGTCGTTATACAAATAAAATGACGCGCGCGTGGTTGCAACGACATTTAGCGCTCGCATCAATGGCCAGGCGCAATGATGACCAGTTCGCACTGCTATTCCGTATTGATCTAACGCCTGTCCTACATCATGGGGATGGATTCCATCTAATGTGAACGATATAACTCCGCCACGATCTTCAACGTTATTTGGTCCAATAATATTTAAACCTGCAATACCGCTCATTTGTTCAAGCGCGTATTTTGTAAGTTCCAACTCATGCGCATGAATTTTCGGTAATCCAATTTTGGAGAGGTAATTTAACCCAGCAGCCATTCCGATAGCTTGTGCCATATTTGGCACACCAGCTTCAAATCTTTGTGGTGCTTTTGCAAAAGTTGCACTTTGCATCGTGACGTTTTCGATCATGGAACCACCGGTTAAGAAAGGTTCCATTTTATTTAGCAACTCTGCACGTCCCCATAACACGCCAACTCCAGTTGGTCCAAGCGTTTTATGGCCAGAGAATGCCAGGAAGTCAACTTCTAATGCCTTTACATCCACAGCAAAGTGTGGAACTGACTGACAAGCATCCAAAATAAATAGCGCTCCAACTGCTTTAGCCGCTTTCACCATTTCAGCGATTGGATTGATAGTTCCCAGAACATTTGATTGATGGGTAATTGCAACTATTTTTGTGCGTGTATTAATTAAATTGGTAATATTCGATAAATCTAAGCGACCTGTTGGGGTAATTGGGAACCAAACCAATTCAGCGCCCGTTTGATTGGCTAACTGTTGCCACGGAATTAAATTGGCATGGTGTTCCATCTCGGAGACCACAATTCGATCACCAGCTTTAATGTGGAAATTACTGCCAGGTTTTGCATTACTAAAGGAGTAAGCCAATAGATTTATGGCTTCGGTAGCATTCTTTGTGAAAACCACTTCATCTAGTTCGGCATTAATGAAGTTAGCCACAACCGCTCGGGCCACTTCATAATGCTCGGTGGCTTCCTCGGCTAATTGATGCGCTCCTCTATGAGCTGCGGCATTGTGGTTCTGATAGAAATTTCGCTCTGCGTCCAGAACTGAATTAGGTTTTTGAGATGTGGCACCGCTATCCAAGTAGATTAATTTTTGATCAGCACGGATTCTACGATTGAAGATTGGGAAATCTTCTTTTATCGCAGTTACGTCGAGGAAGTTGGAGGTAGTCATATCTAGAGTGGTTAAGCCTTTATGTACTCGGCGTAACCGTGCTCTTCCAGCTTATCGGCTAATTCAGCGCCACCTTCTTCGACAATGTGACCATTAGCAAAAACATGAACGAAGTCTGGCTTTATATAGCGCAGTATCCGGGTGTAGTGCGTAATTAATAGAACTCCAATATTTGATTCGACTTTAACTCGGTTAACACCTTCTGAAACAATCCGGAGCGCATCAACGTCTAGCCCTGAATCAGTTTCATCAAGAATAGCTATTTTTGGCTTCAAAAGTTCCAATTGCAAAATTTCATGGCGTTTTTTCTCGCCACCAGAGAATCCTTCGTTAACGCTACGTTCTGAAAATGCTGGATCCATATTTAACTTAGTCATTGCAGCTTTAACTTCGCCAACCCAAGTGCGAATCTTTGGGGCTTCACCACGCAAGGCGGTTGCTGCGGTTCGCAGGAAATTCGATACCGAAACTCCTGGTACTTCAACTGGGTATTGCATCGCTAGAAATAGTCCAGCTTTTGCGCGTTCGTCTACCGACATCTCTAGTACATCTACGCCATCAAGAGTTACGGTCCCGCCCATAATTGTGTATTTCGGATGTCCGGCGATTGAGTACGCAAGCGTAGATTTACCAGAACCATTTGGCCCCATAATTGCGTGAGTTTCGCCAGAATTAACGGTTAAATCCACGCCTTTTAAAATCTCCGTTAAACCAGAATCTGTTTCAACTCCAACACGCAAATTTTTGATTACTAGTGATGACATTTTATTCCCTATTAGTGGTGGCTGATCGTGACAGTATCTCCATCACGGGTTACTGCAAAAACTTTTGCATCTTCGGTGGCTGGGGGCGTTAGTGATTTTCCATTTCTAAGATCAAACTCTGCGCCATGCAACCAACATTCAATTTTGTAATCGGAAACATCTCCATCGGATAGCGATGCTTCGGAATGAGTACAAACATCACCAATTGCAAAAACTTCATCACCAATCCGAGTGACACATACATCTTGACCGCCGACTTCCATCTTCTTCGGTTTGCCAGGCGTTAGTTCAGCTATGGTGAAAGTTACTTTTGACATTAAGCGCCAACCTTTGCCAGATCGTTATCGATACGTGACATTAATCGCTCTTCGATAACTTCATCACCAATCTTTCCAATAATTTCGCTGAAAAAACCACGAATTACTAGGCGACGAGCTTCTTCTGATGCAATACCGCGCGACATCAAATAGAAAAGTTGTTCATCATCAAATCGACCAGTAGTACTAGCATGTCCCGCACCAATAATCTCACCAGTTTCGATCTCTAAATTAGGCACCGAATCTGCGCGCGCACCATCGGTTAGTAAGAGATTGCGGTTAAGTTCATAAGTGTCAGTACCTTCAGCGATCGCACGGATAAAAACATCACCAATCCAAACGGATCTAGCTTGATTTCCAGCAAGTGCGCCTTTGTAATTTACTCGAGATTTCGCATGTGGAACTCCATGATCAACATGGATCCGATGTTCTAAATGTTGACCGTCAGTTGCGAAATAAACTCCGAGCAACTCCGCGCTAGCTCCGGGTCCGGTGTATTCAACAGTTGGAAGGATGCGAACTACCGAACCGCCAACCGAAACGGTTATTGAATTGAAAGTAGCATCTCGGCCAACGATTGCATGATGGCGAGCTAAATGAACCGTGGTATTTTCCCATTCTTGTAGCGTCACAAAATTAAGGGTTGCACCGCTATCTAGAATTATTTCGATCTCTTCACCGATTAGTGATCCCCCGGTATTTTCAATGATGACGGTGGCCTTACTGTTTGATCCAGCCCGAATAACGGTACGAGAAAGTTCTTTGTCAACGCTATTTTTTCGATTCAATGTAATCGGTTGGCTTACTTCAGAATTGCGATTAATTTCCAAGAGCGTCACTCTCGAAACCGATTCCCGAATTCTTTCAACTATTACATCATCGGTGGTTGAAATTGGTGGCACAGAATCAGCAGCTACCAACTTCAAAGAAACACCAGCTTGATCGCCGCTTTTCTGAAAAAGTGAAGGCTGATCTACGACATTGGTTTCGCGATCATGTAATCCGGCCAAGCGCTTTAGCGGCGTAAATCGCCAAGCTTCTTCTCGACCAGTTGGGGTATCGGCGTGCTTTAATAAATTTGAAGTTAACGAACTCACTATCCGACAGCGCCTTCCATTTGCAATTGAATTAAACGGTTCAATTCCAGTGCATATTCCATCGGTAATTCCCGCGCGATTGGTTCGATGAAACCGCGGACAATCATCGCCATGGCTTCATCTTCCGATAGACCGCGTGACATCAGATAGAAAAGTTGATCATCGCTTATCTTCGAAACAGTTGCTTCGTGACCCATGGACACATCATCTTCTCGAACATCAACATATGGATATGTATCTGAACGTGAAATGGTATCAACCAACAAAGCATCACATTTTACGGTGCTCTTGGAATGGTGCGCACCTTCTTCGACTTTGACTAGGCCACGGTAAGAAGTTCGACCGCCACCACGCGCAACAGATTTAGAAATAATTGTTGATGAGGTGTATGGCGCGGCATGAACCATCTTTGCGCCGGCATCTTGATGTTGGCCTTCGCCAGCAAAAGCCACCGACAAAGTTTCACCTTTTGAATGCGGACCCATCAAAAATACTGCTGGGTATTTCATTGTAACTTTTGAACCGATGTTTCCATCGATCCATTCCATGGTTGCGCCTTCAGCACATGTGGCGCGCTTGGTCACTAAGTTATAAACGTTGTTAGACCAATTTTGGATTGTTGTGTATCGCACTCGTGCATTTTTTCGAACGATGATTTCAACAACTGCTGAATGCAGTGAATCTGATGAATAGATTGGGGCGGTGCATCCTTCTACATAATGCACGTATGAATCTTCATCCGCGATAATCAAGGTTCGCTCGAATTGACCCATGTTTTCAGTGTTGATGCGGAAGTAAGCCTGTAACGGAATATCTACATGAACTCCCTTAGGAACGTAGATGAAAGAACCGCCAGACCAAACTGAAGTATTTAAGGCAGCAAATTTATTATCTCCTACTGGAATAACAGAACCAAAGAATTCTTTGAAAATATCTTCATGCTCTCTTAGCGCGGTATCGGTATCGAGGAAAAGTACGCCCAATTTCGCCAAATCTTCACGGATGGAGTGGTAAACAACTTCAGATTCATATTGTGCCGCAACGCCTGATACCAACCGCATTTTTTCAGCTTCTGGGATCCCTAATCGATCGTAAGTATTTTTAATGTCATCCGGAAGTTCATCCCATGAAGTAGCTTGTTTCTCAGTTGAGCGAACAAAGTATTTAATGGTGTCGAAATGAATACCGGAGAGATCTGATCCCCAATTTGGCATCGGCTTCTTATAAAAGAGCCCTAATCCTTTTAATCGAAGATCTAACATCCATTGTGGTTCATTCTTTTTTGCAGAAATATCCCGTACGACTTCCTCATTAAGACCTCGACGGCTGTTTGCACCAACGTCATTCTTATCAGACCATCCGAATTCATATTTACCTAATCCTTCAAGTTCTGGATGTGCTACTTGTGTCATGCGCGTTTTCCAACTTTCTCTATAGTTATTTTTTGCGTTAATTTTGGAATAAATGTGGTGCAAACGCCATCACCATGCGCGATAGTTGCTAGCCGTTGTACATGCGTCCCAGTCAATCTAGAAAATGCAGCTGTCTCAGCTTCGCAAAGTTCTGGGAATTGTGCGGCTACGTGTGCAATCGGACAATGGTGTTGGCAAAGTTCTTGACCAATACCTTGGTCGTGAACATTGGCGGCAAAACCTTCACTACTAAGAAAGTCAGCAAGGGCTGTAATTTTTGCAGCGTCAGTTTTTGCTTTAACCATAAAAGGTTTCGCTTTTCGTTCCAGATCTTCCGCGCGCGCATTAGCAAAACCTGCGACCATTGCTGGGCCAGATTCGGAGTTCATATATTTAATCGCTAAAACAGCGAGATCGTCATAAGCATGTTCGAATTCTTCGCGTCCGATATCAGTCATTACGAATACTTTTGAGGGGCGCCCACGTCCTCTGGTGTTTGAACTGTGTTGATATGGTTCCCGCGCTACTAACAATCCATCGCTAACTAAAGCATCGAGATGGCGGCGCACTCCAGCCGGCGTTATTTGCAATCGCTGCGCCAGCGCTACCGCGGTCGAAGGGCCAGCTTCTAAAATTGCCCGGGCTAACCGATCTCGGGTTTTTAGATCTTCGCTTGGCAGCGTCTGAGTGGAGGTCTTTTTCACAACAGTAGTGTTGCGTAATTCGCCTTAAACCGCCAATCCAACCTCAGCTCATCTAGGCCGTGTCCCTAATAAGGTTCGGGTATGTCCAGAATTGAACGTTTCTTTCTTAGCCTTTTGGTCATATTTCAAGCAGCGATTGTCGTTACTGGCGGGGCAGTTCGTTTGACTGGTTCGGGCCTTGGGTGCCCAACATGGCCAGAGTGCACACCGGGCTCGATTACTCCAGTTTCTGATCAAATCGAAGGCAAGTTCCATTCATGGATTGAGTTCGGCAATCGCCTCTTAACTTTTGCGCTACTTCTTGCAGCGTTAGCCGTAATTGTTATCGTGATTAGAAACCGAGCAAAAGAATTACGGTGGCTAGCGCTTGGTCAAATCGCTGGCATTTTTGGTCAAGGAGTATTGGGTGGCATCACCGTGCTGACTGATTTAAATCCAATTCCAGTTGCTGGCCACTTCTTACTTTCAATTGTATTAATAGCTGGTGCACTTTCGTTACGACAACGAGCGTTGGGTAAGGATCTTAAAATTCAATTACGTCCCACTACTAAGAAATTATCGCAGGCTGTCGTTGCACTTAGCGTTTTAGTTATTGGACTTGGAACAATCGTGACTGGAACTGGGCCACATGCCGGAGATGCGCAAGCTAAACGTTTTGATTTTAATCCAGTATTAATATCGCGGATTCATGCTGAGGTGGTAATTATATTTGTTCTGCTCACTATCACTCTTTTTTTCACAGTACGAATGATTGAAGGTACAGATGTACAACGTAATTTTGGCCGCAAAGTTATTTTACTGCTAATTGTTTCACTCGCACAAGGGTTAATCGGATATGTGCAGTACTTTAACGGAGTACCAATTCTCTTGGTTGGCTTTCATTTACTAGGAGCCACACTTGTTTGGATTTCAACGTGGAATTTAGCCATTACTGGAAGGGTATTCTCGCGATGACCATCCCATTAAATAGAGTTCCATGGAATAACGCGGATGATCAAGCGGTCAAAGTAGCTCGGGCGCTAGCTATGGATGCAGTACAAAAAGTTGGGAATGGTCATCCTGGTACTGCAATGACGCTCGCCCCCGTTGCCTATACTCTTTTTCAAAGGTTCTTAAAGCATGATCCCAGCGATCCAAATTGGTTGGGTCGTGATCGATTTATTCTCTCTTGTGGCCATTCATCTTTAACCCTTTATATTCAATTGTTATTTAGTGGTTATGGTGTAGAACTTAATGATCTAAAAAATTTCCGCACTTGGGGTTCGTTAACACCTGGCCATCCCGAATATGGACATACTGCCGGAGTCGAGACAACGACCGGACCATTAGGTCAGGGTGTTGCAAATGGTGTTGGTATGGCGATGGCCGCTCGATATGAACGCGGTTTATTTGATCCAGAAAACTCCGGAGTTAGCCCCTTTGATCACAATATCTGGGTTATTTGTTCCGATGGAGATCTCCAAGAAGGCGTTAGCGCCGAAGCTTCCTCACTTGCAGGGGTACAAAAACTTGGAAACCTTAAAGTAATTTATGACGACAATCGAATTTCGATTGAGGGCGACACTCACCTAGCTTTCAATGAAGATGTTTCGCTGCGCTACAAATCCTACGGCTGGAACGTGGTTGAAGTAGCGGCAATGAGCAATGGCGATGTCGATCGAGATGCGTTAGAAAAAGCAATGGATGACGCAGTTTCCGAAGAAGATAAACCAACTTTGATTAGATTAAAAACGGTAATTGCATGGCCCGCTCCGACTTTGCAAAATACCGGTAAGAGCCATGGCTCCGCGTTGGGAGCGGAAGAAGTTGCTGCCACTAAAAAAGTTTTAGGTTTAGACCCTGAAGTTGACTTTTACTTTCCAAGCGAAATTGAAAGCCATGTCCGAACTGTTAAAACTCGCGGCGCTGCTCTAAAAGCGCAATGGCAGAAAGATTTTGATCTCTGGCGGAAAAATAATCAAGAACGCGCAAACCTATTACAACGGCTGCAACTAAAAGAATTGCCCTTAAATTGGGAAGAAGCGCTCCCAACTTTTGCAATTGGAAAAGAAATTGCAACTAGAAAAGCTTCGGGCGACACTATCCAAGCGCTAGCAAAAACGTTCCCAGAATTTTGGGGCGGTTCAGCAGACCTTGCTGAGAGCAATAACACCACTATTGAAGGTGGCGGGTCTTTCTTGCCATTAACTAGCGGGCTCAAGAACGCAAACCCTTACGGTCGGATTATTCATTATGGAATTCGTGAGCACGCGATGGGTTCAATCATGAATGGCATCGCACTTCATGGCTTAACGAAAACTTTTGGTGGCACCTTCTTAGTATTCAGTGATTACATGCGCGGTGCGGTGCGGCTTTCTGCGCTGATGCAGTTACCGGTTACATATGTTTGGAGCCACGACTCAATTGGGTTAGGCGAAGACGGCCCGACGCATCAACCGGTCGAACATATCGCTTCATTACGCGCGATCCCTGGATTAACTCTGGTGCGGCCAGCAGATGCCAACGAAGTTGTACATGCGTGGAAAGAAATTATTCGTCGCAAGAAACCAACTGGAATCTTGTTATCTCGCCAAAACCTCTCAGTATTTGATCGCACCAAGATGGCACCGGCGTCGCAAGTTGGTAA
This sequence comes from Actinomycetes bacterium, assembly GCA_014190155.1. Taxonomy (GTDB): domain Bacteria; phylum Actinomycetota; class Actinomycetes; order Nanopelagicales; family Nanopelagicaceae; genus UBA7398. The sequence continues at coordinate 132,992 of BJFY01000001.1, read as the reverse complement.
TGGCGCTTATGTATTAAGCGATTGCGAAAACACGCCAGATGTAATTTTGATTGCAACCGGGTCTGAAGTTGCCCTTGCTCTGGATAGCCAAAAAGCGCTAACTCAACAAGGAATCGCAACCCGTGTCGTCAGTGCACCTTCCTTGGAATGGTTTGCCGAGCAACCACGGAGTTATCGAGATTCAGTATTGCCACCAAAAGTTCTAGCGCGCGTCAGTATCGAGGCTGGAATTGCGTTAGGTTGGCGCGAACTAATTGGCGATTGTGGTGAAGCAGTTTCACTCGAGCGCTTCGGTGCATCGGCATCGGCTGGAACTCTTTTTAAGGAATTTGGATTCACTGCTACGGCAGTTGTTGATGCTGCACACCGCGCGCTCAAGAGCGTAAAGAATCGTTAAATGTCGGCGCGATTAGGCGATGTCGTTGCGACCGGCACATCAATTTGGCTTGACGATCTTTCGCGAGAACGGTTAATCGAAGCCCCCAACGCCACTTCATTGAGTTTCTTGATTAAGCACGAATATGTAACCGGAGTGACGACGAATCCGATTATTTTTTCGCAAGCAATCAGTAAATCTGACCTCTACTCCGATGAAATCAAAACACTAGCAAAAGCTGGTGAAGATGTTGAGTCAATCATAACTAAATTAACAACTGATGACGTGCGAAATGCGTGCGATTTATTTACTGGTATCAATGAAAAAAGCAATGGCATAGATGGTCGAGTAAGTATTGAGGTGGACCCAAGGTTGGCGCGTGATACTGAAAATACAATCGCTCAAGGTAGAGCGCTCTGGAAAATAGTTGACCGTCCTAATTTATTAATCAAAGTTCCCGCAACTATCGAAGGTTTGCCTGCGATTACCGCTTTGATCGCCGATGGGATTAGCGTAAATGTAACTATTATTTTTTCAGTTGAACGATATAAAGAGGTACTAGAAGCATTTATGACCGGACTCGAGCTACGTCTTTCTCATGGTAATTCCATAACTGAAATTCATTCAGTGGCTTCATTTTTCATAAGCCGGGTTGACTCCGAAGTCGATGCCCAACTAAAAGCCCTTGGCACCGAAGCTGCAACTGCACTTCTCGGGAAAACCGCGATTAATAATGCGAGGTTGGCCTATCAAGAATTTATAAATTTAAAAAATACCGTTCGTTGGAAAACATTGGCTCAAAATGGCGCCCATATCCAGCGGCCACTCTGGGCATCAACTGGCGTTAAAGATAAGACTTATGACGACACTAGATATGTAACCGAACTTACTGGACCAGATACGGTCAATACGATGCCACAAGGAACACTTGATGCTGTCAAAGATCACGGAATTGCTCGGGGTGATGCACTCACCCCAAATTTCGCTAGCGCCATTGCAGACTTAGCTGCGCTAGCTGCAACTGGAGTTTCACTACAAGATATAGCAATTAAATTAGAACTAGAAGGAATCGATAAATTTGTAGCGCCTTGGATTGAATTAATCAAAAACGTTACGAAGGTAGCAAACAATTGAGCAACGTAATCGGCATCTCGATTTCAGGTACTGCGCTTTCGCAAGTTGATCAAAACTCTAAACTCTATTTGGAGTTATTAGATGCTGCTAAAAAATTAGCAACTAAAGATGAAAATCTCTGGGGCGAATCTGCTGCAGCAGAAGCCAAAACCCGAATGAATTGGTTGGAGCTGCCGGTTTCATCACGGGAATTACTCCCCCAACTAGATGCACTTACCGCGTGGGCTCGAGAGAAAAAATTAACCAAAGTATTGCTCTGTGGTATGGGTGGTTCATCACTGGCTCCTGAAGTAATTAGCAAAACTTTCCATAAAGAATTAACCGTAATCGATACCACTGACCCAGAACAGATTTCGTTGGCATTGAAAACTGATTTAAGTAAAACCGTGGTAATAGTTGGATCCAAATCTGGCTCCACAATAGAAACTGCCGCACAGCTTGCGCTTTTCAAAAGTGAGTTTGAAATGGCGGGGCTGGATTCATCCGAACACATGCTGATAATTACTGACCCTGGGTCACCGCTTGAATTTTCCGCACGGATTGCAGGTTTACGAATAATTAACGCCGATCCAAATGTTGGTGGCAGATTTAGTGCGCTCTCGGCATTCGGTCTTGCTCCCGCCGCTCTGATCGGCGTTGATGTTTCGGTTTTATTGGATGATGCGTTCGAGGCTGCGGAAAAATTCCTGGAAAGTAATTCACCTGTTTTGCAAATGGCTTATCTGCTTGCCCAGCCCACTTATGGTTTCACCGCACTTCTAGATAGCGATAGCGCGGTGCCAGGCATCAGCGATTGGATCGAACAACTTATCGCTGAATCAACTGGAAAAAATGAGAAAGGCGTACTACCAATAGTTATAAGTTCGCCTACTTCTGCAATTGGCGGATCGCATCCAGTAATTACTTTTAACGGGGCTGGTCCGCTATCGGTTACTGGCACTCTTGGATCTCAATTCATTTTTTGGGAGTGGGTCACGGCCCTGCTATGTGTGGCCCTAAAAGTTGATCCCTTTAACCAACCAAACGTGACTGAAGCGAAAAATCAAACTGGTGAGCTCCTAACAAGATGGATCGATGGCAAAGTGGAATCTACTGCGCATGCATTTGCAAACGAATCGATTGAAATCTATTCCGATAAAAAACTTGACTCGGTTGCGCAATACTTGACGGACGCAATTAGTGGAGCTGGTTACATCGCCATCATGGCCTATTTAAATCGGGTTTCGGATCATGAGATTTCAGAACTTCGAGAACTTATTGCAATGAAATCTGAAAAGCCAACCACTTTTGGTTGGGGACCTCGATTTTTACATTCGACCGGGCAGTTTCATAAAGGTGGCCCGCAGGTTGGCTCATTCATACAAATAACTGGCAATTGCGCAAGAGATATTGCCATCCCAAACCAGATTTACGGATTTGAAACTCTGATTATGGCGCAAGCGCTAGGCGACGGTGAAGCCCTTCAAAAACGAAAATTCCCGCTCCTTCGAATTCACTTACGTGATCGAACGAACGGGATTTTGCAATTACTTGCAATAATTAAATCGCTTTAACGAGCCCGTCTACGTTCACCAGTACGACTCTTTGGTTTTCCAGCTGCGCCACGATCTGAGCCAAATTTTCTTGGTCCAGAATTGCTGCGGGAGCCTTCACTCCGTGGCGTGGTAGATCGAGGTGATTCGCTTCGGCCAGATGAGTTGCGTGCGTTTGATGTTCGACGCGCTTTCGAAGGGCGATTGCGTTTTGGAAATTTAGGTTGTACTGAATCGCTTTTTGTAACTGTAGTTAGGATCGGTACGCCGCTAGGTTGACGAGAACCAGTAATTTTTATTAGTTCGCTATCACCAGGCAAGATTGAAGTGGTGGTTGGGCGAATCCCAGCTTTTTCAGTAATTCGCTTTAACTCACCACGTTGCGACATGGTCACAAGTGAAACTACCGTTCCTTTTTCGCCAGCCCGTGCAGTACGTCCTGCGCGGTGTAAATAATCTTTATGGTCGGCCGGCGCATCAACATGTACCACCAAAGAAACATCATCAACGTGAATACCGCGAGCTGCAACATCAGTTGCTACCAGCGCTAAAGTTTTACCAGTTTTGAAATGTTCCAGGGTTCGAGTACGCACGGCTTGGGTCTTCCCACCATGTAGCGCACCAACTTTTACACCAGCGCGTAATAGTTTCTCCGTTAATTTATCTGCACCACGCTTAGTTCGTACGAAGAAAATGGTTCGACCATCTCTCGCTGCGATTTGTGAAGTAATTTCATCTTTGTGGTTAGCTTCGTGAACCAAAACGTGATGACTCATTTTCGTAACCGATGCGGTTTCGTTTTGGACCGAGTGCGTAGCTGGGTCTTTTAGATATTTTCTAACTAAGGAATCGACGTCACGATCTAACGTTGCACTGAAGAGCATTCGTTGGCCATCTGCTTTAGTTTTATTTAGAATTTCACGAACTGATGGCAAGAAACCCATATCAGCCATTTGATCAGCTTCATCTAAAACTGTAATTTCAACATCAGAGAGAATTACATCTTTACGTTCCATTAAATCCATCAAACGACCTGGGGTTGCAACCACGATTGCTACGCCACTGCGTAGTGCTTGTTGCTGCTTGTGATACGAAAGACCACCTGCAACTACTTGAGCATTCAAACCAACTACTGGTGCTAAGTCTCCGATTACATCGGTGATTTGCATAGCGAGTTCGCGGGTTGGAGAGAGAATTAACGCTAATGGTTTATTCGGAGCAGCTTTGCGATCAGCAAGGCGAGTGAGCAGCGCAAGTCCAAAAGCTAAAGTTTTACCAGAGCCAGTTTGGCCTCGACCTAAAATGTCGCGACCAGAGATTGCATCAGGTATCGATGCAGATTGGATTGGGAACGGTTCCGTTATACCGTTTTGGGTAAGAGTACGTACGAGCGCAGCGGTAACGCCCAATTTAAGAAATGACATGTAAACACCAATCGAGACAACAAGCGCGTCTCGTAAAGATTGGTAGCTAAGACTCGCAAGAGAGCGTATGTGACGCTCGTATGAATAAAACTACACCGCGAATGCGATGCAGGTGAAGTCTACCCTACTTTATTCCTCGTCATCACCACGTAGATTGCGAAGCGCATCTTCTAGAATTTTCTGCGCTTCTGCTTCAGTTCTGCGTTCTTTTACATATGCAAGATGAGTTTTATATGGAGTATTGACTACTGGACTTGGTGGGTTGCTCTTATCCCGACCTGCAGGGAATCCGCAACGCGGGCAATCCCATTGATCAGGAATAACGACAGTGCCATCTTCAGCAAACGAAGGTTTAGTTTCATGTCCGTTTAAGCACCAATAAGAAACTCGAAAACGTGCGATCGCCTCGCCGCGTTCGGCTTCTCCCATTGGACCCGCGCCAACTCTAGATCCACGTATTGCGCTACCACCGGCCATGATTTCCCTTTCTAACTGTTAAGAAAATTGACTTTTTAATAACAAACTTAGTGCGACAACACTTGCAAACCAAAGACCGCCAACCACAATTGTGATCCGATCTAGATTGCGCTCGACTACTGATGATCCGCCATATGTCGAAGAAATTCCGCCGCCAAATAAATCTGAGAGTCCGGAACCTTTACCTTTATGTAAAAGCACAAGCAGAATCATTAAAACGCTGGTAATTATTAACAGGAGCGAGAGCGCTAGCTTCACTTAAGAACCCCTAACAAGTTTAAAATTACAAACTTCATTTATCTGTAACGGACATTTCTAAGGCGTAAGGATACCGCGCTAAAGGACGCGATGAAACTTCGAAATGCGGGCGAATTCTTCGGGATCGAGGCTCGCTCCGCCTACCAAAACGCCATCCACGTCAGGTTGTTTCATAATATCGACGATATTTGCGGATTTGACGGAACCACCGTAAAGAATTTTTGCATTCTCGGCAATTTCATCGCTACCAAATTTCTTAAGATCTTCTCGGATGGCGCTGCATACTTCTTGTGCATCTTCCGGGGTCGCAGTTTTCCCGGTACCAATTGCCCAGACTGGTTCATATGCAAAAACAATCTTCTTCAAATCCGGTTTATGAAATCCGCGTAAACCGATTCGGATTTGATTTAAAACATGTTGCACATGAGAGCCTCCTTCGCGGATCGGTAATTCTTCGCCGATACAAAAAATAGGCGTTAATTCATTAGTAAGCGCAGCTTTCACTTTCTTGTTGAGTAATTCATCGCCCTCTTTATGAATTGCGCGCCGTTCAGAGTGGCCAACCAAAACATAGGTACAACCCAATTTCTTGAGCATGGAACCCGAGATATCGCCAGTAAAAGCACCGGATGAATCGGGTGAGAGATCTTGAGCGCCGTAAGTTAGTTTTAAGCGATCACCATCAACCAAAGTTTGAATTGAACGAATATCGGTAAATGGTGGAATTATTGTAATATCAACCGCGTCATAATCTTTATCGTTAATTGAATAAGCTAATTTTTGAGTCACCGCGATCGCTTCGAGGTGATTGAGATTCATCTTCCAGTTACCAGCAATTAACGGCTTGCGCACTATTCGCTCCTCTAAGTATTACGTTTAAATTTAAGACTGTAACGCGGTTAAACCTGGCAACTCTTTGCCCTCGAGATATTCAAGAGAAGCGCCACCACCGGTTGAAATATAACCGAATTGTGAATCAGTAAACCCAAGGGCGCGCACTGCAGCAGCCGAATCTCCCCCACCTACAACAGCCAGTCCATCTACTTCTGTGAGCGCTTGTGCAATTGCTTTAGTACCTGCTGCAAATTTGGAAAATTCAAAAACTCCCATAGGGCCATTCCAAAAAACAGTATGACACTTTTTGATTACTTCGGCAAATTTCTCTGATGAAACTGGACCAATATCTAAACCTATTTGATCTACTGGAATTGCATCGGCCGAAACAACTGAAGCTAATTCGTTAGCAAAAGCTGGAGCAACTACAATATCGGTTGGTACTAAAATCTCTACACCTAATTCGGTGGCACGATTTAATAACGCTTTCACGGTAGGGATAGATTCCATTTCAACTAGTGATTTCCCTATTTCTTTTCCTTGCGCTGCTAGAAAAGTAAAGAGCATCCCGCCACCTATCGCCAAAACATCTACTCTCTCTAGCAAGTTAGAAATCACACCAATTTTGTCAGAAACTTTTGCGCCGCCTAGTATTACTCCGTATGGGCGAACTGGGTCCATTGTTAATTTCTGCAATACTGCAACCTCAGCTGCAATCAATTTACCGGCAGCGCGTGGCAGTAATTTTGCAGTTTCAAAAACCGAAGCGTGTTTTCTATGAACAGCTCCGAACCCATCCCCCACATATGCATCGGCATAACTCGCTAGTTTGGTAGCTAGCGCAAATCGCTCGTTCTCATCCTTACTTGTTTCAGCGGCTTCGTAACGAATGTTTTCAAGTAGAACTACATCGCCAGAATTTAATGAAGCAACCGCTGCTACCGCCGATTCGCCGACCACATCCGGCGCAAATACAACTTCTCGATTTAAAAGTTCAGATAACCGAATAGCAACCGGAGCTAGAGATAGCTCTGGCTTGCGCTCCCCTTTAGGGCGACCAAGGTGTGCACAAATAACAATCGATGCGCCACTTTCAATAAGTGCCTTAATTGTAGGAAGCGAAGCTCTAATTCTGCCATCATCAGTGATAGCACCATCTTTTAACGGAACATTTAAATCACAACGCAGAAATACTCGCTTCCCTTTTACATCAAGAGAGGCGAGGCTTGGGATAGACATTAGAGCGATTTACCTACATAACCGATTAGATCAACTAATCGATTTGAGTAACCCCATTCATTGTCATACCAACCAGCAACTTTCACAGCTGTGCCATTTGCTTTAGTTATGCCAGCATCGAAAATGCAAGAGTGTGGGTCTGTAACAATGTCAGATGAAACAATTGGGTCCTCGGTGTAAAGCAAGATGCCTTTAAGCGTAGTTTCGGCAGCAGCTTTGATGGCAGCATTAATTTCTGCCGCAGTTACTTCGCGGGAAAGTTCCAAAGTTAAATCTGTAATTGAACCTGTTGGAACTGGAACTCGAAGTGCGTATCCATCGAGCTTGCCCTTTAACTCTGGCAGAACTAGCGAAATTGCTTTTGCAGCACCAGTAGAAGTTGGGATGATATTGGTGGCAGCAGCCCGACTTCTACGTAGGTCTTTATGCGGGAAATCCAAAATTACTTGGTCGTTTGTATAAGCGTGCACCGTGGTCATAAATCCGCGAACGATTCCAAAGGTATCGTTAATAACTTTAGCCATCGGCGCTAAACAGTTAGTTGTGCAAGAAGCGTTGGAAATGATGTGATGTTTGGCGCCCTCATATTGCGTGTGATTTACGCCCATTACAATCGTGATGTCCTCGTCAGTTGCAGGCGCTGAAATAATCACTTTCTTTGCCCCGGCTGCCATATGTTTCTTAGCATCGGCAGCTTTAGTGAAATGGCCAGTCGATTCGAGAACCACTTCAGCCCCAACTGCACCCCAAGGAAGTAGCGCCGGATCGCGTTCGGCAAAGATCTTAATTATTTTTCCACCAACTGTGATGGTGTTATCGGTAAAAGTTACTGGTAGGCCGAGTCGACCAAGGATTGAGTCATACTTCAAAAGGTGTGCCAAAGTCGCGTTATCGGTCAGATCGTTAATGCCCACAATTTCAATATTTGAAGATGGAGCGAGCGCTGCTCTGAAGAAGTTTCTGCCGATTCGACCGAATCCATTGATTCCTACTTTTACCACGATGACTCCACTTCGTAAGTTTCCATTAGCTAGAACGAAAATTAATTCAAGTTAATTTCTTAAATGACCACAACTTTGTGGGAATAGCCAATCTTAACAGTCGACCTTGCACGCATCACCTCAATAAATCGGGTGATAGCCCTGCCTCGGTATCGGGAATCCCTAATTCTTGTGCTCTTTTATCGGCCATCGCCAACAATCTACGAATCCGACCAGCAATTGCATCCTTAGTCATAGGTGGAGATGCAAGTGATCCAAGTTCTTCCAAGCTCGCTTGACCATGTTGAATCCGAAGTTCACCTGCTTCACGCAAATGATCCGGAATGTCCGCGCTTAAAATTTCCATGGCGCGTTGTACTCGGGCTGATGCCGCAACCGCCGCTCTAGCGGAACGCCGCAAATTCGCATCATCAAAGTTCGCTAACCGATTCGCAGTCGCTCGAACTTCGCGGCGCATTCTCCGCTCTTCCCAAGCCAACACACTCTCATGTGCTCCTAGTCGAGTGAGTAAAACTCCGATGGCATCGCCATCTCTAATTACTACTCGATCAACGCCACGTACTTCTCTGGCCTTCGCCACGATTCCTAATCGACGCGCAGAACCAACTAGCGCCAGCGCTGCCTCTGGTCCAGGACAAGTGATTTCAAGAGCAGAAGATCTTCCAGGTTCAGTCAATGAACCATGCGCCAAGAACGCACCACGCCAAGCTGCCTCAGCATCGCATAGCGCAGCCGATACAACTTGCGGCGGCAAACCTCGTACTGGGCGACCGTTGCTATCTACTAAACCGGTCTGTCTAGCCAGCGCATCGCCATCTTTAATAACACGAACTACATAACGACTTCCTTTGCGGAGACCGCCAGCGCTAATAACAGCTAAATCACTTTCGTGGCCATAGATATCGGCAATATCTTTACGCAATCTCCGCGCGCTCTGCGCCGTATCTAATTCTACTTCCACCATTATTTTTCCAGAAGTTAAATGCAACCCACCCGCAAACCTTAAAATTGATGAGACCTCTGCTTTACGGCAGCAAGGTTTGGTAATCGATAGACGACTTAACTCATCTTTTACCGATGCTGTCATTGCCATGTATTTACTCCTTTAGTCCTGCCCGTATCCAAGCATCTATCGCGCGAAAATGTGGCTGATTATGGGACCTAATTTTTCGGAATCATGATGCACACTTCCCACAGATGCGATATCCGCCACAACTAATTCACCCCCAATAGCAGAAACTGCGGCTGCCATTGACCCTTTATCTAGCGCAACCGATATATCAGCTAACGCAATATCACAATGAAAATTTGGCGCAAATTTCTGCAATATTGATAAATGTTCTGCAGGTGAACTCCCTGCAAATTCATCGCCACGCATTGAAGGCGCTGTATCTAAATTTAATATCACCAATTTTTTCGCCTTAGAACTCATGATTGCATCAATCTGCTGCTTGATTAAAAAGTGCGGCAGAACACTAGAAAACCAAGATCCTGGTCCAAATGTAATCCAATCCGCACTTGCGATAGCTGCAAGCCCTTCCGGGGTCGCCGTCGCATTTTCTGGAATTAACCGCAATGACTCTAGTTTCCCTTTAGCGATTGCAACTTCTTTCTGTCCTCGAGTAATTGTTCTACCAACTGATGATTGAAATGTGCCTTCAATATCTAACGGTTCAATCGCCATCGGAAGCACCCGACCAACTACTTTCAATAACGAAGCCACCCGATCTAATCCTTGGACCGGATCACTATCTTTATCCCAGAGCGCAGCCAAAAGTAAGTTCCCAACCGCATGTCCATTCATGGCACCGGTAGAGGTAAATCGATATTGCATAATCTCAGCCCAGCTTCTGCCCCATTCATCATCTGCACATAACGCAGCTAATGCCATTCGCAAATCACCTGGCGGCAACGTATTAAATTCTTCGCGCAACCTGCCACTTGAGCCACCATTGTCAGCAACGGTAACAATCGCAGTTAATTGCGTAGTAATCCGACGAAGCGAAGTCAACGTTGCGGCAAGTCCATGGCCGCCACCTAAAGCCACAACTTTCAAATCTGGATTTAACAACACGGCTACCGTTCACGTCCCAAGTCTCGATGAATTGCTTGTGTTGAAATCTCTTGACCCCGTGGCAATTTCACTTTCTGTAAGCGCCGATCTAGCTCATCTGCAATCGCAACGCTTCGATGTTTCCCGCCAGTGCATCCCACAGCCAGTGTTATGAATTTCTTGCCTTCGCGAATATACCCATCTGCAATGGTTTCAAATAAGGCAATATAACGATCGAGGAATTCACTTACGTTTTCTGCTGTCAAAACTTTCTCACGAACGGGTGCATCAGTTCCGTTCAATGGCCGTAACTCTGGAATCCAATGAGGATTTGGGATGAAGCGACAATCCATCACTAAATCAGCATCTACTGGAATTCCGTATTTATAACCGAATGAAAGCACATTAACTTTTAGATCAGCACTTCCCTCTTTTTGGAAAAGCTCTTCAGTCTTCTTCTCCAATTGGTGAATATTCAAATCAGTACTATCAATAATTAAATCTGCACCAGATCTTAATTCTCGTAATTTTTCGCGCTCTTTTGCTATTCCATCAACTATTCGATCATTACCTTGGAGTGGATGCGGACGCCGGGTCGATTCAAAACGTCGAACTAGAACATCATCAGAGGCATCAACAAATAAAATTCGACGTGATATCCCTTTTTCGACTAACTCCGCTAATGATCTATTTAAATCATAAAAAAATTGTCGGCCACGTACATCGACAACTACCGCAATGGATTCCACAGTTTTCTCGGTGAGATCAAAAAGGTTAGCCAAGAGCGATGGCGGCAAATTATCAATTACATACCAGCCAGCATCTTCCATTGCGTGCGCAATGGTTGAACGACCAGCACCACTCATACCGGTAATAACCACCAACTCGCGATTCATCAAAATCCCCTCATGCCCAATATCTTGCTATACCTGTCAAGCATCCTAAGTAATTTCACCGGTACTGGTATTTGCACTCTCGGGTGCGGTTTGCTGAGCTAAAAAATCCACAATAATTTTCGCAATCTTCTCCCCGATTCCGGGTATTTGAGAAATTTGTGATTCATTCGCTTTGCGGATCGCGGATACTGACCCGAAGTGTTCAAGCAACGCAGAAATTCGTGCAGTACCCAACGTTGGAATTTCATCTAATAGAGATTCGAGCATCAACTTAGATCGTTTAGATCTGTGGAAAGTAATTGCGAATCTATGTGCCTCATCGCGAATTCGTTGGAAAAGATAGAGCGCTTCGCTATGGCGTGGAAACATAACTGGAGTTTTCACTTCTGGAAGCCAAACTTCCTCAAGCCTTTTCGCTAAACCGCAGAGCGCAATATCTGTTATTCCCAATTCGGAGAGTGCTCGAGCTGCTGCATTAACTTGCCCTACTCCGCCATCAACAATTATTAATTGAGGCGGGTAGGCAAACTTTGGTCGATTAGCACCGCTCATTTCTAACTCAGTTAAATCAAGATCTTTTTCGGCGAGATATCTCTTGAATCTTCTCGTAATTACATGATGCATGGCGCGGGTATCATCAAATCCAGCATCATCATCGATTGAGAAACGGCGATACTCACTCTTTTTAGATTGGCCGTCTTCGAATACCACCATTGAAGCCACAACTGAAGTCCCTTGAATATTCGAAATATCAAAACATTCGATACGTAATGGAAGTTCGGCTAGATCTAATGCGGTCGCGATCTCCTCTAGTGCTCGGCCAGAAACGCCGGCATCGTTTGCGCGTTTACTCAAAAATTGAATCAGCGCTTGATTGGCATTGCGCTTAACAGTTTGAAGTAATTCGAATTTCTCACCGCGTTGTGGCACTTTAACTTCGACTGAACTCCCATGTTTCTGTGAAAGCCATTCAATTACGCCAGCTTCAGAAGTAATTGGCTGATTAATTAGAATCTCACGCGGTACTGCGAAATCGTTGTAGATCTTCGGTAACGCCGCATCCATGATGGAATCACCTTCTGGGACTTCTTGTAGATCAACAACCCACGACCGCGAACCGGTGATTCGACCTTGGCGCACGATAAATATTGAAAATGCTGCGTGCGTTATATCTTCGTGCATTGCAATGAAATCTGCGGTAATTTCTTCGGAGAGCGCTGCATCAGTTGATTCTTGCGCCTTGGTCAGCGCTTGCAGTTGGTCGCGGAGTTTTCCGGCTTTTTCGAATTGTTCCGCTGCTGAAGCAGAAAGCATTTCGTCGGTTAACTTCTCAGTCACGCTCTCTGGATTTGAATCTAAAAATTTAATTAAGTTCTTAGCAATTTCGTGGTGCTCTTCCGGGGTTACCCAACCAACGCATGGAGCTGCACACTTTCCAATATCGCCAAGTAAACACTGTCGATTTGATTTCTGAGCTCGTATAAAATTGCTTTCTGTGCAGGAACGAACTGGGAATAGTTTTAATAGAACTTCATAAGTACTGCGCAACGCCCAAGCATGTGCGAATGGACCAATATGTTTTACCCCTTTTTGCTTCTGTGACCGCGTTATGTAAATTCTTGGGAATTCATCTTTGATTGAAACCGCCAAGAACGGATAAGACTTATCATCTTTGAATTGCACATTGAAATGTGGGTTCTCTTCTTTAATCCAACTGAACTCGAGTTGGAGCGCTTCTACTTCAGTATTTACTAAGGTCCAATCAACTCGGACCGCGGCATTAACCATCTTTCTAGTTTTTTCGGCAAGGTTATTTTGAAAATAAGAGTTGAGTCGGGATTTTAGCGAGATTGCTTTACCGACATAAATAACTACATCTTTCTCATTGAAGAATCGATATACGCCGGGCGAATCTGGAATATCTTTCGGCCGATAATTTTGTGGGTCAGCCATCGCTACTTCTTTAAAATCTCCGCTAAATATTTGCCGGTATAACTCGCTTTGTTTTTCGCCACAGCTTCGGGAGTTCCTTCCGCGATAATTGTGCCACCTTTATTGCCACCTTCTGGACCCATATCTATAACCCAGTCTGCGGATTTAATTACGTCGAGATTATGCTCAATCACAATTACAGTGTTGCCAGTATCTACTAGCCTCTGTAAAACATGCAAAAGTTTATTGACATCTTCGAAATGTAAACCTGTCGTAGGTTCGTCTAGAACATAAATAGTTCTACCAGTAGAACGGCGTTGCAATTCGGTTGATAACTTAACGCGTTGGGCTTCGCCACCTGAGAGAGTCGGTGCTGATTGGCCAAGCCGTACATAACCAAGCCCAACATCCATCATAGTTTTCAAATAGCGATGGATTGCTGGGATTGATTCGAAGAACGAAACTGCGGACTCGATCGACATATCAAGAATTTCCGCGATTGTTTTGCCTTTGTAATGAACTTCTAAAGTTTCGCGGTTATATCGCGCGCCATGGCAAATTTCACAGGGTACATAGACATCGGGCAAGAAATTCATTTCAATAGTGATGGTGCCATCGCCAGAACAGTTTTCACACCGTCCGCCTTTAACGTTGAACGAGAATCGACCTTGCTGGTAGCCACGAACTTTTGCTTCAGTTGTCTCAGCAAATAGCGCGCGAACTTTGTCGAATACGCCAGTGTAGGTAGCCGGGTTAGATCTTGGAGTTCTACCAATTGGAGATTGATCAACATGCACAACTTTGTCAAGAAGGTTTATGCCGGTAATGGTGCGATGGCGACCTGGAACTTGGCGAGCACCATTTAATTTGTTAGCTAATACCGTGTACAGAATGTCATTTACTAGAGTTGATTTACCAGAACCGCTTACGCCAGTAACAGCGACGAAAGTGCCAAGTGGAAATGAAACCGTAATATTCTTTAAATTATTTTCGTACGCTTCCTTCACAACTACGGATTTCTTTGGATCTATCAGGCGACGCTTTTTAGGTATCTCAATTTTGCGCTTACCCGAGATATACGCGCCAGTGATGGAAGTTTTTGAGTTAATTAAATCTTCGTAACTTCCGGAAACGACAATCTCGCCGCCGTGTTCACCGGCGCCGGGGCCGATATCAACAATCCAATCTGCGGTACGGATTGTGTCCTCATCGTGTTCTACAACAATTAAAGTGTTTCCGATATCACGAAGATGGGTAAGTGTTTCAATTAAACGACGGTTATCGCGTTGATGTAACCCGATGCTCGGTTCATCTAAAACATAAAGCACGCCAGTTAATCCGGAACCAATCTGAGTAGCCAACCTGATCCGTTGAGCTTCACCGCCAGAGAGCGTTGCGGCTGGGCGATCTAGCGATAAATAATCGAGACCAACATCTAATAAAAAACCCAGACGGGAGTGCACTTCTTTAAGTACCCGCTCAGCAATTTGCTTTTCGCGCGCCGTAAGTTTTAAAGATTTTAAGAATTTGGCACAATCTTCAATGGAAAGTTCACAAATTTGTGCGATTGACTTCTCACCTAATTTAACTGCAAGAACTTCTGGTTTTAATCGAGTTCCATTACATACTGGGCACGGCGTTTGCCGCATATAAGACTCATACTTTTCCCGACTGTAATCGCTATCAGTTTCACCATGTTTGCGTTGGATAAATGAAACTACGCCTTCAAAGCCAGTAGAGTAATTTCTTACCCTGCCATAACGGTTCTTGTACTTAACATGTACTTCATATTCGTACCCATTCAAAATCGCAGTCTTAGCTTTTTCAGATAATTTCTTCCACGGCGCATCCATGGAAAATTTCACATCGCCTGCTAGCGCTTCCAAAAGCCGCAAGAAATATTCGGAAGTTTGCCGAGATGCCCATGGTGCGATGGCGCCTTCGTTAATCGAAATTGAATCATCTGGAATTACTAAATCTTGATCAACTTCCAGCTTAGTGCCAATACCAGTACATTCCGGGCAAGCACCAAAAGGCGAATTGAATGAGAAGGAACGTGGCTCCATCTCTTCAAAAGATAGTGAACAATCATGGCAAGCTAATTTTTCACTAAAGGTTCGCTCTTTATCTTTACCTTTGCCGTCAACAAAATCCAGGGTTACTAAACCTTGGGCTAACCGAAGCGCAGTTTCTATAGAATCCGTTAAGCGGCTCTTTGAATCAGCTTTTGCAGTTAAACGATCAATCACAACTTCAATAGTGTGCTTCTCTTGCTTTTTTAATTTAGGTGGCTCAGTAAGTTGAATTACAGCGCCATCTACTCGTGCCCTGGAATAACCTTGCGCAACTAAATCTTTAAATAAGTCAACAAATTCGCCTTTGCGCGCCCGAATCATTGGCGCTAGAACTTGGAATTTTGTTTCAGGAGGTAATTCTAATATTTGATCAACTATATTCTGTGGCGTTTGTTTTGCTATTGCTTTGCCGCAACTTGGGCAATGTGGACGGCCAGCTCGCGCAAATAGTAAACGTAAGTAATCATAAACTTCAGTAATAGTTCCAACTGTTGAGCGAGGGTTTCGGTTTGTAGCCTTCTGGTCGATCGAAACTGCTGGCGATAACCCTTCTATGAAGTCCACATCTGGTTTATCCATCTGTCCTAAGAATTGTCGCGCATACGCCGAGAGCGATTCCACATAACGACGTTGGCCTTCTGCGAAAATAGTGTCAAAAGCTAAACTTGATTTTCCGGAACCGGATAATCCTGTGAAAACTATCATCGAATTTCTAGGTAGATCTAGCGAAACATTCTTTAAATTATGTTCGCGGGCACCGCGAATAATTAAACGATCGTTCAATTATTTCACCCCCGCGTCATCCATGCTTCGAAGTTCCTTCTTCAAATCACCAATCTCATCACGCAATCTAGCGGCTAATTCAAAATGAAGTTGGCTAGCAGAATTACGCATCTGTTCAGTGAGCGATTCTATGAGGTTCATCAGCTCCTGTTTAGGCAACGGCACTAAGTGTTTTACGTAAACACCAGCCCCACCGCTCGAAGATTTTTTGCCAGCCGCAAGAAGTTGATCGGTATCGTCACTTTCTTTTGCAATTAAATCAGTGATGTCTGCGATTCGTTTTCTAAGTGGTTGTGGATCAACACCGCGCTCTTTGTTATATGAAACTTGTTTCTCGCGGCGGCGATTAGTTTCATCAATAGCGCGCTTCATTGAATCCGTTAAATTATCGGCATACATATGGACTTCACCCGAAACATTTCGAGCAGCACGACCAATTGTTTGGATTAACGAAGTTGTGGAGCGTAAGAATCCTTCTTTATCGGCATCTAAAATCGCAACTAATGAGACTTCGGGTAAATCCAAACCTTCACGTAATAAGTTGATACCGATTAAAACATCGTACTCACCCAGCCTAAGTTCGCGGAGCAATTCAACTCTGCGCAAAGTGTCTACCTCCGAATGTAGATACCTAACTCGCACGTTGGCTTCAGTGAAGTAATCCGTTAAATCCTCAGACATTTTCTTAGTTAAAGTAGTTACTAGAACTCGCTCATTTTTTTCAGCCCGAATTCTGATTTCATTTAACAAGTCATCAATCTGTCCTTTGATCGGTTTGATGATGATTTGCGGATCCACCAACCCAGTAGGTCGGATTACTTGTTCTACGAATTCGCCACCAGTTTTAGCTAACTCATACTTACCCGGCGTGGCTGAGAGATAAATTTTCTGCTTAGTACGATCTAAGAATTCTGGCCATCGCAGCGGTCGGTTATCCATAGCGCTCGGTAGTCTAAAACCGTGCTCGACGAGCGTTCGCTTTCGAGAAGCATCACCTTCATACATAGCGCCAATTTGAGGCACCGTAATATGTGATTCATCTATTACGCAAAGAAAATCTTCGGGGAAGTAATCTAATAAACAACTAGGTGCAGAACCAGCCGCTCGCCCATCAATCAAACGTGAGTAATTTTCGATTCCAGAACAGAAACCTAATTGCTGCATCATCTCGATATCGAACGTGGTCCGCATCCGGATTCGTTGGGCTTCTAATAGTTTCCCTTGCTTTTCAAATTCTTTATGCTTAATTTCTAATTCAGCTTCGATATTTGCGATTGCTATCTTCATTTTTTCTGGACCAGCCGCATAATGTGTCGCAGGGAATATCAAAATCTCTGGAACATCACTAATTATTTCACCGGTGAGTGGATGCAGCGTAGTTAAGCGCTCAATCTCATCGCCGAACATTTCAATTCGAATCGCAAGTTCCTCGTAAACTGGAATTATTTCGATGGTGTCTCCACGCACTCGAAAATTTCCGCGCTCGAATGCCATATCGTTTCTTTTATATTGGATATCAACAAATTGTCGTAATAATTTGTTGCGCTCAATACTTTCACCCACTTTTAGTAACACCATACGCTCGTAATATTCTTGTGGATGGCCAAGACCATAAATGCAGGAAACCGTGGCCACCACGATCACATCACGACGAGTAAGTAGCGCGTGTGTGGCGGAGTAGCGCAAGCGTTCAACTTCTGAATTTATCGACGAATCTTTCTCGATAAAAGTATCGGTCTGTGGCACGTACGCTTCTGGTTGGTAGTAGTCGTAATAGGAGACAAAATATTCAACTGCATTTTCTGGGAATAGTTCCTTAAATTCATTAGCTAATTGCGCAGCTAAAGTTTTATTTGGTGCCAGTACTAAGGTGGGCCGTTGGAGCCGTTCTACTAACCAAGCTGTTGTTGCTGATTTTCCAGTGCCGGTTGCGCCAAGCAAGACGATATCTTTTTCGCCACGTTCGATTCTTGCCACCAGCTCATTAATTGCATCTGGCTGATCACCCGCTGGCACATAATCACTTATTACTTTAAATGGTTTAAGAGCTTTTGGAATGTAATTTCGTTGGCTCATTCGCTCTGCACTGCGCGAGGCGAAAGCTCGCTCTCCCAAAGTGCTTCCACTTTGCGAAGCAGCGCATCCTTATCTCCGTCATTTTCTAAGACTATGTTAGAAATGCTGACCCGTTCGTTTCTAGAGGCTTGTGCGCTAATCCGCTTTGCAATCTCAAAATCTTTCATGCCACGGGCTCTTAAGCGTTCATATCGGAGCGATTCTGGAGCTTCTACTGTCACGATGAAATCAAAGCGATTAGCGCTGTTAGTCTCATAAACCAAGGGGATTTGATTTACAACTACAGCATTTGGTGGTGCAGATTTAATAATTGCATCACCAACTTCTTTAACTAACGGGTGAATGATTCCTTCCAAATCTTTTCGAGCGCTCGAATCGTTAAAAACTATTTCGCCTAATTTCCCACGATTTATCTGGCCTTCGGTGAGGATTTCATCCCCGAATCTCTCCACAATGAGATTGAAACCGGTCGTGCCGCGCTCAACCACATCTCGAGCGAGTTGATCGGCATCGAAAACTATTGCGCCTAACTCTTCGAGATATTCTCCGACCAAAGATTTACCAGAGCCGATGCCGCCGGTGAGTGCTACTTTCAACATTGCTTCAGCCTATCTTTCTCGGTCAATCCACGCCTCTTTAGGGGGCATACTAAAAAGAAAAAGCCCCGATACAAAGTTAAGTACCGAGGCTCTCGCTTAGTAGAACTATTCGGCAGCAACTACTTCAGTTGTGGTTTCTGCTGTCGGTTCGGCAACAACTGCGGCAGCATCTGCTGCTTGCGCTTCAGACTTTTGCTTCTTATGCGCAACGAAACGTGATTGGGCTTCAGCGTATTGACGCTCCCATTCTTCACGTTGAGATTCAAAACCAGGTTGCCACTCTTGATTTGCAGCATTGAAACCTTCAGGATAAATAAAGTTTCCAGCGGCATCGTAACGAGCTGGCATTCCATATTGAGCTGGATCAAATGCTTCAACCTCAATATCGTGGCCTTCGTTTGCTTGCTTTAGTGAAAGCGAGATTCGGCGGCGTTCTAAGTCGATATCAATAATTTTTACAAATAATTGATCGCCAACTTGAACAACTTGTTCTGGAATTTCTACGTGGCGTTCGGCAAGTTCGGAGATGTGAACTAAACCTTCAATGCCATCGAACACTCGGATAAAGGCGCCAAACGGCACTAGCTTTGTAACTTCACCAGGAACAACTTGGTTGATGGTGTGGGTGCGAGCAAATGCTTGCCACGGATCTTCTTTAGTAGCTTTAAGCGAAAGTGAGACACGTTCTCTTTCGAAATCTACTTCTAGAACTTCCACTGTAACTTCATCGCCAACTGCTACAACTTCACCAGGATGATCGATATGTTTCCAAGATAGCTCTGAAACGTGAACCAAGCCATCTACGCCACCAAGATCAACGAAGGCACCAAAGTTAACGATAGATGAGATTACGCCACTTCGTACTTGACCCTTTTGCAGTTGATTAAGGAATGTGGTGCGTGATGCAGATTGGGTCTGTTCCAAAAATGCACGACGAGAAAGCACAACGTTGTTTCGGTTCTTATCAAGTTCGATAATTCGGGCCTCAACTTGTTGGCCAATGTATGGTGTTAAATCACGGACTCGGCGCATCTCAACAAGTGATGCAGGAAGGAAACCACGGAGGCCGATATCAACGATCAAGCCACCTTTAACAACTTCAATAACAGTGCCGACGACAACTTCGTCACGTTCTTTCTTACCTTCAATATCGCCCCATGCTTTTTCGTATTGAGCGCGCTTCTTAGAAAGAATTAAGCGTCCTTCTTTATCTTCCTTTTGCAGAACTAACGCTTCAACACGATCGCCAACTTTTACCAATTCGCTTGGATCAAGATCGTGGCGGATAGAGAGTTCGCGGGATGGAATTACACCTTCGGTTTTGTAGCCAATGTCTAGGAGTACTTCATCGCGATCTACCTGGACAACTATTCCAGTTACTAAATCTCCATCATTAAAATTCTTGATTGTGCCTTCGATTGCGGCGAGAAAATCTTCTGCTGATCCAATGTCATTTATAGCTACATTTGCAATACTCAAGGTGCTCCGATTGGGGAATTTAAACTAGTAGGTATGCACACAACCCGACTCCAGAAAATCTTTTGGATTTACTGGGCACTTTCCTACTCTGTCCGAGGTCAGTGCAAGAGATGTGAGCGAGGGCAAAGGTTACTTAAGCCGCGCCACCTAGGTCAATTCGCATAGCTATTGGTTAGGTAGACTCCAAAAATGGGTCGATATTTGGAGCTTTTGCGGGTACCGACAGCGCGAACCTTGATTATTGCCGCATTCCCCGCGCGAATCGCTTACGGCATGATTTCGCTCTCAATATTCTTCAAAGTTCAACGCGAAACTGGATCTATCGCGTTAGCAGGTTTAGCGATCGGAGCAAATTCAATTGCTGGAGCTGGTACCGCAGGTTTGCGTGGCGCTTTCATAGATAAATACGGGCAGAAATGGCCGTTGCGAATCATGGTTCCAGCTTTTGCAATTTCAATTTTTTGGTTTAGCACTGCAACCAATACCAAGCAATTAATTATTATGGCTTTTCTATTTGGGTTGTTTTCACCACCAATAAATTTATCAATCAGACCACTTTGGAGAATTGCGCTCCCAGAAGATCAATGGCGTACCGCCTACGCGCTCGATACTGCAGTGCTTAGCACGACCGGAATCTTTGGTCCAGTAATTGCAACTTCATTATCCTTAAGTTCGCGACCTAATTCTGCGTTACAAATATGCGCGCTCTTTATGTTTATTGGTGGAATTTCAATAGCTTTTACAAAAATTTCGCGTGAGTGGATTCCAGAGAAGAAAGAAATTGACACGCTCCCAATTTGGCGTGTTCCCGCTATGCAAATACTTGCGCTCGAAGGCGTAGTGATCGGTCTAGGTTGGGGCGCGTTCAATATTGGAATACCAGCTTTCACTACCCAAGAAAATCTTCCTTCGCGAGCGGCCTTACTTTTTGCAGTATTCGGGTTATTTAATGTTTTCGGTGGCGTAGTCGCCGGCACCATCTCGAGAAAACTTTCGCCGCTAAAGGGTTTTCTTGTAACATATAAATTCTGGGTAATCTCAGTAGCGCCGTTATCACTAGCTTATCCAGACTGGTCGCTAATCCTACTTGCAGCCTTAATCGGCTTAGTGGGAGGTGTGCAACAAGTTTTTTATTGGGAAGTTACTGAAGCGGTTCGCCCTAAAGGCACTGCCGTATCAGCACTTGCTTGGCTATGGACGGTAGAGGGAACATTTACTGCAATTGGATCAGCAATCGGAGGTCTTATTGCTGAAAATTATGGGCCGCGCTGGTGTTTTGCAATGACTAGCGTCTCAGTATTCATTGGTTATTTAATTTTGACTGCCGGGAAAAAACATTTTGTACAAGCGAATGAATTACCTTCTGATGAATCTGATTTAAATGCGATGGAAGATAACGCTGACAAAAATAAATAGCTCTAATGCGCGGCCGAATCCCAGGTTTTACCAAAACCAACATTTACTTCTAGTGGAGCGCTGAGCGGGTAAGCGCTACCCATCTCAGTTCTAACTAACTTCTCTATAATTTCAGCTTCGCCCGGTGCAATCTCACAAATTAATTCGTCATGTACTTGCAATAGCAATCTAGATTTAACTCCAGATTTGGCGATTGCTTTCCCTACATTTAACATTGCAATTTTTATAATGTCTGCAGCTGAACCTTGTATTGGTGAATTAAGCGCCATCCGTTCCGCAATCTCGCGCCGCTGCCTATTGTCTTGATTCAAATCTGGAAGGTAACGTCGGCGTCCCATAATTGTTTCGGTATACCCCTTAGCTCGGGCTTCGACAACAACGCTCTTCAAATAAATTTGTATCCCACCAAACCTCTCAAAATAACGGGCCATCAATTCACTAGCATCCGTTGGCGAAAGATCTAATTGCTGTGCGAGTCCAAAGGATGATAACCCGTAAGCAAGTCCATAGGACATCGCCTTAATTTTGCGACGCATTTCGGCATCTACTTCACTTCGTGGGACTCCAAAAACTTCGGACGCCACGGTGGAGTGCAAATCTTCGCCCGAATGAAAAGCTTCAAGTAATTTCGCATCTTTCGAAAGATGCGCCATTATTCGCATTTCAATCTGGCTGTAATCAGCGGTCATCAAATCAACGAATGGGAATTGTGCAATAAAACAATCTCTAATCTTTCGCCCCTCTTCAGTACGTACTGGAATATTTTGAAGATTTGGATCTGTTGAGGAGAGACGCCCGGTTGCGGCAACAGTTTGTTGAAAAGTTGTATGGATCCGCTCATCTTTTCCAGTAGCAGTAAGTAGTCCTTCAATTGTGGTTTTTAACTTGCCGGCTTCCCGAATTCTCAACAAACTTTGTAATACCGGATGAGCAGTTTTGGTGAAGAGCCAATCTAAAGAGTCAGCATCTGTCGTATACCCAGTTTTAATTTTCTTAGTCTTTGGTAGCCCTAAATCTTCGAAAAGTACTGCTTGTAATTGCTTTGGCGATGCGACGTTAAATTCTTTACCGGCGGCCTTATGGGCGGCAGCTGTTTCACGCTCTACATCATTTCGCAATAATGTTTCAAGTTCTTTCAATTTTTTAACATCAACCGCTATTCCTAAAGCTTCTATCTGTGCGAGCAAATTTAGAACTGGAATTTCCATTTCGTTAAATAGGTTTAACAACTCCCGATCTTTCATATCTTTTTCTAGAACTGTCGCTAGATCTGCGATCCAACTTGCAGAGCGAGGTTCGAAATTAGATTCATCAAAGAGCGTCTCTGCGGTAGTGCCACCTTGCGAATCAGTTGCAAAACCCAAATACCTTTGCGTCAAATCGCTTAGTTCCAGCGATCTAGTCCCTGGGTTAACCAAGTACGCGGCCAGCTCAGTATCGAAGATCAAACCTTGCATCCCGAAGTCTCTAACTAACGGCTTTGCTCCATGGGTTATTTTCTTAATTTTTGGATCTAGAAACCATTTACCCATTTCATTTGATTGGATATGGAGAGTTTTACCACTCGATAGCTGAACTGAATATTCTAGAATTTGGTTACCTGCATATGATGCCGCGATCGTAATTGGCAAAGATTCTTCTGCAATCAGCTTTTCTAAATCACTACTGGAAATCTGCAATACTGAAATGGTCGTTACCGTGGCGCTTTTTACTGGCGCATCCTTTGCTGAAACACCAATTGCTTTCAGGCGTTCCTTTAAAGTACGGATCTCCAAGTGGTCAAAGAGTTTAGAGATATCTGTTTCGTGCGGTCCTTCCCAAAGTAAATTAGCAACTTTAAAATCAATCGGAACATCATGAAGTAATTGGGTAAGTTCCCGATTTGTTTTCACACTTTCAATACTCGCTCGCAATGACTCACCAACTTTGCCAGCCAATTTATCTGCCTTTGCAAGTAATTCACCTAGGGATCCGTACTCCTGAATCCATTTAGTTGCAGTCTTCTCCCCTACGCCAGGAACTGATGGCAAATTATCACTCGGGTCGCCACGCAGCGCTGCAAAATCTGGATACTGCGCTGGCGTTAAGCCATATTTTTCGGTGACCGCTGCAGGTGTCATTCGTGCTAGTTCAGTAACTCCCTTTTTGGGATATAAAACAGTTACATCCCCATCCACCAATTGGAAACTATCCCGATCGCCAGTACAGATCAATACTTCAAAACCTTCAGTTTTTGCCGCAGTGGATATGGTTGCCAAAATATCGTCGGCTTCAAATCCTGCTAATTCAAAACGCTTTATCCCAAATGCATCAACTAATTGATATAGGAATGCGGATTGGGACTTAAATTCATCGGGCGTGGCTGATCTAGTCGCTTTATATTCTGGAAATTTTTCACTTCTAAAAGTTTTGCGAGAAACATCAAAGGCAACTGCAATATGAGTTGGCCGTTCGTCGCGAATTAAATTCATTAACATTGAAGCAAATCCGTAAACCGCATTTGTGTGCTGTCCAGTAGAAGTTGTGAAATTCTCAGCTGGTAGCGCGAAAAAGGCTCGATAAGCCAACGAATGGCCATCTAGTAATAAGAGACGCGGCTTCACATCGGTGATTCTATGGAGTTATTGCCTAGAATGACGTCATGGAATTCAACAAAGATGATTACATGGAACTCTTAAAAGTCCGAGGACGTGGCGCGCTCGGCGAAAAAATGGGTATCGAAGTTATTGAAGCTTCACCTGAACGGATGGTCGGGACAATGCCAGTTGAGGGCAACACCCAACCAATGGGTTTATTGCATGGTGGTGCAAGCGTTGTACTTGCTGAAAGTTTAGGTTCGATTGCGGCACAGTTACATGCTGGACCAGATCGCCGAATTGTTGGCATTGAAGTTAACGCAACCCATCATAAATCAGCCACTTCTGGCATTGTTACCGGCGTAGCTACCGCAATAACTTTGGGAAAAACTTTATGCTGTCACGAAATTGTCATAACTAACGATAAAGGTGAACGAACTTGCACTGCCAGAATTACAAATCTAATTCTTGCTAAGCGTTAAGTTTTAACCGCCAAGATAAGCTTTTGTAACTGCAGGATCTTTTGCAAGATCTGAAGCTTTACCACTCATCTTGATAGCGCCAGATTCCAAAACATAAGCGCGATCGGCAATATCTAAAGCTGCCGCAGCATTCTGCTCGATCAAAAGAATAGTAATTCCTTGTTCACGAATTTTTGTGATTGTCTCAAAAATCATATCCACGAGTACTGGGGCTAGACCCATTGATGGTTCATCTAACATTAATAGCTTTGGTGCACCCATCAAGGCTCGGCTTACCGCCAACATTTGTTGTTCGCCACCAGACATGGTTCCAGCACGTTGCGAAATGCGTTCCCGAAGTCTTGGGAAAAGATCCAATACCCGCTCACGATCGGCAGCGACAGCATCTTTATCACTTCGAAGGAATGCACCAAGATCTAAATTCTCGCTAACTGTCATACGCGGGAATATTCGACGACCTTCTGGGGATTGGCATATTCCAAGCTTTACAACTTCGTGGCCTTCTTTGCCATCAATTCGATTACCTTCGAAAAGAATTTCACCAGATTTTGGTTTCAAAAGTCCAGAAATAGTGCGAAGTGTTGTTGATTTGCCAGCTCCATTAGAGCCGATCAAGGTAACGATTTCACCTTGATTAACGGTTATTGATATGTCCTTAACAGCAATGATCTTGCCATAGCCGACTTTAAGATTTTTAACTTCTAATAGCGCGGACATTATTTACCTCCCTTAGCTTTACCCAGGTAAGCCTCGATAACACGTTGGTTTGATTTGATATCAGCCGGTGAACCTTCAGCAATTTTTTCGCCTTGGTCTAAAACAGTAACTCGCTCCGAAACGCTCATTACAACCTTCATATCGTGTTCAATTAACAAAATCGCCACGTCACGTTCGGCACGAACTTTGTAAACGAAATCGATGAAAATTTGAGATTCTTGCGGGTTCATACCTGCAGTAGGTTCGTCCAAAAGTAAAACTTTTGGATTCAACGCCAGCGCTCGTGCTACTTCTAAACGCCGTTGATCACCATATGAAAGATTGCGAGCATATTCGCC
The DNA here is from genome assembly GCA_014190155.1 of Actinomycetes bacterium. Classification (GTDB taxonomy): domain Bacteria; phylum Actinomycetota; class Actinomycetes; order Nanopelagicales; family Nanopelagicaceae; genus UBA7398. The sequence goes on along the minus strand of BJFY01000001.1, from coordinate 107,295 downwards.
AGCCCACTTGCCAATTCCCACGAAGTCGAGAATTTCGCGAGCCCGATCCAGAGCTTCTTTCTCTTCCTTGCGTTGTCTTGAAGTACCAAAAATTGTGGCAAGAATTCCCGATTTTAAATGGGAGTGCATCGCTACCAATAAGTTCTCTTCTGCAGTCATCAAACCAAAGAGTCGAATATTTTGGAATGTGCGCGCCATGCCAAGTTCAGCAATTTTATGCGGTGGCAAATCAGTGGTATCAGTACCATCGTATGTAACCGTTCCAGCAGATGGTTTGTAAAGACCGGTTAGCACGTTGAAGAAGGTGGTCTTTCCAGCACCATTTGGGCCAATTAGCGAAACCACAGATTTCTCTGGGATGTCGAATGAAATGTCATCTACTGCTAACAGTCCGCCGAATGCAACGCTGATGTTAGAAGCTTGTAAAACTTTTACCGGTGAGAGCGCCATAGTTACTTACTCTCCTTTGGTGAGAGATCTTCTTCCGGGTCACCTTCATGAAGAATTAGACGAAGGCGCGACTCTGGAATCAAACCTTCGCGTTTATATAACATCATTAAAATTAGAACTAAACCAAATAGTAAGAATGTGAATGATGGGAAATTAATTTCAGTCCCGAACCTGCTATTGAATGTCTGACCAAATGCAGGCAATCCGGTGGAGTTAATCCAGGAGAGCAAGAGCGCGCCAAGAATGACACCCCAGACGTTACCCATGCCGCCTAACACCACCATTGCGAGCAAGAAGATAGAGATTGAAAAGTTGAATCGTTCTGCATAAACACCATCAACGTGCGTTGCGAAAGCCACGCCGCCTAGGCCACCAGCGAATGCGCCAACTGCATAAGCAGCCAATTTGGTCTGCATTAAGGGCACTCCCATCATGCTTGCAGCTAGCTCATCTTCACGAATAGCTAACCACGCACGGCCTAGTCGACCTTTTCGCAAACGAAGCGAGATAAAGATCATTACAAATGCCAAGAAAACGAAAACAATAAACTTGTAACCAAAATCAAATGGGCCAATATTTTTTATTCCCGCAGGAATTGGATCCAGGATTGTGATTCCTTTTGTACCGTTCGAAAGGTTAAATCCACCAATATCGTCACCATTGTAGAAGATTTGCGGAATAATTTCACCGAAACCCAAAGTAACGATTGCAAGATAATCGCTCTTAAGTCGTAGCGTTGGTGCACCGATCAGAATTCCAAAGAAAGCACAAACTAACCCACCGATAAGTAATACGCCCCAGAAATTGACGTGAATTCCAGGAGCTGCTTTTGCCACTGAACCGTAGAAATGAATATTAATCATGTGGAAAAATTCCGACATAAACCAACCAGCGCAATATCCGCCGATCGCCCAGAATGCTACATAACCAAGATCAAGTAGACCGGCATAACCGACTACGATATTTAAGCCAAGCGCACAAATTACATAAACTAGCGCCTCATTGACCGACGTAGGTGGAAGCCAAAGTTGTAACGTGTCATAAATTCCCATTGGCAATCCATCCCAAGGAAATAAAAATTGATAGGTAATGAAGAGCGCTGCGACCGCAATTAAGTATCCGGTAGCCCATTTGCGTTGCGAAGAAATAGCCACCATCACACCTTTTCCGTAGTTACTTTACCGAGTAAACCGGCTGGCTTCAAAACTAGAATTAAAATCAAAATGGTAAAGACTACGCTCTGTGACCATTTCTGACCGAGTGCAATTGGTAGACCATCGTTTAACCCTTGAACAATTCCAATCAAAAGTGCGCCGAGCACTGCACCATTTAAATTACCGATTCCGCCAAGTACTGCGGATGTAAAAGCGATTAATCCAAGTTGGAAACCTAGGTTGTAGTTCGTGGTTCCTATAGATTGCTGGTAGAGCAAGCCAGCAGCGCCAGCTAATGCGCCACCTAGCGCAAATGTGAACGAAATTGTTTTATTAACATCGATACCCATTAATCTCGCCGCATCTTGATCTTGTGCGGTAGCCCGCATCGCTTTGCCTTGTTTAGTCTTATTTACAACAAAGGTAAGTGATCCCAAAAGCGGTGCTGCAACCAAAATTAAAATTAGAGTTACATGGCTGACGATAACGCCAGCAATAACGAACTCACCGTGAGGTATAACCGTCGGCCATTGACGCGGCGTTGAGCCGTTCCATTTGATGCCGACAAATTGCAGTAGGAATGACATACCGACAGCGGTAATTAGCGGAGCTAGTTTTGGCGCTCGACGCAATTTCCGATATGCAAGCCGTTCAATCAAAACATTTATAGTTCCACAAAATAACATGGCCGCGAATAGCGCCGCAACAAATGTTACCCAACCCGCAGGATTAGAATTCTCTTGGTGGAACCAAATCGTAATAAAATAGGAAGAGAAGAGAGCGCCTAACATAAATAAGTCACCGTGTGCAAAGTTAATTAATTCAATAATTCCATAAACCAGCGTATATCCAAGGGCGATCAAGGCATATAACAAACCATTGCGCAGGCCCAATACCGTAACTTGAGCAAATTGAGTTGGTGCTTTGATTAGGTTTATCCCAAGCCAAAGAATCATTAATGCGGCGATGATTAAAGCACCAGAAGTTTCGATTCTTTTACGTCTTACTTGGCCGCGAGTGCCGGTGAACTTTTTGGCTTCAATTGTGGCTTTCAATTTACCCACCCTTTATTTGAATACGAATTAAAATATAATAAGTGGGTGGCTTTGGAATAATCCAAAACCACCCACTTTGTAAATAAGTACTACTTAACTGTGAGCTTCTTGAGCGTTGTTTCTTGCTTGTTCTTCACTACAAGGATGGTGATGTCGTGATAGATAGTATCGCCAGCATCATCAAATTGAATTGAAGTTCCAACAACAGACTTAGCTGCAGGAATATTTACAGATTTCATCTTTAGGAATACATCTTTACGAGTTCCGTTTGAACGTGAAATCGCATCAAGGATTGCCTGCATAGCTGCGCCACCGTAAACGGAGAATGAGCTAGTAGGAGCCTTGCCGTATGCCTTTAGATAATCTTTCTGGAATGAAGCTGCCTTACCATTCTTAGGGAATAGGTCGATTGAAAGACCTGTGAATGAGAGGAATGCGCCATCTGCTTCTGGAAGAGCCAAGAAGTCTGGGTATCCAGTGAATCCGTCTGGCATCATCATCTTAACTTTGGTGTTATCGCCAAGAACTTTTACTTTGTCCTTAACAAGTTGGCCACCATTTAGGTCGAAGATTCCACCGATGTAGATCATATCTGGGGCAAGAGCCTTGATCTTTGTGAACAAAGCTTCGTAGTTAGGTGCTTTAGAATCCCAACCTTCGCCAGCAGGTCCAGAAGAAAGAACCTTCATGCCAATTTTGTTAGCTTCAGTTGTGAAAGCTTGTGCCACACCTTGACCGTAAGTCTGAGTGTCGTTGAGTACGTAAACTGACTTTACGCCTTGGCTCTGTGCGAATTGTGCAGCAGCTGAACCTTGGAAGTCATCAGTTGTTACAACGCGGAAGTAGTTACGGAAACCGGTTGGGTAGTACTTAGTTGGTTCGCCTGGATTCCAAGCCTTGGTTAGACCAGGGTTTGTGTTCGCATTTGAAACCATAACCATTGGACCCTTTGGATCTTGGTTTAGTACTGGAACGATAATTTTTGCGCAACCTGAGTTGTATGTACCCATAACGGCAACTTCGCTCTTGTTAGCAACGTGTGCTTGTGCATTTGCTGCGCACTGTGCATCGTCCCATGAACCTTTAGCTGCGGTTGAGTCATCATACATTTTGAAATTGATTGCAAACTTTCCAGCTTTGTTATTCACTTGCTTAAGCAGCAACTTAATAACGTTGTTTGTCGACTCGCTTTGATCAGCTGATCCACCCTGCAGAGGTAGGTCAGAAGAAACAGTCAAAGTAACTGGTGCAGATTGAGCCATTGTTGAACCAACGATGCTCATTGCCAAAGTTACGACACCAAGCGCTACGAGAGCCTTGTTGTTTTTTTTCATGTAACAGTGTTCCCTTCATTCGAATGTAAGAAGACCGGGATAGGCGCTCCTTAGGTATCGCGAAGTATGCCGTCTTTGAGTATCTTCGCCAAGTCCAACTCAGCCCACCAAGTAACGATTCGGTAACCCTTTTCCCGAATTTTCAGGGGGAATATCGGCTAATTATCCGGGACCGCATCTGGGGATATAACGGCCTGTGCGACAGCCTTCATGGAAATTCGTCGGTCCATGGCGGCTCGCTGGATCCAAGTAAAAGATTCAGGTTCGGAGAGGTTTAGGGCTTGCATCAAAATCCCCTTGGCTCGGTCGATGACCTTTCTGGTCTCTAGCCGGTCGTACAAATTTGCCACTTCAGCTTCAAGTGCTTTTAGTTGGCGATGACGGCTAATTGCAATTTCAATCGCTGGCGTTAAATCAGAGATTGAAAATGGCTTAACAACATATGCCATGGCGCCAGCATCTCTTGCTCGTTCCACTAAATCTCGCTGACTGAATGCGGTCAACATTAAAACTGGTGAGATTGCGATTATTTTTTCAGCGGCTGAGATGCCATCGAGAATAGGCATTTTCACATCGAGAATTGCTAAATCGGGTTTATGTTTTTCCGCTAGCGCAATTGCCTCTTCACCATTGCTTGCTTCGCCAACAACTTCGTATCCTGCTTCAACTAACATCTCAACCAGATCTAATCTAATTATCGCTTCATCTTCAGCCACCAATATTCGACCGCGAGATTTTTCGGCGCTTGGTTGCAACTCTGGGTTCATGTGCCTCGAGTCGGATTTGAACCGACACTATGCAGTGTTTGAGACTGCCCTCTCTACCGTTGGAGTACCGAGGCTTTAACTTTAAAAGCTATGCACAAGTATAAGGAACTCGCGCCTTTGTTCGAGTACGAAAACGTTAATTACCGATAAGCGGGGGCTACGCCGCCAACGGCATCACCAATCTTATGAACCCGCATTGCATTTGTTGAGCCCGGAATGCCGGGAGGTGAGCCAGCAACAATCATTACTTGTTCGCCAATTTTCACGCGACCGGTGGCTATTAATAAGGTATCGCACTGTTTGACCATCGCATCGGTCGTCGCGACAACCGGTGTAATCATCGGTTCAATCCCCCACGAAAGTGCCAATTGGTTATATGTCCCAATTTCAGGGGTAAAAGCCATGATTGGAATTGGCGAGCGGAGCCGCGACATTCGACGGGCTGAATCTCCACTTTGCGTAAAAGTCACGAGAAACCGAGCTCCGATAATCGCACCCACATCAGCTGCAGCCTTAGTGATTGCGCCACCCTTGGTTCGAGGGTTGTGCTTCAAAGCTGGAATTAGATCTAGCGCATCAGTTTCAGTCTTTTCAATGATTCGCGCCATAGTTTCAACCGCCGCGATTGCAAATTCTCCCACGCTAGTTTCACTAGAGAGCATTAACGCATCAGCGCCATCTAGTACTGCATTCGCGCAATCGGATGCTTCAGCTCTGGTAGGTCTTGAATTAACAATCATTGAGTCCAACATTTGAGTTGCGACGATTACTGGCTTAGCTGATTCGCGTGCCAACGTGATGCATCGCTTTTGCACCATCGGTACATCTTCTATTGGCATTTCAACACCGAGATCGCCGCGCGCCACCATGATGCCATCAAATGCTGCAACAATTTCTTCCAAATTTGCGACAGCTTGTGGTTTTTCAATTTTTGCGATCACCGGAATTCGTATCCCTACTTCATCCATAATTTGATGTACATCTAAGATATCTTTTGCGGATCGTACAAATGAGAGCGCAATAAAATCCGCGCCCATTTTCAAACCCCATTTTAAATCGTCAACATCCTTTTCAGACATTGCTGGGACCGAGACTGCTACACCGGGGAGATTAATGCCTTTATTGTTACTAACAACGCCAGCTTCGATTACTTTGGTTACGACGTTGTTTCCATCAACTTTAACTACTTCTACTGTAACTTTGCCATCGTCAATTAAAATTCGATCGCCAGGTTTGCAATCTCCGGGCAGGTTTTTGAAAGTAGTTCCTACCAATTCTTTGGTCCCTTCAACATCGTCAGTTGTGATCGTAAAAATATCGCCGCGCGCTAGTGAATGTGGGCCATCTTTAAATTTCGCCAATCGTATTTTTGGACCTTGTAAATCCACCAGAATTGCAACTGGTTGACCAGCTTTTAGTGCCGCAGCTCTAACTAAATCGTAAGCGCTCTTATGCTCTTCATAGCCGCCATGCGAAAGATTTAACCTAGCCACATTCATCCCAGCCTGAATTAGCGCCGTGATTTTATCCGGGGTCGAAACTGCAGGTCCCATCGTGCAAACAATTTTGGCTCGACGCATAGTGGCTATTCTATCTTTAATAATTGACTAAATAGTCAGTGAACGATCGGTTGGCGCAATTGGAGCAGGTAATTGCGTCCGACCTACCAAGAATTCATCTACTGCCGCAGCGGCACTTCTCCCTTCAGCGATTGCCCAAACAATCAGCGATTGCCCTCTGCCGGCATCACCACAAACAAATACGCCATCCACATCACTGGCAAATTTTGCATCTCTTTTAATGTTTCCACTTTCATCAATGGCCACATGTAAATCTTTGATAAATTCATTTTGCTCTGGTCCAGTAAAGCCCATCGCTAAAAACACTAAATCAGCTTTTAATTCACGTTCCGTACCTGGAATTTTTTCAAATTTTTCATCTACAAATTTCGTTTCTACAATTTTTAACGCTGTTAAATTGCCACTTGTGTCGCCGATAAATGCTTCAGTAGAAATCGCATACAGTCGCTCACCCGCTTCTTCGTGTGCGCTACTAACTCGATAAATCATTGGGTAAGTTGGCCATGGTTGTGATGATGGACGTTCTTCGGTTGGACGCGCCATAATTTCTATTTGGGTAACGCTAGCTGCACCTTGGCGAATTACGGTTCCTAAACAATCTGCGCCAGTATCGCCACCACCTAAAATAATTACATTCTTACCTGCAGCATTTATTAACGGTGCCTCGACTAATTCATTTAACGCTTGTTTATTTCCCCAAGGTAAAAATTCCATAGCTTGGTGAATACCACTTAAGTCGCGACCTGGAATTGCCAAATCTCGCCATTTAGTTGCGCCGACGGCAATCACGATTGCATCGTATTTCGACCGCATCGAAGCTGCAGTAACATCTACCCCAACATTTACGCCGGTACGAAAACGAGTGCCCTCTTTCTCCATCTGCGAAATTCTCCGGTCAATTACAGATTTTTCCATTTTGAATTCTGGAATTCCATAACGTAGCAACCCGCCAACTTTTTCGGCACGCTCGTAGACAACTACAGTGTGGCCAGCCCTGGTTAGCTGCTGCGCTGCGGCTAATCCTGCTGGTCCAGAGCCAATTACTGCGACAGTTTTACCACTTAAGCGATCTGGTGCGAGCGGCTTAATGCTGCCATTACCGAATGCTTCTTCTACTATTCTTAACTCCACTTGTTTAATCGTTACTGGATCCGCATTTATTCCTAATACACACGCAGTTTCGCAGGGTGCTGGACATAATCGTCCAGTGAATTCTGGAAAATTATTTGTTGCGTGTAAGCGATCCATCGCTTCGGATTTTTCATCCCGCCAAATTAAATCATTCCACTCTGGAATTAAATTTCCGAGTGGGCAACCTTCATGACAGAACGGTATCCCACAATCCATACATCGACCTGCTTGTTTTTGTAGCACTACAAAATCTTGGGCTTCGTAAACTTCACGCCAATCTTGAATCCGAACATCGATTGGTCTGCGTTTTGGAGTTTCGCGTGCTGTCTTTATAAATCCGCGTGGATCACCCATTGACCGCCTCCATCACTAGTTCATCTGCGGGTAAACCTTCACGTTCAGCCCGTGCAATGACTGCCAAAATCCGGGCATAATCGCGCGGCAATACCATCGAGATTCGCGCATAGCTTTCATCCCAATTTTCTAAAAGTTCGGCTGCCACTTTAGATTCGGTTTCCAAAGTAAAATTTGTAATTAATTTCTTTACTACTACTGCACGATCATCTGGAAGTGAGAGCACATCAACCATTTCTGGATTTACATTTAATGGATCCAAGTCCAACACATAAGCGATGCCACCAGACATACCAGCGCCAAAGTTTCTACCAGTTTTGCCAAGTACAATAACGGTGCCACCAGTCATGTACTCGCAACCATGATCGCCAACACCTTCCACTACTGCAGTTGCACCCGAGTTTCGCACGCAGAAACGTTCGCCCACCACTCCTCTTATGTAGATTTCCCCGGTAGTGGCACCGTATCCGATCACGTTTCCGGCAATAACATTTTCATTGGAATTGAAAGAAGATTTCTCATCCGGACGGAGAATAATTCGCCCGCCTGATAAGCCTTTACCAAGATAATCATTTGAATCACCAAAAAGTCTAATTGTTAAACCATTAGGGATAAATGCGCCGAGTGATTGACCTGCTGAGCCATGAAACGTTATATCGATTGTGTTTTCTGGTAATCCGTTATTTCCAAATCGACGCGTGATTTCTGAGCCCAACATAGTTCCGACAGTTCGATTACCGTTTTTAATCGATAAACTAATTTTTGTTGGAGTTTTTCTTTCTAGCGCTGGCATTGCCTTAACAATCAATGCATTATCAAGCGCAGCTGCTAATCCATGATCTTGAGTGGTGGTATTCCGCCGAATCGCATTAGGTGAAACTTCTGGGAATTTTAATAGCGGCGCAAGATCTAGCCCGCTCGCTTTCCAATGATCTACTGCTGCTTTAGTTTCTAAAACTTCAACTTGTCCAACAGCTTCTGCCAAACTCTTGAAACCTAATGTTGCCAAAATTTCACGCACTTCTTCAGCGATATATTCAAAAAAAGTCTCAACAAATTCTGGCTTTCCAGTAAATTTCTTTCTTAACTCAGGATTTTGAGTAGCAACACCAACTGGGCAGGTATCAAGATGACATACCCGCATCATCACACAGCCCGAAACAACTAGCGGAGCCGTAGCAAAACCAAATTCTTCTGCGCCTAGTAAAGTGGCAATTATTACATCGCGTCCAGTTTTCATCTGGCCATCGGCTTGTACAACTATTCGGTCACGCAATCCGTTAAGCATCAAAGTTTGTTGGGTTTCGGCTAAACCTAACTCCCATGGAGCGCCGGCATGTTTTAATGATGTAAGTGGTGAAGCGCCCGTTCCGCCATCATGTCCCGAAATTAAAACTACATCCGCATGCGCTTTGCTTACACCAGCTGCAACTGTGCCTACCCCTACTTCAGCCACTAACTTCACATGAATTCGTGCATCTTTATTTGAATTCTTTAAATCATGAATCAATTGCGCCAGATCTTCGATGGAGTAAATATCGTGATGAGGCGGTGGCGAAATTAATCCGACACCTGGAGTTGAGTGACGAACTTTTGCAATCCATGGATAAACCTTGTTACCTGGCAATTGGCCGCCTTCACCGGGTTTTGCACCTTGTGCCATTTTGATTTGAATATCATCAGCATTAACTAGGTATTCGCTAGTTACGCCAAAACGTCCGCTAGCTACTTGCTTAATTGCGGAACGTTTTGAATCACCGTTCGCCATTGGGATAAAACGATCCGCGTCCTCGCCACCTTCGCCAGTGTTTGATTTTCCACCAATTCGATTCATTGCGATTGCTAAAGTTTCATGAGCCTCTTTGGAAATCGATCCGTATGACATCGCACCGGTGGAGAATCGTTTTAAAATTTCGGTAACTGGTTCCACTTCATCAATCGAAATTGGTTTTCGTATGCCCGCTTTGAATTCAAAAAGGCCACGAAGTGTCATTAAATTAGCGCTTTGATCATCTACCTTCTTTGTGTATCTCTTAAAAATGTCGTAGCGCTTATTCTTAGTTGCATGCTGCAACATGAAAACCGTTTCAGGGTTGAATAGATGTGGTTCACCTTCACGACGCCATTGGTATTCGCCACCAATAGTTAAGCGACGCGCACCCGGAATTTCGCCACCTGGTGGGTATGCAACATGGTGTCGCCTGATGGTTTCTTCTGCGATTACATCTAACCCAACTCCCCCTAATCGAGAAGTTGCACCAACAAAGTATTCATCAATAATTTCTTGGGATAATCCAATCGCTTCAAATACTTGAGCACCGGTATACGAAGCTATTGTGGAGATTCCCATCTTCGACATAACTTTAAGCACGCCTTTGCCAAGAGCTTTGATTAGATTGCGAACCGCTTTTTCTGGAGCGATGCCAGTGATCACACCTTGTAAAACTAGATCCTCAGCGCTTTCCATTGCTAAGTAAGGATTCACCGCGGCAGCACCAAACCCGACAAGCAGCGCAACATGATGAACTTCCCTAACATCGCCGCTTTCTACTACTAGTCCAACTTTAGTTCGAGTTTTTTCCCGAATTAAATGATGATGGACTGCGGCCGTGAGCAAAAGTGACGGAATCGGAGCGTTTTCCGCGTCGCCATCGCGATCAGATAGCACAATCAATCGTGCGCCTTCGTTTATCGCGTTGGTAACTTCTTCTCTAATTTCAGTTAATCGTGCTGCTAATGATTCGCCACCACCGGCAATCGGAAAAAGACCACTAACGCTATGCGTGATAAAACCTGGGTGATCGCCATCAGCATTTACGTGAATAATTTTTGCAAGTTCATCATTATCTATTACTGGGAACGGCAGTGATATTTGACGGCAGGATGCTGGACCGGGATCCAGCAAATTATGTTCTGGCCCAATGGAACCACCAAGTGAAGTCACTAGTTCCTCACGAATCGCATCTAGCGGCGGATTAGTTACTTGCGCAAAAAGTTGGGCGAAATAATCAAAGAGCAATCGTGGCTTATCCGAGAGCGCTGCGATTGGAGAGTCGGTTCCCATTGAACCTAACGGTTCGCCACCAGATTTAGCCATCGGCGCAATTATTATTCGCAGTTCTTCTTCGGTATATCCAAAAGCTCGCTGTCTTCGCAAAACAGAAGAGTGCGGATAGACAATATGTTCGCGTGCTGGTAATTCTTCTAACTTAATTAATCCGGCATGCAGCCAATCGCTATATGGCGCACCATTAGCTAGCCCGTCTTTAATTTCATCATCTTCAATGATTCGCCCTTCATCGACATCAACTAAAAACATTCGTCCAGGTTGCAATCTTCCTTTTCGTGCTATCCGCTCTTGTGGGATATCTAAAACACCAACTTCGCTAGCAAGAACTACTAACCCATCTTTAGTGACCCAATATCGTGATGGCCGTAACCCATTCCGATCTAGAACTGCACCAATCTGCTTTCCGTCAGTAAAGGTCACACATGCTGGTCCATCCCAAGGTTCCATAAGCGATGCATGGAATTGATAAAAATCACGACGTTTTTCACTCATCGATGCATGATTTTCCCAAGCTTCCGGAATCATCATCAACATAGCATGCGGTAAAGATCGACCGCTTAAATAAAGTAACTCCAGTACTTCATCTAGTGAAGCCGAATCGCTACCATGTGAATCAATAATCGGAAACAATCTAGATATTTCGCCAGGAATCAATTTGGTTTCTAACAGTGTTTCACGCGCGGCCATCCAATTGCGATTTCCTTTTACAGTATTAATTTCACCATTATGTGCGATATACCGGTATGGGTGAGCTAGCGGCCACGATGGGAAAGTATTTGTTGAGAATCTAGAGTGCACCAGTGCTAGCGGTGAAACTACTCGAGAATCTGATAAGTCTGGGAAGAATTCCTCAAGTTGGCCCGTAGTTAACATGCCTTTGTAAACAATGGTCCGTGATGAAAGCGATGGAAAATAGATTGGTAGTTCGTGTTCTACTCTTTTTCTGAAGCAAAATGCTTTTCGCTCCAGCACCAAATTGAGTGAGTTATCTTTGGCAGTTAAAAATATCTGTTCAAAATTTGGCATCACCGAAAGCGCCGTCTTTCCCAGCGATATCGAGTTGGTCGGCAAATTCCGCCAGCCAAGAATGGTTAGCCCTTCTTCATCTGCGATCTGACCAATTCTTGTTTTTTCAGCAAAATCTTTCGGTAGAAAAACTAACCCAGTCGCGTAACTTCCGGGAGCGCCAATTTCAAAACCAACTACTTCGCGATAGAAAGCATCCGGTACTCTGATTAAAATTCCGGCGCCATCACCACTATTTACTTCTGCGCCAGAAGCGCCTCGGTGTTCAAGATTACGTAGCGCAGTTAGACCTTTTTGCACAATTTCATGTGTTGCAATTTTATTTAGCGTTGCCACCATAGCGACGCCGCATGCGTCATGCTCTTGCGCAGGGTCATACAAACCCTGTTTCGCAGGTAACGCAGAGAAAAGTGGCACCAGTTATCTCCAGAGAATTACTATCTTTTATAGATATTTTTGAGTTCTGGGACAACAATGGCCCTTATGAGAGCGATACTGTAGCAAATACCCGACTAAGTATGCAGTGGCTAAACCTTAAATTCCGGAGATATGAACTAGGTGGCCGATCCCAGCGGTGATTGCCATACCAATTGAACCCCCAACAAATATCCGGATGGTGGTTTTAAGTACTGGAGCTCCCGCAGTTCGCGCGCTGATAATTCCGGTTCCAATTAAACCAAAGAGAGTAATGACCACAATGCTCCAAGCCTTCGCACCCAGCGTTGGTGCAAAAGCTCCAAGGAATGGCACAAAGCCGCCAATGGTGAAACTTATCGCGGAAGCAATAGCAGCTTGTAACGGTCTGGCTTTTGTATGTTCAGATTGCCCAAGTTCATCTCTTAAGTGCGCTTCAAGCGGATCTCGATCGTGCATATGTTTTGCAACTTGCAGTGCTAGATCTTTTGGCAAGCCACGATTTTCATAAATGTGCGCCAGCTCTTCTAACTCACCTTCGGGATCTACTGTTAAATGTTCCATTTCTAATCGCTTATCCGCATCTTCAATGTCATTTTGGGAACGGACTGAAACATATTCACCAACCGCCATTGACATAGCGCCAGCAGCAATACCAGCGAGACCAGCTGTAATAATAAAATTATCAGCCCGAGCTGTTGCGACACCAATCATCAAACTTGCAGTGGAAACTAAGCCGTCATTTGCGCCTAGTACCGCAGCACGTAACCAGCCACTGCGATGCGTTAGATGGTGTTCGTTTCGTAGTTGTACATCAGTTAATGGCATAGCTAAATCCTATCGCCTAGTCGCGATTTTCCAACGCTTTATCAGAGTGGCGCTCGATACAGCGCATACTAATATCCCTACCCAGATGTTTAGCCTTAAACCTAATATCAAATTAGCATCATCAATCCGCAAGCTCTCGACAAAAATTCGTCCAAATGAATATAAGGCTACGTAGGCGATAAATATTGAGCCAGGTGCCATTCTAAATTTTTCAAAACGTAATAAAAGAAATGCCACGATTAAGCACCAGATTGATTCATAAATAAAAGTTGGATGAAATGTAGCGAACTCGGTAAACCCGTCAGGTCGAAATCGCATTGGTACTTCTAATCCCCACGGCAACGTTGTTGGCCGGCCGAATAATTCAACGTTGAACCAATTTCCCCATCGGCCAATCGCTTGCGCAACCACAACTCCGGGCGCTAACGCATCCGCAAAAACCCCAAATGTTAAAGAGTTTGCTGTACTAATTTTATCTCTTTTAAAACTCCACCAAGCCGCAGCTAACCCAAGAGAAATGGCGCCCCAAATTCCAAGCCCACCTTGCCAGATATAAAAAATCTCAATCGGTCTACCATTGTTGCCAAAATATCCTTGCGGTGATGAGATGACATGATAAATCCGACCTCCGATCACACCCATGGGAACTGCAACGATCGCAACCTCTGAGACTCTGCCAGGCGCGCCACCCGCCGCGACAAAGCGCGCATTGCCCCAATAAATTGCAATGGCGATTCCAGAGAGAATTGCGATAGCGTAAAAATGAATCGTTAATGGACCCAACTCTATAAAAGCGCGAGTCGGTGATGGAATAAATTGGTGAAAGCTGCCCACTATCCCTTTAGTCCAGCAGTCACTAACGCAGCTTTGAAAGCTTCAAGATCAAAATATTGGGTTTTTCGATCAATTTCGACACCATTAACAAATACCGTTGGCGTTGAATTTACGTTTTTCTTTGCGCCATCGCTAGCAACATTAGCAACCCATTGGGCGTAAGTTCCATCTTTTACGCAAGCATTGAATTTATCTGAAGTCGCTCCGACTTGAGCTCCTAAATCTTGTAACGATTTTGCGCTCCACAATCCAGAATTCTCTCTTGCGGATTGAGTCTGATAGAGCAGAGCGTGGAACGGTAGGAACTTATCTTCATCAGATGCACAAGCTGCTGCATTTGCCGCAAGGATGGATTCATCACCAATAAATGAAAGCGTGTGGAAAATTACATTAACTTTCTTCTCCACAATTAATTGGTTTAGGTATTCGCCAACTACTACCTCAAAATTCTTACAAACCGGACATTGGAAATCTTCCCAAATATCTATAACTGGCTTTATTCCGGAGTTAAATGAAATCCCGTAGCCATCACTTTGCTTAACTGTTGAAGGCAGCGTCGCTGCGGTATTTGTCTGGTTACTAAATAACGAAACCGCAACAGCCACGACGACAACTAAACCAACCATGCCAGCAACTAGCCAGCGTGTAAAATTATCGCCACCGCCTGACTTGCTGCCCGATGAATCTTTAGTTTTTGGGGACTTTGCCATTACTTACTCCGCTCAGATTTAGTTACCGATATTGACTTTAATCTATTGTCGATCTAAAGCAAATTTACCACCTGGGAATTTAGTGAGCGCTAGCGCAATTGCCAACAAACCAACATCTCGGAATATCTCCGCAAGATACTTGGTCTGACCAGCCGCCACTTGGCCGCCACCTCCGAAACAACCACAATCTATCGACAACCCTCTGAGGCCGGCTTGCGCAATTCCTATAATAAAGATAAACATCAAAGCGCCGCTTGCCATGGCAGATTGTTTCACAAAAACTCCCAAAATTAAGAAAATCGCGAGCCCCACCTCAATCCAAGGCAGCGAATAGCCGATCACATTTGCAACCGAAATTGGTAGAACTTCATATGCTCTTACCGCCATTGCTGATTTTTGCAAATGCCCAATTTTTAATCCACCCGCTGCTAATAATACGCCGCCTAAAATTAATCTAAATAAGAGCGTTATCCAAGGTTGCAAAAGCTGGAATCTATTCTTCATTATTCAACCCGATTCACCTTGTCAGTTGGGTCTAATTCAGCATCTAAAGCGCTCCATGCGGTTAGCGGTTTGCGTTCGTACCGTTTATTTGCTTTCTTTGTGAAAACACCTTTTACAAATAAGAAAACTGCAAAAGAACCACTTAAAAATGCCAAAACCAATTGGGTGATAGATATCTGCGAAGCGCCACTTCTAATTAACGCGCTGAAAATCAGAAGTGCACACAATGCAACGATTAAAGATTTGCCTCGACTTTTCATGACTTTTCTTTCAAATCAATAGGGTTATGAAAACAAGATCGCTCGCCACTATGACAGGCCACGCCAATCTGTTTCACTAACAACAAAACAGCATCCGCATCACAATCAAACTTTAATTCTTGAACCTCTTGGGTATGCCCAGAAGTTGCACCTTTAACCCAAATTGCATTGCGACTTCGACTCCAATATGTTGCGGTGCCAGTAGCTGCAGTGAGTTTGAGGGCTTCGCGATTCATCCAAGCCAGCATCAACACTTCTTTGCTCACAAAATCTTGCGCAATTGCAGGGATTATTTCAGTTTCATTATTAAAATTCAATAATAACGGTGCGATCTCCGCTTCAAATTTTCCAGTTGAACTCATTTGCTAATTCTAAGGGTTACTCTGAATTTGGCGAGTTGGATAACCTGCATTTTTCATTGCTATTTTCACATCAGCAATCCGAATTTCACCAAAATGGAAAACGCTAGCTGCTAGCAGCGCGTTAGCACCAACCTTTACTGCATCTGTAAAATCTGAAACCCTGCCTGCACCACCGCTAACGATTATCGGAACCTCTGCAATTTCTCGGACTTTTTTAATCATTTTAATATCAAATCCAGTTTTCGTGCCATCTGCATCCATAGAATTTAGCAAGATTTCACCAACGCCACGTGTAATCGCTTCCTTAATCCAATTAAGCGCATCAATCTTTGCGGTCTTTCGACCACCATGGGTTGTGACCTCGTACCCAGCGCCATCAGCACGGCTTCGCGTATCGACCGATAAAACTAAAACTTGCGAACCAAACTTCTCCGCAATTTCATTAATTAAATTTGGACGTTCCAGCGCCGCAGTGTTTACTGAAACTTTATCAGCACCCGCCCTTAGCAATCTATCGACATCGGAAACACTTCGAATACCACCACCTACGGTGAGCGGAATGAAAACTTGGGCTGCAGTTTGTTCTACGATTTTGATTGTTGTGGCACGCTCTCCATTGCTCGCAGAAATATCCAAAAATGTTATTTCGTCCGCACCTTCGTTGTAATAGAAGTTTGCCATTTCTACCGGATCGCCCGCATCGATTAAATTTATAAAATTTACACCCTTAACTACTCGCCCATTAGCGACATCAAGACAAGGAATGATTCGGATTGATAGAGTCATTAGCGAACGCTCACTAAAGCTTCTGCAATTGTGAATCTACCTTCATAAATAGCTTTGCCAATAATCACGCCTTCAATGCCAAGGTTTGCGATCTTCGCAATCTCTATTACATCGGCCAACTTAGAAACACCACCACTGGCGATAATCGGGTTAGTGGTGAACTCTGCAACTTCGCGCAATAACTCCAAATTTGGTCCGAGTAACGTGCCATCTTTTGATACATCAGTAACTACGTAACGTGCGCAGCCTACGCGATCTAACCTAGTGATTGCATCAAAAATGTCACCCGCAGTTTCAGTCCATCCGCGAGTTGTTAAAACATGACCGCGTACATCTAATCCAACTGCAATCTTTCCACCAAAATCTGCGATTACTTTCGCGCTCCATTCTGGGTTTTCAATCGCTGCTGTTCCGAGATTAACTCGAGCGCAGCCGGTTGCAAGGGCGTTCTTCAAACTCTCATCATCGCGCAGACCACCAGAAAGCTCGACCGCAACATCGGACTCTTTAACTATTGTTTCAATCAATTTTCGGTTGTTACCTCGACCAAAGGCCGCATCCAGATCAACGATGTGCAGCCACTTTGCGCCCGCTGCAACAAAATTTGCCGCAACCGCAACTGGATCGCCATAATCGATATTTTCAGTCAAGTTACCTTGATATAGCCGGACTGCGCGGCCAGCTTTCAAATCAATTGCGGGGAGGATTTGAAAATTATTCATAGCGTTGCAGCCCAATTTGCAATCAATTTCAATCCAGCAGCACCACTTTTTTCCGGATGGAATTGAGTTGCACTTATATGTGAGGTTTCGACAGCGGATAGAAATGTTTCTCCATATTCAGTGAATGCATTTAGTGCGCCTGATACTGCGGTTTTGGCGGCATACGAATGCACAAAATAAAAATCTGCAGCTTCCACGCCACGAAAAAGATTTGAGTTTGCTGGCGCTTGCACACTATTCCAACCCATATGCGGCAAAATTTCATTATCAATCAAAGAGACTTCGCCTGGCCAAATTTCAAGACCCTTGGTTGCGCCATTTTCGGTACCTACGTGAAAGAGTATTTGCATACCCACACAAATTCCCAAAATAGGTCGGCTTTTTTCAATTCTACTTTTCAAAATACTTGCGCCATCGACGGCAAGAAAGCCTGCCATGCATGACGCGAACGCGCCAACACCCGGGATTACTAAACCTAATGCGTCCTCACAAACTTTGGGATTGCGAGTAACAACTACTGGGAGACCGGTCGTTGCAAATGCGCGTTCAGCAGATCGGATATTTCCAGATCCATAATCTAAAATAGCTATCAAAGAACGCCTTTAGTTGAAGGAACCCCACTGGTACGTCCATCAATTGCAACTGCATCCCGTAGCGCTCTAGCAACTGCTTTAAATTGTGCTTCAAGAACATGGTGGGCATTTCTACCTTCTAGAACCCGAATGTGCAGTGCAATGCGCGCTTCCGCAACGATTGATTCCCAAATATGTTTACCTAAAGTTGTATCAAAAGTTCCGATTAATTCCACAATTTCAGGTTGACGATGGACTAAATAAGGTCTTCCGGAAAGATCTACGGAAGCTTGCACTAAAACTTCATCAAGCGGCACAGTGGCATCACCAAATCTACGAATCCCGCTCTTATCACCTAGTGCTTCCCTAAGTGCTTGGCCAAATGCAAGTGAGGTGTCTTCAACCGTGTGGTGGGAATCAACATCAACATCACCTTGCGTTTTTACGATTAAATCAAACCCAGAATGTTTTCCTAATTGCGAGAGCATATGATCAAAAAATGGAACTCCAGTTTCCACTTGAATCTTTCCAGTTCCATCAATTAATAAGTCAACTAACACGCTAGATTCTTTGGTGCTGCGTTTTACTTTTGCACTACGTAGGTTGGTCATTAGTTCTCATCTCTAACAGAGTGGGTCAAGTAATTGGATAAGTTTACCCATTAGCTAATACTTCTTGTAGCGTTAATAAAAATTTGGCATTTTCCGCTGCGGTGCCAATTGTGACCCGTAAGTATCCGGGAATCCCGATATCACGAACTAAGATTCCGGATTGGACCAATGCTTCCCAAACTTCCTTTTCTGATTTGCTAAAACCTGAGAAAGCTATGAAATTTGCATCGCTGCTAACTACGTTAAGACCCATCGAAATCAAAGCGCTAGCCATTTCGGCTCTGGCAACTTTCAGTTTTGCTACATCCGACAATAAGCGATCGCTCATCGAAATTGCAGCCGACGCTGCAGCTTGGGTTAATGAGCTTAAGTGATACGGCAACCGTACTAACAAAAGCGCATCAATGACTTCGGAATTTGCAACTAAATAACCAACTCTAACTCCAGCGAAAGCAAATGCTTTGCTCATAGTTCTTACCACTAGAACATGTGGATTTTTAGCAATCAAAGTTACGGCAGATTCCCCAGATGCAAATTCAGCGTATGCCTCATCAATTATTAAAAGCGCACCTATTTTCTTACAGTCATCAGCTAGCAATTGCAGATCCCTAATTTCGATCGCAGTTCCAGTTGGGTTATTTGGAGTAGTAACGAAAACCAAATTAGGTTTTGCATCTGCAATTGCTAATGATGCTTTTACTATATCTAATGAGAAATTAGGTTCACGCGAGCCCGCAACCCATTCGCATTTCGCGGTTTTAGCTATTAACGGATGCATCGAATACGACGGTAAGAATCCCATAGCTTTTTCGCCGAATGCCAGAAATATACTCTGCAAAATTTCATTACTTCCGTTGGCCGCCCAAATATTTGTGACAGTGAAATTAGCACTAGATTGCTTATTTATATAATTCGCTAAATCGCCCCGTAAAGCTAACGCGTCACGATCGGGATAGCGATTTAAATTCGTGACCACCTCTTTAATCCGATTAATAATTTCAGCACAGACTTCTGGAGATAGCGAGTACGGGTTTTCGTTCGTATTTAATCGAACTGGTACATCTAGTTGGGGTGCGCCATATGGGGACAGTTCTTGAAGTTCTTGCCGCAGTGGCAACCACGAAGACCATTTCCTCATAGCGTTTCCAACCTAGCTCTGATTGCTTCGCCATGTGCTGGCAGATCTTCAGCGTTCGCCAAAATGATTACATTTTGCGCGATCGTGGTAAAAGCTGCTTCGGAATATTCAATCACGTGCACGCCGCGAAGAAATGTTTGCACTGAAAGTCCGCTGGAATGGCAGGCGCAGCCGCCGGTTGGAAGAACATGATTTGATCCGGCTGAATAATCACCGAGCGAAACCGGCGAAAAGCGACCAATAAAGATTGCGCCAGCATTTCGTATTTGCGTTGCTTTTTGGGCAGCGTCAGCAAACTGTAGTTCTAGGTGTTCGGCTGCATACGCGTTGGCCACATCAATTGCTTGATCGATCGATGAAACTAACACAACAGCTGACTGCACCCCACTTAGCGCCTCTGAAATTCGAAATTTATGTTTTGTATTTGCGATTCGCTTTAACAATTCAATTTGAACATCGTCTGCAAGTTTTGCACTATCGGTAATAAGAATCGCAGCAGCAATCACATCATGCTCAGCTTGGCTGATTAAATCGGATGCAACGTCAGTTGCGATTGCACTCTCGTCCGCAATCACTGCAATTTCAGTTGGTCCAGCTTCTGCATCAATTCCAATTTTGCCACGCAGCGCCCGTTTAGCCGCAGCTACATAAATATTCCCCGGGCCAGTAACAAGATCCACAGGATCGCAAATCATTTTAGTTCGATCATCAGAAGCGATTCCGTAGGCAAAACCAGCGATCGCTTGCGCTCCCCCCATTGCATAAACCTCATGTACATCTAATAGCGCTGCAGTCGCGAGAATCGTTGGATGTGGCCAACCACTATTATTTTTCTGTGGCGGTGAAGCAATTGCGATGCTTTTAACTTTTGCGATCTGGGCTGGTACAACATTCATCACAACCGAACTTGGATATACCGCATTGCCACCTGGCACATAAAGTCCGACTCTATCTACTGGAATCCATCGTTCAATTACGCTGCCACCATCAACTACGATTACGGAATTTTCCAAACGTACTTGCGCCGCATGCACAATTGACACCCTACGAATTGATTCTTCGAGCGCAGTTCGAATTTCCGATGGTAATTCCGCCAAAGATTTTTCTATTACCTCGCGTGGAACTCTTATTGAAGTTGGCCGCACCCCATCAAATCGTTCTCCGAGATCTCGAACCGAAATTTCGGTCCCATCACGGACCGCATTAATGATTGGAGTTACTGCTGCCATTGCGCCATCGACATCTAATCGTGCCCTCGGCAATTGCTCTTGATATTCAACTTTTGTTAGATTTTTTCCGCGGAAATCTAACGTTCGCATTAACCATGTAGCCGACATATGCAGAGTCTAATAAAAAATTATTACCAGCGGCTTTGCTATTAAACCAAGCAGTCTGGACCGAGAATTGATTTCAAATCAGCACTCAAGCTAGGCGAAGCAGTCACTTTTAACCCCTCATCGAGTTTGAGGATGGTGTTTTTCACCACTCCTTGCAGCTCTAAATGAACTTCACGCGCCCCTGGGTGGGAGCGGAGCACTTCTTTCATGCGGTCGACGATTGGTGGTGTGCAACTTGTCATCGCCATCCGAATTATTAGCGGGCCAGTAGGAATTTGCTTAATATCTGGTAACGAAAGTTCTAGCGCCGTAATTCTTGGAATTTCTTCACGCTTATCTACTCGACCGCGAATCACCACAATTCTATCTTCCACTAAATTAACCGAATGTTGAGAATATGAATTCGAGAAGAATAAAACATCGACCGCGCCTTCTAAATCCTCGACATTTACAATCGCCCACGATGCACCTTGTCTTGTAACTTTTCGTTGGATGCTCGTAATCAGGCCAGCGATAGTGACAATCTGATCATGACCGATTGAATCATCAGATAATCCACTGATGGCCAAATCGGTAGCGGCGCGTAGAACATGTTCTACCCCAAGAAGTGGATGATCTGAAACATAAAGTCCGAGCATTTCTCGTTCATAAGTAAGGAGTAAGGATTTCTCCCATTCTTCACTTGGAATATTTAATTCAACGCTATGTACTTGAGATACTTGAGTAGAACCAAAAAGATCAAATTGACCAATAGCTTCTGCTCGCTTAGCTTCCATTACTGAGTCAATTGCTTCTAAGTAAACTGCCATTAAACCTTTTCGAGTATGACCTAATGAATCAAATGCGCCGGCTTTTACCAGCGACTCAATAGTTTTTTTATTACAAACTTGGACATCAACTTTTGATAAAAAATCACCAAACGAAGTGAAACGCCCCTTATCAATCCGATTCTTTGCAATTGATGCAACTACGTTTTCGCCAACATTTCTAATTGCGGCTAAACCAAACCGAATATCAGTCCCCCGAGGCGTATAATCTGCATCAGATTCATTTACATCTGGCGCCAGAACTTTTATCCCCATTCGTCGGCATTCGTTCAAGTAAAGTGCGCTCTTATCTTTATCATCGCGAACGCTGGTTAACAGAGCAGCCATATATTCGGTTGGGTAATTAGCTTTTAAGTACCCAGTCCAATAAGAAACCATGCCATAACCAGCGCTGTGAGCGCGGTTAAAGGCATAATCAGAGAAAGGAATTAGGGTTTTCCATAGAACATCTATGGCGACGCTGGAAAACATATTCTTTTGCATGCCCGCTTCGAAGTGAACATACTCTTTATCCAAAATATCTTGATTCTTCTTACCCATAGCTTTTCGTAGCAAATCTGCACGGCCTAAGGAAAACCCAGCCACTTTTTGCGCAATTGCCATTACTTGTTCCTGATAAACGATCAGTCCATATGTGTCACCAAGAATTTCTTGTAACGGCTCCAAAAGTTCTGGGTGAATCGGATCAGATGGTTTGCGTTTATTCTTGCGATCAGCGTAATCAGTATGCGCTTTTACACCCATTGGGCCCGGTCTATAGAGCGCGATTACCGCAGAAATATCCTCAAATGAATCAGGTGACATCGAACGAAGCAGTGCGCGAATTGGAGCGCTATCTAATTGAAATACACCTAGCGTGTCACCTCTTGAAAGGAGCTCGTAAGTTTTCTTATCAGTCAATTCAAGCGTATTTAAATCTACAATTTGATTGGCGTTATTTTTGATATTGGCTAAACAATCATCAATAACAGAAAGGTTTCTCAGCCCGAGAAAGTCTATTTTTAGTAAACCAGTTGCCTCGCATGCACCCATGTCAAATTGAGTAATTATTGCGCCGTCGGCTTCGCGCCTATGAATCGGAATTACATCTAATAACGGTTCGCTACTTAAAATCACGCCAGCAGCGTGCACTCCCCATTGCCGCTTTAATCCTTCAATACCTAATGCAGTATCAACAATTTTCTTGCTATCCATATCGGTCTCGTAAAGAGTTCTAAATTCACTTGCTTCGTCATAACGATCATCTTTATCGTTGAACACGCCACTGAGGGATATATCTTTACCCATAACTGGTGGCGGTAGCGCTTTAGTCAATCGTTCGCCCAACGCATATGGATAACCAAGAACTCGCGTTGAATCCTTAATTGCTTGTTTAGATTTAATAGTTCCGTATGTGATTATTTGAGCAACCCGGTCTTCACCATATTTATCGGTTGCGTATCGAATCATTTCGGCTCGACGACGTTCGTCAAAATCTAAATCGATATCTGGCATCGAGATACGTTCTGGATTTAAAAAGCGCTCAAAGAGCAAGCCATGTTTAATCGGATCTAGCGCAGTTATGCCAAGGGCATAAGAGACAAGAGATCCGGCGGCAGAGCCTCGGCCAGGTCCTACCCAAATTCCTTGGTTCTTTGCGTGTGATACTAAATCAGACACAACTAGGAAATAACCTGCAAAACCCATCTTGGTCATAACACCAAGTTCATAGCTTAATCTTTCAATATAATTTATTGGCACTTCGCCTTTGAATCGCGCTTGCAAGCCTGCTTCAGATTGTTTGATTAACCAAGTGTCTTCACTTTCACCTTGCGGAACTTCAAATTTTGGCAACAGATTTTCATTTTCACGCATTGTGATATTGCAACGTTCCGCAATTAGAAGTGTATTGTCGCAACTTTCTGGGAGCTCTTTAAAAATCTCGCGCATTTGGCGCGCGCTCTTTAAATAAAATTCGCCGTTCTCAAATCGAAATCGCTTTGGATCAGCCAAAGTCGAGCCAGATTGGATGCAGAGCAGTGCTTCGTGAGCGACTGAATCTTCGGCAAATGTATAGTGTGAATCATTTGTTGCTAATAGCGGTAAGCCTAATTCTTTACTTAATTTCAACAAATCTTCTTTAACTCTTCGTTCTACTTCTATCCCGTGATCCATAATCTCAACAAAATAATTTCCAGCGCCAAAGATGTCTCGAAATTCCGCAGCCGCATTTCGGGCTTCGTTATATGCACCCATTCTGATTCGAGTTTGGATTTCGCCACCAGGACATCCGGTCGTCGCAATAATTCCATCGGAATGTTTTGCTAAAAGTTCGCGATCCATTCTTGGCTTGTAATAAAAACCTTCCAACGAAGCTAACGATGAGAGTCTGAAAAGATTTCCAAGCCCAACATTATTTTCCGCAAGCAGCGTCATATGCGTATATGCACCGCCACCAGATACGTCATCTTGGCCACCTTCGGCCCATTTGACACGTTTCTTATCAAAGCGCGACTCGGGAGCAACGTAGGCTTCAATTCCAATGATTGGTTTAACGCCAGCTTTTTTACTCTGCTTATAAAAATCAAATGCACCAAAAACATTTCCATGATCGGTCATTGCGATCGCAGGCATTTCTTGGCGCGCAACTTCACTAGTTAAATCTGCTACTCGAGCCGCCCCATCCAGCATCGAATATTCGGTGTGCACATGTAAATGTACAAAATTCTCCGAATTATCGGGTCTTTTCTGGGAATTATTGGGGGTCACGATTGGTGAGAGTACTGCCTTGTGGCGCTACTTTTCGGTGAGCA
This sequence comes from Actinomycetes bacterium, assembly GCA_014190155.1. GTDB lineage: Bacteria > Actinomycetota > Actinomycetes > Nanopelagicales > Nanopelagicaceae > UBA7398. Next base: position 82,677 of record BJFY01000001.1, on the reverse strand, counting down.
ACGCCAACGCCTTTGTGAGGTCCGCTGGGTATGGCGCCGTGAAACTCATTCGATCACCAGAGCCCGGGTGGTTAAATGTAAGTTCCATCGCATGCAGCCATGGTCGAGTTACTCCTAGTTTTTCAGCTAAAGCTGGGTCAGCGCCATAAGTTAAATCGCCAACAAGCGGATGTCGGAGCGCGGCAAAGTGAACTCTAATTTGATGGGTGCGACCAGTTTCTAATTCCACTTTTAAAAGAGTCGCTGCTGGATAATATTCCAGAGCTAAATAATGGGTGATGCTAGGTTTTCCATCAGCTACAACTGCAAATCGATAATCTTCTTTTGGATGACGATCTATGGGTGCATCAATAGTGCCTTCAGTCGGATCAATATGCCCTTGCGCCAGCGCATTGTAAATCTTGCCGACAGTTCGCTCTCTGAACTGATCTTTTAAACTTGTATATGCAGTTTCAGTTTTAGCGACCACCATTAGTCCAGTAGTGCCAACATCTAATCGATGCACAATTCCTTGTCGTTCAGCGGCACCGCTGGTTGATACTGAGTATCCCGCAGCAATTAAGCCGCCAATAACGGTGACACCGCTCCAGCCAGGGCTTGGATGTGATGCACAGCCAACTGGTTTGTTAACCACAATTACTTGGTCATCATCATAAATAACTTCAAGATTATCAACTGGCGTTGGATTTAATTGCGGTGCTCTGGCCGGTTCTGGAAAGAGAATTTCGATCTGATCACCACTTTCGATACGTTCGGATTTCGCCAACGTTTTTCCTGCTCTGGTAATTTCACCTGCGCTAGCCAACTCTGCGACAGTTGTGCGAGAAAGACCAAGCAACCTTGCAAGGCCGGCATCAACTCGCTCGCCAGATAACCCATCTGGAATAGTAAAAACTCTTAACTCACGCGCCATGGCTGCTCGCATCGGTAGGTTGTATATTTTTTATTGCCAGAACGACCACAATCGCAGCTGCAATACAGATTGCTGAATCGGCGATATTGAAGATCGGCCAATGCGGTAATTCAATCCAATCGACCACTTCGCCCTTAAATCCACCCGGGGCCTTCGAAATTCGATCCCATAGATTTCCAAAAATCCCACCAAGAACTAAGCCAAGAACTAAGCCCCACCAATTTGAAATTACTTTTCGACTGAAATAAATAATAAAAGCGGCCGCGCATAACGCAAATGAAGCTAGTACGAGAGTTGCGTTTGGTGCGATACTGAAAGCAGCGCCAGAATTAGTTGTGTAAGTAAGTTGTAAAAAATTACCAATCAATTTTATTGAATCACGACCGCGTAAGTATTCGACCGCCCACAATTTGGTTACAAAATCCAGAACAAACACTAAAAAAGCGCATAAGGCTAGAGTTTTACGCGCCCGCTTAACCCGTTCGGCATTCAGCGCCGTTCTTCTTTCTGCTTACACGCCATGCATAGCGTTGCTCTTGGAAATACTTGAAGCCGAGCTTTGCCGATTGGGCTAGAGCAATCTTCGCAACGCCCATAAGTCTTAGTATCAATTCTTTCTAGAGCACGCTCAGTTTGGGTAACCATATCGCGAGCGTTATAGACCAACGACATTTCATGTTCACGTTCAAAAGTTTTTGTTCCAGCATCTGCTTGATCATCGCCAGCGCCAACACCAGATGCTTTTATCAATTCATCCATTTCAGATTCCGCGGCGTATAGTTCTTTCTTTAGCCGAACTAAATCTTTAGCTAACTCAGATCGCATTGCTTTCATCTCAGTCACAGTCCACCCATCTTCGCCCTCTTTTACAACAAGTGGCGCTGGTGCGGATTTGATTGGTTTCAGCTGCGGTGCTTTTTTCCCAGTTTTTATCGGACGCACAGGTGGTGGTAAAACTAATCTGCGTTCGGCAACTATCGCGGTTGCTAAAAGCTCTGGCTCAGGTTTGTAAACCGAGATTGTGGTTGCGCCACCTTTTGCAGTGCTTGAAGTTAGGGCAGTTTTCATCGGCCCTTTAATATTAGGTTTTACTGGAATCTTTTTTACTTTGAGTGGCTTCTTCGCAGCGGCTTTTTTGACCGAAGCTTTTTTTGCTGGAGTTTTCTTCGCCTTTACCGGAGCTTTCTTTTTCCCCAAAAATCGGCTCAATACACCAGATTTTTTGGCAGATTTTACGGCGCTTTTCTTCGCGGCCTTAGCTATTGGCTTCTTTGAATTCTTTTTTGTGGGCACAGCGCCGAAGGCTAAGGCTTCTCGACTAGAAAAGCCACTCAGCCACACGATGCCCGCTAAACCGAGCACAATCATTGTTTCGCAAAGGTAGAATCCAACTCTTAATTCCAGAGTGGAGTAACCAGAGTGGTCGAGTCAGAGAGCGGGAAATTGAAAAACGAATACCGCAATATCTCACCACAAATTGATCTGCCAAAGAGTGAACGTAAGATTCTGAATTTTTGGGAAACGCAATCGATTTTTCACGAAAGCGTTAATGCGCGCGCTGGTGCGGAAGCTTGGACATTTTACGAAGGCCCACCTACTGCAAATGGGTTACCAGGCACGCACCATATTGAGGCCCGAGTTTTTAAAGATGTATTTCCTCGTTTTCAAACCATGAAAGGAAAACATGTAATTCGTAAAGCTGGTTGGGATTGTCATGGGCTCCCAGTCGAGATTGCCGTAGAAAAGGAACTTGGATTTACCGGCAAAGGCGATATTGAGAAATTTGGAATTGCGGAATTTAATGACAAGTGTCGCGAATCAGTACAGCGACATGTTGGCGCATTTACCGATATGACCGAGCGAATGGGCTTCTGGGTTGATTTCGATGAGGCTTACTGGACTATGTCTAGCGAATATGTCGAAAGCGTGTGGTGGTCGCTTAAAGAGATTTGGCAAAAAGGATTACTTTCACAAGATCATCGGGTCGCGCCGTATTGTCCCCGATGTGGCACTGGTCTTTCAGACCATGAACTAGCCCAAGGTTATGAAACCGTAACTGACCCATCGGTTTATGTTCGGTTTCCAATAACCTCCGGCAATCTTGCCGCACTTGGGGCTTCACTCTTGGTTTGGACCACAACGCCATGGACCTTGGTATCGAATACTGCGATTGCGGTTAATCCAAAAGTTACCTATGTGGTGGTGAAGACCAAGAAGCCAGATAGCGAAGAAAATGAAATCTTAGTCCTGGCGCAAGAACTCGCACACGTGGTTGGCGAATTTGAAGTTTTACAGACTATTACTGGAAAAGATTTAGAGCGCACCACTTATGAGCGGCCATTTGATTATGTTGAAATTCTAGATTCGCACTTTGTAGTTTTAGCGGACTACGTAACAACTGAAGATGGCACCGGATTAGTACACCAATCCCCGGCTTTTGGCGCTGACGATTTACAAGTTTGTCGCGCTTACGGACTTCCAGTAGTAAATCCAGTTCTAGCAAATGGAAATTTTGCTGATGAAGTTCCTTTAATTGGTGGAGTTTTTTTCAAAGAAGCAGATAAAACCCTTGTCAAGGAGCTTAGAAAATCTGGCAAACTTTATAAACACCAGCCCTACGAACACTCTTATCCGCATTGTTGGCGCTGCCATACCGCTTTGATTTATTATGCCCAACCTTCTTGGTATATAAAAACTACAAAAATTAAAGCAGCGCTGATCAAAGAAAATCAAAATACTGATTGGCATCCAGAAACCATCAAAACTGGCCGCTATGGTGATTGGCTAAATAACAACATTGATTGGGCGGTATCGCGAAACAGATATTGGGGTACGCCGCTACCAATATGGCGATGCGCATCTGATCATGAAATTTGCATCGGTTCGCTTAAAGAATTAAGTGGCTTAGTTGGAAATGATGTAACAGCGTTAAATCCACATCGCCCATTTGTAGATGACATCAAATTCCCGTGCGCCGAATGTTCTGAAACTATGGTTCGAGTGCCAGAAGTTATTGATTGCTGGTATGACTCCGGCGCAATGCCATTCGCCCAATGGGGATATCCGCATAAACCAGGTTCGATTGAAAAATTCAATGAGGCCTACCCAGCAGATTTTATTTGCGAAGCAATCGATCAAACTCGCGGGTGGTTCTACACCTTGATGACAATTGGCACGTTAGTTTTCGATAAATCCTCATACAAAACGGTGCTCTGTCTTGGACATATCCTCGATAAAGATGGCCGCAAAATGAGCAAGCATCTGGGCAATGTTTTAGAGCCAATGGCGCTGATGGATCAACACGGTGCGGATGCCGTGCGCTGGTACATGCTTGCCGATGGTTCACCATGGAGCGCGCGCCGGGTTGGGCATAATGCGATCTCGGATGTAGTTCGAAAAACTTTGCTTACCTATTGGAATACCGTTTCTTTTCTATCACTCTATGCCCGAGCATCTAATTTCAATCTATTAACTTCGACAGACCAAGTTGATATTTTGAACCGACCTTTAATGGATCGCTGGATTATCTCGGAATTAAATCAATTAATTGGCGGCGTGGATGCTGCGCTTACTAATTTCGATTCGCAAGAAGCCGGTGAAATTCTTGCAAAATTTATTGATGATTTATCTAACTGGTATGTACGCCGGTCTCGGCGTCGGTTTTGGGATGGCGATGTCGCCGCGCTCGCAACGCTCCATGAGTGTCTTGAAAAATTAACGCTACTGATGGCACCGCTCGTTCCATTTATAACTGAACATGTTTGGCAAGAATTAATCAGGCCAGTATCGCCTAGCGCGGTTGTTTCAGTGCACTTGGCGGACTTTCCAGAAGTGAATTCAGAACTGATTGATAAAAAACTTTCGCAATCGGTGACTTTAACGCGGCGCTTGGTAGAACTCGGTCGCGCATCAAGAGCGGAGTCAAAAGTAAAAATTCGGCAACCACTTTCGCAAGCTTTGATTTCGGCTTCCGGGTGGGTCGGGTTGGACCAACAACTTAAAGATCAAATCTCAGATGAACTTAATGTGTTGAAACTTGATGACATCTCGAGCGCAGGTTCAGATTTAGTAGATATAACCATTAAAGCGAACTTCAAAACTTTGGGATTAACTTTTGGCGCAGACGTCCAACCAATTTCAAAGAAGATTGCTGAATCGAACCCAATTGAATTAACTACCAAGATTCGTAAAACTGGAATAGCCACAATTCAATATGGTGAAAACAAGAACGCTGAAATCACCGAAGCGGATTTAATAATCACCGAGACACCGCGAGAAGGTTGGTCGGTAACTAGCCATAATGGCGAAAGCGTTGCACTCGATCTCACCCTTACCCCTGAATTAATCGCGGCCGGTCAAGTGCGTGAGGTTATTCGCGCTGTTCAAGATGAACGGAAGAATGCAGGCTTCGACATCAGCGATCGAATCGCCATGTATTGGAATGCGAACGACTCCATCTGCCAAGCAGTTATTGACGGTGCAGAATTAATTTCACAAGAAGTTCTCGCTACCTCGATGGAAAGAGATCAAGGGTTACCCCTTGCTGAAAATGAACTTGGGCTAGTACTTAAGCTGATTAAGAATTAATTAATTAATCCCATTAATATTTGAATCCCAAAAAATAACACCACAAATGAAAGATCTAAGCTGACTGCTCCAAGCCGGAGCGGTGGAATAAATCTTCGAATAAAGAATAATGGTTTATCAGTTAGCGAATAAGTTAGCTCTGCAAATGCTAAAATGATCCCACGAGGACGCCAATTTCGAGCAAACATTCGCGCATAATCAAAAATTAACCGAGCAAACAATACAAATAAATAAAGTTCAAGAACTGTGGCAATCAAGTTGCCAATATTTAACACTTTTTCTAGGTCAGCTTTGGTTAAAGAAACTTGCGTCAGCCGCAGCAGTTTTAATTTCGGTGCTCACCATTACATTCGGTGGTGAAAGTAAAAATACTTTAGGAGTGACTCGCTCGATTGTTCCAGAATGTCCAAAGACTAATCCGGAGGCAAAATCTACTAATCGCTTACGTTCGCTCTCTTCCATATCGCTTAAATTCATAATTACAGGTGAGCCAGAACGAAAGTGTTCCCCAATAGTTCTTGCTTCGCTGTAAAACCGCGGATGAAGCGTGACAATTCGATCCAAAACTGGAGCAGCCTCGGCTGGAATTAGCGTTGGTTGTGCGACTGTGAGTCTTGGTGTAACCGATGGCGCGACTTCGCTTGTTGATCTAGACAGAATTCTTCGAGGTGCTGGGGTTGGAGTTGGTGCTAGTTGGGCGTCAGAAACTAAATCATCTTCCGTCAAACCCAAATAATTTGTCATTTTTCGCAGCGCATTTACCATGGGTTAATTTTATTAGAGATAGCTCCGGTTACCGAGGATTGAGCTGCCAATTCGGATATGTGTCGCGCCATGCGTTATTGCGCTTTCAAAATCACCACTCATCCCCGCTGAGAGCCAGGTTGCCATTGGAAATTTTTCTTTAAAATCGCTAAATATGTCGGCCATCTTGGCAAAGGCAATATCAGGGTTTTCGGCGATTGGTGCGACTGCCATCAAGCCCTTTATCTCCAAACCAGAATTTTTTGCGATGGCATCCGCAAATTCAATTAAAGCTTTAGGCTCGATTCCATTGCGTTCAATTCGTTTTTCGGAATCTAACAAAACTTGAATTAATACTGGGTATTTTGTAGGAAGTGCAGATTCTGTCATTTGATGACGATCGCTTATCGTTTTCGCATGATCAATCTCGGCAAGTGAATGTATAACATCGGCCCACTTCACAATTGATTTAATCTTATTACCCTGAATCTGTCCTTGAAAATGCCAATTTGTATCTGGATGGAAATTTTCTGCCTTAACTACGCCCTCCTGATCTCGATTCTCACCAAAATCGCGAACTCCTAATTCATACAAGAAATCCACATCCGAGCGCGGAAACGTCTTGGTCACCACGATCAATGAAATATCGCTTGGGTTCCGATTAGCACTTTTAGCGGCGGCGTTTATTTGCGCCATCACAATTTCTAAACCGTTTGCAATTTCGGCTTTGCGCTCTTGGTTCACCATGCAATTACACCAGCTTGTCGGCCAGTTACGCCATCTCGTCGATATGAAAAAAGGTTATCGCCGTGGGCTGTGCATGAATTCTCGCGCGAATAATCGATTTCATAACTATCTAAAATAGAAATTACGCCGGCCGGCAAATCTAAACAATGTTTTTCAAGATTGGTGGCTGTGGCTGGATATTTAGCAATTACATCTAAATAAATTTCGGGAGAAACTTCATAACAGTTTCCGCAAATCGATGGGCCAATTGCCGCGCTAATATGATTTGCTTTAGAACCAAGCGCTATCAATTTCGAAATGGTGGCTTCCACAATTCCTTTAACTAATCCAGCCCGGCCAACATGTACTGCGGCGATCGCTTTTGGCGATCGAAATAACAACGGAATGCAATCAGCAACTAATACAACTAACGCGGTCCCAGATTCCGCCGTAATTAGCGCATCAACTTTTGGAATTTGAGTTGATGGCCTAGATCTTTCGATTAACGCAATCTCATTGCCGTGAACTTGGTCCATGTAAAAAATGCGATCCGAAGTCAACTCAAGCGCCTTTGCTAAAATTTCACGATTAGCTGATACCGCGGCAGGATCGTCCGCTACATGTATAGCAAGATTAAAATCAGCAAAACTCCCCGAGCTAACGCCACCATGACGCGATGTGAAGAACTCGCGAATCATTTGATGGATTACTTCATGAAATCAGGAATATCGATTTCGTCTTCGCTAACTAACTCTTGGAATGTAATCCGACGTCGCGGTTTATCATCTTGAGTATCGAGCGCGACTGCTAACGGGTCATTACTAGGAATTGGGTTTGCATTCCCAGAAATTGTTGTGGAATTAATGACTGGCATAGCCATCTTCTTAGGCGCACCACCATCGAATCCAGCGGCAATAACGGTAACTCTTACTTCATCGCCTAGCGCATCATCAATTACGGTTCCATAAATAATATTTGCATCTGGATGTGCGCACTTAGCAACTAATTCCGCAGCTTCGCTAATTTCAAATAAACCTAAGTCCGAACCGCCGGCAATCGAAAGCAGAACGCCATGCGCACCATCAATAGATGCTTCTAATAGTGGACTTGAAATTGCTAACTCAGCTGCGCGAATGGATCGAGCTTCGCCACGAGCGGAACCAATTCCCATTAGCGCCGAACCAGCACCAGACATCACGCTCTTCACATCTGCAAAATCTAAATTGATTAAACCAGGAGTAGTGATCAAGTCAGTTATTCCTTGAACGCCAGATAGCAGAACTTGGTCTGCAGTTTTAAATGCCTCAATAGCGCTAATTGATCTATCTGAAATAGAAAGCAATCGATCGTTAGGAATAACAATCAGAGTGTCAACTTCACTGCGAAGTTTTTCAATACCTTCATCGGCTTGTGATGATCGACGTTTTCCTTCAAATGTAAAAGGACGAGTTACTACACCGACTGTAAGTGCACCAAGATCCCTTGCAATTTTCGCAACTATTGGCGCGCCACCAGTACCAGTACCGCCACCTTCGCCAGCTGTTATGAAAACCATATCTGCGCCGCGTAAAACTTCTTCAATATCTTCAACGTGATCTAGAGCTGCTTGACTTCCTAATTCTGGAGATGCACCAGCACCTAAACCTTTAGTTAATTTTTTACCAATATCAAGTTTCACATCGGCATCACTCATTAATAAATCTTGCGCATCTGTATTAATCGCGATGAACTCGACACCTTTTAAACCCGCATCAATCATTCGATTAATCGCGTTACCGCCGCCGCCGCCAATGCCAACAACTTTGATAACCGCTAAATAATTCTGTGGTGATGCCACGATGCGCCTCTCCCTTAACTCTAATCCTCAACTTGAGGCTCAGAGTCTCTTTATCTGATGCGCAAAAGTATGGGTGCGGCGCTACGCAATCAATGACCGACACGATGACATTAATTGACAATAATTTTTAGTATTTTATTTAACGATAGGTGAAAGTGGAGTTGTTAAATCCATCCGCACTATTTTCGCATTTTCTGGCAGTAGTAATAACTCCCGTAATACTTTGATTTTTAGGGGTAAATCTTGGCTACTACCCCAGGTAATTCTTAAGGATCGACCATCTATAACCAAAATAGTCAATAAATATGCCGGACTATTCACTAGATAACTTTGCACTGTCATTTCTTTGGCGTTGATTTGCTCCGGTTCAATCGCTGAAATACCACGGTGTAGCTGACCAAAAGCCGCGAGTGAAGGCTGCGACCGGTCAATCAATATTAATTCTGGGAGATTTGCCATTTCGGAAGGTAATTGACCATCAGTTGGAATAATGAATATTTCCATCTGATCATCTAGGAAAGTTCGACCATCAGAATTTTTTATTACTGCTATCGGCATTCGCTTGGCTATCCCGATTTCGATCGCTTTGGAAATCCAATTCCGTTTTACTGATACCGATTTGACCCAGTTCAATTCTGAAATTCGGTTCGATACAACCCGCTTATCAACTCTCGCTAGTGGAGCTCCGATTTGCATGACTGCTGGTTGATTTTCAATTTTTTTGATTACTAATTTTTCTTCGGCAGCGTTAAGCCCAGTAAGTGCGATTGATTTAACCGAAAAAACTTGGGACCAGCCAAAAAGGTACGAAGTGCCAGCAACTGTAAGCAACAGTAGAGCGGTGACAAATCGGCGTTTGAGTTTGGACAATTACTCGATCTTCCCACGGCTTGAAATAGCTTCTAAAATTAGTGGCCCCAGCGAATTTACATCGCCCGCGCCTAACGTGATTATCAAATCCTCAGGACGTGCCATTTCTACAACCATCTCGATCACGGTCGGCATAGAAGGTTCGTAAATTACTTTTGTTGGATCCATTTTTTGGGCAATGCTTAAAGATGTCACGCCTTGGATTGGGGTCTCACTCGCTGCATAGACTTCAAGTAGAAAAACTTGATCGGCAATCGATAATTCCTTTGCAAATTCGCTTAGAAAATGAGCTGTACGAGTGAACCTATGGGGCTGGAATATGGCCAATACCCGACCATTTGGATTGTAATTTTGGGCAGTTTCTAGCGTTACTCGAACCTCGGTTGGATGATGGCCATAATCGTCAATCACCGTAATGCCATTAACCTTGCCTTTTAATTCAAATCTTCGTCGAGCACCGGTAAAAGTTTTTAATCCTCGGATAATTTCTGGAGCTGGATAACCCATCAATAAAGCAGCAGTTAAAGTACCAGCCGCGTTTAATACATTATGTCTGCCCGGAACTGAAAGCTGTAGTTCACCGAGAACTCGGCCCCGCCAAGTTATTCGAGCGCTTGCAGAATTAGAATTTAACGCAATCCGATCTACCTTCAAATCAGAATCTGAACTTTCCCCATATGTTGCCAAAGTAATGCTCGTTGAATCTATTTTTGGAATTAACCGTCGCACACCTGGGTCATCCCCGCAAATAACTAGAAAACCATCGCGTTGAATCGTTCCGACAAAATTAGCAAACACTTCATCGACTGCTTTTTCATCAGCGAAATGATCCACATGATCTAGTTCAATATTGGTGATAATGGCTCCATCTGGTTTGTAGACCAAAAAAGATCCATCAGATTCATCTGCTTCAGCAACAAACACATCGCCACTGCCGTGGTGGGCATTAGTCCCAGAATTTGAAACGGTCGCACCAATTGCAAACGATGGATCAACACCACAATGTTGTAACGCCACAGTTAACATCGAGGTGGTGGTGGTCTTGCCATGCGTGCCAGCAATTGCGATTGAACGCTTTTGAGACATGAGAATTGCTAGCGCTTCGGCGCGTAAAAGCACAGGCATCCTGTGCGCTCTGGCATATTTAAGTTCAACATTCGATTCCGAAATGGCACTAGAGATCACGACGATATCCCGACCTGCGATATTTTCTTCGGCATGCGATGCAAATGCTGCCACCCCTAACTTTCGAAGTCCTTGCAACGCTTGCGAATCTTTAATATCCGAACCAGAGACCGCAATATCGAGCGCCACCAATATCCGAGCAATTCCGCTCATGCCAGAACCACCAATTCCAATTAAATGGACTTTTGCCAATCTGAAATCGGCGAAATTAATCGGGTTCATTATTTGCTCACCGATAACGCAAGTTTTGCAATAACTTTTGCCGTCTCTTTAATTTTTACAGTTACCGCCGTCGATGAATAAGCCATGCTCTTCGCGATTTCCAATTCAATATTTTTACCAAGCCAGTCGGCAGTAAATTCTGAATTTTTAATCATGGTTGCCGAATTCTTAGTCATTAACTCGTCGGCGTTCGCTTCTTGCTCACCATTTCCAATTGGAAGTGGAATTAAAATTGCGTACCTATTAACTACTGCCAACTCCGCGCAAGTGACGGCGCCACTCCGACAAATTATAATGTCAGCGGCTGCGTAAACCCGGGCAATGTTATGAAAATATTGAGTTGGGAAATAGCCAGTTCGAGCAATTGGAAGCGTGTTATGCATCCCGACTGCATGCGCTATTTGAATCGGATATTTTTGGGAACTAAGGTATTCCGAAACTACTTTGTTAATTCGCTCCGAACCAAGTGAGCCACCGAAAACCGCGATAATTGGTTTATCGGGAGAGAGTCCCCATTCCTTGGCTTGGCTAATTCTAAGTTCGGCTAATTCACTTGGTTTAAGTTGGGAAACCGCAACAATGTCATCTCGTAACGGCATTCCGGTATTAATAGACTCTGGCCACTTTCTTTGAACTGAGCCAAAATTCACAGTGACGATTTTTGCAAATAGTCGACCCAAACGATTTGCCCACCCTGGCTTTGCATTTGCTTCATGGATAACAATCGGAATTCGTAATAGAGCCGCGGCCAAATAAGAAGATGCGGCAACATACCCACCAAAGCCAATAACTACTGAAGCGTCTTTAATAATGCGAATTGAAGTAAACACACTTCCAATTAGAGCAAAAGGCCATTTGAATACTGATAACGAAATTTTTCGAGGCAGCGCAACTTTAGGAATAACTTTCAATGGAAAACCGCGACTAGGTACTAATGCGTTCTCTAGCCCAGTTTTAGTGCCAATAAACTCACATTGCAGCGCCGGGTCAATTTTTTGCAATTCAACTGCTACTGCAAGGGCGGGTTCAATGTGGCCAGCAGTGCCACCACCGGCCAGAATTATTTTTTTAGTTCCAGTTGCCATTACTTTGCCAACTTTAGTTTTCTACGTTGCAAAATCGCTTCTCTAATTTTTGGTGTCCGTCGAGCTACGCCAAGCACGAAACCGGCGGCAATAAATACTGAGAGCAGTGAGGATCCGCCGTAGGACATAAACGGCAAAGTTACACCTACGACTGGAATTAACCCGACTGCCGAACCAATGTTCAAGGTCAATTGCATAGAGAACCAACAGCCAATTCCGGCAGTCGCGTACTTTTCAAAACTAGTACTTGCTCCGAGCGCTACTTTGAAAATTGAAAGAATTAAACCGGCAAATAGTAGAAGGACCACTGAAGTTCCTAATAATCCAAGTTCCTCACCAATTACCGAAAAAATAAAATCGGTATGTGCTTCTGCGAGCGTTCCCCATTTCTGTCTACTCGCTCCTAAACCAATTCCAAATAAGCCACCAGAAGCTAAACCCATCAAGCTGTGGGCTTGTTGCCATCCTGCACCTTTGTAATATTGAACAGAGAATGGATCAAGCAGTGCAAAGAAACGATTTAATCGATTTTTATGGCTAATAACTAAAACCGCAACTACTAATCCACCTAGACCACCTGCGACTGAAAGATCTTTTATCGGAACACCTGCAATAAAAAGTATTCCAGCAAATATTAAAGCTACTACTACGGCAGTACCAAGATCTTTGCCCTTGTAGATGAGAGCTTCAACCAAAAGAAAACCAGGGGTCAGCAAAATCCAAATATTTGACTTGATTCCTTCTGTAATACGCCGATCGTGCAGCCATAGTCGAGAGGCGCACCAAATTATAAAACCCATCTTCGCGAATTCGCTTGGTTGAATTGTAAAACCAGCAACATAAATCCAGTTGGTATTTCCATTAACAGTTTTTCCAAAACCGGGTATTTGCGGCAATAGTAAGAAAATACATGAAGCCACCAGAGAGAGCGGTGCAATGCGATCCCAAAGTTTAGTTTTCAATTTCATCGATAAATAACCAAGTAACAGAGCAAATATTAGAAAAAATGCTTGACGTCCCACAATCGAAAAAGAATTTCCAGTTTCATGTAAGGAGCGGACCGCAGAGGCCGAAAGCACCATCAGCAAACCGAGGCTACTTAGAGCGGTGACTGCTATTAATATCAAATAATACGAAGCTTCGGGTTTTGCTAAAAAATTCCTTGGTTTAGCCATTTTTTGCCACCAATTTTTCGATTGCCTTTGTGAATGCATTGCCTCGATCTGCGTATGAAGTGAACTGATCCATAGAAGCACATGCTGGAGCGAGCAGAACTGTGTCGCCACTTTTCGCAATCAATTTCGCTAACGCAACCACTTCCAACATCAACGCTTCACCACTTTTATTACCTGTAATAATGTGTAATGGCACTTCCGGAGCATGTTTAGTAAGCGCTGTTTTAATAATTTCGCTATCTTGGCCAATCAAAATAACTTCTCGAAATCTATTTTTTCCACGGGTTATTAAGTCGTTCATATCTGCTCCTTTTGTTAACCCGCCAGCAATCCAAATAGCAGAGATTTGTGAAAGCAAGGCGGCCAACGCAGCATGCGGATTTGTAGCTTTTGAGTCATTAACCCACTTAATGCCAGCTTGATCTAGAACTAGTTCTAACCGATGGTGATCAAGTACAAAGTTTTTTAAACCTTGTTGCACTTTTTCTGGAGGAATGCCCAGCGCTCTGGCAATACCTCCAGCTGCAAGGGCATTCAAGACATTATGTGGGACTGCCGGCGAAATATCTTGCACTTCTCCGATTGCTTCAGCAGCATCACTGTTGGTGAAAGCGCGATCAATCAATAGATTTTCTACTAGCCCTAACTCCCCTGGCTTTGGAGTTTCAAGGGAGAAGTAAAACTTCTTACCTAAATAGCTAGTCGAGTGCTGCATTACTTCCGGGTCGCTCAAATTTAAAAGCGCGCTTTGGGACATGCCGAGTAATTTTGCTTTTGATTTTGCATAACTTTCCAATGAACCATGCCAATCGATATGGTCATCTGCAATATTTAGAATACAACCAATTTCAAATTTAGCTTCATTCGACCATTCAATTTGAAAAGATGAGAGTTCTAACGCTAAGACATCATATTCGTTTGATGAGGTGACTGCGGCAATGACCGTTTCACCAACATTTCCACACGCAGCTCCGCTTACTCCAGCTGCTTCAAAAATCGATGCGACCATTTGGATTGTAGTGGTCTTGCCATTTGTGCCAGTTAGCGCAACCCATTTTTGATTTGGCAGAATTTCAAGTTTTACCCGCCATGCCAAATCAATTTCACTTAAAATTTCCGTGCCTAATTTGCGAAATTCTGAAATAACTGGGTGATCAATTCGCCAGCCAGGCGAAACACAAACTAATGAAAACTTCGAAAACAAATCGCCATCAATTTCAGTAATTACACTTTCGTTAATTTTCTTCTCATCGATAAGTTTTACTTGCGCGCCTTTGCTTTCCAGAAAACTCAAAATTGCTTGACCGGTAACACCCGCTCCAATTACTGCGATATTTCTATTTTTGAGAGATTCGAGGAAAGACATGGCTAATTAAGCAACAACCCATTGCGCATAAAATAACGCTAATCCAGCAGCAACTGAGAGCCCAGCAATAATCCAGAACCTAATAACAATTGTTACTTCGCCCCAACCTATTAATTCGAAATGATGTTGCAGGGGTGCCATTTTGAATACCCGCTTACCGCCAGATAATTTGAAATATCCGGTTTGAATAATTACTGAAAGTGTAATGATTACAAATAGCCCACCTAGCGGGATTAACAGCAATTGCGTGCGCAACGTCATCGCTAGCCCTGCTAAAGCGCCACCAATAGCAAGCGATCCAGTATCCCCCATAAAAATTCGCGCCGGAGATGCGTTCCACCAAAGAAAACCACAACATGCTCCACTAAAGGCTGCAGCTAACACCGCAAGATCTAGCGGATCGCGGACGTTGTAGCATTTTGGACCAAGGTTAATTGCGCAACTTTGGCCAAACTCCCAAACTCCGATTAATACAAATGCCAAGAACGTCATCACAGCAGCACCGGTAGCCAGTCCATCTAAACCATCAGTTAAATTAACGCCATTACTTGAAGCTAAAACCATAAAAATTGCCCATAAAACTACAACTACTGCGCCTAGCTTTAGCGAGGTATCACGCACTGCGGATAGGTTTAGCGACATCGGAGTCAAATTATTCTCGTCCGGAAATCGAGTTGCGAAGATACCAAAAAGCGCGGCTATTAAAGCTTGGCCAAATAATTTCTGTTTTCCAGAAAGACCTAATGATTGTTTTCGTGAAACTTTCAACCAATCATCAAGGAATCCGACGCCACCTAAACCTAGAACTAAAGCGAGAATTAACAACGCAGAAATACTTATGTTTACACCAGTGAATAAGTGGCTAAGAAAAAATCCAACGAAACTTGCAAAAATTAAAATAATCCCGCCCATAGTTGGCGTTCCACGTTTTACGTGATGAGTCGTTGGTCCATCATCTCGAATCATTTGTCCGTAGCCACGCTTTGCCAGTATCTTGATTAATCCAGGCGTGCCGAAAAAACTTAGGAATAATGAAATAGCTCCGGCAACGAGAATTCCTTTCATAGCGTCTCCTCCGGATCATTAGTTTTAGCGCTCCAAAACTTAGCAATTTCTGCAGCAATTATCTCAAGATGTTCGGCTCTAGAGGCTTTGACTAGTATCACGTCGCCAACTTCAAAATGTGAGAAGAGTTCATGGGCATCACTTTGTTGAGCGTAATAGTGGGAAACCATTTCGATTGGTTCTGCGCTTTGATAGTGGCGATTTCCAATTGCCACTAAATGATCAATATTTAGCGCCGCAGCCGCTGTCGCAATTTCGGTATGCGCGCTCTCAGACAAACTGCCTAACTCATGCATGGTCCCAAGAAATGCCCAAGATCTACCACCACGCTCCTGACTTAATAGCGCCAAAGTTCGCAGCGCTGCCATCATGCTTTCAGGATTTGCATTGTAAGCATCATTAATAATTAAGAGACCATTTATATCTTTGAGTTCCATCCGCCACTTACTAGTTACCTCGGCAGTTGAAAGCGCGGATGCAATTACCTCTATTGGAACATTAAGCGCTGTAGCTGCCGCAGCTGCAGCGAGAGCGTTGGCAACTTGATGCATCCCTAAGATTCGAAGCCCAACCGCTTCTCTGCCTTGCGGCGTAACTAAATCAAAATGAGCATAGCCCTCACGATACTCAACATCGGCAGCTCGAATATCAAACTTACTGCTCTCCCCAAATGATAAAACTTTTGCGGAAGTGGTCATAGCCATCTTTGGCGTGAATTCATCGTAACTTCCAAGTACTGCAAAATCCTTTGGGGTAAGTCCGATTACTATTTCTCCTTTAGCGATCGCAATGTTTTCGCGGCTGCCAAATTCGCCAAGGTGTGCGCTGCCAACTTTAAGGACTACCGCAACATTAGGTTTAGCGATATTAGTTAATTTTGCGATGTCGCCAATATTGCGAGCTCCCATTTCCACCAGGCAAAACTTGGTATCTAAATTGCATTTTAGAAGTGTGAGCGGCACACCTAAATCATTATTGTATGAACCAATTGGAGATGTGGTTGCACCAACTGCGCTAAAAATATGGGCGAGCAAATCTTTTGTGGTTGTCTTGCCTTGGGATCCAGTGATTGCGATTACTTTCAAATCCTTAATTTGCATCCGGACGTAATTTGCAAGTTTTCCAAGAGCATCTAAAACATTTACCACTTTAATAGAGGGTGCTTTAACCTCTAGAGATACCAACGCAAGTACTGCGCCACTAGAGATAGCTTTAGCTATATAGTCGTGGCCATCATTAGAATTTCCGATTAGCGCTACAAAGACCCCACCTTTTATCGGTGCGCGTGAATCAAAAAAGAAATCTCCATTAACGATAGTTGTTGGATCTATCCCAGCTATTTCGCCACCGACAATTTCGGCAAGCTTCGCGACCGTAAGCGGGATCATGACTTGCCCTCAATTGCACGAGCTAACTCAATTCGATCATCAAAACTATGAATAACGCCTGCAATTTCCTGGCCAATCTCGTGGCCTTTACCTAGTAACAGAACTGTATCGCCAGGTTTAGCAAGTGAAACTGCATACTCGATTGCAGAACTTCTACTTTCGATAACTTTTGATGGCGCTAATACTTTTAAGCCAGCAGTCATTGAATCTAATATTACTTGTGGCGCTTCACTTCGTGGATTGTCGCTAGTAAAAATTGCTATGTCAGATCCATTAGAGAGTGCAGCTCCCATCAAAGGTCGCTTTGTGGCATCGCGATCACCGCCACACCCCAATACTGCAATTACTTTTCCGGTGGTAAATGATTTTACGGTTTCCAGTACGCGAGTTACAGCATCTGGCGAATGTGCGTAATCTACAAAGGCCGCGAAACTTTGACCGAGATTTATTGGTTCTAATCGGCCAGATGCACCTTTCATGGCTTGCATTTGGGTGCCAACAAAAATTGGATCTAGCCCGCTTTCAACGGCGAGAGCGATAGCCATAATGGCGTTCTCTAAATTATATTCACCAAACAGTGGTAATTTCCCAGAAATAAGAATGCCACCTGTGCCTCTAATCGATACTTCATATCCATTGGATGTTGCAACTGCAGCTTCGTAGTACCAATTCGCTTTATGGTTATATTTTGAAATCGTGATTATTGGAATTTCAGAATCACTTACAAGTTGACTGCCGAAATCGCCATCAATATTTATAAAACCTTTTTCGGCATACTCAAAGGTAAATAGCGATTTCTTTGCTTGGTAATAGCGATCCATTGATCCATGAAAATCTAAATGGTCTTGTGTCAGATTGGTGAAGGCAACTGCTTTGAATTTCGAACCAGTTACACGATTTTGGGATAACGCATGGCTACTTACTTCCATCGCTAAATTCCTGATATGCCGCTCTCGCATTACTGCAAAAAGAGCTTGTAGCTCGTCAGATTCTGGTGTGGTTCTGTTGCTGGACAAAATTTCGCTACCAATTTGAGTGGCGACCGTTCCTATCAGCGCGGATTCGACATTCGCGCTCTGCCAAAGTTGGTGCAAAAGTGTGGTGGTAGTCGTCTTTCCATTAGTGCCAGTAATGCCGATTGCAAATATCGAATTCAACGGGAAGCCATAGAACCAAGCAGTAAGGTTTCCAGCAATCAAGCGCGGATTACTTATAACTAAAACTGGCACTGCGCTATTACTAATAATTGAAGCGCCTTCAGTGTCGGTCAAAATCGCTACTGCACCATTGGTAATCGCTAGCTCTGCAAATTTTGCGCCATGAGTATTTGTGCCGGTGAAACCAAGAAAAAGATCGCCCGCAGTTACAGATTGCGCCTGGCTGGTTATCCCCGTGACATTAACTTCGGTAGAACTTGAGTCAAGGTCAAAATATCGAGCAATTTCCGATAATTTCTTGCTCAACATCTCCTCAACTCGCACAATCATGGTTTTTGTGTAGCTTTCAAATCTTTTTCATTTAATGGATAAATCGTTTTCAAAGTTAAAGTTGGTGGAATTCTTTTATCTTGTAAAACAAAACTCATAACTTTCTTAAATACTGGTCCACCTAAGTAACCGCCCCAATGAATTCCTTGTGGCGCTTGAATGGTCACGCTTACAACATATTCAGGTTTATCAGCTGGCGCAAAACCAATAAATGAAGCGGTGTAACCGCGATAGCAAGAACAGCCATCATCGAATCGCATGGCTGTTCCAGTTTTACCAGCCACTCTGTAACCAGGAATTGCAGCTGATGCTGCAGTGCCAGATGAAGAAACAACGCTCTCCATCATCAATCGTATTTGCCGTGCAGTTTCAGCGCTAACAACTCGCTCAGCTGGACGCTTTGCAGAAGGTGTGAAATTTCCAGAAGCATGACTAGTTCCAGCAATTACAGTTGGCGAAACACGCACGCCATCATTTGCGAGTGTGGCGAATACTGAAGTCGCTTGCATTGCGGTAAGCGAGTAGCCCTGGCCAAATGCGACTGTTGGAGCGGTGGTTCCAGACCAATCTTTCACTTTAGATAGCAGGCCGCTGGATTCGCCAGGCAGTTGGGTTCCAGTCTTGGATCCAATTCCAAATTTTGTTAGGTAAGAAAATAGCGTGTCATTCGACATCATCTGACCAATTTGAATTGCGCCAGTGTTGCTTGAGACAGCTAGTGCCCCAGTTGCGGTAAGTCTTTGGATTGCATGTTTCTCGTGGTCATGGAACACATGATTTGAAACTTTCAGCGCGTAAGGAATGGTGAAAACGGAAAGCGGAGTTATTTTCTTCTCTTCCAGCGCCGCTGCGTAGGTTATAACTTTTCCAGTAGATCCTGGCTCGTACACATCTTCTACCGCGGGATTTTTAAATTTGCTTGGGTCAGTATTTTTTGTATTAGCGGGGTCGTAAGTTGGATAAGTCGCTTGTGCTAAAACTTCGCCAGTTTTGGGATTCATCACAATTACAGTTCCAGATTTTGCATTAGAACTTTTTACAACTTCAGAAATGGCTTGCATCGCTACGTATTGGATATCTTTATCAATTGTCAACTTTATGCTGTTGCCTTTTTTCTCTTCAACGGTAACTTGTTGTGTGCCTGGAATGATGGCACCACCACCACTTTCGTAGAGGTATTCACCGTTTGTACCAGTCAACAACGTATTTTGTGCATACTCCAATCCAGCAGCCCCCACTCCAGATTGATTAATAAAACCAATAATTGATGCTGCGAGATATCCAGATGGATATTCACGGGTATACAACCGCTCCATGAAAAACCCAGCTAGGTGTTGCGAATTAGCATCTTTACTATTTTTTACAGATAGATTGTAATTTTTCACCACATCAGTCAATCGATTCCAAACAGAAGGTGAAACACTTTGCGCAATAACCACATACCTTCTAGTTCCAGTTAAGTCCTGGGTTAGAGCTGCTGCATTCATCCCTAAGACAGGCGCAGCCAAGGCTGCCAATTTTGCGGGATTAGAAATAATGCTTTGATCAACAATAACTCTATAAGAAATCACGCTACGAGCGAGCTCACTACCGTTAGCGTCAGTGATAGCTCCTCTCGGAGCTGGCAAGACCGTCTTTTTTGTTAATTCATTTGTGACCTTTGCGGCGATTCCCTGTGCTCGCACTGCTTGCACATCAACTAACCGCACAGAAAAAGCCAGCAAAATTACTAACGAACTTGCGACCAAGAAGCGAATTCTGCGCTCCACTAAAGTATTTCTGCTCATGGTTTAATCGCCAGTTCTGCTGGTTTGTTTGATACTTCTAAATTGAGAAATTGTGGCGATTGCGCAGGTCGCATTCTTAACGCGATTGCAGCAGCAGCCAATTCTTCAGGACTGGCAAGTCTTTCAACTTCTTTAATAATTGCTTCGCGATTTTCATTTATTGCAAGTGATTCAATCTTCAGTGATTGAATTTTTATCGCGTCCTGCGTTAATAATGTATTAATAGTTAACAAAGCTGCAAAGCCAATGCCAAAGATTCCCATGATGAAGCCAACAAATGCTTTGCTAGTTCCAGGAGCGCTATCAACGCTTAAGTCTGGAACAATTTTTAAAAGCGCTTTTGTTGATTGTTGCGTTAATTTTCGAGGTGAAAGATCTACTCTTGGAGTCAAATTCCGAAGCGCCATCATGCAGCAATCCGTTCGATGGCCCGCAGTTTGACGGATTGTGCTCTGGAGTTATTTTCGATTTCTATTTCGCTTGCAGATTCGCTGCCACGGAACACTAATCTAAATTTCGCAGCAAATTCAGCCATCTCAACTGGTAACCCACGTGGCGATGTAGATTCACTTGCATCTGCAAAAAACCGTTTTACAATTCGATCTTCGAGCGACTGAAATGACATTACAACCATGCGGCCGTCGACAGCGAGGCGGTCTAATCCTGCCGGAATTGCAGCTTCTAACACTTTCAATTCGTTATTTACTTCGATCCGAAGTGCTTGGAATGTGCGCTTAGCTGGATTACCGCCAGTACGTCTAGTGGCGGCCGGAATACTTGTCTTAACTAATTCTGCTAAATCTTTGGTGTTGTTAAGCGTGCCATTGTTACGAGCCTTAATTATGTTGTCGGCAATCTTCGAAGCAAATTTCTCTTCCCCGTAATTGCGCAAAACTCGAATTAATTCACCCTTGGAATAAGTATTGATAATTACTGCCGCTGAAAGTGGTTCTGATTGATCCATTCGCATATCTAACGGGGCTGGTTGTGAATAAGAAAAACCTCGATCTGTCTGATCAAGTTGTAGTGAAGAGACTCCTAAATCAAAAAGAATTCCATCAACTTTCTTAAAACCTAACGTATCTAATACTGCTGGAATCTCATTATAAACTGCATGAATAATTGTTATTCTCTCTGAAAAATCTTGCAAGTTTTCTTTTGCAATTTGTAAAGCACTTTGATCACGGTCAAGGCCAACAATTCTTACTTCTGGAAATTTCTCAAGTATTGCTTTCGAATGCCCACCAAGACCTAATGTTGCATCAACTACGATTGGATTAGTATTTCTTTCAATAGCTGGAGTTAATAAAGTGATGCAACGTTCTAGCATTACTGATTTATGTACTTGCATCTACTTCTCCTCCCCTAAATGTCTCTTCGGTATAACTTTTTATATTTCCAATTTGCTATCTACTTTGGTCACTGCCGGCCGACGGATCTGGGGGTAAACGGCACCGGGGA
This sequence comes from Actinomycetes bacterium, assembly GCA_014190155.1. GTDB lineage: Bacteria > Actinomycetota > Actinomycetes > Nanopelagicales > Nanopelagicaceae > UBA7398. The sequence goes on along the minus strand of BJFY01000001.1, from coordinate 60,779 downwards.
AGTGGCGCCGTTTTCGAAAGGTCGGCAGTGGCCAAAATAGATAGTTCGTTAAGACTCAGAAGAGTCCTGGAAATACCTCCTCTGAAACTTCTGCAAAATTCTTTTCGCGATCTGCAAGATATGTTTTCCAAGATTTTGCATCCCAAATTTCAACGCGAGTGTTTGCGCCGATTACTACGCAATCTTTTGCAAGACCTGCGTAGTCGCGTAAACCAGACGGAATGGTTACGCGACCTTGTTTATCTGGAATTTCATCGTGGGCACCGGCAAACATCACGCGCATGTAATCGCGCGAAGATTTCGCAGTTAGCGGCGTCTGTCGTAGTTGTTCGGTAATGGTGTGAAATTCAGTAGCTGGAAATACATAGAGACAACGTTCTTGACCTTTTGTAATAACTAATCCGCTAGCTAATTCATCGCGAAATTTTGCGGGCAGAATCAAACGGCCTTTTTCATCTAACCGAGGTTCATGAGTGCCAAGAAACATCTGAACCTCCCCGTTTGATCTTGCGAAACCCCCGTTTCGCTTATTTCACCACTTTACTCCCTTTCCCCCCATTTTCAACCACCAGCCCCCATTGATTACCCCGGCCATCCCCATCGCTCCCCTAGGCGCTACTTAGGCGCTCACCAGTATTTGGGCATAAAAAAACCCGCCAACACTTCAATGGGCGGGTTTTCTAGCTTGAACTATCTAATCATTCGTAATTTCTGCGATCCCAACGCTCTTCTAAGCGAGCGCTCCAACCACTCTGATTAGCTTTTTTCCCTTTGAAATTAGCGCCAAATTTTGGCTTAGAAAAATTCGAGAGCGCGAGCACGACCCCGGAGAGCGCAACGATAAAACCAAGAATTCCAAAGGGAATTGCCTGGGAAATTAGCCCGCCTAATAACGTAATTAGCCCTAGCCCCATGATTGCCGCTCCAACCAGAATTCGACTTTTCTGTGGGGTGCGACCGCGACCGGTAAGCGTTGAAACTAGACGTGGGTCATCAACCGAGAGCGCTTCTTCCATTTCGGCAAGTAGCTTCTTTTCGTGATCGGAAAGTGACATGGCCACACAATAGTCCAGTAGCACGCTATGTAAAAGTCGAATTAATCGTTTTCTTGCTCAGAAATTGATGTGGATTCGGTTTCGACCAATCGCGCCGGTTTAATTGAACCGCTACCAAAGCGTGCAATTGCCCTATCGACCGCTGCTTCCGCCTCGGCCCAACCAATTTCACGTTCGCCAAGCAGGGGTTGGTGCGCGGCGCCTTCGCTCTCTACTAAATTCTCCAAACTCACTCCGACCAAGCGTAGCCTTGCGCCACCAATTCCCAAGGCTCTGTAAAGTTGTTTTACAACCGCAAATGTTTCTTGGGTTCCACTTATGGGTAATGGAAAAGTTTTCGATCTTGAAATAGTTTTGAAATCAGCAAACCTAACTTTTATTGAAATAGTTTTAGCGCGCAAATTTCGAGCGCGCATTCTAGAAGTTGCTTTTTCGCAGAGCCGCAAATATTCGCGGAGAATTTCTTCTTCATTTTCTAAATCATAAGCAAATGTTTCAGCGGCGCTGATACTTTTCTCAGGTTCGTCTGCTACTACATCGCGATAATCTCTACCCCAAGCTAATTCAAAAAGTGATGACCCAGTTGCCTCACCAAGCGCCCGAATTAAAGTTTGCCTCGGCGTATTTGCAATATCAGCAACGCTTCTTAAACCCAATCTAAGTAACTCTTCATTAGTTTTTGGGCCCACTCCCCAAATTTCTGATACTGGTAAAGGATGTAAAAAAGAAAGTACCCGGTCATGTGCAATCTCCAACATGCCATTTGGTTTGCAGCGACTTGAAGCTAACTTTGCAATAAACTTTGAGGTTGCAATACCTACTGAGCAAGTAATACCTTCTTCTCTCTCAACATCACTACGAATTGCAACCGCAATCTCACGACCACTCCCAAATAATCTTTCAGAACCACTAACATCAAGAAATGCTTCATCGAGTGAGATTGGTTCTACTAGAGGCGTATATTTATTAAAGATCTCCATGATTCGGGTAGATATCTCGCTATACCTTTTATGATCAGGTGCAATAAAGATCGCGTGTGGCGCCATGCGTTGCGCTCTTCCGACTGGCATAGCGGCACGGATACCAAATTTGCGCGCTGCATAATTTGCAGAGAGCACCACGCTTCGAGCACCAGCACCAACAACTAGCGGTTTACCTTTATATTGCGGGTTATCCAGTTCAGCTACTGATGCATAAAATGCATCCATATCAACATGCAGGATTGTTGGTAGCGCTTGGTTACTTTCCATTTCACCGCTCACAAACTGTGAGGTTACGCCATTTTTCGAATTCCGCTGATAGTTCCCACGCCCCAGTTGCGCGGAGTGAAATACCGCGAGCCCCAGTTCGGCGAATCACTCCTCGGACTAGGAATAGTGAGGAGCCATATAAAAGTTGGGCATACGAGCTCTGCATATCTTCAAAGAAAGTTATATCGCTACATCCATATCCATCATTAAGAGTTAAGAAGATAACGCGACGACCGGAACGAACTGGCGGGGTTTGTAACGCGACTTTAATCCCAGCGACTAAGACGCTGGAATCAGAACGTTGGGATAAAAGTTCGCTAGACCTGACTGCACTAATTTTATTTAGAAAGTCTGCATAAAATTCAATTACATGATGTGACACATCCATCCCTAGGTGGTCTAGCTCGTAACTAACTTTTTCGCGTGTGGTCATTTTCGGCAAACCAGTAGCTTCAAGTTCTGGTATAAAACCTAGAGTTAGTTGGCCGCCACCTAACCGAGTGGTAGATCGCGACCAGCGGTAGAGATCATTTATGTGCAACAAGAGGTCACGACGATTTAGACCTTTATGTAACGAATCAAACCCACCAATTAAAACTAAAGCTTCGCAGATTGGTTGGCTAGCTCCAGATCTTCTAACAAAATCGGCAAGATCTAAATATGGTTGGCCGCTTTCTATCGAAGTGATTTCGCCATCGCTAATTCCCGATATATCTTGGAGCGCAAGTCGAATCGACTGAGTATTTCCAATTATTTCTACTTTATGATTTCGAGTTGAGCGATTTACATCGACCGCGCCAATTCCAATTCCAAGTTGTCTGACTTCATCCATCATTAATCGCTTTGGATACATGCCTGGGTCATAGGTTAAAACTCCGGCCAAGAAAGCTGCGGGGTAATGGGTTTTTAGCCAAGCAGATTGATAGGTCGGCAGCGCAAAAGCGGCAGCATGAGCTTTGCAAAATCCAAAGGATGCGAAAGCGCGGAGCACCTCCCAAATTTCAGTAACAACTGGGAGTTGGTAACCCCTCAAAAGCGCGGCGGAGTAAAACCAATCACAAATTTCTTGCTGACCTTCTGGAGAGCTAAGTGCGCGCCGCTTCTCATCAGCTTCGGCGAATGAAATACCAGTCAGCGTAGAAATTATTCGAATAACTTGCTCATGAAAAACCACCACACCCTCAGTCTCATGAAGAACTTCATACAAATCGGGGTGAAATATCTGAGGTGCTTTCCAACCATGGCGTGCATTTAGAAATGGCTTGATCATGTCGCTCTTTACTGGTCCGGGACGGAAGAGTGAGATATCAATAATCAGGTCGGTAAAAGTTTCCGGTGCAAACTTTCCAATTAGTTCACGCTGCCCCGGGCTTTCAATCTGGAATAGCCCTAGCGTCTTTGTCGATTGAATTAATTCAAATGTCTTTTGGTCATCTAACGGTATCGAATCTAAATCAACCGTTATCCCCTGACTCCGTTTAATTTCCTGAACTGCATACGAAAGCGAAGATTGCATCCGGACTCCAAGTACATCCAACTTCAATAAGCCAATTGCTTCTACATCATCTTTATCAAATTGGACCATTGGGTAACCACTGGCATTTATTTGAATTGGCGCTCGATCTAAAAAAGCGCCATCAGATAAGACAATTGCACATGGATGCATCGAAAGATTTCGAGGTAGCCCATCAAGTCGTTCCGCTAATCCAATTGCCATTTTTAATAGCGGCGTATTTAAATTTAAATTCTTTAACTCTGGCAAATTATCTAAAGCTTGTGAAATATTCCTTGCTCGCACATGTGGGATTGATTTCGCAATTAAATCTATCTCCATCGGTGGCAAACCAAGGGCTGCAGCAGTATCACGAATTGCATGGCGCGCTCTATAAGTATCAACCATTGAAACTGTGGCACACCTTGAACTGTTTCCAGATTTGCGCCAATTTGGATCGCCATATTTTTTAAAGACTTGATTGTAGATTTCTAACCGGCGAGCGGATTCGACATCGATATCAATATCTGGCAAAGCTCGTCGAAGTGGTGAACAGAATCGCTCCATCAACAAGCCATGTGCAATTGGCTCTACGCCGGAAATTCCAAGTACATGACAAATTAATGAACCCGCACCGCTTCCTCGCGCCGCAACTCTAATTCCACTCGCTCTAGCGGTATCAGTTATGTCAGCAACGGTTAAAAAGTATGACTCGTAGCCAAGAGTGCGAACCGTAGTTAACTCATCTTCAAGTCGCGCCTCCGCTTTTTTTAATAACGAAGATGTGCCATATCGCCAATTCAAGCCAGAAAGACATCGTTCTCGAAATTGTTTTGCCATGTCTACTTCATCTTTTGCGCCGACAACATGATGCTCGGGTAAATGAATTGCACCTAGCCCGATATCTAGCGTTGGTGAAAGTATTGAACGCTCTGCCCAAGCCGCGGTTTCTCTAAGTAAATGGCGGGAATTACGTTCGCCAGCTGCCCTTGAAATTAAATCTGCGATAGCAATCATATCTTTCTCGCTTTTAAGAAAACCTTCACCATTTTTTCGCTCTACATTACTTTCATGAAGCGGTGTTAAATTACGGGCACAATCTAAAATATCGGCTAACGGTCCATCGCTTCGCTCTAACATCCGAGCGGCATTGCTTATAACCGTGGGTAGATCGTGGTCTCGAGCAAAACCTAACATTCGGCCAGCATGAGTTGTGGAGTAAGGGCCATCGCCAGCAACTAAGTGCGAAACACATTCGATAGCTTGATCTGCAAAAAGCTCTCTTCCAGAATTAAAAAGCGCTAGCGCCTTTTTATGATTTCTTCGGATTAAAGCTTGCGAAATTGCAGAATTGCTTCCATGTAAAGCAAGTACATCCTTAGCATAAATTGAAAACTTTTTTAGTAAATCTAAAGTAAGAACTGGCTTATCTGAATCAAAAGTATTTATTGCAGTTACTAATCGAGCTAGCGATGACCAACCACCGCCAGATTTAGCGATTAAAGTTATCCGTGATAGCGAGTTTTCAACTTTGTAATTCAAATCAACACCCAGAATTGGGCTAACGTTGTACTTTTGACAACTCTCTACAAATCTAATTGCGCCAGCTAAGCCATCGCGATCGGTAAGCGCTAATGACTTCATCTCAAATTGCGCAGCTCGCTCCACAATTGCATCCGGTAAGTGAGTGCCGTATTTAAATGAATAGCCGCTAGCCACGTGAAGATGGGTAAACATAAATATTTAGTTACGGGTAGCGCGCGAGCTTGGTCGAATTCGCCAACGGAGCTCGCCAGTTTTTTCACTAACTTCATCACGTTCGATTTCAAAGGTAGCGAGCGCCCCAATCGGAGCGGCCTCTACTCGCCAGAGCGCACGCGAACCATCATCAGGTCGGTAATTTCCATCGCTAGCTCGGTTCCACCAACCGCCAGCTTCGCGCCAACTAGAGAGCACCGCATGGATTCGAAACCTGCGGCCGCGATAGGTGAATTCGATCGGCTCGCCATCGTATAGAACGATTTCTGGGCCGATTTCTGGGTTGAGGGCGTTTTCGAACATTTGTTCGAACTCTAGCGAACGCCTCTGACAGCGGCAAGTAGTTAAAACCTAAGCGCGACTCGGCTAGAAAATAATTGAAATTTCAACCAAATTCTATACCATACATGAGTACTCGGAGCCCGCTCGGACTCCCCTGCTTCGTAAAGGAAATCAATGGATATCGTCCTCATAATTGGCCGCATTCTTTTCGCGCTTATCTTCGTTAATTCCGGCCTTATGCACTTCACAAAAAATAGTGCAATGGTTGGCTACGCACAATATAAGAAAGTGCCAGCAGCAAAGATTGCGGTTCCATTAAGTGGAGTAATGATCCTTGTCGGAGGACTTTATGTCGCGCTTGGTATCTACGCAGACCTTGGTGCACTTCTAATCGCTATCTTCTGCCTTGTTAGCGCATTCATGATGCATAACTTCTGGACAATTGACGATGCAACTGCAAAGCAGACTGAAACAATTTCATTCTTTAAAAATCTCGCACTTGCTGGCGCAGCGCTAATTATCTTCGTTCTAGTTGGATCAGGTGCTGATATCGGTGCTTCCATTACTGGAGCATTCTTCTCGCTATAAACCTAGCTTCACAAAAACCCTTCATAGCTCGTTATGAGGGGTTTTTTATTAACCAAACGTTCAAGTTCAAATCAAGGGATTCCAACTAATCGATTGCTACCCTTCAAGTAATAGCACCACTTGAATTGGAGAATAAATGAAACCACAGAAATTTGCATCGGAATTTGTTGGAACCGCTTTATTAGCCGCAACCATCATAGGCACCGGATTTATGGCAAAGAACCTTGCGCCAGATTCACCATTAATGCAGCTATTTGTAAATGGCGCTGCCGCCGCTGCAATGCTCTCAGTAATTATTCGACTAGGTGCCGAAGCAAGTGGTTCGCACTTCAACCCTGCAGTAACTATTGGCTTTCTAATCCGAAGAGCAATCAAACCGCTCGATGCCCTTAATTACATCGCAACTCAAATCTTTGGTGCAATCTTTGGCGCATTCCTTGCTAACGCAATGTTCTCAGATCCAAACCTTGCCACATCTACAGTTGATCGCCTTGGTTCTAAATTATTCCTAAGCGAAATCATCGCAACTGCTGGTCTAGTTTGGGTAGTAATGGCATTTGGCGATAGCGCAAAAACAGTTGCAAAGTTAGTACCGCTCTGGATCTTCGCGGCTTACTTCTTTACTGCTTCTTCAACATTTGCTAATCCTGCCGTCACTATCGGCCGAGTTTTCACAACTTCACCTGCCGGAATTTCAGCTAATTCAATTCTTGCATTCATCGCTGCCCAAATAATTGGCGCAGGCGTTGGCGTCCTACTATTTAAGGTAATTTCAAACTCCAAGAAATAAATCTATGAAAAAGCCAAGTGTGTTATTTGTATGTGTGCATAATGCTGGTCGTTCACAAATGGCCGCCGCTTTCCTAACCCACTTAGCTGGCGATAGCGTTGAAGTGCGATCGGCTGGATCAGCACCAGCCGATTCCATAAACCCTTCAGTTGTGGCAGCAATGCTCGAATTGGGAATTGATATCAGCCACGAAGTGCCTAAAGTCCTAACTACCTCAGCAGTTCAAGAATCAGATGTGGTAATAACAATGGGTTGTGGCGATGCATGTCCATACTTCCCCGGTAAGCGATATTTGGATTGGGAACTAGAAGATCCTGCTGGTCAAGGGGTTGCATCTATTCGCCCGATTCGCGATGAGATTAAAACTCGAATTGAAGGGCTAATCGCAGAACTTAAGTAATTCAACGGCAACATGTAACCTTTGAAAATGAGCGAAGCAATTCTCCAACACGCCGCAGTTGCCAAGGTTTGTGCCGAGCTAAGATTCCATGGCGTTACCGGGGAAGTCACTGCGCTATCCGATAGCGCTCGTACCGCGCTAGAAGCAGCTGCTGGACTTGGTATTGAAGTTGGCCAAATTGCCTCATCAATTGTTTTTGGAATACCTGACGATCAGGAACCTAAAGCGTTATTAGTAATTACCTCTGGCAGACATCGGGTAGATACTACGCTTGTCGCAAAAAACTTAGGAATCGAAAAATTAATAAGAGCTGATGCAGATTTCGTAAGAAAATGGAGCGGGTTTGCAATCGGCGGTGTGAGTCCGTTGGGTTGGACATCAAAACCCGAAATAACACTTATCGATGAAGCCCTAAACGATTACGAAGTAGTTTGGGCGGCTGCGGGACATCCGCATGCGGTTTATCCCACTTCATTTAGCGAACTAATCAAATGTACTAACGCAAAGCCAATGGTTGTTGGGGATTGATGAAACTAGTTACTGAGCAATTCGGAAGTGGCGAACCCGTTTTATTGATTCACGGAATGGGATCGGCAGCAACGGCGTGGAAACTAATTATCCCGACACTTAGTAAAACAAAGCTAGTAATTACAGTTGATCTGCCCGGACATGGAAAATCTCCCATGGATTTCGCGCAACCCATGGATCCAAAATCTTTAGCAGAACTAGTTTTTCGTAATATGGACGAATTAGGGATAGATAAATTTCACGTTGTTGGGAATTCTTTAGGTGGCTGGGTTGCACTTGAAATGGCTGCCCTAAAGTCGGAACGAATTAAATCTCTATTAGGTGTCGCCCCAGCGGGCTTATGGTTAACACCATTTACAACTCGCACAAGTGCACGAACTCGAGTGCTATCAAGATTAGTAAATCCGATCGCGCCATTTACGGTTCATTTTGAATCACTTCGGAAATTAGGATTCGAAAGCGTAAGCCCGCTATGGCGAAATTTCAGCCACCAAACTTGTTTAGATGCGACCCGCGCCATGGCTGATGCGGCAGGTTACTACCCAGCATGGGATGCCATGTTAAAGAAAAGATTCAATGGAAAAATTCCTACAACAGTTCCTACTACGATTATTTTCGGTGATGCCGACAATTCACTGCCCGCCCAAAGTTGTCAGGAACGTTCGCTTGCGCCAGCCCATGCTAAGTGGATCATTTTTTCCGAATGTGGTCACGCTCCAATGTGGGACCACTCTGAAGAAGTCCTAATAGAAATTAATAATTTGATTGGTATAAGTAATTGATTACCGTAATTTATTTCTGGAAAATTTCTAGAAAAGATTTCCTATGGGCGCTACTACATATGGGATTAGACCGATTGTCATTAAGTAGGAATAAGAAAATTGAATTCTGGAAATTACTTGGTACCGGCAAAGGTGAAACATTTACGCCGAAAGATGCAGATATCCAACGCTGGGGTTTGCTTATAACTATCCCAGAATCAGAGTTAGGAAGCTTTGATAGTTCAAAGTTAGTAAAGCGCTGGCACCAAAAATCATTAAAGCGCTATCGAGTAGTGCTAAAGAACATTTCAGTTCAAGGTAAATGGTCTAAAGCTGAACCTTTTAAATCTAATCTCTTTGATCCACCTTGGAATGGAAAAATAGTGGCACTAACCCGGGCACGAATTAAGTGGTTAAAGAATCCAATTTTTTGGCGTTCGGTGCCACCGGTTACGGTTAGTTTGAAATCTGCAACCGGGTTGATTTCAGCAATTGGAATTGGTGAAGCTCCGCTTGGATTACAAGGAACATTTTCAATATGGGAATCAAGCGCGGCAGTTCGTGCATTCGCCTATCAAGGTGAGGCGCACAAGGCTGCAATCGCTGCTACTGCACGTGAAAGATGGTACTCGGAGGAATTATTTGCGAGGTTCGCGGTGATAAGTGAAAGTGGCTCGCTTTAAGGCAGAATAGCGCCATGTCAATTCGTCAATATCGACCAAGACGAAATTCGCGAGGTTCAATAACGAAAGCTCAACAAATTATTTTGGGTTCCGTATTTTCAATTGCACTTTTATTGCAAATTGCATATCCACTTCTCTCTGGCGAGCCACTTCGCTTAGTAACAATTGCGACGGTTTATTGGGCAGCTGGCGCGATGTCGCTGCACGGACTTTATGCACATGGACTGAATTACGCACTTCGATACATATCAATAACTTTTGTATTTGCTTTAATTGTAGAACAAATTGGCAGCCGAACGGGCTGGCCATTTGGAACTTACGCTTATGACAATTCATTGGGTTATCAAATTTACGGTGTGCCGCTTGTGGTGCCATTTGCTTGGATGATGTTGGCGCACCCACTATTAATCGCAGCCCGCCGAACTTCGCCGCATTGGGTATTTCTCTATGGCGGTGCTGGATTAATGGCTTGGGATTTATTTCTAGATCCACAAATGGTGAGCGCAGATAGATGGAAGTGGGAGATTACTGGCCGTACTGTGCCATTTCAGCCAGAAGTTCCACTGCTAAATACTTTCGGTTGGTTACTAACTGGAATGGGATTGATGGCGCTCTTACATCTTGTACTTCCACGTGAGCGACGTAAGAATGGCGCGGGCCTCTTAGTTCCTAATATTTTCTTAGGATGGACTTGGTTTGCTGGGGTTTTTGGAAATATATTCTTCTTTGATCGACCAGGTGTTGCATTTCTCGGCGGATTATTATTTGGGTTGGTTCTGGCGCCATACTTCATTACGCTCTCGTTTGGGCGAAGCGGCTAACTATTGTGCTTTTAGTTGGAACTTGCCTAGCTCTTGGCTCATTACTTCTCACAATTATTAATGCGCTAACCATTAAAAAGCCGAGTAAATCAAGGCTTGCTCTGACTGCGCCAGTCTCCATATTAATTCCGATGCGGAATGAATCTATCAATGTCCTTGGAGTATTAAGTTCGGTGGATTTACAAAATGGTTTAACCAATTATGAAATCATAACTTTAAACGATGGTTCAACCGATAACACTGAGACCTTAATTTCCGGATACCAATTCCAGGCAAATTCATTAGCAATTCAAGGCCGAGTGCTACCAAATGGCTGGTTAGGTAAAAATTTTGCTTGCCATCAGTTAGCTGGCGCAAGCAATTCCGAATACCTAGTATTTCTCGACGCAGATGTTCGCTTATCCCCTGATGCAATTCATAGCTCACTTAATAGGTTAGAAGTAAATGGCTGGGATTATATTTCGCCATATCCGGCGCAAATAGCGCTAACGCCGTTAGAACTATTGATTCAACCATTACTACAGTGGAGTTGGTTCGCAACCGTGCCATTATTTATCGCGCAAAAATTGCGACTGACTTCTATGGCGGTTGCTAACGGCCAGTTTTTCTTGGTAAAGCGAAGTGCATATATGGAGTGCGGTGGGCATGAAGCTATCAAAAGCGAAGTAATTGATGATATTGCGTTGGCGCGATTGCTTTTGAAATCTGGATTTAAGGGGGGTGTTGCTGAAGGTAGCGCCATTGCAAAATGTCGGATGTATCGAAATGCTAATGAATTAGTAAACGGCTATCGTAAATCACTTTGGCGGGCGTTTGGATCACCTCTTGGTTCTTTAATAGCAATTACTTTCCTTACAATTTCATCGATCTTGCCATTAATTTACGGGTTAGCTGGTTCGCTATTAGGTTGGGTCGGTTATCTGGCGCTGGTTGCTTCAAGGTTGATCACCGCGCTACGAACTAAATCTAGGTGGGAAAGTGCTTTCCTGCACCCATTATCAATTGCGCTACTTATTGCGCTAATTTGCTGGTCTTGGTTAGGTAAAATTCGCGGAGACTTGGAGTGGCGGGATCGTAAAGTATGAGCAAAATTGTTGTTATCGGTGCTGGAGTTGGTGGCATGGCCACCGCTAGCCGGCTAGCTAAAGCTGGTCACAAAGTTGCAATCTACGAAAGCTCGGACCGCACTGGTGGAAAATGTAGAACTGAATGGATCGATGGTTTCGCTTTCGATACTGGACCGTCGCTGCTTACTTTGCCGGCGGTGTATAAGGATTTTTTCTTAAAAACTGGGAAGCGATTAGAAAATGTTTTGCAAATATTCCCAGTTGATCCAGCTTTTTCATACCACTTTGCTGATGGCAAGAAAGTTCAATTTTCAAATCTCGCCCATCATAAAACCAGGGCTGCAATATCAGCAGCGTTTGGCGACGCCGTAGGTGATGATTGGCATAAAATTATGCGTCGCGCCGAGCGGATGTGGAGCGCTTCTCGAGTGCAATTTGTTGAAAGCGAATTGCGTTCGATTTTTAGCCTTTTAAAAAGTAAAAGTATTTTTCGAGATCTAATTGAGATTGCACCTTTTACCTCGCTTCGAAAATTAACTAATCGCTATACGGATTCACCTCATATTTTAAAAATTATCGATAGGTACGCTACTTATACTGGGTCAGATCCCCGCAAAGTTCCAGCAGTCTTATTAACAATTGCGTTTGTAGAAGAAGCATTCGGGGCGTGGCATCTCAAAGGTGGCATCGGAAAACTCTCGGAGGCGCTCGAACAGCGGTGTCGCGATTTAGGGGTAGAAATTTATTTGAATCAGCCAGTCCGTGAAATTCTCCATCAAAGCAAGAAAGTCTCTGGCGTTCTCTTAAAAAGTGGCGAACAAATAACCGCTGAAATAGTTGTTACAAATGCAGATTCGGAAGTCACTTATTCAACATTGCTACCAAATAAGCCTAAAGTCACGCGCAAAGCCCGCCGCAACTTGGCTAAATCGAAGCCATCGCTTTCTGGGTTTTCATTACTAATTGGGTTAAAGCCAGATTTAACTGGAAAAGCCCAGCTTTCACATCACAATGTTTATTTTCCGGATAATTATGATGACGAATTTGACGCGATTTTTATGCGAAACGAACCCGCACCCGATCCAGCTATTTATATCTGTGCACCTAAAGATGAAACTATGGTGAAAAATCTGGGCGAGGAAAGTTGGTTTGTTTTAGTAAACGCACCCCGCCATGAACCAGGGATTGGATTTGACTGGAAAAAACCGGGGGTAAAAGAATCATATGCGCAATTGATTTTAAACAAAATGACGGAACGAGGCTTAGATATTCGCGAACGGATTGTTCTCATGGAGATCCGAACACCAGCCGATTTAGAAGAGCGCGTAAACGCCCCAGGTGGCTCAATTTATGGAACTTCAAGCAATGGTGCGCGATCGGCATTTCTTAGAGCAAAGAATCGCTCACCATTAGCAGGCTTGTATTGTGTTGGTGGGTCCGCACACCCAGGTGGTGGTCTGCCGCTAGTAGGTATTAGCGCCGAGATTGTTGCAGATGCAATTGGTAAAGCTTAAATATTTTTATAAGCAAATCGCACAACTGTAGTAAAACTTAAAACTTGGAGTATGGCCCAAGTAGTTGCTAGCGCAGTCGCATAATTTAGCCCCAAAAAGTTTGCCACAATCGCTATGAATAAAATGCTGGCTCGGATTGGTCGTTCACCTATCGTCACAACGCCTACTTCTCGTAGTCCAAGCCCGCCAGCTCTTGCTCTTACATATTCTTGTGTAAACGCGGCTAGCCAAGCAATTAGGACAATCCAAAGTGGCGCACCTAAGTAATAAAAAGTTAAGGCCCAAAATCCTTCAGAGATGCGATCCACAATTGCATCTAAAATTGCACCTCTACTTGAAATCTCACCTTTGATAATGGCTAATGAACCATCCAAGCCATCAGAAGCGAGGGAAAGTACAAGGAATAACGCTGCTAACAGGGTCTCTGAATTAATGCTCGTCAGAACTGCGAAAACCAAACCTAGGCAGGTAATTGCATTAGGCGAGAATCTTAATTTCTCTAACAATTTTGCGGTATTGAACGAGATGGTTAACCAACCTTTTACGATTCCAGAAATTTTCGCGCCCCCATGTAAATGGCTCCAGGTTTGAAAAAAATCACTACGGTTCATGTCAACGCAGCCCGATTCTCTTAACGATCTCTTTAGTCGCGTAAGCGCTATTCATTGTGTAGAAATGTAACCCCGGTACGCCCATCGCAATTAATTCATTACATAAGTTTACCGCAATTTCGATTCCTAGAGCTTTCACTTTCTCCGGTTCGTTTTCCACTTCGATAAATGCTTTCATTATTGCTGGCGGTATTGGAGTTCCACCTAACTGTGCCATTCGATTTAATTGTTTAACTTGCGTGATTGGCAAAATTCCAGCGAAAATTGGGAGTTTAGATCCCCGCTCTCTCAATTTTTTAACTAAATTGAAATACTTCTCAGCCGAAAAGAAAAATTGGGTTGTGGCAAATTGGGCACCACGCCGTTCTTTTTCCAATAAAACTAAAACATCCGCCGAGTAATTACCATAAGATGCTGGGTGACAATCTGGAAAAGCTGCAACCCCCACATTAAAGTTTGCAGCTACTGCCAGTGAAACTAATTCATCTGAATGAGTAAAACCACCAACAGTTGGAATCCATTCTGATTGTGGGCCAGTTGGTGGATCACCACGCAACGCCAAAATATCGCGAATACCAGCGTTCCAATATTGATCTAAAATTTCCGAAAGTTCTGCTTTTGAAGACCCGATGCAAGTCAGGTGCGCAACGGTCCGCAATCCGGTTCGAGCGGTAATTTCTGAAGTAACTCGAACGGTCCGTTCGCGGGTGGAACCACCAGCCCCGTATGTAACCGAAACAAATTCTGGATGGAGTGAATTTAATTCAGTTAGTTCAACCCATAAATGCGCTTCACCCTTTTCATCCTTCGGTGGGAAAAATTCCAGAGAGAAAATTGGCTGCCCATTTGGGGTCTCAAACGAAAACGGGCGCTGCATAGCAAGGGAGGGTACCGTTACCGCGTGAATTCCACTGCAAACCAGAACACCCTTGATTTCATGGCGCGCGTTCGCGGTGAGGTTTCATCTGAACTTAGTAAGTTTCTAACCGAACAAGGCAAATATTTAAATTCGATTGGTCTCGAACTAGATCCAGTAACAAAAGCAATCAAAAGCTTTCTACTAGATGGTGGCAAACGATTTCGACCACTCTTTGCATATGTTGGGTATTTAGCGGCTGGTGGGCCAGAAGATAAATCTGTTGTGAAAGCGATTTCTAGTTTAGAGCTCTTACATGCATGCGCACTGATTCATGATGATGTAATGGATGGATCTGACACTAGACGCAATGCACCAGCCATCCATAAAGTTTTTGAAAGGATGCATGCTGCCGATAATTTAACTGGCGACAGTAAAAGTTTTGGTATGTCGAGTGCGATACTACTTGGAGATCTAGCGCTAATTTGGTCAGATCAAATGTTAAATCAATCTAATATTTCAATTGAAGCCCGAATTAGATCTTTAACAATTCACGACGAAATGCGCGTTGAATTAATGGCTGGCCAATATTTAGATGTACTCGAACAAGCTCTAGCTAGTAAGAGTGTGGCCCGTTCGTTGAAGGTAGCGCGCTATAAATCTGGGAAGTACTCGATTGAGCGGCCATTACATTTTGGTGCAGCAATTGCAACAAATGATGCTAAAAAATATCAAGCAATTTTCTCTAATTTTGGATTACCGCTTGGTGAAGCATTTCAGCTCCGCGATGATTTACTTGGTGTTTTCGGTGACCCAGAAGAAACCGGCAAACCTGCGGGCGATGATTTGCGAGAAGGTAAGCGAACTGCGTTAATTGCGATGACAACCGAGCGAGCTAATCCGCTACAACTACAAGTCTTAGATAAATACTTTGGAAAAGCTGATCTGGATTTTGCCGGAGTAGCAAAGCTCCGCGAATTAATCACAAATACTGGCGCAGTTTCAGATTTGGAAAAATTAATCATAGAATTATCTGATACTGCCCAGAAAGCCGTAAATCACGAAGTAATCACCGATGAATATCAAGATCTGCTAACAGATTTAGCAACAGTTGTCACACAACGGAGTTATTAATGGTTAAACGCGTAAAAGGACCGACTGATCACGTTGTAATTGTGGGCGCTGGCCTGGCTGGTTTAAGCGCTGCGCTTCGTCTTGCTGGTGCCGGTCGAAAAGTTACGGTGGTTGAACGGGAAAGCGTTCCTGGTGGCCGCAATGGACTATTAAATAAATCTGGATACGCCTTTGATACAGGGCCAAGCGTGCTAACAATGCCCGACTTAATTGCGGATGCGTTTGCATGTGTCGGTGAAAATATGTCAGATTGGTTAGAACTTTCACCGCTTAAACCGCTCTATCGCGCATTTTATGCAGATGGGTCACAGCTTGACGTCCACGCAAACACCGCAGAAATGGAAATTGAGATTGCTAAAACTATTGGTCCAGATGAAGCTGCTGGCTACCGAAAGTATGTGGATTTTGTAACCAAGCTTTACAAATATGAGATGAATGATTTCATTGATAGAAATATTGATTCACCCTTAAATTTACTAACCCCAAATTTAGCCCGATTAATAGCGCTCGGCGGATTTCGCAAACTCGCTCCCAAAGTTTCGCAATTTCTAAAAGATCCGCGAACCCAAAAGGTCTACTCATTTCAAGCGATGTACGCAGGGGTGAGCCCACAACAAGCGCTAGCAATTTACGCGGTTATTGCATATATGGATTCTGTAAATGGAGTCTTCTTTCCTAAAGGCGGAATGCATGCTGTGCCGCGAGCACTGGCAGCTGCCGCAGAAAAACATGGCGTGAATTTCAAATACAGCACCACTGTAACTTCGGTCGAGCATCGAAACGGTCGGGCAATCGCAGTAATTACAGATACCCAAGAACGTATTGAATGCGATGTAGTGGTTTTGAATCCAGATCTTCCGGTCGCTTGGCGCGATCTCCTTGGTAAAACTCCACTCTCGGTTAAGCGACTTAACTATTCGCCCTCATGCGCGACGCTACTGATTGGATCTAATAAGTCTTATCCACACCTAGCACACCACAACATCCACTTCGGCGAATCGTGGGATGGCGTATTTGATGAGTTAATTAATAAGAAAACGCTAATGACTGATCCTAGTTTGCTAGTAACAATTCCCACTTATGACGATAAATCTTTAGCCCCCGCGGGCAAACATAGTTATTACGCATTGTTTCCTACACCTAATCTAGATGCGGATATTGATTGGAATATAACCGCTCCAAAATATCGCGACCAAATGATTAAAACCATGGAGGCTCGCGGTTATACAGATTTTGGTAACTCGATTGAGGTCGAAACAATGACTACTCCGTTAGATTGGGAACGAATGGGAATGGAACGGGGCGCACCTTTCGCAAGTGCTCATACATTTTTCCAAACTGGTCCATTTAGACCGCGAAATATGGCGCACGGTTTTGAGAACGTAGTATTTACTGGATCTGGTACTCAACCTGGAGTTGGAGTACCAATGGTTTTAATTTCTGGAAGGCTGGCTGCGGAGCGAATTGTTGGAACGATTAAATAGATGGACGAACTTACAGCTGCTGGAATTTTAGATCCGCAGTTACGAGCTTCTTATGCCGAATGCAAACGCTTAAATTCTTTACATGGAAAAACTTACTACCTAGCAACACTTCTATTACCCAAAAGTAAACGACCACATGTACACGCCCTCTATGGTTTTGCCAGATTTGCCGATGAAATTGTGGATGATCTGGCATCGAGCCTCTTGATTTCCGAGAAAGAAGCAGTGCTCAAAAATTGGAGTCAAAAATTAATTCAAGATTTAGAAAATGGTGTAAGTAATGATGATATTGGTCGAGCTTTAGTCAATACCGTAAACCAATTCAACATACCGATTCACTATTTTGAGGCATTTCTAAAATCTATGGCAATGGACCTAACTAAAACTTCATACGAAACTTTTGCCGAATTACAAGAATATGTATATGGATCTGCCGCTGTAATCGGTCTGGAAATGTTGCCAATTTTAGGTGGAGCCCAAAAAGCGGCGTACGAAGCCGCAGAGCGGCTAGGAACTGCATTCCAACTAGCGAATTTCATCCGAGATGTTGGCGAAGATTTAGAACGAGGTCGAATCTACTTACCTCTGCAAGAGTTGCAACAATTCGGGGTTGATCGTTCGATGTTGGAAAAACGGATACTTACACCGGAAATCAAAAACGCGCTGCAATTTCAAATCACTCGAGTCCGGCAATTACAAAGAGCAGCTATGCCCGGCATTGAACTACTAGACCGAACCAGTCGTCCATGTATAAGAGCGGCAAGCGAACTTTATTGTGGGATCGTTGATGAAGTTGAAAAAATTGATTACCAAATATTTACGAAAAGAGCGAAAACTTCCACGTTCCGAAGGATTTCAGTAGCATTCCCAGCGTGGCTGCAAGCAATCAGCGCTCGTCGCTAGGTGCCCGACGTCCCCAAAATATCCACATTGATAAAACCGATAGCACCAGTGAGAATCCAAATAGTAAATCTTCAATTGGCGCTGATGCAATTCTGAGACCGAAAATAGTTGCCTCGTTATACATCACAATATTTCTTGATGTTAACCACCAGTTTGTCAGTAATTGAAACGGCAAGATTATGGCATAGGAAGTCCAAAATACTTTTCTAGCGATGAGCTTAGATTTAATAACAAATAGATCTAAAACTATTGCGATAAACAGTGCAATGACTGCAATCATTGAATAACTCATTTTTCATCACCAATAATCCAATGTTTTTTTACGTTACGAACTGCTTCGATTGTCATCAACGCGGCTAGTGGCACAACTAAGAAAAAGAGGAACTCTTCAAGCGGAATATTTAAGGGACCATAAATACCAAGAATTTGCTTGGGGTCAAAGTGCCAATGTCCGTTTTTGATCGCGTAGCTGTCCCATAGGAGAAAAATTAAAGCGCTCGGCAAGATGCTCAAGAAAGCGCGCTTATACCGGCGCAGCACTCCCACTTTAAGAACTACTTCTAGCCAAAACGAGCCAACTACCGTGAAGCCGAGCATCGCCAGATAACCAAATTTGAGCACGCCATATCTTCTCGTATATCTGCAAAAAAACTTAACTCTGCTAGCCTTTCAACATCGGGAGCCAAAATTTGGCTGAGAGGGTCTGCGCCGCAGATCGACCGTAGCACCAGTTCGGTAATGCGAATTGGAAAGGAGCAATAATGTCATCAATAATGGTCACGGTTTTTACAGCTTGGGGTTATGAAGTTTCACTCCTGGAACTTATTTCGGTAATTACATCAACAGTCGGCGTTATCTTAGGAGTCTTCGGGGTCCGAATTACTTGGCCCTGGTGGGTCGCTAGCAGCATTTTATATGCGATTTTTTTCTTCCAAGTAAATCTAATCGCTAGCGCGCTTTTGCAATTTGTTTTTGTCGCTGCTGGTATTTGGGGTTGGTTTGGCTGGGGTCCAAAAGGTGCAATCCCGGCAAAACTAAAAAATAATGAGAAATTGATTTGGTTAGCAATATTGCTAGTTTCTTGGATTGCACTAGCCCCCACACTTGCAAAAATCGGTGCGGCTGCAACTTGGCCAGATTCATTTGTATTAGTCGGCAGCACTGTTGCGCAAGTTTTGATGGTGTTAGAAAAATATGAAGCCTGGCCACTTTGGTTTGTAGTCGATGCCGTCGCAACTTGGCATTATGGTCGACAAGGCTATTGGTTCACTTCACTTCTTTATGGCCTTTTTGTACTCATAGCAATTGCTGGATGGGTGCGTTGGTTCCAACGAGCTGAAACAAATGTTAAAAAATAATTTTTTAGAATTAATTAGGGATGTCGACGCTGCGCCACCTGCGTGTGGCGCTACTCGCGTAATTGCTATCGATGGTCCAGCCGGCTCTGGGAAAACTACGCTTTCATTTGCATTAGAGGCTGCGCTGAACCCATTCACGGTAGTAACCATTCATATGGATGCACTTTATCAAGGATGGGATGATGCCCTCACTTCTACATTAACCCGTAACATTGAGAACCAGATATTAAAACCAGTTGCGCTAGAAAAGCGCGCCGAGTATCGAGTATTTGATTGGTTCAACATGAAACCAGGCGTTACGGTTTCGTTTGATCCGCCGCAATACTTAATCTTGGAAGGGGTTGGTTCAGCTCAAGCAGTGGTTCGTAAATATGCAAATTATTTAATCTGGATAGATGTAGCAACTGAACTTGGTTTAAAACGCGTTCTAGCTCGGGATGGAAATGAAATTGAGGCCCAGATGCAAAAATGGCAATTGCTTGAATTGGATTATTTCGAACGCGATAAAACCAGGGAGTGCGCGAATCTGCGAATTGATGGCAATTTATATTGAAATTGACCCTGCCCTCCCCGATTTATAGCTTGCCCTTCTCTAGGATTTCGTCGTGTCTGACTTATCCGGGGAAGTTATTGATGGCCGCTATCAACTTACCCGGTTAATTGCCTCTGGTGGCATGGCCACAATTTATGCAGCGCTGGATTTACGACTTGATCGACATGTTGCAGTAAAGATTATGCATCCGCACTTGGCGCAAGATGAAGCTTTCGTTGCGAGATTCATTCGCGAGGCCAAAGCCGCAGCTGCGTTAACGCACCCAAATATTGTGGCAGTTCAAGACCAAGGCTGGAATCAAGGTGGCGCGCCAGCAGTCTTTATTGTGATGGAGTTAGTTGAGGGAAATACGCTTCGCGAATATTTGCATGAACAAGGATCGCTAAGTATTGACCAAGCAATCGGTGTCATCTCTCCCGTTTTAAGTGCGCTAAGTGCAGCCCATAAATTGGGAATTGTGCATCGCGACATAAAGCCAGAAAATATTTTAATCTCTAAAGATGGTCGAGTGAAGATTGCGGATTTTGGTTTAGCTAGAGGAGCACTTCTCGGAACCACTATGACCGTTGAATCCAGCGTAATTCTAGGGAGCGTTTCTTATTTATCTCCCGAACAAGTGCAACGTGGAATTGCCGATGCCCGTAGCGATGTCTACGCCGTTGGAATTGTGCTATTTGAAATTCTTACTGGCGAAAAACCTTATAAAGGTGAAGACCCGATTCAAATTGCTTTTAAGCACGTAAATGAAAAAGTTCCCGCGCCATCCACTCTTAAGCCAAGCATCCCACCAGAAATTGATGCGCTAGTTCAACGGGCTACTGCATCGAATCCGGATCAACGACCTAAAGATGCAACTGAACTACTTGCGGAGTTAAATAATATTTCGGAAAAGTTCACACCTAGCAAGCGGCAAATGAGCCTTGAATTAGATCTTCCGCCAATTTCACTTAAGCCAGTAAAAGAGCGCTCAAAACGAGCTATGCCAAAAGGTATGGCGGCCTTAATCTCGAAAACCGAACAAATAGTTAATAAGGAACCGGCGGTTGGTACATTGAAAAACGAAGATAAGAAAATTTCTAATACTGCTGAAATTCGAAAGAAACGCAAACTATCAAAGCGAATAAAACGAAATAGATTTATAGCGCTAGGTATTGCGGTCGCAGTTGGGGTTGTTGCTTGGTTTGTAATCCTTGGTCCAGGTGCTCGGGTCGTAGTTCCTTCAGTTGTCGGTATGTCCGTAAAGAACGCTACTTCCCAAATATCGCCCCTTGGGTTACAAGTATCAGTAAAAGCTGAAATTTACAGCGAAGATGTTGAAGGTGGAAAAGTTATTTCTTCGATACCTGGTGGCGGCGGAAAAGTTGAAAGTGGCAGCACCGTTTATCTAAATATCTCTAAAGGGAAAGAGCGATATAACGTTCCCCAACTAAAAGGACTGCAACCAGATGCTGCGATTAAATTAATTACTGAACAAAATTTAAAAGTTGGTAACCAAACTGAAGCTTTTAATAGTGAGATCCCACTTGGCTACATAATTTCATCTAGCCCCGCAAGTGGTGACGCACTTAAACGGGATACCGTCGTAAATTTCACCATCAGTAAAGGTGTGGAGAAAATTGAAGCCGCAGCATACCTCGGCAAAAGTGGCGAGCAAGCGCTAAACGAACTATCCGACGCTGGTTTTAGAGTAGATGTCACTTATGATTTTGATGAATCTGTCATGAAAGGTTTGGTTATAAAACAAACCCCCGATGGCAGTCAAGCCATTCCAAAAGGTAGCGTGATTGCTCTGATAGTTTCAAAAGGTTCTCAATATGTATTCGTGCCTAACGTACTTAATAAGGGAGTCGCAGAAGCTACTAAAGATATCGTCAACAGTGATTTAGCCGTGATAATCAAGAAGATTGGAAGTAAGAAGGTTAAAACTGTCACTAATATTTCACCAAAAGCTGGTACGAAAGTTAAACGTGGCTCGAAAATCACTATCACTGTAGGCTAACTTAATGCCTAAAAGTGAAATAGTTCGCCCGCGAATTGGTGCACATGTTCCGACTTCTGGCGGAATGGCTAAGCGTTCCATTGCTTATGCGGAGACTATCCAAGCCGAAGCCATTCAAGTTTTCACTTCAAATCCAAGAGGCTGGGCAACCCCCGAAGCAAATCCAACCGCAGATCTAGCCTTTCGCGAAAAATGCAAAGAATTAAATTTAGAGACTTATGTACACGCGCCATTTCTAATCAACCTTGGTTCTCCTACCGTCGGAACTTACGAAAACTCTATTCGCTCTACTGCATACTCTCTGCAACGTGGCCAAGATATCGGTGCGCTCGGAGTTGTGATCCACACCGGCTCTGCTGTTGACGTTGGCCATGTAGAAAGTGCTTGGAAACAAATTAAAAAAGGAATGCTTCCAGTTTTAGAAAAATTAACTGATGATTCTCCAATGTTGCTTCTGGAACCAACTGCCGGTCAAGGGCAATCTCTTGTTAAAAAATTGGATGACTTGGAGAATTACTTAAAAGCATTTGAATACCATCCAAAGGTCGGAATCTGTCTTGACACTTGTCACGTCTTTGCGGCTGGTCACGATATTAAAAAGAAAGGCGGTATGACCGAAACTCTAGATTTATTGGTACAAATCGCGGGTATTGAGCGAATTCAATTAATTCACGCAAACGACTCAATGGATGTACTAGGCGCACTTAAAGACCGCCATCAAAATTTAGGTGATGGTGAAATTGGATTAGATCCCTTTAAAGAATTGCTGGCTCACCCCGCCGTTAAAAACGCACCTCTGATTCTAGAAACTCCGGGCGAAGAACCAGAGCACAGCAAAGAAGTTGCGCTCCTAAAGAAGTTTAGAAGTGCAATTAAGAAATGAAACACTCATTAAAGTTCAAGCTCGCACCGCTTGCGCTTGTCGCAGTCGCCGCGATGTGGGGGGCAACATTTGTATTGATGAAGGATTCCATCAGTCGACAGCCGATAAATGATTTCCTCTTCACTAGATTTTCGTTAGCTACTTTAATTCTGATTTTATTGCGGCCGAAAGCCCTTAAGTTAATCAACCGAGATCTCGCACTCCGCGGAGTTGGTGCTGGCAGTTTTTTAGGTTTAGGTTTCATTTTTCAAACTTACGGACTTAGTAATACCACAGCAGCTATCACCGGATTTGTTACTGGGCTTTATGTTGTATTAACACCATTAATAGCGGCATCAATTTTGCATCGAAAAGTTACGGGTAAAGCTTGGATAGCAGTTGCAATAGCTACGATTGGATTAATTCTTTTATCGTTCCAAGGGTTTTCAATAAATTTTGGCGCATTCTTAGTTTTGATTTGCGTAATTTTTTTCTCCGCGCACATTATCGCTTTGGGTGAATGGAGCGCTGGCAGAGATACCTATGCGATGACCATCACCCAACTAGCCACTTGCGCCGCTATAACTGGGGTTGCATCTATTCCGGGTGGGTATGTAGCCCCGCCGGACAAAGGTGTTTGGGGAGTTGTAATTTTCTGTGCAGTATTTGCGACTGCCTTTGCATTCATAATCCAAACTTGGGCGCAATCAGTCATGTCGCCAACCACGGTTGCCGTGCTAATTACAAACGAGTCCGTATTCGCAGCACTCTTTGCAGTTTGGTTCGGTGGCGAAATTCTTACGCCTAAAATTATTATTGGTGGAATTTTGGTATTAATCTCAATGTATTTGATTGTGTTAACTGAAAAATAGTTCCATGAGAGGATTACGCCATGACTACAGCTTCGCAACCACCTATTGTTGATCTGCGCTCCGACACCGTCACCCGCCCATCTACAGGGATGCTCGCAGCCATTTCTGCAGCAAAAGTTGGCGACGATGTTTACGGTGATGATCCAACAGTTAATTCGCTCGAAGAACGAACTGCAGAAATGTTTGGCAAAGCGGCTGGATTATTTGCAGCGACTGGTTCACTCACAAATCAACTTGCAATAAAAATGTTGGTGAAACCTGGTGAGGAACTAATTTGTGACGAAAATTCTCATATCGCTCGGGCAGAACTCGGCGCCGCCGCAGTCTTTAGTGGAATCACAACGCGCACTTGGGCGTCTCAAAATGGAATTCTTAAAGCTGATGATGCGATGCGAATTGCTCGACCAAATTCTGGAGTGCATTTAGTCTCAACCACGGCAATCGCAATTGAGAATACCCATAATTTTGGTGGCGGTACCGTGCAATCCATGGCTGAAATTGTGGCTTTACGAAAAGCCTCGCTCTCATCTGGGATGACCATGCATTTAGATGGTGCGCGGATTTGGAACGCTCACATCGCAGAAGGTTTTGAACTTAAGGAAATTGCAAAATATTTCGACACCATCAGCATCTGCTTATCGAAAGGTCTCGGCGCACCAATTGGGTCGGTAATGCTTGGCAGCAAAGAACATGTTGCCAGCGCTCGAGTTTGGCGGAAGCGATACGGCGGTGGCATGCGCCAAGTGGGAATAATCGCAGCTGCTGGTCATTACGCCCTTGATAACAACCTGCCATTGCTTAGGGAAGATCACCGCAGAGCACAAATTCTTGCGCAAGCATGCGCCAAGGTTGCGCCGAATGCAGTAGATGCCAGCAAAGTCGTAACTAATATTGTTGGAATTGAATTGGGTTCGCTTAACATCGATTCAACAACTTTTGTACAAGCTGCTAAAGATGCAGGCGTCTGGGTTGGCGCAATTGGACCAAAATATGTTCGACTAGTTACGCATTTAGATCTAACTGACGAATTGGTTGAGCGGGCTGCGGTTGTGCTCGCAGATTTATTGCAAAAAGCCCTCGTGGCGTAATAGCCATTCTTTCGAATCTAAACCATAACCGTAATTACCTAGCGCACCGCCACTTTTAACAATGCGATGACAAGGAATAATTGGCGCAATTAGATTTTTTGCACATGCAGAACCTGCTGCGCGAACTGCTTCTGGCGAACCGGCTCGGTGTGCTAAGTCGGCATATGAAATAACTTTTCCAGCTTTAATTTTTCGCATAGCTTTCCATGCAGCTTGTGAAAAACTAGCCCCAGGTTGCCTAACTGAAATTGAATCTAGCGCATTTAGTTCGCCATCAAAATAATCCAAAACTAAATCACTTATCTTTGCGATATTTGAAACTTTGAAAATCTCACGAGCGCGATCAATTTCATCTAATCGATCAATCAGATTTTCCACATCTCCAAAACCAGAAGCTAGAACTACATGCTCGTCAGCGATAATATGGAGTTGGCCAATTGGCGTTTTATGGCTAACCCGTAAGAGCATTTGCGAATCTTAGTTCGTAACCAAAAAAAATGAAATAGCGGTCTTTAGCGGTCTCGCAACATCTCAGCTACTAAAAAGGCTAATTCTAAAGCCTGGGTGTGGTTAAGTCTTGGGTCGCATGCCGTTTCATAACGAGTTGCTAAATCTTCATGCGAAATTTCTTCACCACCACCAACGCACTCCGTTACATCATCTCCAGTTAGCTCGATATGAATACCACCTGGGTGGGTACCGCAAGCTTTATGCACTTCAAAGAAGCCACGAACTTCATCCATAACATCATCAAATTTGCGAGTCTTGTAACCACTTGGAGCTTCGTAGGTATTGCCATGCATCGGATCGCATACCCATAGAATTTTTGCGCCAGATTTAGTTACTGCACTAAGAATTGATGGCAAAATTTCTCTGATCTTCCCGGCGCCCATTCGCGTGATAAAAGTTAAGCGGCCAGGCTCGTTATCAGGGTTAAGTTTTTTAATGATTGCTAACGCTTCATCCGGGGTGGTCTTTGGTCCAATTTTCACACCGATTGGATTCTTTACCTTTGCCGCGAAATCCATGTGCGCGCCATCTAATTGTCTAGTTCGCTCGCCTATCCATATGAAGTGCGCTGATACATCGTAGGCATCGCCAGTTCTAGAATCGATACGAGTGAGTGCTTTTTCGTATTCCATTATCAAAGCTTCATGGCTTGAATAGAAATCAACGGTTTTAAATCCGTCTGGATCTACACCAGCAGATTTTGTAAACGCTAGAGCTCTGCCAATTTCTTTTGCCATCGCTTCGTAGCGTGGCCCTATTTTTGAATCTTTAATAAAACCTTTATTCCATTCATGTACATGGCGAATATCAGCAAATCCACCTTGGGTGAATGCACGCACTAAATTTAGAGTTGCTGCAGAGGTGTTATAGACCTTGACCATTCGATTTGGATCATGCGTTCTCGATTTTTCATTAAACTCTAAATCGTTTACGGCATCGCCGCGATAGGCCGGCAGAGTTACGCCATCTCGAGTCTCGGTGTCATTACTACGTGGCTTGGCAAACTGACCTGCCATTCTGCCAACTTTAATTACCGGCAAACTTGCGCCATATTGTAATACTGCCGCCATTTGTAAAATTGTTTTAATTCTATTTCTTATGGAATCCGCAGTTGCGCCAGCGAAAGTTTCGGCGCAATCACCACCTTGTAGCCAGAATGCAGCTCCAGCCGCAGCTAGCGCAACACGTTCTTTTAAGTTATCGCACTCACCTGCAAAGACCAGTGGCGGAAACGATCGTAGCTCTGCAACAGCGCTAGCGACCGCAACTTTGTCTGGCCAGGACGGCTGTTGCGCAGCAGTTAACGAAGCGTTAAATAGCGCTTCGATTTGGGCCGAGCTATTTCCGCTATTCATTGGGAAAGGATAGAGAAGTTCTGGTAGTTGGCGGGGCCAATTAACCAAAGAAGATCTCAGCCTCCTTTAGTAACTCTGGATCAACGGTTTTGAGTTTCTCGGTAGCCGATGCCAACGGAACTCGTGCAATTTTGGTGCCATGGAGCGCTACCATCTTGCCCCAGTCGCCTTCGTAAGCTGCTGTAATCGCATGTAAACCAAATCGAGTTGCAAGTACTCGGTCAAATGCAGTTGGAGTTCCACCGCGTTGGATATGGCCAAGAATTGTGGTGCGCGCTTCTTTACCAGTTCGCTTTTCAATTTCTTGCGCTAGCCAATCCCCGATGCCGGAGAGTTTTACATGACCGAAGGCGTCTAAAGTTTTATCTTTAGTAATCAAATCGCCATCCTGTGGCAACGCGCCTTCAGCAACCACAATGATTGGCGCATAACTTGATTTGAATCTAGATTCAACCCACTCACAAACTTTATCGATGCTAAATGGAACTTCTGGAATCAGAATGCATGCTGCGCCGCCAGCAAGACCAGAATGCAGTGCAATCCAACCGGCATGGCGACCCATAACTTCAACGATTAGCGCGCGGTGATGAGATTCAGCCGTAGTGTGCAATCTATCAATTGCTTCAACTGCAATATTTACTGCAGTATCAAAACCAAATGTATAATCAGTATTATTCAGATCATTATCAATAGTTTTCGGAACGCCAATTACTTTTACGCCAAGTTGGTCTAGTTTTGTCGCAACTCCCAAAGTGTCTTCGCCGCCAATTGCAATCAGCGCGTCAATCCCTATTTTTGCTAAATTCTCTTTGATCTTCGTCACGCCGCCATCAATTTTGAATGGATTAGTTCTAGATGAACCTAGGATTGTGCCGCCTCTTGGCAATATTCCGCGGGTTGTTGCGATATCTAACGGCATTGTTAAACCTTCAAGCGGCCCTTTCCAGCCATCCCGAAAGCCAACAAACTCGAAACCATATTCTTTTACGCCTTTTCGAACTAGCGCTCTAATCACTGCATTTAATCCTGGGCAATCTCCGCCACCAGTGAGAACTCCAAAACGCATAATCTATTTGCTCCGATTTCCAGTAACTATGAGATAAATCGCATCAATAAGGTCATCGTTGACTTGGCTAGTCTACCGTTAGCCCCTTACCTTTAGCGAAATACCGCAACCGTTACAGCGAAAGGCAGCGCCTTAAAGTGAAATCCCGAGATTGGTTCTTATTCCTAATAGCAGGCGTACTTTGGGGTATCCCTTATTTATTTATCTCAATCGCAGTAAATGAGCTTTCACCCGCAATTGTTATTGTCACTCGAAGCACTGTTGGCGCTCTGATTTTAGGTGCTCTTACAATTGCGCAAAAAACGTTCTTTACCGAAATTAGGCATTGGAAATTAATTTTTATTTACGCAATTGGAGAATTAATTGGGCCTTGGTTTTTTATCACACACGCACAAGAAAAACTTTCGTCGGGATTAACTAGCCTATTAGTTTGTACAACCCCGATTTGGGCAACCGTCTTTGCCTCAATCTATGGCGACAAATCAGTTTGGGAAGGTAAGCGAATTGTTGGTTTAGGCGTTGGTTTTACTGGCATTATTTTCTTAGTTGGCTTAGAAACATTTAGCAATATTGGAAATGGTTATGCAATCGGTGAAGTGTTACTCGCATCGATTGGTTATGCATGGGCGGTAAATATGATTATTAAGAAATTGCCTAACGCAGATTTACTTGCAATAAATGCAGTAGCGTTGGCGATAACTTCTTTAGTTTATCTGCCAATTGCACTCTTTAATTTACCTACAGAAATGCCATCGACAAAAGCAATTACAAGCTTGATGGTGCTTGGGGTTTTCTGTACTGGCGGCGGTTTCATTTCGTTCTTCTTAGTTATACGAAAAATGGGAGCGGCAAGAGCTTCATTAGTAACTTATATGAACGTTATGGTCGCAATTTTATTAGGTATAATTGTGCTTTCAGAGCCGATAACTTTGGGAATATTAATTGGATTACCACTTGTGTTAGTTGGTTCATATTTAGCCAGTCGGAAGCACGAGTCAGCAGTTATTCAATAAATCCCATCCGACCAAGTGCTTTTGGATCTTTCTGCCAATTAGCCGAAACTTTTACGTGAAGTCCTAGAAATATTCGTCCCTTTACTAATCGTTCAATTTCTGCCCGCGCATTTGTACCGACTTTCTTTAATCGCTCCCCTTTATGCCCCAAAATTATAGATTTCTGGCTATCTCGCTCTACGTGAATAGTCGCGTGAATATCGTAAAACGGACGTTCATTAGGAACGCGCTTATCTCGTTCTGTCATTTCATCCACAACCACCATTATGGAATGTGGCACCTCTTCAAATACGTCGACAATTGCGGCTTCGCGAATATATTCAGCGATCGTATGTTCGAGGGTTTGATCGCTTAACATTTCTTCTGGATAAAAACTAGGACTTTCAGGCGAGTACTTTGCAAAAAGTTCCATAATTAACGCCACTTGGTCACCTCTTTTTGCGGAAAGTGGCACAACTTCATCCCATGCAAAACCAGCATCCTTTGCAAGTTTGGCAATAGCTAATAATTTTGGTGGTAACCCTTCATTGCTAACTAAATCGGTCTTAGTTAGGATCGCAATCTTTTTTGCACTGTGCTGGGACGCCATATCTTTTGCGATGAATAAGTCACCGTGACCGATTTCCTCATTAGCTGGCAAACAAATTGCGACTACATCTACTGAGTCCATGCTCTCGCTAGCCATCGCATTCAATCGACTTCCAAGCATTGTTTTTGACTTATGCACGCCCGGCGTATCAACTAAAACGAGTTGGTAGTTTGGTTGGGAAACAATGGCCCGAATCGCATTGCGTGTGGTGTTTGGATGGTGTGAGGTAATAACTACTTTCGAACCCACTAACGCATTTACTAAAGTAGATTTTCCAGTATTTGGCCGACCAACAATTGCGATAAAGCCAGCTCGGTGTTTAATTTCATTATTATCTGAACTCATCAGAGGAGAGCGTACCTGCTAATGGGCTCATCAACTCAATCGCGTCATTGGCGGAAGTAACAATTTCAGCGCAACGCTCTGCAATTAATCGATGACAACCATCACTTGTTGGAGAAGTTATTGGACCAGGGATCGCCATCACAGTTCGATAGATTTCCGCAGCATCTCGTGCAGTCCGAAGCGAACCGCTGCGAAATGCGGCTTCAACCACAATTGTGCCGAGCGATAACGCAGCAATTAATCGATTGCGGGCGAGAAATCGCTCCGGCTTCGCTCGCACATTTGGCATTACTTCAGAAAGTAGCGCCCCACTCTCCGAAATTTCATTAAAGAGTCGGTCATTAGCGGCGGGATAATTAAT
Organism: Actinomycetes bacterium; assembly: GCA_014190155.1. Classification (GTDB taxonomy): domain Bacteria; phylum Actinomycetota; class Actinomycetes; order Nanopelagicales; family Nanopelagicaceae; genus UBA7398. The sequence goes on along the minus strand of BJFY01000001.1, from coordinate 30,831 downwards.
GCAAACGCCGGAAGCTAGCACCGCGTAAGTAGCGCCTTCTCCGGCAAGTGCCCCTCGATGTGCTGCCGTATCAATGCCATAAGCTCCACCGCTAATTACGGTCCAACCATTGTCCGCAAAACTCGCACCGAATTCGCTTGCTACTCGAGCGCCATAAGTCGATGGATTCCGAGTGCCAACTATCGAAACTTTCTTTCCGCTATTTAACACTCCTTTAATAACTATTCCAATTGGTGGCGCAATTAAATCATTTAATGAAGTTGGCCATTCTGCAGATTCTGGTGTAATAAAGCTGGCTCCGGCTGCCGATATTTCAGCCAACAATTGTTCGGCGTTCGAATTTTTAACTTCTCTAGAAATAAAACCCATTGAGTTTTTATCAGTTGGGTAGCCACTGCTAATTATCTTTTCTAGTACTAAATCCGATCCAAAAGATGCAATTTCATTGCTCCAGAAAAGTGAACCACCTTCGATTGCGGCAAAGAGTCGAACTCGTGTCTCTGTTGTATTCATCCAAATAGTTCCATGCCATCACGTAGTACCAGCGCCCGCTTTACATCTTCTAATAGGGGTAACTCATGCTCTGCTAAATCAGCAATACTCCAAGCTAACCGTAACGTTTTGTGAAAACCTCGTGCGGTTAGATTTTCTCGATCCATTTCATTATGCAAAAGTGACATGCCGGTTCGCTCTGCTTTAAATTCATTTCTCAGTGCAAATGCTGGAATTTCGGCATTGCGAGAAATATTCAAAGTAGCAAATCGCTTTGCGGCTCGCGCCCGTGCCAGCGCTACCCGTTCTCTAACAACCGCGCTGCTTTCCCCAACTTCCCCACTTGCAAAAGCAGTTCTTGATGGCGGTTCCACTTTAATTCTTAGGTCTACCCGATCAATAAGTGGCCCCGAAAGCCGATTCAAATAGCGCCGTACTTGTAATGATGAACAGCTGCAGCCCCGTCCTCTGCCAGAAAGTCGGCCACATGGACATGGATTTGCAGCGAGCACAAGTATGAAATCCGCTGGAAAAGTTGCGCTACCAATCGCTCTAGTGATTGTAATTTCGCCTGATTCCAAAGGTTGGCGTAGCGCATCTAAAACGCCGCTAACACATTCTGGCGCTTCATCTATAAATAGAACACCATTATGAGCTAACGAACATGCGCCAGGTTTTATAACGCTAGATCCACCGCCTACCATCGCAGTTCGCGTTGTGGTGTGATGTGGCGAAATAAATGGTGGTTCTTTTGAAAATAATCCACGTTCCTTTAGTGCGCCAGCAACCGAATGAATCGCACTAACTTCGAGCGCTGCTTTATCGTCTAGTCCTGGTAGCAACGAAGGTAGCCGCTCCGCCAGCATAGTTTTGCCAGTTCCGGGTGGTCCAATCATTAATATGTGGTGGCCGCCAGTTGCTGCTACTTCTAAGGCATATCTAGCTTCGGGTTGGCCAGCCACATCCGATAAATCTTTAAAGCCATTTACTTTTTCGATTAAAACTAGTTCTTCTGCTTCAACTCTGATTCCAGTTCGCAACCATTTCAACAATTCCGAAATGTTTCCCATTGGAATAATTTCTAAACCAGATACTAACTTTGCTTCCGCAGCATTTGCTTGTGGCACAATCACAGTTTGAACGTCGCTATTCAAAAGTGAAATTAGTGCTGGCAGTACGCCCCGAGCTTCGCGGATCCGCCCATCGAGCGCGAGCTCACCGTAAAAAACAGATCGATGTAATCGTTGGGCCGGAATAACTTCTTGCGCAGCCAAAATCGCAACTGCAATTGGTAGGTCAAAATTCGAACCACTTTTTGGTAACCAAGCAGGCGAGAGCGAAACCGTAACTTTCTTATTTGGCCAGATCTCCTGCGAATTAACTAATGCAGAACGGACCCGATCGCGGGATTCCATTAACGCTAAATCTGGTAAACCCAATAACGAGTAATGCGGTAAGCCATCTGAAATATCGACTTCAATCTGGACCAAGGTTCCAGCTAGTCCTATCAAGCTAACGCCATGGGTTACCCCAATAGTCACAGCACGGCTTCGCGATAATCTATTTCGATTCCGCCGGATGGCGCGATAATTACGGCCGCGGCATCAATCTGGAAATCTGCGCCAAATTTTGAATTGGAAACTAGCCACGCCAGCGCTAACCGTTGTAATCGATAAGCCTTATCTGGGCTGATCGCCTCCAATGGGTGACCGAATGCCATCGAGGAACGAGATTTTACTTCAACAAAAGTAATTTTCCCATTTGGCGATAACGCTATTAAATCAATCTCACCATCTTTGATCCGCCAATTTCGCGCGAGGATTCCATAACCTTTTTTCTTTAGATAATTTGCTACAAAAGTCTCGCCAACTTCACCAATTAACGCCGCTTGTTTACTTTTTGCCATGGCGCAAGGCTATGAAGTATTTAATTAGCGATTCGGGGCACTGTTACTAAATGTGAATTATTAGCCGTTGTGAATAAGGTCTGCAATATTTGCAAATGATTTACGGTGAATTTCAGTAACCCCAAATTTAGCAAGGGCAGCTGAATGCTTTTTAGTTATATATCCTTTATGTGATGACATTCCGTAATTAGGATATTCGCTATCGAGTTCTCGCATTATTTGATCACGCGTGACTTTAGCTAATATTGAAGCAGCGCTGATTGAGACTGCAACTTGGTCACCTTTCCAGACTGCGAGTGCAGGAATTGCAAGTCCCTCAATTTTATAACCATCAGTCAAAACATATTCGGGCCTAAATTTGAGTCCTAGAACCGCTCTGCGCATTCCTTCGATATTCACTCTATGCACTCCACCACTATCTATTTCACTTACTGTTGCCGAAATAATTGCGTATGAAATGGAATTATCAATAATCAGCGTATAGAGTCGCTCGCGTTGCTTTTCCGTTAACTCTTTAGAATCGCGCACTTCAGCAAATTTTTCTGAAAGGGGACTATCTAAAATAACGGCCGCGATTACTAGCGGGCCAGCGCAAGCACCCCGTCCGGCTTCATCAACTCCGGCGATATATTTAAAGCCAGTGCTAATCAGCTTTGCTTCAATCATTGAGCGATCCTTTAATTAAAGGTCTGCGGCTATTTTTTAATTACAGTTACTTTAGATAAATCGCTAGCAGCCCCAATTATTTTTACATTTTTCAAGGGCCAGACCACAAATGTTGCGCGACCGGTAACAGTAGAGAGCGGAACCATCCCTTTATGCGGATCATCGGTGTGGAATCTGGAATCTGCGCTTGCACTGCGATGATCTCCCATTACCCAGATAAACCCCTTAGGAACCGTAACTTCAAAATCGGCATCACTTGGGCGATCACCTTGGAAAATATATGGTTCTTTGACTGAAATATTATTCACTTTTAAATGATGGGTTGCATCGCAGCAGACGATGTGATCGCCACCAACGCCAATTACGCGTTTAATCAAATATTGCTTTGCTGGGTTAGGGAGAATCCCGACAAAAACTAAAGCTGACTTTGCTTTACCAACTATCCCAGCATCGGCTGGATCGGGTTCGGGTAGCCAGCCAGCCGAATCTCGGAAAACTACTACTTCGCCACGCTTAATCTCGCTAAAAAAATTACCTATTTTATTAACACCCACGCGATCATTGACTTGCAGCGTGTTCTCCATTGACCCCGATGGAATATAGAAAAATTGAATTAAAAAAGTCTTAACAACAATTGAGACTACTAGCGCGACAACTACAAGGAGTGGAAGTTCTCCTAGCGAACTAAGCTTCCGTTGTTTGCGCATCTGAAGTTTCAACAACCGCTTCAGTTGGAGCTTCTGCTACAGCTGGCTTCACTTCATCAAGAATTGATGTTGTGGTTGTTGAATAAGCGGCCGCCAAATCATCGCCACCGCGCTTCTCTTTAATCTTTGCAGCTTTGCCACGAAGATCTCTTAAGAAGTAAAGTTTGGCGCGACGTACTTCGCCCTTTCGAACTAATTCAATTTTTTCGATAACCGGCGCGTGTACTGGGAAAATACGCTCTACGCCAACGCCATATGAAATCTTACGAATATTAAAAGTTTCGCGAACGCCTGATCCTTGTCGGCCGATTACTACGCCTTGGAAAACCTGGATACGGCTCTTACTACCTTCAATAACTCGCACGTGAACTTTAAGTTCATCGCCGGCACGGAAGTTTGGGATATCAGAGCGGAGAGAAGCAGAATCGACCGCATCGAGCACGTTCATTATTTTTCCTAACGCTATTGAACACTTTTTGAGGTGTAGCAAGTCGAGCTATCACCCGACAGACCCCGTATCTTGCCATAGCAAGCGCGAAACTACTAAATCGCGAGCACAGCCAACAGCTCGCGATGGAGCGCTGGGCCAGCCGCGAGGACCATCGATTTCCCTGGAGCGCCGCCCGTCCGATTTGAAATAACTGCCCCGGCTTCGGTCGCAATCAACCCACCCGCCGCTAGATCCCATTCATTTAAACCTTCTTCGAAATATGCATCAACCGCACCCATTGCTACATAACAGAGATCGACTGCGGCGGCGCCATTTCTTCTAACGTCACGAATTATTGGTAACAATTTTGCGATATCTGCACTCTGCGAAACTCGGGTCGAACGGTCATATCCAAACCCTGAAGCGATTAACGCATTATCTAACGTCACTGGGTTATTGCAAGAAATTTTAAGGCCATTATAAAAGGCGCCGCCACCGCACGTTGCCCACCAAAGTGAATTTGTGGTTGGTGAAAAAACGGCACCAGCAATTACACCGGTTTCGTCTTTTACACCAATACTAATATTCCAACCTGGTAATCCATAAAAATAATTAACGGTGCCATCAATTGGATCGATAACCCAAGTAACACCACTCTTGCTTTCGCGGTTTGCTCCCTCTTCTCCAATAATCCCATCGTCGGGTCTTACTTCTAATAAGGATTTAACAATTAGCGCTTCACTTTGAATATCCATCTGCGTTGCAAAATCTAAGACTGATGATTTTTCCGATAGATCGAATACTGCCGGTCGCTGCATTAGTAATTCGCCAGCTTTTTTTGCAACTTCAATTGCTAAGTCACATAACTCTTGGCGATCGCCATTAAATGTCATGTCTTAATCTAACCACGGCTAGACTAGCCTCATGATTGCGCCTTACTTAGACATATATCGCACAAAAGGTGCTTTTAAATTCTCACTCGCCGCATTCATTGCGCGGATGCCGATTTCTATGATGTCCATTGCAATTGTTTTCGTTATCGTGGCAAAAACTGACTCTTATGCGCTAGCCGGAACTTTTACTGCAATTGGTGCACTGATGGCTGCCTTCGTTGCGCCATTTTGGTCGCGCGCGGCTGATCGATATGGCCAAAGCCGGATTCTTTCGATTGCGGTGCCGATTCACATCATCGCGCTACTTGGCTTCTTAACTGTGATTCGACTTGATGCGCCAAGATGGAGCTGGTTCATATTGTTAATCATCTTTGAAGGCGTATTTGTGGGAACCGGTCAAATGGTTAGACGGCGCTGGTCCCACGTACTTAACGGTGATTCAAAATTAATGAACACTGCTTACTCGGTTGAATCTTTGCTCGATGAAATTGTTTTTATGGTTGGACCAATAATTACAACTTTATGCGCTACTAATGTCGGACCATACGCTGGCGTACTAGCAGCCGCAATTTTTCTATCAATTGGTTCGATACTTTTCATAGCGCAAAAAGGGACTGAACCTAAGCCACACCCTAAAATAAAAGGCATGAAACACAGAAATCCAATTTTTACTTCGGAAGTACAGGCGATCTTTTTGCCGTTTATTTTCACTGGCGCATCATTTGCCGCAATTGGCTTAATCGTAGTTGCCTATGCTGATCAATATGGAGCAAAGTCACAGACTGGATTGCTATATGCAATTTGGGCGTTGGGAAGTTTGATTGCGGCATTTATCAATGGTGCGCAACATTGGAAAATTTCAGCAAAGAGCCGATATATATTTTTTACCTTAGCGCTGGCTATATTTACGCTTCCACTCTTGTTGGCAGCCAAACTTTTCCCTGGTAATTTATTGATGCTTTCAATCGCGCTATTTCTCAACGGAATTTTTATCGCGCCACTTATTGTTGCTGGATATACCGCTGCTGAAAATTTAGTAGAAGAAAATCAAGTTACTGAAACGCTGGCGTGGATTCTCTCCGGATTAATATTGGGTGGTGCGCTTCCCGGTGCCATAACTGGTCACATTATTGATACAACAGGCGCTCAGACTGCATTTATAGTGCCAGTTATCGCAATGGGAATTTCAATACTAACTTTGATTTTCTACTTTAAGGTCTGGCTAAAACCTAGAATAAAATAGGCATTAGGTCAGGTTTATCGAGTGTTATCCCTGACTTACTCGAGAGATTGTGGCAATCTTTCCCCGTGAATTCAGATGAGCCATCCCAAAATAAGGATCTTCGAGTTGTAGGCCGCTCTGAAGATGGCAACCATCTGGAACTAACCGATAACGGCGGCGCAACTTACACGGTTCGAATTAGCGACTCGCTCCGCGCAACCGTAAATCAAGCAAAACTTGCTGCCGTCCTAGATCAAACTCCGGACGTCATGACTATTAAAGAGATTCAAGCGCGACTGCGCGCAGGCGAACGCGCTGATGAAATTTCGCGTATCGGAAATGTTTCAATGGAAAAGATTGAAAGGTTTTCTGGACCAATCATACAAGAACGCGCGTACATCGTGGACTTAGCGCAGAAAACTCCATTACGAAAAACTTCGCAATCACAAACTCTTGCTGATTTGGTATTGCATCGACTCGCGCCACGTGGGGTCGATATGAATTTAGTAAATTGGAATGCCGCAAAAAGTGAAGACGGCAGCTGGAAAATTAATTTAGATTATCCAAACCGAGATGGTGCTGGAACTGCAACTTGGAGTTTTGATGCCGCTCGTAAAACTTTAACTTCAGAAGATGAAGGTGCTCGATGGATTAGCGGTGAAGAAAGTCTTGCTAAACCAGCGCCACGCAATGACCATGGCATGATTTTCCCAACTGGTGATACATCGACTTCAGATAGACAAGCTCCACGGTTGGTCGCCGTTAGGACTGACCCAATGCAAGAAGAAGATAATCCAATTGAAGCTCCAACCGCTCCAGTGCTTCAAGAAACTTTAGATATTGAGCCAGAAGCAAAGCGCGATGGTGTGAAACGGAGAATTTCAATCCCATCTTGGGATGACATTATGTTTGGCTCTAAGCGCGACAAAGATGAAGTAGAAGAATAAATTTAACTTGCACTTCCGAAGTACAACGGAATTTCTAACTCAGCTGCAGTAAGTCCACCATGATGGCCAACCATGGCTAATTGTTGTTTTTCCTTATCCGGTTCAATCAATACCAAATCACCATTAGGAATCGCAATTATATCGCCCAACCGATCAAAGCTGTCTTCTGTAACAAGTGCGCCAAATAAACCCGCGACTATCGCATCTTTTTTCAAAAATAACCTAACAGCCTCGCCAAAAAACTCTTGCCATTGCAAAAGCACATCACGGTCCGAACCATCTCTCACATACAGATGTCTGGCTCTTGGTTCGCCGCCTAATAAAGTTACATTTTCCAATAATGAATTATCTTTACCTAATATGGTGAAATCTTTCCGATTAATCATGCCGTGGTCGGCAGTCAACCAAATTCGAGTCCCAGATGGCAACCGTTCCAGCAGCCCAGTTACTAACTCATTAGTTTTTGCAAGTGCGACTAACCATTTCTCTGAACCCATACCATCGCTGTGAGCCGCCTCATCCAAATCGCTAATATAAACATATGCAAACGAATTTGGCTTTGCTAGCGCGATTGCCGCTTGTGTGATTAATTCAGTCGAACTATTTCCACCACGATATTGAGCACCCCGCAGCGCAGCCTCAGTAAAGCCACTTTCTTGATAGCGTTTTGCAGCTACATGTGAGACGGAAATTCCAGCGCGAACTCCACGTTCAAAGAGGGTATCTACGCTCTGCCATGTAACTGGATCAACTCTTTCATCCCAACGTAACGCGTTTAGTAGTCGCCCCGGTACACCACTTCTTGGAACTCGCATGGTGTATCCCAACATGCCATGTTCACCTGGATGAACTCCGGTACCTAATGAAGTTAAATTAGTAACGGTTGTAGAAGGAAAATTAGATGATAGCGTCGCAATAAATTTTATTTGATCTTTAATCGGAAGTTGCGAACCATATTCCGCAATTGCATTACTTCCCATACCATCAATAAGAACTATGCACTCACGTGCTGCCGGGCTCTCCCCGATTAAAAGCGAATCTTCCGTATCTGCTAAACCTAGACTCGAAAAAACTGACTGCGATAAGTCAGAGAGTAGGTATGCCATAGGACGTATCTTTCCAGTAAAAATTGACGATAACCTTCATCCTTATGAGCACTTTCGCAACGGCAGTAAAGCGTGCCATTTCCGATAAATCCCCAATTGTTGCCTTGGAATCCACGATTATTAGCCACGGACTCCCGCGTCCAACAAATTTAAAAGTCGCTCTTGAGGTAGAAGCAATTGTTCGGGCTAACGGTGCAACCCCGGCAACAATTGCAATGATTGATGGCGAGGTTCACATTGGACTTGAACCAATTGAATTAGATCGAATTGCAAATGATACAAATGTAGCAAAAGCATCTACTAGAGACTTAGCAATATTTGCAGCCAAAGGAATTAGCGCAGCAACTACGGTTGCAGCAACTGCCCAGATTGCACATGCTGCTGGTATTTCTTATTTTGCAACAGGTGGTTTGGGCGGCGTCCATAGCGGTGCTCGCGAATCTTGGGATGAATCTGCAGATCTATTGGCACTTGCAACTATCCCTATAACCGTTATTTGCGCCGGTGTTAAATCAATTTTAGATGTGGCAGCCACTTTGGAACGGTTAGAAACTTTTGGTATTCCGCTAATCGGTTACAAGACCGACCGATTCCCTGGTTTCTATTTGATTGATTCCGGATTTCCGCTAGAACATCGCGTAGATTCGGTATCTGAGATTGTAGAAATATTAAGTAAGCGTCGCCAACTTAAAACTAATGATTGCGCATTAATAGTTGCCAATCCAGTAGAAAGTGAGATGGCACGCAAAATCCATGATCAACTTTTGAAAGCTGGCTTAGAAAGTGCAACGGCAAAAAATATTTCTGGCAAAGCGGTCACCCCGTTTTTGCTAGATTTCTTTCACAACGCCAGTAATGGCGAATCTCTTCGAGTAAATATTGAAATTATTAAATCAAACGCAAAACTAGCCGCACAAATTGCTGCGGCTGCCCAATAAAAATGGGGCTAATCCTTTGCATAGGTGATGCGATGCTTGATGTTATAGTTCGAATCAACAGTGAGATTAATTACGGAAGTGATACTCCGGCCAAGATTTCAACACATGGTGGTGGTGCAGCGGCAAATGTGGCTTCATGGTTAGCTTTCTCAAGCCACGAAGTACAACTTGTCTCCCGGGTTGGGGATGATCCTGCTGGTACCGCAGTCATTGCCGAACTTGATAGATTGGGTGTGCAGCACGGAAATATCGTTATTCAAGGCGCCCAAACCGGAGTGGTTGCAGTACTGGTAGATAAAACTGGCGAACGAACAATGTTTCCGGAATCTGGTGCAAATTCCGGCTTAAACCTTTCGGATCTACCAGTTTTGGAAAATGTTTCGGCAGTTTATCTATCTGGATATTCGCTGTTGAATCCAGCTACAACTAATGGTGTGGTTGCGATGGTGAATGCAATCACATCCGCAAAGATTCCAATTATTTTTGACCCAGCTTCAGTTGGAACTATGAACCATCTCGGTCTAGCGTCTGTAAAAAATATTCTGCCAAAGATGGATATCGTAATTCTTAATGAGGAAGAGGCTTTCTATTTAACCGGAAGAAGTGATATCCAGTTAGCGCTTAAAGAACTTAACGAATTAGTTCCGATTGTTGTAATAAAACGCGGATCTCAAGGAGCTATTGCGATTAAACGTAATCTGGATTCTCTTGAAGTATCAGCAAAATCTGCAAATGTAATTGATACAACTGGCGCGGGCGATGCATTTGCTGCCGGATTTATCGGTTCTTGGATAGCAAAATTTGATCTATTGACCGCATTAGGAAGCGCCATTGACCTTGCCACCCAATGTGTCGCAATTATCGGAGCAAGACCGCCAGTCAATCCCTAACTTTTCTACTTTTACTTGGCAGAATCACGCCCGTGAGTAAAAAACCAGAGAGCAAAGCAAGTAAGAAGACAGCCAAAGTTGTCGGTCCAAAGCCAGGCGAATACGCCGGCAAGATCGTTGATATTGATGTCTCCTCTGAAATGTCAGAATCATTTCTGGAATATGCATACTCAGTTATTTACTCACGAGCACTTCCAGATGCGCGCGATGGTTTAAAACCAGTACATCGCAGAATTCTGCACCAGATGGCAGATATGGGTCTTCGTCCCGAACGCGGCCACGTAAAGAGCGCGCGAGTCGTTGGTGAAGTGATGGGTAAATTACATCCACATGGCGATGGCGCTATCTACGATGCGTTGGTTCGTATGTCACAAAACTTTTCGATGCGATTGCCACTTATTGATGGCCACGGAAACTTCGGATCGCTAGATGCTGGCCCGGCCGCGATGCGTTACACCGAAGCGCGATTAGCAAGCGCTGCCATGTTGATGGTCGAAGAAGCTGATGAGAACACCGTGGATTTCGCTTCTAACTACGATGGCCAATTATTGGAACCTCAAGTTCTACCCGCGGCTTTTCCTAACCTATTAGTAAATGGCACGACTGGTATCGCGGTCGGTATGGCTACTAATATGGCGCCACATAACTTAGGTGAAGTAATTGCAGCAACAAAACATTTGATTGAAACGCCAAATGCAACGCTAAAACAATTAATGAAATTTATTCCGGGTCCTGACTTCCCTACCGGTGGCGAGTTGGTCGGCAAAGAAGGAGTGCTTGAGGCATACCAAACTGGTAAAGGCGCCTTTAAAGTTCGAGCCAAAGTGGAAATTAGTAAAGTGACATCGAGAAAAGTTGGCATCACGATTACCGAGCTCCCATTCAACATTGGTCCTGAAAAAGTTGTAGAGAAGATTTCAGATTTAGTTAAAGCTAAGAAAATTCAAGGAATCTCAGACATAATCGATTTGACCGATGGCCAACAAGGCACCAAGGTTGTAATTGAACTTAAGAACGGGTTTGAACCAGAGGAAGTACTAGCAAATCTTTACCGGCTAACCCCGCTTGAAGATGCTTTCTCCATTAACGCAGTAGCGCTAGTTGGCGGTAAGCCACGAACTCTTGGCTTAAAAGAGTTCCTCCAAGTATTTATCAACCATCGAATTGAAGTGGTCACCCGTAGATCTAATTTCCGTAAAGATAAGGCCACTTCCAGATTGAATTTAGTGGATGGCCTGCTCAAAGCAATTATCGATATCGACAAAGTCATAAAGATTATTCGAGGTAGCGATGATGCTAATGCCGCAAAAGCTGCGCTAATTAAAGGTTTCAAGTTAAGCGACGAGCAAGCTACATATATTTTAGATATGCCACTTCGACGCCTAACCAAAATGTCTAAATTGGAATTAGATTCCGAACAGAAAGAACTTAAAGCAACTATTGCCGCGCTGGCTTTGCTATTAAAAAGCGATGATGCGCTCCGAAAGCAAGTATCGGATGAATTAACTGAGGTATCAAAGAAATACGCGACGGAGCGGCGTACAAAACTAATTGACTAAGCGTCGATCCGATCGCGATCGATATCTGCCGTTGAAATAAAGTCTTTTCGAGGCGCTACTTCATTTCCCATCAAGAGTTCGAACATCTTCTCTGCAGCTGCCGCGTCTTTTACGGTAATTCTACGAAGGGTACGGTGGTTTGGATCCATAGTGGTTTCACGGAGTTGATCTGAATCCATTTCACCAAGACCTTTATAGCGCTGGATCGGTTCTTTCCAACGTTTTCCTTCTTTGGCTAAATCTGCAAGTAATTTTTTCATCTCATCATCAGAGTAAGTGTAAAAAACTTCACCTTTCTTGCCGCCGCCGCCTAAAATATCAATGCGATGTAACGGTGGAATCGCGGCAAAAACTCGACCATCATCGATTAATGGTTTCATGTAACGATATAAAAGCGTCAATAGCAAACAGCGGATATGTGCGCCATCAACATCAGCATCTGACATAAGAATTACCCGACCATATCGAGCATCATCGATGGTGAATGACTTTCCAGAACCGGCTCCGATAACTTGAATGATTGAGGCGCATTCAGTGTTATCAAGCATCTGAGAGAGCGAAGCTTTTTGAACATTAAGAATTTTCCCACGGATTGGCAGAATTGCTTGGTACTCCGAGTTACGCGCCGCTTTAGTGGTGCCTAGCGCAGATTCACCTTCAACTATAATTAATTCAGTTCTAGAAACATCTTCGGATCGGCAATCTGAAAGTTTGGCGGGTAAGGAGGAACTCTCCAACGCATTTTTACGGCGTTGCAATTCTTTATGGGCTCTAGAAGAGATACGGGTTCGAGATGCCGCCGCGACCTTTTCTAGAATTAATCGACCGTTAGCTTTATCGATGCGCTTTGTCGTGTTGAAGAACTTCTTTAATTCATCACCAACGACCGTAGTTACGATCTTCGTTACTGCTGGGGTGCCTAGAACTTCTTTGGTCTGGCCTTCGAATTGTGGTTCTTGCATTCGGACCGTGACAACTGCGGTTAAACCTTCAAGAATGTCATCTTTAATTACATCTAACTCGTTCTTTTTCAACGTTCCAGTTGATCGCAAAATGTCGTTAAAGGTTTTTGTGAGCGCGCGTTCAAAACCTTGAACGTGGGTTCCGCCTTTTGGGGTGCTTATAATGTTCACAAACGAGCGCATAGTGATCTCATAGCCGTTACCCCATTTAATTGCGACATCCACATCCATATCGCGCTCAACATCGGTAGGTTCTAAATGGCCTTGGTCATCAAGCACCGGCACTGTTTCTTGATAGTGACCGCGCCCTTGCAGTCGGATTACATCGCCGACTGGATCATCTGGCTGCAAAAAGTGGCAATATTCCGAAATGCCGCCTTTGTGATAAAAAGTCTCACTTGTCTTATCTTTGCTCCGATTGTCATTAACAATGAGCGTGATGCCCGGAACTAAATAAGAAGTTTGGCGAGCCCGTGCGTAAATTTCTTCGATGTCATGTTCGGCATCTTTTAAAAATATTTGGCGATCCGACCACCATTTAACCCGAGTGCCAGTAATTTTTGAGGAAACTTTTCCGATAATCCGTAGCCCGGATTTTGCTTCGAACGGCGAATTTGGACCATCGCCCTCAAAAATTCCAGCAACGCCACGTTTAAATGACATCCAATAAATTTTAGAATCTCGATCAACTTCAACATCAAGACGAGATGCAAGCGCATTTACAACAGATGCACCAACACCATGCAAACCACCAGTTGCATTATAAGAACTGCCACCAAATTTTCCGCCAGCATGTAATTTTGTCATTACAACCTCAACACCGGTTAGCCCGGTCTTTGGTTCTTTATCTACTGGAATTCCGCGACCATCGTCATGAACCTCGATTGATCCATCTTTTTCTAAATTTATTTCAATCTTTTTACAATATCCAGCTAGCGATTCATCAACCGCGTTATCAATGATTTCCCATAAGCAATGCATAAGCCCGCGACCATCGGTAGAGCCGATATACATTCCGGGACGTTTGCGAACTGCATCTAGTCCTTCGAGTACGGAAAGATCTTTTGCGGTATATCCATTTTCCGATGCAGAGATCTCGGAAATACTTGAATTAGATTCGATAGCCACGGAGGTGAAGAGTATCTGCGCATTTAAAATTGCGATGTCATACGCGCCGAGTAGACTGTAAAAATGTCGGTAATTCCATGAATTTTGACACGCCCGAGCGTAAAAAAGTATTTCGGCGAGCGGGGAATAAGGTAATAGTGGTTTGATGTTCCACTAGTAGTAACGAAATAAGCACTTCACCTAGGCCAGCATGAGGAGAGCGTAATGACCGAACAAATGATTCTAGAAACAACTCCCCTTAATGCTGTTGATCGTTGCGATCGATGCGGCGCGCAAGCATATGTACGTGCCGTTTTAATCTCAGGTGGCGAATTACTATTTTGTGGCCATCACGGAAAAGAGTATGCCGAAGGCTTAAAGTCGGTTTCAGTGAAGATTCACGATGAAACCGCTCGCCTTACCGAAGGGTCAACGGTTCGATAATTCGGTTTATCAGGCTTGGCTTTTTAGTAAATCGCTCTTCTGTATCAGATAAGCCGGTTAAATTAATTAACGTATTAATTGCTAAGTAGCGAATTGGTTCTAATTCCCAATTTCTAGAACGTCGATTTACAAAATGCAAATCTCTAACTTCTGATTGATTATCCAACACTTCTGCTGCCATCGCTTTGCCTGCTAAATATGTCATAGTCATTCCATCTCCAGCATAGCCACCAAGTTCCCCATATCCACGCTGGTTATCCCAGCGAACGTATGGCTCCCAATCACGAGTAACTGCAATAGCGCCGCCCCATGAATGCGTGAACTTAATATCCTTAAGTTGTGGAAACCAACGTTTAGCTAGATTTCGTAACGCTTCATGGGTTTTACTGGAATTTTCGATAGCAGAACTACGTTTAGATTTAAATGGATACCGAGCGCCCCGACCTCCGATTGCTAATCGATTATCAGCAGTTCGTTGGGCATAATTAATTAGATGTGAACCCTCCGCGAAAGTGGCACGTTCAATATTTCCAACTTCGCGCCAAAACTGCGTTGAAAGTGGTTCGGTAGCAACCATTAACGAATAAAGTGGAATTTGTTCGCGTGGGGCGCTTCGAAATACTTCTACACCGTTAATTATCCGCGGCGCTGTTACTAAGTTGCTCCCCACTAATAATTGGCCAGAATCTGCACTCGTGGCAGCTGAATTTTCATAAATAGCCACGCCCTTTTTGGTGAGATGGCGCGCTAATGCAAGCAAGAGCTGCATCGGATTCACAACCGCAGCAGCAGGCGTGTGTAATGCACCGATCGAATCTGCAATTAAAATCTTTTCGGCTAATTCAGATTTGGATAGCCATCTATGGTCTGCATCTTCGCCAGCTTGTAATCGAGTGGCTTGGCCAGGATTTCTTGCAAATATTATGGATCCACCGCTTGCAAAATTTGCTTCGGTTGCAAATTCGTTAGCAAAGTTACCAATTTCAGTTATCGACGCTTTAAGTGCTGCAAAAATCGTAGTAGTAGCGTTTTTTCCGATTCGACTGGTTAACGTATTTTTTGATACTGGATAGTCCGAAGAAATCCAACCACCATTCCTACCGCTAGCTCCGAACCCGAGATGACGAGCCTCGAAAATTGCAATCTTTAAAGTTGGGTCGCCAGCAATTAAATGGAAAGCGCTCCACAATCCAGAAAATCCACCGCCGATAATAGCAACGTCTAAATCTAGATTTTGATCTAATGTTGGATAATTACTGAGATTAACAGAATCAGCCCAAAGCGACTGATTTCGTTCGAGCGACATTTTTAAAGCGCTGGCGCTTCAAACCCGCTGGCTTTATGGGCACCATCACACCACGGTTTATTATTTGAATTACCGCAGCGGCATAGTGAGAAATCTGTTTTAGACTCGATTACGTTGCCATCCGCATCAACAATATCAACAGTTCCAGTGATCCGAATCGAACCATTTTCTTTAATTCGCATAGTTACTTTTTCCGACATGTCAGCTCCTAATCTAGATAGTCTCTTAATACTTGTGATCGAGATGGGTGGCGCAATTTCGACATAGTTTTTGATTCAATCTGGCGGATTCGTTCACGAGTTACGCCGTAAACCTTACCGATTTCATCTAGTGTCTTTGGTTGGCCATCAGTTAAACCAAATCGCATCGCAACTACGCCAGCTTCGCGCTCCGATAATGTATCAAGAACCGAGTGCAATTGCTCTTGGAGTAGGGTGAACGAAACTGCATCGGCCGGAACGATTGCTTCCGAGTCTTCAATTAAATCTCCGAACTCAGAATCGCCCTCTTCGCCAAGTGGCGTGTGTAATGAAATCGGCTCGCGACCATATTTTTGAACTTCGACAACTTTTTCCGGCGTCATATCGAGCTCTTTAGCGAGCTCTTCTGGGGTAGGTTCGCGACCTAAATCTTGCAACATCTGACGCTGTACCCGTGCGAGTTTATTTATGACTTCAACCATGTGTACTGGAATACGAATTGTTCGAGCTTGGTCTGCCATCGCACGCGTAATTGCTTGGCGAATCCACCAAGTTGCATATGTCGAGAACTTATAACCTTTGGTGTAATCGAATTTTTCAACTGCGCGAATTAGACCCAAGTTTCCTTCTTGAATTAGATCCAAAAAGAGCATGCCGCGTCCGGTGTAACGCTTTGCTAGCGAAACCACAAGACGTAAGTTTGCTTCGAGCAAGTGGTTTTTCTTGCGTCGTCCAATGGCGGCTAGCTCTTCCAGCTCTTTCTTTAAACGCTTATCAATTTTCTCAGTACGTGATGCGAGTTTGATTTCACCTTTGCCGGATTTCAAGGCCGCTTCCGCAAAAAGTCCAGCTTCGATCGCCATTGCAAGTTCTACTTCTAGCTCAGCATTTAGCAGCGCAACTCGACCAATTTGTTTCAAATAATCTTTCACTGGGTCAGCAGTTGCACCTGCAGTTAAAACTGTCTGTGGTGGCGCATCATCTTCTTCACTGTCTTTTAGTGTGAAGGCGTTTACCTCATTGGTGGATTCTTCAGTTAAGTTAACAACTCGAACTTCAGCTTTATCTGGATCAACTGGCTCTTCTGGAGTTTCTGCAACCAAAGCATCTAAATCTTCCAGTTCTACTTCTTCTAACTCGACATCTTCGCCATCAATCTTCTCAACAACTTTTTTTCCGCCCTTAGAAATCGGAGCACTCAACACACCAGACTTTGCCGCCTTCCGTGCTTCTAACTCAGCTTTGGTTGGAAAACGATGCGGTCCTTTTTTCTTTGCAGCAGCAGCTGTAGCGTCAGCTTCACGTTTTAATTTCAGCGCTTCTAATTCAGCTTTAGTTGGAAATAATCTTGGCCCAGCAATTTTCTTACCCGGTTTCTTAGAAAGTTTCTTAGCCGCTTTTTTTACAAACGCTTTTTTTACAATCTTTTTTGCAGATGGCTTTGCAACTTTCTTCTTCTTTGCGTTTTTGAGCGCACGAGTCACAGCCACGGATCGTCCTTTGTTTTGTCTGGCAACTTCACCAGGTTGTAATTCTCTTGGTTTTTCGGTCTTGCTCTCTTGGCTATATTATAATTTGTCCACAGGTTAATTTCTTACCAAATTGCACAAAATGCGTGGCTATCTGCCCACTAAATCTAGTTTTAACCCCAATTCGATCGTTTCACGGATGATTTCACCGACTGATTCCACCTCAATCAGGAATCCATCATGGCCAAAGGGCGAATTGATGGTCTTAACCGGCTTCGCAGCCGGCGTTAGTTCCACGATCTCAGCCTGCAGTCTAGGTGGAAATAATCGATCGGTATCAATTGAAACCACAACAACCGGGACTTTTACAGTGGCTAACGCTGCAGCTACCCCACCGCGATCCCGTCCCACATCATGGGAATTCATTGCATCGGTAAGTGAAATATAAGTATTTGCATCGAAACGATTCTGTAATTTATCAGCTTGATGATCAAGATAAGACTCAACCGCATATCTACCAGTTTCATCGCCTTGCAATTCTCGTCCAAATCGCACATCCATTTCAGCTTCAGTTCGATATGTGAGGTGGGCAATCTTTCGTGCAATTCCCATTCCAGCAACGGGCCCAGAATCCTGATCGTAATAATCGCCGCCATAAAAATTTGAATCAGCTTTGATTGCAGTTATTTGAATCGAGGCAGTTCCAATTTGATCGCCAGTTGCGACCGCAGAAGATCCAATGGTACAGATTGCGCCAATGCGATCCGGATATTGAATTGCCCACTCCAAAGATCGCATTCCACCAAGAGAAGGACCAACTGCAATTACATATCCTGGAATATTTAATTTATTTGTGAATGCAACTTCCGCTTTAACCATATCGCGTATTGTTAAAACTGGGAACCTAGATCCCCAACGTTTTCCATCCGGGGCAATTGAAGATGGTCCCGTACTTCCTTGGCAGCCACCAATTACATTTGGACAAATTACAAAATATTTATCAGTATCGAACGGTGAACCAGGGCCAACCATTGATGGCCACCAACCAGGAACATCTGACCATCCAGTTAAGGCGTGATTAATTAAGATTGCATTCGATTTTGACTCATTTAAAGTTCCCCAACTTTGATATGCGATAGTTACGTTAGGAAGAATTTCGCCTGATTCAAGTTCTAAGTCGCCAATATTTAGAAAACGACGATCACCGGGATCATGGTCTTCCAACCATGCCCCGGTAACTCGACGACTAAAATCAGATGTTGCCATCTTTATTTCGCTGCTGCGAAACCAACTTCAAGGTCAGCCTTGACGTCATTGATGTTCTCTAACCCAAGACTCAACCGAATTAGCCCTGGTGTAACACCCGCAGTAAATTGTTCCTCAGGTGATAGTTGTGAGTGGGTAGTTGAAGCTGGATGAATCACCAATGAACGGACATCACCGATATTTGCTACGTGGGAGAAAAGATTTAACGCTTCCACAAATTTTTTACCTGATTCGATTCCGCCCTTAATTTCAAAAGAAAGTACCGAGCCACTTCCTTTAGGTGCATATTTCTTGGCAAGCGCATTCCATTTTGATGAAGGTAGAGATGCGTAATTTACTTTTTCGACTTGTGGGTGTTTCTCTAGCCACACAGCAGTTGCTTGCGCATTCTCTACATGTCGTTCAATCCGAAGACTCAAAGTTTCTAAGCCTTGTGCCAACAACCATGCGTTAAATGGGCTAACCGCAGCGCCAATATCGCGAAGTAAAGTTAAGCGAATCTTGAAGATGTAAGCAAGGTTTGCACCAAATGCAGAACCAACGCCAAGAGCTTGCGCATAAACCAATCCATGATAGCTCTGATCTGGAGTATTGAAGTTCTTGAAGCGCTCTGGATATTTGGCATAATCAAATTTGCCAGAATCCACGATAGCGCCAACTACTGTATTTCCATGTCCGGATAAGAACTTAGTAGCAGAGTGAATTACTACATCGGCACCATGTTCAATTGGACGAATCAAAAATGGTGTCGCAACTGTGTTATCTACGATTAGCGGTACGCCAGCATCATGGGCAACTTTGGCAACTGCTGCTATATCCAATATGTCGTTCTTAGGATTAGCAATTGTTTCCCCGAATAGCGCTTTAGTATTTGGTCGAATCGCTTTCTTCCAACTCTCTGGGTCATCTGGATTCTCAACGAAAGTAACCTCAACGCCAAATTTTGGAAGCGTGTAATGAAATAAGTTGTAAGTGCCGCCGTAAAGTGATGGTGACGAAACAATATGATCGCCGGCCTCGGCAACGTTTAACACCGCGAAAGTTGTTGCGGCAGAACCAGATGCAACTAATAACGCTGCTACACCGCCTTCAAGTGATGCAATTCGTTGTTCTACCGCATCTTGAGTTGGGTTCATGATTCGGGTATAAATATTTCCAAGTTCTGCTAACCCGAATAAATCAGCGGCATGTTTAGTGTCGCGGAATTGATAAGCAGTTGTTTGGTAGAGCGGAAGTGCTCGTGCGCCAGTTGTTGGATCGGGAATTTGTCCTGCGTGTATTTGACGCGTTTCGAACTCGGAATTAGTTACGGAAAATGAAGCCATTGGAAAAACCTCCCCAGATATAAGGGGGCCTGACTATTTGTGCAGACCCACGCTTGTCGAATGCACTTTGCATACGACCTGGTCTTCACCCGGAGCACCCCACCGTGGTGGAGGGTTGCCGTCCAGTAAGCCGGGGCTAATACCTGGAACTCATGACCTGGCTTAATAGTAGAAAAGATTTTCCTAAATGTCCAACCTTGGAACCAAATTACAAATTAGCGGTTGATAACCCGTGCGCTGCAGCAACCGCTTGGTAATAAACCTTGCCCTCGTGCACGTTCAATCCGAGCGCAAGCGAGCGATCTTTCGCCATTGCATCGCGCCAACCGAAGTTAGCCAAAGCCAGGGCATACCTAAGCGTTACGTTTGAGAGCGCATAGGTAGAAGTAGCTGGAACTGCGCCAGGCATATTCGCAACGCAGTAGAAGATGGAACTATGAACCGGGAATGTTGGCTCTGCGTGTGTTGTGGCGTGAGAATCTGCGAAGCAACCACCTTGGTCGATCGCGATATCGACTAAAACACTGCCTGGTTTCATCTGTGAAACTAATTCATTCGAAACTAACTTAGGCGCTTTTGCCCCAGCAACCAATACTGCGCCGATTACCAGATCAGCTTCCATAACTTGCTGTTCGATTTCATAAGTATTTGAAGCCAAAGTTGTGACCGTTCCGCTGAAGAGATGGTCAATCTCCCCTAATTTTTTCTGGTTTACATCTAGAACAGTTACATCAGCGCGCATGCCATGCGCAATTGAGGTAGCCGCAATTCCTGAAACGCCACCGCCAAGTACAACAACTTTTCCGGGACGAACTCCGGGAACACCACCAAGCAATACACCGCGACCACCATTGCTCTTCTGTAGCGCTGCTGCACCAACTTGTACTGACATACGGCCTGCTACTTCACTCATAGGCGCGAGAAGTGGCAGGGCGCCGTCAACTTCAACAGTTTCATAAGCAATTGCAGTAATGCCACTCTTAATAAGTGCATCAGTGCATTCTTTAGACGCAGCAAGATGCAAGTAAGTAAATAGAACTTGGCCCGCACGCATTTTTGGATATTCAGCTGCGATTGGTTCTTTAACCTTTAAAACTAAATCGGAGCGCTTCCAAACTTCATCTGATGTCGCAACTATTTCAGCGCCAACTACTTTGTAGTCATCGTCAGAGAGCGCTGAACCAACACCTGCGCTACTTTCAATTAATACGGTGTGTCCCGATTTAATAAATTCACGAACTCCAGCTGGAGTTATGGCAACGCGGAATTCATTGTTTTTGATTTCCTTGGGTACGCCAACAATCACGGTACGGCCTCCTCGTAGCGAACCAAGTGCTCGCACGATGAGCGATGCTACTCCGAAAAAAGAGCGTCACAGATCTTGGGGTGAAGGTCAGCGCGCATGGTGGCAAAAGTCTCAGGCGGCCAGCCCGCGTTAAATACCTGCCGCAATAGCTTTGCAAGTGGGTATTTATCGTCATCACTCTGGGCTCTATCTAAAGCTCGTTGCGCCAGCGCTCCTTCGCCTTTCTCATATGAAGTTGCGGCAAAGAGCGCTGCCACTGGAGCGATGTAACCGGTAGGTGCAATTCGAAGTAACCAGCGCCACAAGTTCCAATAAAGATCGATGTTTTCTGAACAAATCGAGCCAAGTGCAAAATCTCGTACTTGCAAATCATGTAAGCGAACTAAAACCAAAGCTATCAATTCTTTATCCTTTGAGATTCCACCAGTTTCAAAATCATTAACCAGATCCATAACCGCTTCAGCGCCCTCACGCTGAAACAGTTTTGGATCTTCGTCGTAATCAATTGTGGGAACGGAATTGATTACCTCTAATAAATCTGGATCAGCGCTAATTTGGGAAATGGATTCCACTAATTCATTTATATCTTGAAACGGTAACGAGTTTCCCAGAGCAACTTGCTCAGCCGCAATTCGAGAATCACTCAGAACCGGAAGTGGGTTTCCTTCGATTGGACAGCATTCGCCATCAGTGCAAATAGACGAGCGCCATTTCCCAGCTTTAACCACAATCGCTTCTCGTAAATTTATATTTCTTAGTGAAAGCGCATCTTTGATGACTTCTAATAAACTTTCACATTCAAGTATTTGATCTGGCAGGTACGCAACTAGCAATGCGCTCTCAGCTTGGTCTCGCTCTAGATGCACAACTAAATTATCGATTTGCTCGGAATCAAAATCTGTCGGAAAATCAACACGCATCGCCATTCCAACGAGGTCATCTTTGAGGCCAATTAAAACTAATGAATTCTCCGGCTGGTAGCCCACGAGAAATGGAACTGCTGCTAATAAATCATGAGGTGTAGTTAAAGTTGTCATTGGCAAATAATGACTTTTTCACTACCTTAATAGATTTTCCAAGCTTAAAAATGTGTAAAACTAATGGTGGTTCATAACTGCTAATCAGTGAATCTGGTTGGAGCGGGAATCACTTCGATTTCTGCAGTAACGCTCTGCTTGATTAAGCCGCCTGAGATAGGTGCAATCACGCCACCCACCGTCCAAGTACCAGACCAGGAAATCAACAATCTAACTTGGTAGTTGTTGGCGCGATGATAAGTATGAGTAATTAACGTCAAAGGATATGGGGCACCGGTGAGCGGTGTAATAAATAGATCACCATCCCCGTAACTCCAGGTAAATAGCGGATGTAACTCAACTGTTACTGGAACATCTAAAACCATCACGATCGTTCTAAAAGATGTTGGCGTATTAGTCCAAAAATTTACTGGTACTTGCAATAAGACTGGGCCAAAAGGTTGGCGGTAGATGGACCCTGTTGGTAAAAGTTTTGTGATGCGATCGCTTAAATCAGCGCTGTTCACAGTTTTAGTTTTTGGCTTTCTCGCATAAGTGCGCTTGGGTGCTGGGCTTTTCTTCGCCACCATCGGTTTTGGTAACCACGGAATCCAAACTTTCTTTACGGTAGTACGTTTTGGTCGAGGAGAAGCGTTCGTTCCGGCGGAACTACCACCAGTACTCCCCTTTTTTGATGCTGTAATTACTATTTGATTAGAAGTTGGATCCGCTACTACATCAATACAAATCTCTGCGGTACAGGTTGCGTAAGCCGTAGTTGCAAATAAGTTTGTGATTAAAATTATTGCAAGTAGTCGTTTCATCCAACGCTACTTCCTGTGATTAACCAGTTGCCATCCGTTTTTGTTAAAGCGAAGTTGGTTGCTATCTCTTTAACGGGCCAACTTTCTACTGATCCACTTTCTCGATTGACTTTCAATACTTTGGTCCGAGTAACAAGTACTTTCATCGCAATTGCGTCAGCTCCAATTCGAAGCGGTGCAATAGCTCTCAACAAGTAATCCCCACCT
Source organism: Actinomycetes bacterium (assembly GCA_014190155.1). GTDB lineage: Bacteria > Actinomycetota > Actinomycetes > Nanopelagicales > Nanopelagicaceae > UBA7398. Next base: position 7,643 of record BJFY01000001.1, on the reverse strand, counting down.
AGCAAATTTGAGGTTTTATAAATCTCAGCGATATTTTTACTAATTACTAAACAACCACAACGATCAAATTTGCCGCTAATAAGTTCAGAAATATCACCAGTGTCCAGCGCGCTATTTAGCGCCTGAAAATATCCAAGTACTTCATCCAACGCAGCGGTTGGTATTTGAGTAGGAATACCGCTATTTGCAATAGGTTTAGAAATTTCATTGACTAAGGATGAGCCTTCGCTCCGCTCACAGGCGGTTAAGGGAATTATTGTGGTGGCGATAAGTATTAGTGACTGTAATCTCAATTGGAGCATAGTTTCGTGATGATAAGACTTGGCTCTGTTTCGCTTTCGGCCAACTTTTCTAATCTGTGTAAAACTAAGGGCTATGAGCGTGCATGATGGCGATGGTTGGGTCCAATGTAAATGCGGCTCAAAACACTGGGGCATACATGGGGCTGCCGGCTTATTGCTGGTAAGAAATGGTCGAATTTTGTTGCAACATCGAGCACCGTGGGTACATAACGGTGACACCTGGGGAATTCCAGGCGGCGCTCGAGATTCCCATGAAACCATCTTGGAAGCTGCGCTACGCGAAGCAAATGAAGAAATTGGCGTAGCTGCTCACTTAGTAACTCCCGTAAAAACTTATCTCGATGACCACGGTGATTGGAGTTATCACACTGTGATCGCAACTGCCGATATTGAATTACAAGCTTATGAAATGAACGATGAATCTATGGAAGTGCGTTGGATTTTTTACAATGAAGTCAGAGCTCACAATTTGCATCCAAGCTTTGCCAAATCTTGGCCCGAAATTTCTAAATTAATTGGTTCTTTTAATTTAGATTAGCTGTATTGCTGGTGCAACCTAGAAAGTGAGTCTCTTACTATTGCGCCATCCCCCGTACGCCATAACGGCGGCATTGAGTTCAAAAGTATGGACCCGTAACGTTTAGTGACTATTCTTGAATCTAATATTGCAACAACGCCACGATCATCGAGTGAGCGAATTAATCGCCCAGTTCCTTGCGCTAATAAGAGCGCTGCCCGAGGTAGTGAAACCTGCATAAAACCAGAACCGCCGGCCGCATCAATTTCCGCTGCTCGCGCTGACATAACTGGATCATCGGGTCGTGGAAATGGAATTCGATCAATCGCAACCAGAGTGCAAGATGGGCCAGGCACATCTACGCCCTGCCAGAGACTCATCGTGCCAAGCAAAATCGATGTGGAATCTTTTTCGAATCTCTCAACTAGGGATCCGACGCTATCGCCGCGGCGCTGGGTAATTATCGAAATCGGCAACTCTGCCAACACTTTTCGCAGGTGTTCATCGGCAGCTTCAACACCGCGCCAAGATGAAAAAAGCGCGAGCGTTCGGCCACCAGCAGCATCTATTAATTCACCAAGTTCGGTCAGCGCTTCTTTACTTGGACCATCGCGACCTGGTTCTGGCAAATGTTTTGGTAAATAAAGCATTCCTTGATTGGCAAAATCAAATGGTGATCCAACATCTAACATCGTGACATTTGATGGATCGATATCCCAATTGCTATCGGAATCTTCGTTATCTCCTGCTTGGATTCCAAGATTTCGGGCAATCGCATCAAATCCTTTTCCTACAGTTAGCGTTGCACTTGTTGCAATAACTGGAGTTTTCGAAAAGAGGTTTTTCCGAAGTTCTGCTGAAACATCAAGTGGAGCTAAATAGAGAGTGGAGAAATTCGGTTCAAACCACATTACATATCCATGGCCAATTTTTAACATTTTGGTCGCTGTTTGTTTTAATTCATTAACTGCGCCTTTTACCCGAGCTCTTTCAGCAATTGAGTCAGGGTCGATAATTTCCGCATCTGCATTTATCGCCGCACCAAGAGCTTCGGCCGCCTCCTTTATTTTTCTTACTGGCGCTTCTAGTTGAGATGGCAATTCATCAAGGCGGCGTTGTTCATCGCGGTTACTCCGATAATCATCGGCGTAATCTGCAATAGCTGCTGCGAAGCCATCCGCAGCTTTTGAGAATGCATCGGATGTCTTGCCGGGCATATGTCGTTTTGCCATCTGGGCAGCGCGAATTACCCTGCCAGAGGTGAGTTCTTCCGTAACGGCTTGAGTCGTGCGATCCATGAATTCATGTGCTTCATCGAGCACAATCGCATCGCGGTCCGGCAAAATCGGATGCGAATCCACGATTTCAATTGCGAGCAGAGTGTGATTTGTGACGACAATATCGGCGGTCTGGGCTTTCGCTTTTGCGTTTACTGCAAAACATTTAGTACCAAATTGGCAATCATCTGCACCGACGCATTCACGACCTGATACCGAATTGGCTAACCAAACTCGGCGATCTACATCTGGGGCATCGTCGCGATCACCAGATGCGCCTGGAGATTCGGCCCAAGCACGAAGGCGTTTTGCATCTTGACCGAGCACACCTATTTCCAAAAGTACTTCACCATCAGGATCTGGGAGTTCACTATTCATTTTCTGCAAGCAGAGATAGTTTCCAACACCTTTATAGATTGCGAACGATAAATCTCGATCTAGCTCTTTCTCTAGCGCTTCTTTGATTTTTGGTAGATCTCGTTCAATTAATTGGCGCTGCAGCGCAAGGGTTGCGGTTGCAACTAAAACTTTCTTGCCATGAACTAGCGCTGGAATTAAATACGCCAGAGATTTACCAGTACCGGTGCCAGCTTGGACTAAAAGATGATGTCGGTCGTTTAGTGCATTTGCGACCGCTTCTGCCATCTCGATTTGGCCAGAGCGAGGTGATCCCCCAATTGCTTCGACTGCAACTTCGAGCGCGCTTCTAACTTTTGCACCGAGTTGTGAAGAGGCCATGTGGAAACCTTACTGTTGAAATTAAATAAAAAAACGAGCCCCAATAACTGAGGCTCGTTTCTTAATTACTTGTGGATTAGCTGCAACCAGATGTAGAGCCGCAACCTTCACAGACATAGCAGGCGCCGGACATCCGCATTTTTACGCCACACGTCATACATAGTGGGGCATCTGTCTTAACTCCAGATAGTTGTTCCATCAATTCAGTTGAAGAACCGATATGTGATGGCGCAGCCTCAATCTTTACCTCAGTTTTTACAACTGCAGCTTTTGGTGCAACTTCAATTGCGGTGTAATCGCCGGTATCTAAAGCTTTTGCACGCTCTGCTGCGGTGTAAAGGCCCAGTGATGAGCGATCATCAAATGGTAAGTAATCCAAAGCCAGCCGACGGAAGATGTAATCCATCATGGATTGCGCAATACGGATATCTGGATCATCAGTCATTCCGGCAGGTTCGAAACGTAAATTGGTGAACTTCTGTACGTAAGTATCTAGCGGTACGCCATATTGGAGACCGATCGATACTGCAATCGAGAATGCATCCATGACGCCAGCAAGAGTTGAACCTTGCTTGCCAAGTTTTAGGAATACTTCGCCGAGTTTTCCATCGTCGTAAGTACCAGCGGTCATGTAACCCTCTGCGCCAGCTACTGAGAATGAAGTAGTGCGTGATGGTCGTGACTTAGGTAAACGCTTACGAGTTGCTGGAGCTGGGGCTGCGTTAACAGTTTCATCTCTCTTTGCCGCTTTACCATCTGAAAGTGGTTGTCCAACTTTGCAATTATCGCGATATACCGCGAGCGCTTTAAGCCCGAGTTTCCAACCTTCGTAATAAACCTCTTCTACATCGGCAACAGTTGCATCTGCTGGGAGGTTAACGGTTTTTGAAATCGCACCAGATAGGAATGGTTGGCAAGCAGCCATCATTCTTACGTGGCCCATAGGGGCGATAGAACGGGCACCTAAGGCGCAATCAAAGACGTCATAGTGTTCGGTCTTAAGTGCGGGGGCATCGATCACATGGCCGTTTGCAGCGATGTATTCAACTATGGCTTCAACCGTTTCTTCGGTGTAACCAAGTTTGCGAAGCGCAGCTGGCACAGTTTGGTTCACGATCTGCATCGAGCCGCCGCCAACTAACTTCTTAAATTTAACTAGTGAGAAATCAGGTTCGATACCAGTGGTATCGCAATCCATCATTAGGCCGATAGTTCCGGTTGGCGCAAGAACTGAGGCTTGCGCATTTCGCCAGCCGTTCTTTTCACCAATAGCTACGCCCTTTTCCCACTCTTTATTGGCTTCTATCCAAACATCGCGATCTAGAGTCGTTACAGGTTTAGCTGCGGTAGAAGCTGCTTGGTGCTTTCGCATAACCCGGGTGTGTGGCGCTGCATTTCGAGCATAACCTTCATAAGGTCCAACGATTCCGGCAAGTTCTGCAGAACGTCGGTATGAAGTACCGGTCATAAGTGAGGTAATCGCACCGGCAAGTGCACGTCCTCCTTCAGAATCGTATGCAAGGCCAGAAGCCATAAGTAGCGCTCCGATATTTGCGAAGCCAATTCCAAGTTGACGGTAAGCGCGAGTTGTTAAGCCAATTGCCTCGGTTGGGAAATCTGCGAAACAGATTGAGATATCCATAGCGGTGATAATCATTTCAGTTGCTTTAACAAAGGTTTTAGCATCGAATGAACCATCTGCTTTTAGGAACTTCATTAAGTTTAGCGATGCTAGGTTGCAAGAAGAATTATCAAGTGACATGTATTCCGAACATGGGTTTGATGCGTTGATTCGACCGGTTTCAGGATTGGTGTGCCAATCGTTGATGGTGTCGTCATATTGGATTCCTGGATCTGCGCAAGCCCAAGCTGCTTCAGCCATTTTACGGAATAAATCTTTCGAGTCTACTTTTTCAATAACTTCGCCAGAGGCACGGGCAACTAAACCAAATTGGTCACCGCTCTCGTAAGAACGCATGAATGAATCTGATACTCGAACTGAGTTATTTGCATTTTGGTATTGCACCGAGATGATGTCTTTGCCACCAAGGTCCATATCAAATCCAGCATCACGAAGTGCGCGAATTTTATCTTCTTCATTAACTTTGGTTTCAATAAATTCTTCGATATCTGGATGATCTACATCTAGAACAACCATCTTCGCAGCGCGACGGGTTGCGCCACCGCTCTTGATAGTTCCAGCAGAAGCATCAGCGCCACGCATGAAAGAGACTGGCCCAGATGCAGTTCCGCCTGATTTTAGAAGTTCTTTTGATGAGCGAATTCGGGAGAGGTTAAGACCAGCGCCAGAACCACCTTTGAAAATCATGCCTTCTTCACGGTACCAATTGAGAATTGATTCCATGGTGTCTTCGACCGAGAGGATGAAGCAAGCAGAAACTTGCTGTGGCGCGTTGGTTCCAACGTTAAACCAGACTGGTGAGTTAAAAGAGAAAATTTGATTCATTAACATATGAGTTAATTCGTGTTCAAATATTTCGGCATCCACATCAGTTGCGAAATAACCATTTTCTTTACCGGACTTTGCATATGAAAGTACTACGCGGTCGATCACTTGCTTTAGTGACCATTCGCGATTTTCATAACCGACAGCGCCACGGAAATATTTTGTTGTAACAATGGTCGACGCATTTACTGACCATAAATCTGGAAACTCAACGCCGCGTTGTTCGAAAACAACTTCCCCGGTCTTCCAATTTGTTTGAACCACATCGCGACGTTCCCATGTGACCGTGTCATATGGATGAACGCCAGGAGTGGTGTAAACCCGCTCAATTGTTAAACCTTTACCTGCTTTTGCTTTTGAGCCTACGCGGTTTACGACCGTATCCGACATTTTCATTTCTCCAGTTTCTCTTCTTGATAAATCTAATTTGATTTTTATCTTCTTCTTTTAAAACGTCTTTTTGACTACTTTTCGATGCGTGAATACTTCACTTAAGTTGCGGGAAGGAAATCTTTTCTGAAAGTTGGGAAGGCATGGCGCGGAGAAGTGCGATCTCACCTTCGAAATCATCAAGAGAGGAGAAGTTACGGTACACCGAGGCGTAACGTAAGTAAGCAACCTCGTCGAGTTCTCGGAGTGGCGCAAGAATAGCCATACCCACTTCTTGAGCTTCAATTTCGGCCTGTCCGGTAGCGCGGAGAGTCTCTTCAACTCGTTGCGCCAGCAGAGCTAAATCATCATCGTTAACTGGACGTCCCTGGCAGGCCTTTCGAACGCCAGCGATCACCTTTTCCCGACTAAATGGTTCGGTAGCGCCGCTACGTTTAATAATGGCTAGTACCGAAGTCTCTTGAGTTGAAAAGCGAGAGCCACATTGTGTGCACTCCCGACGACGACGAATTGCAGTGCCTTCTTCGGCCGGACGCGAGTCAACTACTCGAGAATCATCATGTCGGCAGAACGGGCAATTCATTTCGGCGTGTCATCCTTTCAATCCTGATTATTTAGCGATCTTGGGTGTATTGGTGCTATCCTTCAAAACCCCCACTAATGGAAGTCTATCGCATCTTTACCCCAACATCTAGTAGTAACAATAAAGGGATAGTTGAGAGTTCCTGCGCATCTAGCAGCTAGAACTTTTCTGGCGTGTCGAAATTGTAGCGAGCGCTACTTAATCGGGATGTAGATCCGCTGCCCTGCCTTCAACTCCGGAGATTTGAGGCTATTGAGCTCGGTAATTTCATCGACAGCCGCAAGTAGGTCACCATCGCTGATGCTGCCAGCGATAGACCAGAGCGTTTCTCCTGGCGCAACCAGAATCTCTTGATAGGTAGTTTTAGTTGAGCTGGTTAAATCTGATTGGGCAAACGCCGAATATCCAGCCACAATTAAAACTAAACTCGAAGAAATAACTGCCAGCCTTGCAACGAAGCGGCCTCTAGAAGTTAACAAAACGCTTGATTTATAAGGGTTTTTTAGCGAGTTGTCGAAAGCTATTGTGGACATTTTCTCTCCTGCTTTATATCTAACCGGCCTTGGTCGATCACTGGGGATAGTGTTCGAACGCCTGTTCTAATAGCGAAGGTACACCTCACCCCCGACACTCGCAAGTTAATTTAGAACATTTGTTTGATTATTTAGCAATTTTGTTCTAACCTATAGCTATGAGCAAAATCAGCAAGCCCAGCAAAAGCAAAATAACCGAACTCCCAGATGGCCCTACCGATGAGCATGGCCTAACCCCACGCCAAGCCAAGATCCTCTTTGCGATTAAGCGCGCCATGGAAGCCAATGGATATCCGCCATCAATGCGTGAAATTGGTGAAGCCGCTGGCCTGGCCTCCCCATCAAGCGTTAAGTACCAGCTCGAAGCTTTGGAAGAGAAAGGCTTTATCCGTCGCGACCCTTCACGTGGTCGAGCGCTTGAAGTATTACTTCCTGGGGAAAATTCATATAACTCAATCACCCCCGAGCGAACCCACAATGTGCCGCTGGTAGGTCGCATTGCCGCAGGTGGACCAATCACCGCAACGCAAGAGATTGAGGAGCTTTACCCGCTGCCAGCTTCCTTAGTTGGCGAAGGCGAACTATTTATGTTGAAGGTTGTCGGAGACTCAATGATTGATCTTGCGATCTGCGATGGGGATTTCGTTGTGATTCGTTCCCAAAAATCTTGCGAAAAGGGCGAGATCGTTGCAGCCATGATCGATGGCGAAGCAACTGTTAAAACTTTCTCGAAGAAAGATGGCCACGTTTGGTTACTTCCAGCAAACGAAAACTACTCACCGATACCTGGAGATGCCGCCGAAATCCTTGGCAAAGTAACAGCGGTGCTTCGATCA